>CAYWCN010000016.1:0-50005 GCA_964456775.1 uncultured Anaerolinea sp.
CAACGAAGTCATCGGCACGCCCGCCTACATCAGCCCCGAACAAGCGCGCGGCGAAACCGTTGATCATCGCGCCGATATTTATGGGTTGGGCGCGATCCTCTACGAAATGCTGACCGGCACGCGCCCATACGATGGCGGCACGGTCATCGGCATCGCGCTACAACACGTCAACGACCCGATCCCCGATATTTTAAAATCCAGGCCCGACCTTCCGCCAGAGGTAGACGCCATCATCAAGACCGCGCTGGCAAAAGACAAGAACAAACGGTATACGAACGCGCTCGATCTGGCGCGTGCGCTCAATCGCGCCGCGTTCGGCGATGAACACACCATCCCCGCCTCGGTGTTTATGCGCGACAGGCGCGCCGTTTCGCAACGAAATATTTGGATCGGAGCGACGGGACTCTTGTTGGTCGTATTATTCGGGATACTCGCCCTGCGCGGGCAAATCCCGTTCCTCGCGCCCGCCTCAACCCCGACGGGGAATCTGGTCGCTAACCCTACGCCTCTTCCCCCAACCGAAACATCGATCCCCGCGCCAACTGTCACGCCTCTCGTAACGGAAGCTGTTCCAACCGTGCCGCCTCCTCCCGGCGGAGCGGACCAGATCGCCTTCCTCTCGAAGAACGAGCTGTACTTCATGAATACCGACGGCAGTAACCTGATCCAAATCCGAACGGACAGTTTTCCCAAAACCAATTTGCAATGGATCCCGGAAAATCGGCTTGTCTATCTCTCGCGCAATTGCGCCTTCATGGTGCATGGAGATACCAAGCTGGTCGAGCAATTGGTGTGCTTCAACACGAATGAGAAACTCGAAGGTTTCCGCGTTTCGCCGGATGGCAGTCACGTCGCGATCAGCATTCAGCGCACGCTCAACATCCTGCCGTTCGACATCGAAGCCTTGAAGGTCATGGACACGCGCTTCAACCTCATCGCCCACAAGGACAATTGCTTCTATTCATCGTTCCCCTTCCGCGATGCGCTCTGGTCGAGCGACGAGAAGCGCCTTGCCATCCGCATCGTGGATACTGAGTTGATCAACTCCGACCAGATCGTGCTTGTTAGCGTGGATATTCAAAATTGCGCCAACACCGGGGTCACCCGCATCGACAAATTCCCCGGCATCAACTTTGGTTTTACGAACGAGGAAACCACGAAACGCATCACCAGTTTTGATTGGGACGGCAACAACATGTTCCTGTTGAACGACGCCATTCGTAACGAAGGCTTCGGCGACTTGTATCTCTATAACAGCGATACCCTTCAAGAAACGATCATCAATCCGATCGGCGGCGACTGTTGTTATCGCGATGCCCGTTTCAGCCCGGACCGCAAATACATCCTCTTTGCATTCCAGCGATTCGACAGCAGTGAAGTCATGTTGTACTACGTATCCCTGGCTGATATTCAAGCGGGGAAATCCCTGACGCCCATCGAACTCCCCAGCGGATTTTTCTCGCCGCGCGACAGCTTCGAGCCCGCGTTGAGACCTTCGCCATAATCTTCAACCTAACTCAAAAACCCCTCCACAGTAGGAGGGGTTTTTCGTTTTCCTCCCTTGACGTAATCTGTACTTGCTACTATTATGAAGTAAGTAATAGTAATAAATTCGAACTACCGAAAGGAGGCACAGTGGCTGATTCCCCCACCGTCACTAAGAAATTCCAAAAAGAGATGAACGCAGGTATTGCGTCGCTGGTCTTACTCAGTCTGCTGGCGAAAAGCAAAAAGCCGATGTATGGCTATCAGATCGCCAAACTGCTCGAAGAATCCAGCGGCGATGTCATCTTTATGAAGCAAGGCGCCTTGTACCCTGTACTCCGCTCGCTCGAAAACAGCGGATTGCTCGAAAGCAGTGTGGAACCTTCTGTTTCGGGTCCGCCCAGGCGATATTATGAGATTACAGCCGAGGGAAAGGAAACCCTCGTCATCTGGCAGGATGTATGGAGGCAAATGAAATCATTTGTTGACCGTGCCATTAAAGGAGCGTCGAAATGATCAAATCGATTGAAGAATATTTGGAGCAGTTGAAAACCGAAATGCAGGGAAGCGACTCCGCTACGGTTCGAGATGCGCTTGCCGACGCGGAGGAACATCTCAGAGCCGCACTGGCGGGGTTGAAAGAGAAACAGCCCAAATTGTCGGAGGAAGCGGCGTTGGGTCAGGTGATCGAACAATACGGTTCGCCCTCCGAGACTGCCGCCGCGTATGCCGAAGTGGAACGTCGCACGTCTTCTCAACTTACGCCGGAGAATCCCCAGCCGAGGTCTGCCGCAGGTGGATTCTTTAGCGTGTATACCGACCCGCGCGCGTGGGGCGCATTGTTGTATATGTTGATCGCGTTCGTGACGGGCGTGTTTTATTTTACCTGGGCAGTGACGGGATTTTCGCTATCCGTCTCGTTCGCGTTGTTCATCTTCGGTCTGCCGTTTGCGCTGTTCTTTTTTATTTCGGTACGCGGCATTGCGTTGTTGGAGGGGCGGGTCGTGGAAGCGTTGCTCGGCGTGCGAATGCCTCGCCGCCCGTTATTCACGCAACAAAACCTTAAGTGGCTTGACCGTCTTAAAGTCCTTGCCACTGACAAACATACATGGTTTTCGATCCTTTACATGTTCATCCAGTTCGTTTTGGGAACGATCTATTTTGTGTTGTTTACCGTTGTGTTGAGCTTTTCGTTATCGGTCATTGCCATTCCGTTTTTACAGGAGGCGTTCAATCAGGGATTTGTGGCGAATAACGATGTTCGATATTACTTCCCGACCTGGTCGTACCCGTTGCTGGTGCTGTTCGGTATCTTTCTGTGGACGCTGTTCATGAACCTCGCGCGTGGAATTGGTCAGTTGCACGGGAAGATGGCAAAGTCAATGTTGGTGACGGAATAAGGTAAAAAGAAGAAAGTAAAAAGTGGAAGGCGGATATTATCTGCCTTCCACTTTTGGATTATGTTTTGAATCTACTCGTACCTGAACCGCCAAACCCCTAGACTGAAAAATATCACTGCGAACACGAGTAAGGCTCCCGCTTCGGGGAGGATCTCGATGATGCCTCCGCCGCGCAACAATAGATCGAGCAGACCCTGCATTGCCCAGTAGGTGGGGAAAATGTGCGCGATGGTTTGCATGAAAGGTGGGAACAACTCCAGCGGGAACCAGCATCCGCCCAGCATGCCCATCATCATGCCAGCCATGATACTTAATCCCGTTGCCTGACCTTCAGACTTGATGAAGGTTCCCATCGCCGTTCCAATTGCCGCCGCCGCGAGCGCGGAACAGGCAAGGATGATGAATACTGCCAGCGGATTCCCCCAATTCAGTTTGAAGGCAAGGTAGGCGAATAACACCAACAGCGTCATCTGGATCAACGCCATCGCCACTTGACCAGAGATCGTACCGAGCAAGAAAGTCGCTTTGCTGGTCGGCGTGGTGAGCAGACGCCGCAGAGTCCCGCCTGTGCGTTCAGCCGCAAATAATGCCGAGATGCCAAACAGCGGAATGAACACCCATGTGATCAATTGCCCAGCAGAGACGTTCGCCTGCGGATCGTATTCAAAGTCATCGGGCGTGTTGCCCAGCGTCACGTTCACGCGATCGGGCGAATCTGATTGCAACGTTTGGGCGAGTTCCAGTGACTGATCGAAATATGCCTGTTCCGCATCAGTGGACTCAAACCCGCCGCGCGCTTTGGCTTGCTCCACCGCCATGTTCGCCGCGCTGACGACACTGCTCACGCGTCGAATGGAGGTTTGGATGGCGCGTTGTGCGATCGAAGCGTCTATGTCGTTGGGTAACTGGCGGAAATCCAGTTGCGCTGTGCCGTTTTGAATCGACTCAGAGTCCAGCCCAGCAGGGATGACCAGCATGGCAACCGCGCGGCGCGAATCAAATTCTTCCTCTGCGCCCGCCAGTGATAATACGTCGGGTCTGACCGCGGTTGAATTTTCGAGTTCAGAAATGATCTCCTGCGAAATGGATGTGTTTGCCTGGTCCACAACCACCAAGCGGACGCGGTTATCTTCGTCGCCAGTCGGCACTCCGCCCGCGAAGATGAACGTGAAGAGGAGCGGCAAGACGATGAAGAACAACCATTCCGATGGGCTGGCAAAACGGAGGATGGCATCTTTCCATGCAATGGCGAGGATTTTTTTCATGATCATTATTCCGTAGGGGCGAGGTTCTCTCGCCCCGATGTTGGGCGGGGAAACCCCGCCCCTACCAGATGCAAAATCATTTCTGCACCAAATTATTTTTACCGAACAGCGCGGCAGAGATCAGGAAGAGGAGACTGCCCATCGTCAGCAGAGCAAGTATCGGCGGGGAAAGAGGCGTGAGAGTCCCGCCGAGGGCGAGGGTGGTGAATCCATCCATTGCCCAGGCGTTGGGCGTGATCTTGCCGATCGTCTGCACGATGGCGGGCAGGTTATCCAATGAGACAAAACTTCCGCCGAGCATCGAGAAGATCAACATCACAGCGGCGCCGACGCTTCCGATCTGCGCGGGCGAGCGTACCAGCGCGGTGAGCAATAATCCCCAGCCTGTCGCGCCGAACACCGCGGCAAAGACAAGCAGAAGGACGCCCAGCGCGTCGCCCCATTTCAACTGAAAGAACAATGTTGACGCGCCGATGAGGATCAACATTTGCGCTGCGCCTGTGAGGAAGATGCCGAAGACCTTGCCGCCCAACACCTGAATCGAGTTGGCGGGCGAGACGAGCAGACGCGGCAATGTGCCTTGCGCTTTTTCGCGGAGGATGGAACCGCCGCCATGACTGACGGTGTACATCAAGAACATCAACGCCATGCCAGGCGCAAAATATGAAAGCGTGTCGAACTCAACCGCCTCGCCGCCGCTTGTTGATGTGTTCAATGTGATGGCGGTCGCTTCGCCGCTATTGTTCGCTTCGGCTCGCAGACGCGCGCCCATCTCCTCGCCCGCTTGATTCGCATCCTGCGGCGAAAGCCTTCCGCTGGCGATCAGTTGCGAGATCGAAGTCATGCCGCTCAATTGCATTTCATCGAGCCGCGCCATGAATCCATCGAGGATGGCTTGGATGATTCCCGCGCTGGTGGGGCGCGACGGGTTTGAATAAAACTCGATCTTGATTTCTTCGTTGGGCGCGTTGGTTCCGTTTTGCGGGATGACGCTTTGCGTGAACCCCGCAGGGATGATGATCGCCGCCGCGGCTTCATCTTCATCCACAAGCAGACGAGCCGCTTCGGGATCGCCGCTGGAAGTTGGTTCGACCAATTCAGCCAGGTCGTCCGAGTGGAACACATCCACCAGCGCGTCCCCCAAGGAATCGTTATCGAGGTTGACGATCACGATCGGGATGTCTGAAATGCCACTGCTGCCGCCGCTGAACCTGCCTGTGACGAGTCCCATGCCAAGTGTGAGCAGGAACGGCGTGAGGAGGATGAGCGTCAACGCGGCGCGGTCGCGGAACATGAGTTTGAGGTCTTTGAAGCCGATGAGGAATAATTTACGCATGGGGTTCTCCAGAGAGAATTAGAGGAGTGGAGAATTGGAGACTGGAGACTAGAGACTAGAGACTAGAGACTGTGTGAATCTCCAGTCTCCAATCTCTAGTCTCTGAGAGCTCGTCCTGTTAGGTGAAGAAACACCGCTTCGAGATTCGGCTCGCGGATGTCAATGGAGCGGATCTTGATGCCGCGCTCGTTGGCTTTGCCCACCACCGCCGCGAGGATATCTTTCGCATCCGCTGTAATGACGCTGACTTCATGATCGGTCACGTCCGCTTTTTGCACGCCTTCGACTCCGCTCAACGCTTTGGCGAGCGCGTCGGGGTCTTCGTTTTCGCCGATGTGCAGGATGAGCGTTTCAGTCTCGCCGACTTGTTTGGTGAGTTCATCCTGCGTGCCGAGCGCGATGAGTTCGCCGTGATCGATGATGCCGACGCGGTTCGAGAGTTCGGCGGCTTCTTCCATGTAATGCGTGGTGTAGAGAACGGTCATGCCGTGCTTGTTCAAATCTTTGACCGTGTCGAGAATCGCCCGCCGCGATTGCGGATCAATGCCGACGGTGGGCTCGTCCATGAACAGCAGGCGCGGCTTGTGGAGCAGACCCACGCCGATGTTGACGCGGCGCTTCATCCCGCCCGAATAGGTTTTGACTCGGTTTTTGGCTTTATCCGTCAAACCGATTTGTTCCAACACTTCATCCACGCGGCTGTTGAGCGACTTGCCGCCGAGTCCATACATCTGCCCCCAGAAGACGAGATTCTCTTTTGCCGTGAGGTCTTCGTACAGAGCCAAGTCCTGCGGCACGACTCCGATCACGCGCTTGACCGCCATCGGGTCTTTGGAAATGGAATGTCCACCGATGGTCGCATCGCCTGAGGTGGGCGTGTAGAGCGTGGACAGCATCGAGATGGTCGTTGTCTTCCCCGCGCCGTTGGGACCGAGAAGGCTGAAGATCTCTCCCTCTTTGATGTCGAAGGATATTCCCTTGACGGCGGTGAAGTCACCGTAGTTTTTGACCAGATTTTGAGATTCGAGAATGTTGGGCATGTGTTTCTCCTCTTGCGTTGTGGAAGTATACGCGGAAATGGGGAAGGGGTTTCAGAATGCGGCGTGGGTTCTTCTAAACTCCGTCGAAATGGAAAAACCATCTACAAGATGTTTATTCCTCACTCGTATACTCGTGAAAAACGAGTTGCATGGCGCAGCGCAAGTCGCCTGGCAGACCATGTTGGATTTCCGCGTCAAGTATCTGCTTGAGTCGCGAGTCCATCTTTTCTGTATCCATGATCTCAAACCCAAGCGAGCGATAGAATGGTTCATTCCACGGCACATCTCGAAAGGTTGTAAGAGTTACCGATACGAACCCGTTTTGGCGCGCATGGTCAAGTACGGTTTTCATTAATTTTCGACCAATGCCTTTGCCTTGCCATTCGCGTCGAACTGCCATTTCCCAAATATGCAGATCCTTTGCGGCTGATTCTGCGCATAGGAATCCAACTGCCTGATCATCAACTTCTGCTACCCAAGAGGCGCTTTGGGCAACGTATTTCTGGTGCGCTTCAGTGGACATAGCATCATCGTCTGCTATCCATGCTAAATGGGGCAGGGCGCGGAAACTCTCGCCAGCCGAATCTTCTATCTCTGGAAGCAGATTAACATCTTCTGTTCTTGTGAGTCTTATATTTAAGTTGATAATGTGTCTCGATCCTTGTTTAGATGATCAGCCGCTTGCATTAACGGAATTTGGGCATCTGTTTCTCCTCTTGCGTTATGGATGTTTACGGGGAAATGGAGGAGGGGATTTCGAGATGCAGCGTGGATTCTTCGCCTTCGCTCGCTGGGTTCATTCCTTATCCAGCGCAAAAATGATCGCGTGAATTACATCGTCCATGTTCTTCGTCACATCGTTATTCCAAAAACGGATCACTTTGTAGCCAAGCGATTCAAAATACTTTGTTCTTTCTTCATCGTATTCCTCTTGCTCCAAGTGCTGACTTCCATCCAGTTCGATGATGAGTTTTTTCTCGATACACACAAATCAGGGATGAAGTTTCCGATGGCGTGCTGTCTTCTAAAGTTGACTCCCAGTTTATCTCCGCGCAGGTATGCCCACAGTTTGCGTTCGGCAGGAGTGAGTTCTTTGCGTAATTCGATGGCGCGGGTTCTGGTCTTTGGGTTGCTTCTGGGTGGGCGCGGCATTTGTCCCCTCCCTAGCCCTCCCCAAATGCGACCCGCGAAGAGCGGCGGCTCGAATTTGGGGAGGGGACGATTGCTCTTGAAATGAAAATTTTTGTTTTCATAAAAACTTTGCTTATCATGTTCTCCCCCAAATCCGACAGCACTATCGTCGTATTTGGGGGAGATGTCCGAAGGACAGAGGGGGCTTTCACTCAAATATTGCCCTCTTTGATGTCGAAGCTGATTCCTTTGACGGCGGTGAAGTCACCGTAGTTTTTGACTAGGTTTTGGAATTTGGGAATGTTGGGCATCTGTTTCTCCTCTTGCGTTATGGATGTCTACGAGGAAAATGGGGGAGGCTTTCGAGAAGTTAATCATTTGCCATTTTGTTGGAATGATGAGACCTGATGTAGTCCAATGCTTTGTCCAGTGAAGGCGTTAATAAATCAAATGATAAGGAAATATAGGGCGAAGGGTCACGGAAGAACATTGCAAGCAGTTTGCCTTTTTCGGCTATTACGCGAGCTCGAAATTTCTCTGAATCCTTTACCTCAATCATGAGAAAACGATTGAACCGAAAATAGCCTATATTTATCTTATCGATATCGTCCCATGAAATTAATCCGAAACGATTACTGCGGCGATTGCTGGTTTGGATGCCGTTCTGATCAAATCGCAACACTGGTTCTGAAATGAATAAATCTGGAATAGTTTTGATTACAAGGAAAGCGAATAGCAGTGAAATCAAAACCCCAGCAACCGTGCGAAATACAGTCAAAAATAAAACAATTAGAAAAATAAAAAATATTTGGATGAAAATCAATTTGGGTTTTGACGTATAAAAGTCCATATGCCAGTTAGATTTCCTCTATTTTGTATAACACTCTTTGTCATCATTATATGCGATTAAATGGATGACTATACTTCCGCTCCCCTTTTCGTCCGCTCATTTCAACCTCCCATACCTCCTCATCACCTCCCTCACCTCCTCATGCGGCAATGCCTTCACTGTGAACCCGTTATGCCCCGTCATATCCTCCGCCGCGACCATTGCATTGATGATCGCCTCCTCCGTCGCAAAGACCGACGCGGCGAACAGCGGATTGAGATGCTCGTTATCGAGCGCGCGCAGATCGGCGAGTCCGTTTTCTTTACCGAGCGCGGTGTTTGGGTTGGCGGTCGAGAACGCGAGAAAAATATCTCCCGAACCGTTGCCGCCCAGCGAACCCGTGCGCGCCATGCCGAGCGTTGCGCGTTTCGCGATCCGTTTGAGTTGATGCGGCAACAGCGGCGCGTCCGTCGCCAGCACGACGATCAGCGACCCGTCATCGTGATACGGATTTTCGCCGCCCGACCACACCGCATGTTCTTTCAAATGATTCCCAACGGGGACTCCCGCCACCGTGAATTGATACCGCGCCCCAAAATTGGATTGCGCGAACGCGCCGACGGTCCACCCGCCGAATTTTTCAGGAAGTTTTCGGGATGACGTCCCGCTCCCTCCTTTGAACTCGTAACAGATCATTCCCGTCCCGCCGCCGACGCTTCCTTCCGCGATTGAGCCTGATTCAGTTTTCTCCAGCGCTTCCCACACATGAGCAGGCTTGACGAAGAATCCATTCATATCGTTGAGCCATCCGTCGGCGGTCTCTGCCACGACGGGACACGACCACTTCTGGAACAGCGCGTTATTCTTCGCCTGCCACTCGATGATCGTATCGCGGACGATTCCCACCGAGTGTGTGTTCGTGATCCCAATCGGACCTTCAAGGAATCCGCCCTCCTCGACCCATGCCGCGCCTGTCATCTCACCATTGCCATTGAACGGAAACCACGCCGCAAAAACGGGATCATGATTCGACCTCCCGCGCGGATGAATGATCGTCACTCCCGTCCGCGCCGAGTCACCTTCGATGATGGTCGAGTAGCCGACAGTGATTTCCTCCACATCGGTGATCGCGTTATATTTTCCCGTCCTCCCCTCAAATGGAATCCCCAGATCGCGTGCGCGTGGCTTTGGCATGGTGTGCTCCTATTGTGTAAGGTGAGGTGTTTGCTACGAGTTACGAGATACGGGTTACTGCGTACTACGTTGTCATCAGCTGCCACAAATCCCGAAGGTGGCGCGTTGGCGGTTTGTCTTACGCTCACCATGTCGAAACGGATGACATGATTCGCGTAATGCTCTGACACCCCTTCGGGGTTGAAAACAACACATTCTTCAATCTACAATCATTTCACGCCTTCGGCGTTCTTTCCCTTGTATCAACATTACATAATACGCAATACGAAGTACGCAGTAAAAAACTAATGACTGCTCACTGATCACTTACTTGCCCCCGCCACTCCCGCCAACCTCCTCGCCACATCCTGCATGATCTCATCAGGCGCGCCGTCTACGGCTTTCGATTGGATGCGCGTGTCTATCTGGTCGTTGACGTAATCCACGACGATGAAATCTTCCAGCGTGAGGGCGATTTCGGTGGTGAACCAATCCAAGCGGCAGAGAGAGGCGATGCGTTTTGTCAGTTCGTGAAGTGAAGCCAACTCGAAGCGAGACTCTTCGGCTGGCGTGACCGTTGCGTAGACATGAGTCAACG
Organism: uncultured Anaerolinea sp.; assembly: GCA_964456775.1. Taxonomy (GTDB): domain Bacteria; phylum Chloroflexota; class Anaerolineae; order Anaerolineales; family Villigracilaceae; genus Defluviilinea. The sequence goes on from CAYWCN010000016.1 coordinate 10,258, forward strand.
GATGCCACCAGCATGGATACGTTTTTCCGACGGCATAAAACACGCGGAACCACGCAGGGCGTCCCTGAATGGTGCGCGGCGTGATCGTGGATTGCACGAGATATTTTTGTTCGGGATATTCCATCCGCGCGCGCAGGATCTGTTCGAGCGAGGACGCGCCGAGGACGACGCCTTCACTGCCTCCGCCATGCGAGGGCTTGATGACAAAATGATTCCCAAGCGGCGCAAGATCGAGTTTAGGAATCACAGGCTGTTCGAGAAACGGCGGCAGGATGATCGTGTACGGCGTGTGCATCTCTGCAGTGATAAGTTCGAGGTGCATGGTGGCTTTATCTTCCGACCATGCAGAAAGTTCAGGCGGGTTGATGCGGCGTTTGTTGTATTCCTTTGCCCAATTGTTGATCGGCAAGAAGCGATCTTCTCCCTGCGAACGGTCGAGTAACGTGTTGAATGTCTTTTCACCCTTATACAACGCGGATAATGACTCAAGCAAATTCTCTGGCGTGATCTGCCAGAAAGTTAGTCCCTGCTCGTTGCAAGCATGTTCGACAAAGCGGACGAAGTCAATATCGTGTTCCCAATACCAGGGGAGGCAGAGATCGTAGTGCATGTGGAAGATTGTAAAGGAGGAAGGATGAAGACGGAAGGATGAAGGGGAGAAAAGGCGGAGGGTTAGAGGCAGGCGTCGGCTGGGTCTGAGGCGTTTGTCAAATAAAAAAAGATGGATGCAGTTGCCCGCATCCATCTTCTTGTTGAGATTGCTTTGTCGGACTATTGTCCTCCGCGCAATGACTTACGTTACGGCTGATACGTAATGTTGACTGCGATGTAATCGAGCGAGAAGTCGCGCGAGGTGTTGCTTGCCACGTCTATCACGCGGATGCGGAAGTTGGCGTTTGAGAAATCACCCAACGACCACGTGCGACCCCAGGTATCCGATGTGCTGCCCAACGTATACGTTGCTTCGGAAGTTGTGAGTGTCGAGGTCTGCTTCGCGGATGTCCAAGATGAGCCGCCATTCCACGAGAGTTGCACGCAGAGTTTTGGCGAGCCGCTCGTTGAGTCTACCCGCGCGTCGAGCCGCACTTGAATGCCGAGCACTGTGCCTGACGGAATGTTGAAACCGAAGTTGAAGAAGTGATGTTTATCTTTTCGGTTGTTCGTGCAGGATGTGCTGGTTCCATTTCCGCTGTTCGTGTCCACGGCAAAGACGCTGTCGTTTCCAAACGCGTTGGTCGGATTGGTCTGGTAGCCGTTGTTGTCACCAGCGCTGGAAGTCTGCGCGGCTTGCGATGATGGAGCGAGGAAGCCGGTGCTGGTTGTCGGCGCGGGCGTGTTCGTGGGTGTCGGAGGAATGCCGGTGTTCGTGGGCGTGGGAGGCACGCTGGTGTTGGTTGGTGTGCTGGTCGGACCCGATGTAGGAGTCGGAACAGTACCTAATGTGCCGCCATCTACAACCAATGCGAACTTCTGCGGCCCGTTGGGGACGTTGAACGCATTGACGGTGATGGTGTAAGAACCGCTCGCCGATTGGATGTACACGTTCTCCACGTTGTTGCGGCGATCAGCCGAACCGCCGGTCGCGCTCCAACCGCCGGAGAACACGTTGCCGCGATAGGTATTCGAGCCGTTGGTTACTGTCAGATCGAGATCGTTGACGAGGTTCACCGACGCGGTATCGGTGGAAGGATAGTCGGACCAAACGATGGTCACCTTGAGCGGACCGCCCGTGCTGGTCACGTTGAAGTTTTGCGAACCGCCGGTGCTCAAACCTGTGGCTTCATCCACGAATTGGAGCGTGCCATCGGTCGCGCCATCGAGGTTGATGAGTCCCCAGCCTTCGTTTGAATTCGGGATGGGGAAATCATTATCGTTAGCGCCATCGTTGTTCTCATCCAGGATGTCCACAGCAGAGTTGATGAGGGTTGCCTTCACCAACGCCGCCGTCGCGTTGATGCTGAATGCTTTGTTGTAGTAATCCTTGACGACCGCCGCGCCGCCCGCTGTGAGCGGGTTAGACATGGAAGTGCCGCCCATGTATTTGTAAGCCGAATTGTACGGGAAGCCCCAGCCATCATATTGATAGGCGCCGTTCTGCGGATTCGCCGAAGCATCGTAGCCCTGCTGATAGAGATCGGAATAGGTGGAAAGGATCCATGTGCCGGGAGCCACCACGTCCGGTTTGATGCGTCCATCGTCTGTAGGACCGCGGCTGGAGAACGCCGCCATCTGACCGGCGTTGCCCGCGGCGGGATCGCTGTTGATCGGGTTCGCGGGATAATCGCTGGGCCAGGAAGAGCCGTACGTGGCGATCACATTGGCTCCGCTTTGCGAGGCGCAGGTGGTATATCCCAACGAAGTATCGCAGGGATAATTATCGGCGCGTTGGTTCTCGCTTGCGCCCACGGTGATCACATTCTTTGCGGTGCCGGGCGAGCCGATGGAGTCGTTATCAATGACCCCGTCGCTGTTGGCGTCAATGCCTTCATTGCCTGCCGAAAAAGTGATGACCATATCGCGGTTCGTCCAGATGAACGAGTCGGTGTTTGCGCCATCGTTGTTATAGTCGCCAGCCACAGCCGCGCCCCACGAATTCGAGTGGATGCGCGCGCCGGCATTATAGGCTTGCTGATACAGTGTCTTCAGGTCGGTCGGAAGCCCGGTCAGGAAATATCCGTTTGCGGGATAGCCGCCAAAGATCTGACAGTATGTTGTGACCTTTGCCCAGTTTTCAGTGGATTGGAAAACCAAGCGCGCCGCTGGAGCAACGCCCATTCCAAGTCCGCCCGCTCCGCCATCGCTTAGAACGGAACCGGAGGTGTGCGTGCCGTGACCGGAATCCACATCGATCGAGCCGTCATTTGTGATGGACTGGAAACATCCGCCGGCGGAACCGGGCCAGTTATAGATGGCGACGATTCGACTCGACGGGATGTCTGCGTGCGCGGTGGAGGCTGTTCCGCCGCCCAAGCCTGTATCTGCCACTGCCGCGATCTGCGTCGAGCCATCGTAGCCGCGCGAGTTTGCGACTCCCGCGCCGATGATGTCGCGCGCCGCGTCATTTTTCGCGGGACCTTCCGACTTGGAAAGTTGAGTCTGGTTGAGTTCGAAGTTGCTGATGGAGGCAACATCGTCCACTGCCGCCATCGCGTCTACGAACGAGCCGTTCGCCGCCACGATCAAGGTGTTGTTCTCAAAGGCAAGCACTTGCGCGCCCGTTTGAGCGATCAACGCGCGCACTGCCCCGAAGTTCGTGCCGCGCTCGATGCGGATCATGTACACGTTCGTCGCGTCGTCGCGCTTGAGGTCAGCCCCAAGTTTGAACTGAGCGCGGAAGGGAATCACGTTGCTGACGAAGTTCATCCCCCTCACGCGTTGGGCGATCGCCGCATTCATGCGTACCTTGAACGCAAAGTCGGGAACATAGTCCAGCACTTCCGCGCCCTCGGCAGTCAACGCGTCTTTCCACGCCTGTTGAACGGGTCCGTTGAACTGCACGATGAAATACCGTCCGCTCCCTTGCGCGGTGTTCTCCATCTGCGATGGAACGAAAACGCCGCTCTTCAGATGGATCGAAGCCTCTGAACGCGCGGCGGGAGTCATTGCCATAGACCCGAGAATGAGGGTCAGAACGACAACGGCTGACAAAACGAACCTGACTGGCTTATTCATACACACTCTCCTCTTGGTGATAAATAATTTAAAAACGCTGACTTACGCAAGTCAACGTTCAGCACAGGGTGGGGATCAATTGTTTAAAAGTCTTGGGCAGACAAGTGGGTGAATTGTATTCCCTTTTGTATTGCTGTCAATCCTTTTTTTGTTACAATGTGCGGGCGTTCAGGCTGGCGAACAGCCGGCGCGGAAAAGGATAACCCATGAGCAAAGATAGCGTTGAGAACGGCGTGGTGGTTTCCATCGAATACACGCTTCACGTGGATGGCGCATTACTGGATAGTTCCGAAGGGCAGGGTCCGCTGCATTTTTTGGCGGGCTATGGAAACATCGTCCCCGGGCTTGAAAATGAAATGATGGGCATGAGGATCGGCGACAGCAAAAAAGTGGTCGTGCAACCCGCAGACGGGTACGGCGAATTCGATGACGAGGCGTTCATGCAAGTGCCGCGCGATCAATTCCCCAAAGATATGGAGTTGGAAGTGGGAGCGGAATTAAATGTGCGCGACAACGAAGACAACTCGCATCTCGCGCGCGTGGATTCCATCGAAGGCGATGTGGTCACGTTGAATTTCAATCATCCGCTCGCGGGCGATGAATTGCATTTTTATGTGCGTGTGGTTAATTTGCGCGAGCCGAGCGCGGAAGAATTGGATCATGGTCACGTGCATGAGGGCGGGCATCACCACTAAGCAGGATGAAGGATGAATCAAAAACCCGCCTCTTTCTCGACGTGGAGGCGGGTTCTGTTTTCTTCTACGGACTCGGCCACGGGATTTCTACCGGTCCGCCATAGCCATGTTTCTCCTGGACGTAGACGCGTCCATGCGAAGGGACGGCACAGCCCGCCTCATCTTTTTCCACGGTGATGAATGGGAAGTTGGTGCCAAGCGTTTCGAAAATGATCTGCCCCGCTTCGCATCTCCACACTTCGACGAGGTACTGGTGCATGTTCTCGTTGGCAAATTTACCGGGGCTGATAGGCACAGGCTCCCATGTGATAGCGACATTTCCGTTTTCGTCACGCTTCGCGCTCGCCCAACTGGGACCGGGATAATACGGTGAAACAATCAGTTTGACGCCCGGGTACACGATAGGCAATGCCTGTGTATCACCCTCGATCTCGAGGAATTTTTTATTCACCCAGCAATTGTTGGTTCGGTTTTGTAGGTCTACGTTTGCTACCCAGACCCAGTTGTTCCCATCCGCGCGCCCGATCAATTTTATTTTTGCATTTCGATTGAAAGCAAAGAGGTAAAGATATTCCGCGCCGGGACCGTAGCGGCAAGTCAACTTATCCACTGCGACTTTCGCGCTGAGATTTTCTACGGTGGGGATGGGCGTCAGTGTGGGTGTGTTAGTCGGCGCGGGGGTTTCGGTGGGGAGGGGCGTGGAGGTTGAAGTCGCGGAAGCCGGGAGGGGCGTAAATGTTTCGGTGTGAGGAATGCCGGTGGGGGTGTCAGCAGGTTGAAGGGAGGGAGAAGCGGGTTGTCCTCCGCCGCTTAAAGTGCATGAGAGAGTCGTCAGAAGAATCAGCGCGAAGAATAATCCAGTTTTGTTTTTCATATTCCCATTGTACTAAAATCAATTTTCTTTCGCTGGCGCGAAACGGGATTGTGACCCAAGCCAGAGATGCAGGGCGTAAAAGCCGATGGCGGCGAGCGCGCAGAACGCCGCGCCGATGTACCAAAGATAGTTTGGGTTGTAGTTGTCGAGGATCAAGCCTGCCGCGGCGGGACCGATCGTGGCGGGGATCGTCCAGCCGAGGTCGTAGACCGCCATGTAACGTCCGCGCATGTCGGCGGGCGCAAAACCAACGGCGATGGATTTGTTGGTGGGAAACATGATCATCTCGCCGATGGTGATGACAATGACGGCGAGCAAAAAGAACGCGACGCCGCGCACGAAGCCGATCATGCCGAAGCCAGCCATGAAAAACAGCGCGCTAAGGGACATCATCAAGAACGGCGGGTATTTACGAACGACGCGGCTGACGCCGAATTGAAATAACACAACTTGCAAACCCGCGATGGAGATCATCATGCCGTAGAGGTCTGAGTCGATCTTGTGAACGTCGCGCAAATAAACAGGGAACGAAGTATTTTGTTGCTGGTACACAAGCAGAACGACCATGCCCGCGAAGGTGAAAGCCATGTAAGCAAAATCGCGTAACACGATGCGGTAGCCAGAGACTGTGTTGAGCAACGATTCGCTTTTGTGTTCGATATGTGGCGATGATGGTTTTGTTTCTGGCAGGTAACGAAACAAGATGAGCGCGACGATACTGCTGAGAACGGCGTCAATGATGAATAAGGCGAGAAAGGAATGCGAGGCGATCAACCCGCCGAGCGCGGCGCCGAAGATCCACGAAAAGTTGAAGGCGACGCGCGTGATGCCGAATCCCTCCTGCCGTTTGTCTTCGGGGAGGATGTCCGCCATCATTGCGTCCTGGGCGGGCGCGGAAATTCTCGATAACAATCCGACGATGACGATGATGATATAAAGAAAATTGACATCTGAGGCAAACCCGAACAAGAGACTGCTCAATGCGCTGAAGACGAGCCCGAAGAGGATCAACTGCCTGCGCCCGAAGCGGTCGGTGAGCGCGCCGCCGATGATGCTCCCAACCAAGCCGAACAATGACGACATGCCCAGCAGGACGCCTGCCTGCGTCATGCCGACGCCGAATTTTTCTGTGATGTATAGCGAGAAGAATGGGAATAAAAGCGAACTACCGATGGAGTCTATGAACAGCGTGAGAACGATAACCCAAAAGAGAGGAGGAAAATCATTGTAGGTTTTTCGTATGCTGTTCAGCATGGGCTTCCCTGGTTGAAAGCGGATATGTTACCTGCCTGTTCGCTTGTTTGCCATGATACTTCACTTTCTGACGAGGGGAGTACATAAAACTGAAAGGAGGGTTAAACCAAAAGTCCCGCCGTGAAACGGGACTTTATCGTCAGAGAGTCACTACGCTGGATCTTTCCCCAAACCCCAGCAGTGACGTGAGTCCTTGCATCAGCAATGCTCCGCCGTAGATCGCCATGTAATATTCCACATCGCCAGTGGACAATGCCACATGGAGGGTCCACACGGTGGTGGCTGGTCCCAGCGCAACGAGGAACACGTTGCCTAGCAGAATCAACCCGGGCTGGATCGCTCCGCTCACACCCAGCCAGGTGAACACGCCAACCGCAATAACGAGCGAAGCGGCGGACAGTTTGATCAACGTCCACAACAGGATGCTTTGGTGAATCCCATTGTTGGACAGATCAAGCACGATGAGAAACCCCGCAAAGATCGAATTTACCAACGCCAGAAAAATGGAAACAGTTTTCATGATGCGCCTCCGCGTGAGATTTGCCCAAGCATACCCAAACGAGACTCTCAGAGACTCTACGAAGGCTGTCAAATGCTATAAAAATGGTAAGGCGAACTCCTCTTTCGACTCCCCCGCAATGCTATTTAACGTGACTACTGGACAAAAACTTTTAAATCGTGAATCGCGGGGCTAAAGCCGCCTGCTCAGTACATGGAAGCCCTTCGGGCTATTGATGGAGTCGGCTTTTAGCCGACTTCCACGAACTGAGGCAGGGCTTTAGCCCGCCGAACCGCGCATTAGCCATTATTCGCGTTATTTATTTTTTCACTCTCCAACCTTGCTTTGAGATTTTGAAGCGCCTTCTTCATGGACGGATTGCCAGTGAGCGGGTAAACAAAGATGGTAAACCCAAACGCCATGAACGGATTGAGATTCAACTTCATCGTGCGCGTGATCAACACTTGATTTTCTTTTTCCGAAAATGTAAAAGTGTGGAACACATCCCCGATCGTCGGATCGTTTGCCACAAAACCAAATTTGTGCGGAGGCTCAAATTCAGTGATCCTCAGTTTATTCGGTCTCTCCTTTTGTATCGCGAACTCACCCTTGGAAATATATTCCTTCCCCACTCGAATCGGCTCGGATGAAACGGCTTCAATTTTCAATTCCCCGCCGCTCCATTCGGGATGTTTGGTCAAGTCGGAGACATAATCAAACGCGGTTTGGAGGCTTGTGTGAATGAGGATTTGGACGGAGCGGGTGATTGAGGTCATGGGTTTATTATAAACCCTGGATTCTTTCCCAATAAGAAGAAACGAATCACGCCGATGGCGTTGGAATGCTAGGAGCAAACCAACGCTACCTAAACCGCACATCGTTTGACATCGTATCCTGCATCCCGCGCTAGGGTTATAAATAATGTGGCTTGATGGAACCAGCGCATTGAAGGTTTGTTCCTGGTTTCGAGATGATTGAGAGGAGAAACCATGTCTGAAACTGCCGAAGCCGCTAAACCCAGCAAAAAACGATCTGTTCGATACCTCGTTCCTATTATGGTCGTGCTCCTTCTATTGCTTGTTTATGGAAGCGGGATCTTTATTCTACCGGTTTCTATTCTAGCAAGTTACAAAGATGGAAACTGTAATACGGTATTAAGCCTTGGCAGTTTCTATACCAGCATATATCCTGCCTTCATCGAGGATAAAACACTGATAAATCCTGTGATGGAATGTGCGGTTTATTCCCTTGCGATTCGCCAGGAAGCGGACTCCTCTTGGCAGGAGGCGCTGAATTCCTATGAAGTGTATTCTGCCTCCTACCCCAATGGCATCTTTGTAGCAAAAGCTTATGAGCATGGCGCTCTGATGCTCGTCAATCTGGCGAAAGAACAAGCGAATGCAAAAAACTTTTTACAAGCGGTATCGAATCTTGATAATGTTCTGACGAAATATAAAGACACTGATGCAGCGGCAGGTGCAACCGATCTTTACCCTGAGATTTACACCTCTTGGGGGGGCGGGCTGAGAGTTGCGGGTGATTTCGAAGAAGCACAACGGGTGTTTAACGAATTCAAGAGTTGGGCAGAAGTCAACCAAAATTCTGAACACGCCGAAGTCGCACAACGGGAAATAGCGCAGACTTACATGGATTGGGGCATGCAGTTGCACTCGCAAAAGAAGTTCGAAGAGGCTGAAAGCAAATTTAATTCTGCAGAATCGGTCGATTCAACCTTTGCCGAGCAGGTGGGGGTAAATAAGGAAAAACTTCATGCCGAGTGGGGAGACTTCTTAGTCGGACAAAAAGATTTTGCCGGGGCAATGGAACATTATGGAATTGCCTCAAAACTGGTCGAGAAACGCGATCCGGCTGCGGCTAAAGATGTAATAGCAAATGGATATATCCAATGGGCAGGTGGGTTGAGCGCCCAAGAAGATTTTATTGGCGCGCTGGTCGTACTTGATTTTGCGCAGGAAAATGCCGAGACGGATTCCGCTAAGAATTCTGTAGATGAGGCAAGGAGCGACACATATCTTGCGTTTTCAAAATCGGATGGCGAGCAGGCGCAGAAAGCGATGAAGGATGCAGCGAGAATCGTTTGTGAGCATAAGACAAACCCAAGCCTTCCGATTTTCGGACTTGATGAGGTTTCAAAACTTGTTAGTGTTTATGGGGTTGAAGGAGACCTTTCTGAGGGTATCGCTGCAACAGTGCCAGGGTCGTTACATTATATCGCTTGTGTTGAGGAAGAGAACCAACTTCTCGAATCTGCAGCCCACGCAGTTGGTTCTTATGTGTTTTTCAGTCTCGAGGAAGTGCCATTTCGCATGATAAAGGTCCGATATGAACGTCGTCAGTATGTATGGATAGTTACCTTGCGAGAAATTGCCACTGGCAGAGAAACCAAAACAACATCGATTACGGGTGGGGAGCCGCCGCCTCTCCCTGCAACCGACTACGAAATTTATTCGGCCGCAAAGTCCCCTATATTCTTCGGACAAAAACCCAATTTTGCAGACTTGGTGACTTGGCTCGCTGAAACTTTGAGATAAAGGTTTCGGGAATTCCTCAACAGAAGTCTGCCGACAAACCCTATTTCAATACCCATAGCCAACTGTTTTCGAAGGTGCAGTTTCCGTTTCCCGATTCCTGCCAGCCAAGAAAACCAAAAATCCCGTCAGAACGCCGTTGTTGACTTTCGTCTACAAAATGCCCTTGATTCCTTCCATTGATATACACATCAAATTCATTATCCTGCGCAACCAGCAGAAATTGATTCTTCCCATTGTTTTCGACATTCAGCGAGTCGGAAAGTCTGGTATCCGTTACTGTGTGTTTGTGACGTCCGAACTCGTAAACGTCAATTAGATATGCTGGCAGACCAGAGAGCCGATAAAAATAGAACTGATATTGTTCTCCCTTGGCTAGATCGGTTTCTGAGCGGAAGATAACACCGCAGATCAAAATCCCCGAAGCATTCCAGGTCACGTCTGACTTGAAAATGAAATCAGTCATGTTGAGATCTTCCCCGATGCCTTGGACAACCCCCGCGTCCTTTTGAGGTCCCTTCATATTGATGACGATCGGCTCGCTCTGTTTCCACGCAAGATGGCCTTCCCCATATGAGATTCCTGAGTTTGTTCCGACATGTACGTCCAATTCGGACAAGACATGGAAAGCCTCAACGGTTGTGGTCAGGGAAATATTTGGCGTGGCGGTCGGCTTTTGGGGAGCAGGTTCTGTTGATGTGGATGTTGAATCTGGTAGTAAAGTCTCTGTAGGAGGTGCGGCAACAACGGTTTGTGCAATCATTGTGCCTGCCTGATCCAAGGCGGATTCCCCGCTACATCCGCTTAATAGGATTGTTATGATCAAAGAGATTCCAATTGATTTGAGCATATTATCTCCCTTCGATTTATCAAACACACGAGGTAGATTACAGATACGGGTTGTGACATATAGTTGGATCACTCTCCCTCGTTGACATCCTCCTCACTTTCCGCTACACTTCGATTTGTCAGACAACTTTCGTCTAGTCCACTTGCCACCAAACAATCTCCAATCCCCAATCTCTAGTCTCTAATCTCCAGTCTCCAATTCTCTCAATCACCAATTACTAATTACCACTTACTCCCCCCCCCCATGCCCTCCCTCCTCATCAAAAACGCCCACCTCCTCACCATGGACGACCACCACACCGAACTCTCGGACGGTGGTCTTTTTATCCGCGACGGCTTCATCGAGCAAATAGGAGCCAATTACGAATTACCAATTACGGCTGATGAGGTCCTCGACCTCAAAGGTCACGTCCTCCTCCCGGGCCTCGTCAACACGCATCACCACTTCTACCAAACCCTCACGCGCGCCGTCCCTGCCGCGCAAGATGCCAACCTCTTCAACTGGCTCAAAACCCTCTACCCGATCTGGGCGCGCATCAACCCCGAAGACATTTTTATTTCGACTTCCACCGCGCTAGCCGAACTCGCCCTTTCAGGATGCACTACCGCGTCGGATCATCTCTATCTTTATCCAAACGGCTCAAAACTCGACGATGAGATTGCCGCGGCCGCGGAGGTGGGACTCCGCCTCCACGCCTCGCGCGGCTCGATGTCGCTGGGTGAAGCGGATGGCGGTCTCCCGCCCGACAGCGTGGTGGACGATGAAGAGTCCATCCTCAAAGACTCGCTACGTCTCATCCAAAAATATCACGACGCGAAGCCTGGCTCGATGGTGCAAATTGTTTTGGCTCCGTGTTCACCCTTCAGCGTGACGGGCGAACTGATGAAACAATCCGCCAAGCTCGCGCGTGAATATGGCGTGCACCTTCACACACATCTCGCCGAGACCGAAGACGAGGAACAATTTTGTTTGGAGAAATTCGGTCATCGCCCCGTCGGGTACATGCAAGAAGTGGACTGGGTCGGCGGCGACGTTTGGTTCGCACATGCGGTGTGGGTGAACGACGAAGAGATCAAAGTTTTCGCCAAACACAACTGCGGAGTGGCGCACTGTCCCACCTCGAACATGCGACTCGCCTCAGGTATCGCTCCGATCAAAGAATATTGCGCGGCTGGCGTCAATGTCGGTCTCGGCGTGGACGGCTCCGCCTCCAACGACGGCTCACACCTCCTAGCCGAAGTCCGCAATGCGATGTTGCTCTCCCGCGTGAAAGAAGGGATTACTGGGTATTCACTATCCGATGATCCAAATAGAAAACTAATGACCGCCCGCGAAGCCCTCTACCTCGGCACACGCGGCGGCGCGGCAGTCCTCGGACGAAAAGACATCGGCTCTCTCGAAGTTGGCAAATGCGCCGACTTCTTCGCCGTCAACTTGAACAAACTCGGCTTCGCAGGGATGCACGATCCCGTTTCGGCGATCGTCTTCGGTCAACCCGTCAACGCCGATTACACCGTCGTCGGCGGGAAGTTCATCGTCAAAGAAGGTCAACTCGTCACTGTGGATGAACGTCAACTCGTGGAGAAACATAACAAAGCCGCGAAGAGATTACTTTCCTAATGTCGTTGCGAGGGCGAAGCCCGAAGCAATCTCAACGAACGTGCAAACGATTTGCTAGATGAAAAATAGATTTTTTGATGCGTCTTTAGCTATCACCTCAAGCTACTCAATCATCGAAGTACGCAATACGAAGTACGCAATACTAAACGTGACAATTTTTTCTGCCTTGGAGTCGTAATGCCCAACTTCCCATTTCAACGCCTGCAAGCCGATCTCGCAAAACTGATCGCGAAAACGCCCGCGGGTCAGCGATTGGTCTCGGAGCCTGAACTCGCAAAACAACTCGGTGTTTCGCGCGCCACGTTGCGTGAAGCGATGCGCACATTCGAAACGCAAGGTGTGATTCGACGTCGTCAGGGGTCTGGCACGTACGTGGTCGGCAAAGTCCCCGTCATTGACGCGGGACTTGAAAAACTCGAAAGCATCGAGACAATGGCGCGGCGTATGAACCTGGAGATCACGGTCAGCGATCTGCACATTGAGCAACTCGATGCAGATGCCGACTCTGCCAAAGGACTCGGCGTCGCCGAAAAGACCCGCCTCACGCGCATCCGCCGCGTGATCCGCGCCGACCGACGCCCCGCCGCGTATTTGGTGGACATCCTGCCCGAGTCGATTCTCAAGCCATCCGATCTGCCTTCCAACTTCAGCGGTTCCGTCCTCGACTTTCTGCTCGCCCGCGGAGATAGACTCGGCAACTCTCGTGCCGTTGTCGGCGCGACCAACGCTCACGCCGACGTTGCCAAGCCGCTCGAAATCCAACGCGACGATGTTCTGCTGAAATTCGAATCGCAGTTGTTCGACCTCAAAAACAACGTCGTTGATTTTTCGGTGAGTTATTTTATTCCAGGCTATTTCCATTTCCATGTCAATCGGCGGGTAGGTTCAGGATAACTGCCACAGAGTCGCAGAGACACAGAGCTTTGTTGTGAAAAAGAAAGTTGATATTTCTTGTGAAGAACTTCATCGGTTATATGTCGAACGTCAGTTTACATTTGTTGAAATAGCCAAACAATATAAATGTTCCCCAGTAACCATACACAAAAGGTTAAAGCGATGTGGGATTTCAGCGAGACCTGCTGGGGGATCTGTTTACGAGTATCCTAAAAAGGATTTTGATGGAAGTTTGCAGGAGAAAGCATATTTGATTGGGTTTCGGTTAGGTGATCTGCACGTAGAGGAAGGAAACTGGGCAATACGTATTCGTTGCACCAGTACTCATCAAGAACAAATTGATCTTGTTCACGATTTATTCGAGAAATATGGCGGAGTTTGGATCAGCCAGCCGCGAGAAAAACGTGGAACTGGTATTACAGCCCATCTCAATCGATCTTTCGAGTTTTTAATTCCGCGCGAAGATAAAATTGCCGATTGGATATTGAGCGATGAAAATTTGTTTGCCGCGTTCCTGGCTGGCTATGTGGATGCAGAAGGCAGTTTTATTATCAGTGGTGGTCGCGCTTATTTCAAGGTAGACTCGGGCGATAGAGGCATTCTGTTTCAAGCATGGATGCGCCTTACCGAAATCGGTATTAGATTTTCAGAGCCCCGATTGGTACGACCAGCTGGAACTTGGATACGTCAGTTTCATTTATCTAGTCGCCGCGATATTTGGAGGTTGACCAGCGAACGAAAAGAAACCTTACATCAATTTTGCGAACTGCTTGAGCCGTTTCTTCGGCATCGCAAACGAGTCCGTGATATGGAATTGGTAAGATCAAATGTTCAATTGAGATTGTTTAAACAAAATATTGGAGGATGATATGACCGAAACTTCAAAGGCGATACAGCAACAAGTAAATGAAATGCGTGAAGATATTATTCAGTTCATGCTTGAAATATGCGAGATTCCGAGTATGGATTCCAAGATCGGTCCCGTCGGCGAGCGTGTTCAGGCAGAAATGAAAAAGTTGAGTTTCGATGAAGTCCGCTTCGACAAGATGGGCAACACGATTGGACGCATTGGTAATGGCAAACGGGTGATGGTGTATGACTCGCATATTGATACTGTTGGCATAGGCGATCCTTCGATGTGGCAATGGGATCCATTCAAAGGCAAGATCGAAGACGGCGTTTTGTATGCGCGCGGGGCATGTGATGAAAAAGGTTCAACCCCTGGCATGATCTATGGCATAAAAATTGCGCGTGATTTGGGTTTATTAGACGACTGGACTGTTTATTACTTCGGCAACATGGAAGAATGGGCTGACGGCATCGCGCCCAACACGTTCGTCGAAGTTGATCCTGGCATCAAACCCGATTTTGTCGTCATCGGCGAACCGACGAAGATGCTCACGTATCGCGGTCACAAAGGTCGGCTTGAGATGAAGGTCACATCGAAGGGACGCAGCGCGCACGCCGCGTCGAATCATCTCGGCGATAACGCCATCTACAAATTGCTTCCCATCATCGCGGGCATCCGCGATCTTGAGCCGCAACTTGGCGATCATGAATTTCTCGGGCATGGCAAGATCACCGTCAGCGACATGCACGTGAAAACGCCGTCCATCAACGCGGTGCCTGATGAAGCGGTCATCTTCATTGATCGGCGCATGACGTTCGGCGAAACGAAGGAGCAGGTGCGGGCGCAAGTCGAGGCGTTGATTCCCAAAGAGTTCAAAGATAGCGTCAAACTCGAAGAACTTTTTTACGATGAGCCGTCGTACACTGGATTCGTTTTCCCCGTGGATAAATATTTCCCCGCGTGGGCATTGGAGGACGACCATCCGCTCGTCCGCGCGGGACAGCTGGCGCGTGAACAAATTGGTTTGGTGCCCGCCCCCAGCGGCAAGTGGAACTTCTCGACGAACGGAATCTATTGGGCGGGCAAAGCAGGCATCCCGTCGATCGGATTCGGTCCAGGCGACGAAGAGACCGCGCACACGGTCAACGACTCCGTCTCGCTCGAAGATATGGTCAAAGCGACGGAGTTTTATGCGATATTGCCGTCGTTGATAAAGTAGACAAGGAGACACGTAGACAAGTAAACACGGAAACACGGAAACACGTGTGTACCTGTGTACTTGTTTACCTGTATACTCCATCCCGCAACCATGAAAACCATCGAAATCCGCCGCCACTCCATCCGCTCGAACCCTGGAGTTCATTTGAATCAACAGGGTGTGACCCTCGCGCGTTTGGTGGGGCAGAACCTCGGTCCGTTTGATCGAGTGGTCACATCCACATTGCCGCGCGCGTTCGAGACTGCCATCGCAATGGGATTCGCCGTGGACGAACAAAGCGAGTTGATGAGCACATACGGCGATGGCGTGGAACGCGAAGCGCCGTATCCGCTCTCGTGTGCGGGCTATGCGGAGGCGGTGAGCAGGGGCGGAGCGGCGGCGCGTTATGCGAATCAATTGAAGGAGTTATACACAAAGCTCGCAACCTTCCTCGCCGATGGACGCGCCGCGCTGGTGGTCAATCATGGCGGCGTCGTGGAGTTGGGCGCGGTGGCTTGCCTGCCCGATGCCGATCATTTCACATGGGGCTCGCATTTTGAATACTGCGAAGGGATTCGATTGTTTTGGGATGATGGCAAGTTTGTGGAGGGTGAAATTCTACGAGTATCAAAATAACATACATACTTCGGTGGTTGAGTAGGGGCGGTGTAGTTCCGCCCCGTATCGAAACCACCAAGTAAAATGAAATCATCTAATCGCAAAAGTGTGGTCTCGATACGTCCCGCTCCTCTTCGACTGCGCTAGCGCTCCGCTCAGAGCGGCGGGACTACTCAACCACCAAATCTAACAGAACAACAAAGGAGACTAACTTATGCAAACCAACTTCAGAGGCCGCGATTTCATCGGCGACCTCGACTTCACCAAAGAGGAAGTCGAAACCGTATTAGATGTGGCGTGGGATTTGAAACGCAAGCGCGCGCTGGGCGAACCGCACGCGTTGTTGCGTGATAAAGTTCTTGCCATGCTGTTCTTCTTCACCTCCACGCGCACGCGCGGATCGTTCGAGGCGGGCATGGCGCAACTCGGAGGTCATGCCGCGTTCATTGACAGCGAAACGACTCAGATCTCACATGGCGATACCGCGAAAGAGATCGGCGAAATTTTTGGTCGCTACTTCGACGGCATCGCCATCCGTCAATGCGACTGGCAATATGGCAATCAATATATCAATGAGGTTGCCAAAGCCAGCCGCGCGCCGATCCTCAACATGCAATGCGACGTGTATCATCCCTTCCAGTGTCTCGCGGATATTATGACCGTCATCGAAAAGAAGGGACGCGATTTGAAGAAAAAGAAAGTCGTCGTTTCGTGGGCGTATGCCGCATCGTACAGCAAGCCGATCTCGGTGCCGCAATCGCTGATCCTGCAAATGACCCGCTTCGGCTGTGACGTGGTGCTGGCTCACCCGCCTGAGTTCAAACTCATGCCCGACATCATGGGACAAGCGAAAGACAACGCAAAGAAATATGGCGTTGGTTTCGATGTGACCGATAACATGGACGAAGCCTTCAAAGATGCGGATGTTGTGTATCCGAAGTCGTGGGGTCCGCTTCTCACGACGACAGGCAAAGAAGAAGGCAAGGCGTTGATCGATAAATACAAATCGTGGATCACCGACGAACGCCGCATGGGACTCACCAAAGAAGACTCGATCTACATGCACTGCCTCCCCGCCGACCGCGGACTCGAAGTCACCGACGGCGTGATCGACGGCAAACATTCGGTCGTCTACGATGAAGCCGAGAACCGCCTCCACGCGCAGAAAGCCGTGATGGCTCTCACCATGTCGTAAATATGTTGTTGTAGGGGCGGACGGCCGTCCGCCCCTACGCCTACGAGGAATATTCATGGCAAATAAATTAGCCGTTGTAGCAATCGGCGGAAACGCTTTAATCAAAGACGACAAACGTGTTACGGTTGAAGATCAGCAGATTGCGTTGCGCGAAACAGCCGTCCACCTCGTGGATATGATCGAGGCGGGCTGGGACCTCGCCATCGGTCACGGAAACGGTCCGCAAGTTGGGTTCATCCTTCGTCGTTCCGAGATCGCCGCGAAAGTGGAAGGGATGCACGAAGTCCCGCTGGATGTCTGCGGCGCGGATTCGCAGGGCGCGATCGGGTATGAATTGCAGCAGGCATTGCGCAACGAATTTTTCAAACGCGGTGTCAGCAAGAAAGGCTGCACGGTGGTCACGCAAGTGTTGGTGGATAAAGAAGACACCGCGTTCAAAAAGCCGACCAAGCCCATCGGCTCGTTCATGGATGAAGCCGAGGCGAAGCGACGCGAAAGGGAGATGGGCTGGTCTGTTGTGGAAGATGCAGGCAGAGGCTGGAGACGAGTCGTCGCGTCCCCGTTGCCGAAAGAGATCGTCGAGTTGGATGCAGTGCGGACGCTTCTCTCCGCAGGGCAGGTTGTCATCACCGTGGGCGGCGGGGGCATCCCCGTGATCGATCGCGGCGACGGCGAACTCATCGGCACAGCCGCAGTGATTGATAAAGATTTTGCATCGTCACTGCTCGCGAGTTCGATCAACGCGGAAATTTTTATCGTTGCAACGGCGGTTGAGAAAGTGGCGATCAACTTCGGCAAGCCCGACCAGCAATGGCTCGATAAAATGACTCGCGCCGAGGCGCAGGCATATCTCGATGAAGGCAAACATTTCGCCAAAGGTTCGATGGCGCCGAAAGTGCAAGCCGCAATTCGCTATTTGGAAAACGGCGGCGGCGCGGCGATCATCACCAACCCCGAAAATATTGGGCGTGCGCTCAAAGGGGAAACGGGAACGTGGATAGTTAAGTAGTTTAATAGTTCGGTAGTTGGATAGTTTGTTAGTTTCTTGGTTGGGTGGTTGCGCGGTCTTGTGCCGATTGACCACCCAATTATTATGTAAAAGGAGAAACCCATGACCAAGATAACTCGGTTTGAGGATTTACAGAGGTGGCAAAAGGCGCGCACGCTTGCCAACTATATTTATGACTTAACCGATCGTCCAAAGTTCTCAAAGGACTTTAAATTACGCGATCAAATTCAAGGCGCGGCTGGTTCGGTGATGCACAATATCGCTGAAGGATTTGATTCTGGAACCAATCCGAACTTCATCCGATTTCTGGAAATGTCGAGACGGTCTGCGAGTGAAGTACAATCCGAGTTGTATCTTGCTCTTGACCGTAAATACATCACCGATGAAAACCTCAACGCCGCCTATTCTCTCGCGACCGAATCTAAACGGCTCATCAACGGCATGATCGGATATTTGAGGAAATCGTCACCGCCGAGCAAGTAACTACCTAACTATCAAACTACGAAACTACTGAACTGATGTCCATTTCCCCCCGCGTTTTATTGAGTATTGATTACGAACCCGTCTTCGCGTTGTTTCGTCATTACGATCATATCCGCGACAAAACGATTCGCCGCGACATGGACGGCGGATTCACCTCTCGCGCCATCGATTCGATCCTCGACCAACTCGGCGATTCGAAAGCCAGCATCTATCTCGTCGGCGAGATCGCGGAGTGGTATCCCGATGTCCCGCAAAAAATTGTGGACGCGGGTCACGAACTTGGTTTGCATTGCCAGTTCCATCGTTCGCTCGTGAAAGTGGATCAACTTGCCGACGACTTGCGCGATTCGCAATCGTGGCGCGCGCAGTACAACGTGCAAGGCTATCGCGCTCCGATGGTCGGCATCAGCGAGCAGGCATATCCGCTTCTCGAATCGTTTGGCTTCGCATACAGTTCGTCCATTTACGCGCCCGCGGGGACGCTGTTGAAAAAAGGAAACATGTGGGAGATTCCCGTCAGCACGTGGCGCACAAGAGACGCGCACGAAGACCTCGTTGCCCCGCGCGATTTCTCGTTCAAACTTTTACTCGGTGGAGAATTCCCCTACGGCTCCAGTTTCAGCATCGGATTTCTCGCTCGCCGCATTCTCTCCATCCTTGAAGAAGAACTCAAGCGCGGACATTCTCCCGTCATCATCATGCACCCCTACGAGTTGGTGAAGCCTCCCTCCTCATCACGCCTCACACGTGACCTGATTCGGAATCCCCATCTCGTCCCATTTCTCTGGGATAAATCCCCGTTCCTGCGCGACTTGCTCAAGAGTTTTCCCACGTCATCGTTGAAGTCGTATCTTGATGAAACGATCGCGGTACAAGGTTGAAACCGTCCCGAAGGTTTCTTGAGGAGACTATTGTTGCGCCATCCAATCCTTCGGGACGTTCTGCTGGCAAATGAATAATCTTCAAATCAAAAAGTTATCTCCCGAAACTCCTCTGCGAGTGCCAGAGTCGCTTTCGTTCGCCGCGACATTCACTGCCTTCGATTCTTGGACTCAACTCGTAAAAGAAATCTACGGCTACGAAACTTATCGCTTTGAAGCAGTGAATTCTAATGAAGTGACGGGCATCCTCACTCTCACACACGTCCAACATCCTATCTTCGGAGATTATCTGGCAACCTCCCCGTTCGGCTCGTTTGGTGGATTTGCATTCTCCTCCGCTGAAGCTCGCGATGGACTTTTGAACGAAGCCCAGAAACTAGCGGATGAATTGAACGTTGAATATGCCGTCGTTCGATTTATGGAAGATAACAACGTGCCTCCCTCCTCGTGGATTCAAAATCCCATTTACTCCACCTATTTGCTTGACCTCCCATCCGATCCCAAAGACCTGATGCAAACATTCGGTCATCAACATCGCAAGCATACGCGGCAGTCACTGAGAAAAGGATTCAAAGTTACGTTTGGGCATCTCGAATTGCTGGACGAAACCTACGAAGCCCTCGCGCGGAGTATGCACGAGCTTGGCTCGCCGTATCATTCAAAGAAATACTTGCAGACGATGGCATCCCTGCTTGGGGACAATCTCGAATTTGTCGTTATAAAAAACGTGGACGATTCCCTCGTCGGGAGCGCGGTACTTGCTTATCATGGCGATACGGCAACGAATTTACACGCGAACATCTTGCACAAATATCGCGCGGAGTATGCGGGCGAGTGTCTGTATTGGAATATTCTTGAACATTACATCCAAAAGGGAATCAAAATCTGCGATATGGGGCGCAGTTTGAATGGTTCAGGCAACGAGACCTTCAAGTTCAAGTGGAAGCCGCGCAAAGTTCCGCTAGCGTATTGGTATTATTTGCCGAAGGGCGGAGCGATTCCTGAGTTGAATCAGAAAAGCCCCAAGTTCCAATTTGCGATCTGGCTGTGGAAGCGACTGCCCGCCTTCGTGGTGCGGATGCTGGGTCCGCATTTGATTCGGGGGATCGTGTGATGATCCAAGTTGTGACGTTGGACGAATCACTGCATGATCGTTACACATCCTATCTCGCTGGAAGAGAGGATGCGCGTTTCGGGCATGACCTTGCTTGGGGAAATGTGCTGCGTGATGCGTACGGCGTCGAGACGCGGCATCTTGTTGCGTTGGAGGGTGAAAATGTTGTTGGAGTGTGTCCGTTCTTTTTATGCAAGCCGCTTGTCGGCGGAGCGCATTATGTGACGAATCCGTTTCCCACGTATTGCGGTCCGCTGATTGATTCTGTCGAGGCGTTGAATGCGTTGCTGAGGGCGGTCGCCGAAAAAACCTCCAGTGTGGATCATGCCGAGGTGTTGATGCCAGCCTCCCCGTCGGAAGTTGAAGCGGGTTTACTTCCGTATGAAGATAAATTGGATTTCACGTATCGCCTGTCGCTTGCGAATCGACTCGATGAAGTCTTCAATTCGTTCAGCAAAGATCATAAACGAATTTTGCGGAAGTTCGATGCGTTGAACGCGATGGAAATTATTGTGGATGACGATGGAAAATTTCTCGACGCGTTTCACAAATTGTATGTGAGCATTTATGCGGGCAAGCATGGATTCATCCCGCATGGAAAAAAATTATTTCGCGCGATCTTTCGTTATTTTCCAAAGAGGTCTGCGCGTGTGTATCTCGCGAAGATCAATGGAAAATTTGTCGGCGCGATGTTCACCTTCTGGACGCACAATGAAGTATATTATGGCTGGTCGGCGGTCTTGCCCGATAGCGCGCATCACCCGACTCATTTTTTAATTTGGAAAATTATTCAAGACGCGAGCGCGGAGGGGTATCGTTGGTTCAATATGGGCGAAGCCGCGCGCGAGCACCACGGATTGAATCATTTCAAGCGCGGCTGGGGCGCGGACGTGTTGGAGCCTTGCCGATATTTTATTCCAGGGCGCTCAACGCAACCCTCGCCGCGACTCTTTGATCGAGTCGGTTGGACGCGAAGGATCATTTCTAAATTGCCGTCGGGTGTTGTCACGGCGTTTTTGTCGCCTGCGATTCGATTTTTTATATAAACTCAGGAGCGCGGACTTCAGTCCGCATATTAACAAGCGGACTGAAGTCCGCGCTCCGATAAGGAAATCTCATCATGCCTGCTCTCGGTATCGTCAACATTGAAAATATCAAAAAAGTTTTTCGCAATTTCCGCAAGGTCGGAGTTGTGACCACGGTTCGGTACATCGTCTCTGACTTGCTGTTCGACATGCGCTACAAAATAGACACGATCAACACCGCGCAGCTCGACACGCTCAAGATCGATTCGGAAAATAAATCCGTTGGGAATTATTACGAGGGGACGAACGCGTACATCTTCCAAAAGATGATCTCTTTCGCGCGCGTCGACCCGTCCAAGAGTTGCTTCGTAGATTTTGGAAGCGGCAAAGGCAAGGCGATGTTTATGGCGGCGGAGCGTGGCTTCCGCAAGATCATTGGTGTAGAGTTTTCCATTGAGTTGGTTGAAGTCAATCGCAAGAATCTCGAGATATTCAAACAAAGAACTCGAAGCAAAGCCGAATTCGAGATCCTTCACATGGACGCGTCGGAATACGCGATCCCCGCTGACGCGAATTTGTTGTTCTTTTCCAATCCATTCAACGAAGAGTTGACCACGAAAGTGATTGGAAATATTTTGAAGTCCTACGAGCAATCGCCGCGCGATATTTGGATCGTGCATTTGCATCCGCAAGGCAACATGGCGTTCCCCAAACATCCGCGCTTCAAAGTTGTACACGAAGCGCGCGAAGGATTCGTTTTTCAGTTGAAGCGTGTTGATTAATTGATGTTATGCAATTTTGTTTCGGTAGTGAACCATCCACGAATAAAAACCACGAATTCACGAATGGCAACGCGTCAATTCGTTTACGTGTGCCCGTCAGGGTATTCGTGTAAATTCGTGGACGGTAACCACAACCGCGAAAGATATTCTCTCCGCCAAAAACAATCTTGCGTGTGGTGATTGATTAAATGATGTTAAGCAGTTTATCCACTGAGACTTTGCGGCAAAACTTGTAACGTGAGTAATTAATGCAAAATAATTCACCCCTCGTCCGCGTTTGGGATTTCATCCGCAAGCCCGCTGTTTCGCTGGCGCTCCGCATCGTCGTCAGCGTGTTACTGCTCGCGTATTTGATTCGCCTCTCGGCGTTCACCGAGATCGCGCGCGCGTTCAGTCGCATCAATCCGCTAATGTTGCTCGCGTTCTTTTTTCTTTATTATCTTTCCCTGAGTCTGCAAGCGATGCGCTGGAAAATCCTCCTCAAAGCATGGGACTTGACTCAAGCGTACGGCGCCCTCCTCCGCCAGATTTTGATCGGCTTGTTCTTCAACAACTTCCTGCCAGGGAGTATCGGCGGCGACGCGTTTCGACTCTACTCTGGCGGACGCGACACGGGCAAAGTGGAGTCGGTCGCCGCCACGATATTTTATGAGCGCGTCCTCAGTTACGGTTCACTCGTGACGTTGGGACTGCTCGTGCTTTTCTCCCGCTTTGATCCCGCCCGCGACTGGGTCTTCTGGCTGTTGCTCGGCGGAGTGTTCCTCGCGTTGACGGGCATCATCACCGTTTCCACACTTCCCGCCTTTGGGCGTTGGGCTGAAAATTTTGTCGCCCGCTTCCCGTTCGCTGAAAAATTTCGACTGAAAGATTGGGTGCATAGCTTCCGCTTCAAAGTGAGTCACCCCGGCGTGTTGGCGCTTGTCTTCCTGATTTCCTTCGCCGTTCAATTGCTCGATATATTTTCCTTTTGGGTGATCGGCGTCGCCATCCAACTGCCTGTCAAATTTACGGACTTGATGCTCTTCGTCCCTTTGTTGTATCTGGCGATCCTTCTGCCGTTATCGTTCAATGGGATTGGCATCCGCGAAAGTGTGTTCGTCATCTTCGCCGCGTCGTGGGGTATCACCTCCGCAGACGCGGTCGCTTTCTCGTTGACCGTGTTCGCCTTGGGCTTGGCAGGCAGTCTCGTCGGGGGAATCATCTACTGGTTCGACCGTTCCGCGCGAATCCGCTAATCTTCGCCAATCTGCGCGAATTGTTCCAAGAAGGATTAGCGTGAATTCGCGCAGATTAGCGGACACTAAACCGAAGATTTCACGATAAGATATACCCATCCATGAAAAATTTCCAACAGCGGATTTCAACTTTCGCATCGCGTCCGTTTGCCATTCCTCTTGTCTTGCTCATCGTAACGCTCCTAGCCTACGGACTATCCTTCTGGCGTTTGGGTTTTTACTGGGACGACCAGCCCATCTCGTGGATTCGCTATGAACTGGGAACCGCCGCGACGACGAAATACTTCTCCGATTCGCGTCCCGTTTGGGCGTTGCTCTATCAATTGACGGGACACGTCCTCCCGCCCGTGCCAGCCGTCTGGCAGTTGTTTGGGATGTTCTGGCGTTGGGCGGGAGTCGTCGCGTTCTATTTGATGATGGCAAAGTTGCTTCCGAATCGAAAGTCAGCCGCCTTCTTCCTTTCGCTGTTCGTTCTTTTATATCCTGGCTTCAACCAGCAGTGGGTGAGTTATGTGTACTCGCACTTCTTCATCGTTCTTTTCTTTTTGCTGATCTCGTTTTACTTGATGCTGCGCGGCAAGACCATCCCAGCGATGCTCTTTTCCGCGTTGCATCTTTTGATGTTCGAGTATTTCTTCCTGCTCGAGTTCATGCGCCCTGTCGTGCTGTTTGCGAATCTGCGCGACGAACCGCTGACATTCCGCGAACGAATCGTGAAAACATTCAAAGCATGGATTCCCTACCTCGGCGTTGTCATCTTTGTCTTGCTCTATCGCTCGCTTGTCTACAGTCATCCAGGCTTCGGATATAGCCTCACCGAAGAAGTTGCCCGTGCGCCCATTGAAACCATCATGCAACTTGTTCAACATGTGTTGACGAGTCTTTGGTCTGCCGCCATCGGCGCGTGGATTCAAATTTTCCAATTCCCGAATCCCAACAGTAGTGGAATTCGCACAAGCGTTTTATACATTTTGGTCGTTCTCGTTGTCGGCGCATGTGTCTTTTTCTTCGCTACAGAGAACACAGAGAAAATGAGTTTAAAAAGTTTTTTCTCAAAGGTCTCTGCGCGCTCTGTGGCTGATAGGTCTAACGAAAAAGAATCAACGAACATAAAACGCGAATCGCTATGGCTCATCGCGTTCGGCGCGATCATGCTCTTGCTCGGCGGTGTTCCGTATTGGGTGACGAATCTCCCCGTGACGCTCGGCTTCCCTGCGAACCGCGCGTTGTTATCGTTCATGTTCGGTGCGTGTTTTTTTCTGATCGGGTTGATCGAACTTCTTCCCGCGCGCGCCAAATATTCCATCGCGATTCTTTTTGTCGCGCTTTCGGCGGGCAGGCAATTCCTCTGGTCGGTAGATTTTATGCGTGATTGGGAGTCGCAAAAGAATTTATTCTGGCAGATGCATTGGCGCGCGCCAAGCATCGAACCCGACACGCTCATCCTGATGAACGAGAGCCTCGAGTTTTCTGCCGACAACTCCCTCAGCGCGGCGGTGAATTGGATTTACGACTCCAACGCCTCCGCCGATCACATCCAGTATGCACTGTTCTATCCCGTCAATCGCCTCGGCGGCTCGCTCCCCTCGCTCCAGCCGAATACGCCCCTCGCCTACAATTACACTGCGGGAAAATTTCACGGCGATACATCGGACTCTCTCGCGTTTTACTATGCCCCTCCATTTTGTCTCCGCCTGCTCGATCCTGATCTGGACTCGAACAACCGCTTCATCCCCGACGATAGCCTGATGCGCCAAGCGTCGGCATTATCCACCCCCCAGCGGATTCTGCGCGAGCCAGTATCGTCCATGCCCGCGTTCTACGGCGCCGAGCCTCCGCATGGATGGTGCTACTACTTCCAAAAAGCGGAACTCGCCCGCCAATTCGGCGATTGGGAGGAAGTCAACCGTCTCGCCGATGCCGCGTTCCACCTCGACGAACATTTCAACAATCCCATTGAGTTGTTCGTCTTCATCGAAGGCTACGCCCACGCGGGCGATTGGGATGACGCGATTCGATTATCCAAAGAAGCGCGTCAAGTCTCGAAGAGTTATGTTGACCCATTGTTGTGTAAGTTGTGGAAACGCATCGAAACCCAAACAATATCAAGCGAAGAACGAGCTGGCGCATTGAACGAAATCCAAAATCTTATTGAATGCCCCGAAGAATGATTAACTGATGTTGCGCACTTTAAGGTAATGCGGTTTCCGTAATGCGACATTTATGTCGCTTTTGCACAAGAACAACTTGAAGGGCGAGACGCTACGCAGTCTCGCATTACGACATTTACTGCGTAAGATGATTGATTAAAAGAATCTCTTCATGAC
Source organism: uncultured Anaerolinea sp. (assembly GCA_964456775.1). Lineage (GTDB taxonomy): Bacteria > Chloroflexota > Anaerolineae > Anaerolineales > Villigracilaceae > Defluviilinea. The sequence continues at coordinate 35,882 of CAYWCN010000016.1, forward strand.
AAGCAATCCCGAAGGGATGGTAGGATTATAGAAAATGGTGCCGTTTTTCAAAATCCCGAAGGGATGACATGATCGCATCACCTATGACACCCCTTCGGGGTTTGATTTAATCTTATTCACGTTCTAGAATCATTTGACCCCTTCGGGGTCATAACCGCCCATGAAATTCCTCCGCCCACCCATCGTTCTCCTCCTCGTCGCCATCCTCGCTTACGGATTGCTCATCCCGAACCTCGGCTTTTATTGGGACGACCTGCCCATCTCGTGGATCGCTTACGAGCTCGGCTCCGAAGCGTTGACCAAGTATTTCTCGACCAATCGTCCTGTGTGGGGATTGTTGTACCAAATCACAACACGAATCATTCCCGATGAACCCATCTACTGGCAAGTCTTTGCATTATTTTGGAGATGGCTCAGCGCGGTGATGGTGTTCGCCATCGTCGAAAAACTATGGAAGGGCAAGCCGCGTCTCGCGCTGGGAGTTGCGCTGATCTTTTTGGTCTACCCTGGATTCACTCAACAATGGTCGGCATTTTTATACAGCCACTTCTTTATTGTTCTGTGTTTCTTTTTGTTTTCCTATCTGCTGATGTTGCGCGCCATCGAAGAACCGACTCGCTATTGGCAATTGACCGCGTTCGGCTTGATCTTCTCTGCCCTCAACTTGTGGATGATGGAATACTTCTACGTGTTGGAACTCATGCGCGTGGGCGTCATCCTCACTGCCCTGCGTGGTGAGACAATGAGCCTGCGCGAGAGGGCGATTAAAACTTTCAAGTTGTGGCTTCCGTATTTGATTGTTTTCATATTGGCAGTTCTCTCGCGGCTGTTCATTTTCAACAATCAAGTCTACGGCATCGGGCTGGGAGACTCGTTGAGGTCCGCGCCGCTGGAGACGATCATCAACCTCGCGCGAGACATCCGCCTCACGCTGACCCTCGTCCTCCGCGATGCGTGGGTGCAGGTGACGCGGTTGCCAAACATCGCATCGGCTGAGTCTGTTCTCAATTCGTATTACATCGTCGTTGCGTTGGCGGTTCTTGTTTTGGTCGCAGGATTTTTGTACACTTCACGCAAAGAATCTCCACAGCATCAAAACGATTCCCGTCAGGGAGGAAGATACTTCGCTTCGCTCAGTATGACATATCCAATAGCGGTTGATTCGTTCTGGATGATCGGTTTGGGAATCTTCACTCTTCTGCTTTCAGGGTGGCCCTTCTGGCTGGTGGGATTCGTCCCGTCGCTGGCGTGGCCCGCAAGCCGATTTACGCTCCCGTTCATGTTCGGCGTCAGTTTGATGTTTGCTGGCGTTGTCCAGTTGATTCCCTGGGAGCGGATTCGAATCGCTTTGCTCGTTTCATTGGTTGGACTCGCCGTTGGCTATCAATTTTTATTGGCGAACAATTACAAGCAGGATTGGCAAACCCAAAAAGATTTATTCTGGCAGTTGACGTGGCGCGCGCCGAGTATCAAGCCCGATACCGCCATCATCATGAATGAAGGCGCGCTGGAATATTACGCGGATAATTCTTTGAGTCCCGTCGTCAATTGGGTGTATGCGCCTGAGAAACGCGGCGAAGATATTGATTACGTGTTGCTCTATCCCACTACACGTTTGCGCAGTGACGCGCTCCCGAAACTTGAACCTGACCTGCCTATCTTCACTGAGTATTTAGCAGGACAATTTCACGGAAGCACATCGCAAGTATTGGCTGTGTATTTCATGCCACCTGGTTGTATGCGGATTCTTGATCCTGATGTTGATCGCGTGAACCGTGCCATTCCCGAACAAAGTTTGATGCGTTTTGCATCGCGTCTGACAAATTATGAGTTGATCTCATCCGAGTCAACAGCACAAATGCCGAAGCCGTATTATCCCGAGCCAGAGCATGGATGGTGTTTTTATTTTCAAAAAGCGGACTTGGCGCGTCAATTCAAACAGTGGGATGAGGTCGCGTCGTTGGGCGATGCCGCGTTTGCCGAGGGTTTGAATCCTGCCGACCCGTCGGAGCGATTCATTTTCATCGAGGCATATGCTCACGCGGGGGAGTGGAGTCGCGCGGTGGAACTATCCATGCTGTCGTTCAACGAATCAGAATTGATGGGCGCGCCCCTTTGTCGGCTGTGGGAACGCGTCGCGGCTGAGACAGCCTCCACGTCGGAGCGAAGCGAGGCGTTATCCGAAGCGCGGGCGATTCTCGCTTGTAATCCGTAAGATTCACACTTGATTTAAATCCTTGTTTGGCTCTACAATATGACGACGTTAGTTTCACCTGCGATTTGTATGACAAATCATGAAAGGAGGCGCGCGGGAACGTCAATCGTTAGCCAATTTTTTGTGACCTATCAGACAATACCCAAGGAGAAGAAGCATATGCGTAACACTTTCAAACGCCTCGCAGTTATTGCGCTGGCAGTGGTGATCGTACTTTCGGCTTGCGCCCCAAAGGTGGAAGAGGTGGGAGGGTTCCAGATCCCGGCGGTCGAGAGCGGAAAATTCAATATCGCGATGGTCTTGATCGGGCCGCACGATGACGGCGGCTGGTCGCAGGCTCATTATGAAGGTTTGCTGTATGTGAAAGAGAACGTGCCGAACACGAATGTGGCGTACGTCGAGAATGTGCCGGAAGGCGCCGATTCGGAGCAGGTGTTCCGCGCGTTGGCGCGCAAGGGTTTCAACTTGATCATCGGCACGTCCTTTGGCTTTGGCGACCCGATGGAGATCGTGGCTGGCGAGTTCCCCGATGCGATGTTCATCCATTTGACCGGCATCAAGTCGAACCAGACGAATTTCGGCAACCTGATGGGCGCCATGGAAGATATGAAATATCTGGCTGGCATGCTGGCTGGCGCGCGCGCCAAGCAGGACGGCCAGACCAAGATCGGTTATATGGCAACCTTCCCAATCCCGGAAGAAATCCGCCTGGGTAATGCCATTGCGTTGGGCATGAGGAAGACCTGCCCCGAATGCACGATGGATATCCGCTGGATCAACACCTGGCATGATCCCGTGATCGAGAAGGAAGCCGCGGCTTCGTTGTTCGATGCCGGCGCGTATGTTGTGTTCACCGGCGCGGATACGCCCGCCGTTGCCGATGTGGCGATGGAAAAAGGCAAGTATGGCGTGACCTACGATTGGTACGGTTCGTGCAAAGTGGAGCGCTGTCTCACTGCGCCGTATTGGATCTGGGGTCCCGAATACACCCGCATCACCAAGGGCGTGATTGACGGCACGTACGTTCCCGGCTGGGATTACTTCGACGCCGAAACCGGTTCGCTGGGTCTGTATGGCTTTATGGAAGGTCAGGAACTGACCCCCGGCGTTGCCGATCTCGACCCGGCTGTGATCCAGGAAGTGCGCGATACTCTTGCGAAGATGCTGGCTGGCGAGTTCACCCGCTTCGACGTGTTCAAGGGACCGATCAACGACAACAAGGGCAATGTTGTTTTGCCTGCGGGTCAGAGCCTCGAGCAAGTTGACCTCGATGCGTTCCCTGAATTCGGTCTGCCGTGCAGTATTCCGGTCTGTATGAAGTGGTGGGCTGAAGGCATCACCGCTGAGTTGCCGCAGTAGCGAATTGAAATAGACGGGGCAGGGCTGTGAGGTTCTGCCCCGTTTGGTAAAGGTACACAGGTACACACGTAGACAGGTAAACAGGTAGACACGTGTGTGCGTGTTTCCTTGTTTACCTGTTTACATTTCTCCGGAGCATGCCGTGACCGCGAACACAACAACTGATTTGCAACAGCCTCCCCTCGTCGTCGAAATGCGCGGTATCGTCAAACGGTTTCCCGGCGTGCTTGCCAACGACCACGTGGATTTTGAATTGCGGGCGGGGGAGATCCATGCCTTGTTGGGAGAGAACGGCGCGGGCAAAAGTACGTTGATGAGTGTGCTGGCGGGGTTATACAAACAGGATGCCGGTGTTATCAAAGTCAAAGGTAAGACCCTAGAGTTTTCCTCTCCGCGCGATGCGATCAAAGCGGGGATCGGCATGGTGCATCAGCATTTCATGCTTGTCCCTTCGCAGACGGTGACCGAGAATATTTTGCTCGGGCTGGATGAGCCGCGTTTCCTCATGCGTTTGAACGAATACGATAAAAAGATTTCTGATCTTGGAGATCAATATGGTTTGAAAGTTGACCCGCGCGCGAAGATCTGGCAACTTTCAGTGGGTGAGCAACAGCGCGTGGAATTATTGAAGATGCTATATCGCGGCGCGGATGTGCTGGTGATGGATGAGCCAACTGCCGTCCTCGCGCCGCAGGAAATTGAAGGGTTATTCGAGACGTTGCGCTCGATGGTTACGCAAGGCAAATCGGTGATCTTTATCAGCCACAAATTGAACGAGGTTTCCTCCATCGCGGATCGTGTCAGCGTGTTACGGCGCGGAAAGGTGACCGCTTCGGGAGTCCCTGCCAAAGGCGTGAGCAAACAGGAACTCGCTAGCATGATGGTGGGACGCGAAGTAGTGCTGTTCGTGGATAAAAAGCCGAAGGATGCGGGCAAAGTCATCCTTGATGTGAATGATGTCCATGCGGAGAACGACAAAGGTCTGCCCGCCTTGCGCGGACTTTCGCTTCACGTGCGAGCGGGCGAGATCGTCGGCATCGCGGGCGTGGCTGGCAACGGTCAGGTCGAGTTGTCGCAGGTGATCGCGGGTCTGCGTAAGTGCAAACAAGGGGATGTGATGTTGAACGGCGATAAGGTCAGCAACCGCGATACTTTGTTTGGAATTCAACACGGCATGTCATATGTGCCTGAGGATCGCACACACGTCGGCAGTTCGCCCAACCTGAGCGTGACCGATAACGTCATCATGAAAAATTATCGCAAGGCGCCCATCTCGAAGGGTTCGATGATCGACATGAACGCGGCGGGGAAGTTTGCGCAACAACTCAAGGAAGCGTACGACATCATCGTGCCGACGGTGGATACGCCTGTGCGTCTGCTTTCCGGCGGCAACCTTCAACGCGTCATTCTGGCGCGCGAGATTTCGGGCTCTCCAAACTTTATGGTGGCGGTTCAGCCGACGCGCGGATTGGATGTGGGCGCGATCGAGGGAGTCCATCGTTTGTTGTTGACCCAGCGCGAAGCAGACGCGGCGGTGTTGTTGATCTCGGAAGAGTTGGAGGAATTGCTCGCGCTCAGCGACCGCGTCTACGTGATTTACGAGGGACGAATCATGGGCGAGGTAAAAGTGTCCGCTGGCGAACCAGACGAAAGGTTGATCGAAGCGATTGGTCTGATGATGACCGGCACGCCGATGGAACAAATCCAAACCGAGGGAGCCGCGCCGCATGGCTGAATCCACATTGACGAAAAAACGGACCGGGTGGCGCGTCAAACTCGAACCGAGGCTCGATGAGCCGACCAGAAAAGAATCACTGTTGATCTCGCTCGGCGCGGTGGCGGTCGCTTTAATTCTGGGCGGCGTGGTGATCGCCTCTGTGGGAGGCAATCCGTTCGTTACGTATTTTTATATTGCGCGCGCGTCGTTCGGAAACATCGGCGTGCTTTCGGATACGATCGTGAAAGCGACGCCGATCATTCTGACCGCGCTGGCTTGCACGATCGCGTTCCGCATGAAGTTGTGGAATATTGGCGCGGAGGGGCAGTTCATCATGGGCGCGTGGGGCGCGAGCGCCATTGTGCTTGCGCCGGTTCTCGCGCCCGAATCGCCGCGCTGGATGTTCATCCCGTTGATGGCTCTGGCAGGGATGGGCATGGGCGCGTTGTGGGGATTGATCCCCGGCTATCTCAAGGCGAAGTTCAATGTGAATGAGATCATCAGTTCGTTGATGTTGAATTACATCGCGGTCTCGTGGGTGAACTTTTGGATCTTCGGCGCGTGGAGCGAGGGCGGCTTTCAGATGAGTCCGAAGTTTCCTGTGAACGCGTCCCTGCCGCGACTGTCGGATTACGCTTCGAGCTTTCCATTTTTGCGCGGACTTACCACACACGCCGGTCTGTTGTTCGGCATCGCGGCGGCAATTGTTTTGTGGTTCATCGTGTATCGGAGCCGCTGGGGATACGAGATCCGCTTGATCGGCGATAATCCTCACGCCGCGAAATATGCCGGGGTGAACATCGTGAAGAACACGATTCTTGTGATGGCGCTTTCGGGCGCGCTCGCTGGACTGGGCGGCATGAGCGAAGTATCAGGCGTCGTCCGCCGCTTGCAAACTTCTCCTCTGAACGCGGGATACGGCTTTACCGGCATCATCGTGGCGTGGCTGGCGAAGTTGAATCCGCTGGCGATCATCGTCGTTTCGATCCTGTTCGGCGCGTTGATCCTGGCGGGACGCGAGATCCAGCCTTCGGGTATCCCGAAAATGATCCAGGGAATCATCCTCGTGTGTTTGATCGCGAGCGATTTTTTATTGCGGTATCGAGTCCGTTTTGTGAAGGGTGAAGAGGAATAATTTCTTTAACCGCGAAGACGCGAAGAACGCAAAGGTTTTAAATCTTATTCCTTCGTGTCTCTTTGTGCCCTTTGTGGTTAAAAAGGTTTGAGTCAGGAATCATCGGAGAAATCATTTATGGATCCCATCATTATTCTTCAAGCAGGCGTCGCCAGCGGGACGGTGCTGCTCTTTGCCACATTGGGAGAGGTGCTTGCCGAACGTTCCGGCGTGCTGAACCTTGGAGTCGAAGGTATGATGTTGATCGGCGCGATGACCGCCTTCAGTACGACCATCGCCACCGGCAACCCATGGATCGGCGTGCTTGCCGCGATGATCGTGGCGGGCTTGCTGAGTCAGATCCACGCGTTCATTTCCATCACCCTGCAAGCGGATCAAGTGGTGAGCGGGCTTGCGCTCACGCTCGTCGGCGCGGGCATCAGTCTCGTGTTAGGCGAAGGCTTGAGCAAGGCGGGGACGGTTTCGCTCATGCCGAGTTTTTCCATCCCGCTGCTTTCACTCATCCCGATCATCGGTCCGATCTTCTTTACCAACCAAAGCGTGTTAGTGTACATCGGATATTTGCTCACTCCGCTTGCGTGGTATTACATCAACCACACCCGCCCAGGCTTGCATCTTCGCGCAGTGGGTGAGTATCCCTCAGCGGCGGATGCGCTTGGCATCAACGTTTTTCGTTTGCGTTACGCGTACGTCTTCGTCGGCGGAATGCTCGCGGGGCTTGGCGGCGCGTCCATCAGTCTGGCGGTCGCGCCCGGCTGGTTCAGCGAATTGACGACGGGCGGGCAGGGTTGGATCGCGGTGGGACTCGTCATCTTCGCGCAGTGGGATCCCATCCGCGCGGCGATCGGCTCGTACGCGTTCGGCGCTCTCCGCCGTCTCATCCTCGACATTCAAGGTCCGCTTACGTTGCTCGGTTTTGACAATCCTTTTTACTACAACTCCTACCTCGGTTTCTTTTTGCAAATGATCCCCTACGCGTTCACGGTCATCGTGCTGGTGATCGGCTCGCGCGAATCGATCCGCAAACGTCTCGGCGCGCCCGCCGCGTTGGGCGTCCCGTACATTCGCGGAGAACGCGGGAAGTAGCGCAAGATGCCATCTTGCGCCCCACAATTATGACTCTCTGGCAAAACTATCTTCGCCCCAAAAAATTATCCGAAGCCCTAGACGCGCTTGCCAACGCTCCGCGTCCCGTCATCCCCATCGCGGGCGGAACCGATCTACTTCTTGATCTTGAACAAGGCAGACATTCTCCCGTCCAAACTTTATTGGATGTGAATTCCATTCATGAGCTGACTCTCCTCGAACAGCGCGGGGATGAACTCTTCGTCGGCGCCGCCGTCCCGGTCAACCGCATCATTCTGGACCCTCTAACTGTCCGCCATGCGGAGGCTTTGACCGAAGCCTGCAACTTGATCGCCGGTCCGCAAGTCCGCAACGTCGCCACCCTCGGAGGCAACGTCGCCCACGCCCTCCCCGCCGCCGATGGGACGATTGCATTGTTGGCATTAGATGTGCAAGCCGAAATTGCCTCGCTGAGCGGAGCGAGTGACAACGAGCGCAGTCGAAGCGCAACCACTCGTCGAATCCCTTTCAAAGATTTATTTGCGGGTCCCGGCAAATCCTCCCTCAAACACGGCGAAGAACTCATCGTCGGCTTCTACATCAAGACCTCCGAGTTCTCCAAGAACTCGGAGGTCTCACGAACCTCCTCCTGCTTCCAACGCATCATGCGCCCGCAAGGAGTCGCGCTCCCCATCTTGAATTGCGCTGTCTGGCTCGAACGCGCGAACGACACCATCAAAGACATCCGCATCTCCGTCGGTCCCGGCGGCGGGACTCCCTTCCGCGCCACGCAAGCCGAAGATGTTTTGCGTGGGGGAGCTCTCACGGAAGCGACATTCGAATCCGCGCTTGAGGCTTTGCTCGCCCAAGCCCAATTCCGCACCAGCGCGAGGAGAGCAGGCGCGGAGTATCGCAAGCATATCGTCAGCGGGTTGTTCGGGGATACGCTTGAGTCCGCGTGGGAGAGGGCGAGTATCGGATAGGTGATAAAATAGGTTATCCGATACCGATACGTGAAGGATGATACTCGTGCTCAGTTCCCGTCTGCTAACCCGCATTGAAGAAAAGAAAGCCAAATTAGATTCCCTGCGACCGCTTCCTGCCGCAACCGTGAACCGACTCAAAGAGCAGTTCACTGTGGAATGGATTTACAACTCAAATGCAATTGAAGGCAGTACGATGACACTGCGCGAGACACAACTGATCCTTGAAACAGGATTAACCATTGGCGGCAAATCTCTGCGTGAGCATTTTGAAGTTACCAACCATAAAGACGCCATTGACTATGTAGAGGCGCTCGCGCAAAAGGACGAACGCATTACGCCTTCCCATGTGAGGCAGATACACAAACTTGTCCTCTCCCAAATTGACGACGCAAATGCGGGGCAATACCGAAAAACCGAAGTCCGCATTGCGGGCGCGAAACACATTCCGCCCAAATCATGGGAGATCCCACAGCGCATGACGGAATGGGGCGACTGGCTGAAATCTTCCGAAAAGAAAATCCATCCCGTTGAACTTGCCGCGCGGGCGCATCATCGTTTGGTCGCGATTCATCCCTTCGTGGATGGCAACGGTCGCACGGCAAGATTGGTGATGAACCTGATCCTGTTCAAACAAGGTTATCCGCCCGCTGTCATTTTGCGAGTTAACCGCAAGCAATATTATCAAATCCTTATGCAAGCCGATGCGGGGAAAAGCGACTCGCTGGTCAATTTTGTTGGCCGCGCAGTTGACCACAGTCTCACCCTCTATTTGGAAGCCTGTACTCCAAAAGTAAAACGTCCCTCACCCAATGAGCATTGGATTCTCCTCTCCCAAGCCGTCGAAGGGACAACGTACACACAGGAATATCTTTCCCTGCTCGCGCGCCAAGGTCGCATCGAAGCCATCAAACGTGGACGGAATTGGTACACGACGCGTAAGGCGGTGAGGGAATATCAGGAGTCGGTGAAATGAATTGCGCCAGCGCGGACTATCGCAGGCATATTGTCAGCGGGTTGTTTGGGGATACGCTTGAAACTGGCTGGTTGCGAGCAGGATAATATGACAAATACAAGAATGAACACGGCATTCCATAAGATTGGTATTGCCGCCCTCATTGCAATTATAGTTGTCAGTTTTTTGGCAAGTATTGCTTTTGCGTGCACTCCTCCGCCTATAACTCTTTGGTTTACTGAGAGGCTTAGTTTTGTTGAAACAGACCTGCCATCTACTGTAACGCAATCAAATGAATTAACTTTTATAAACACTAAAGACTCATCTTTCTATGGGCGATTCAATAGGGAAGCTAAAGATCTTGGCACTCAAATATCCTTTCGGCTTGATAATGATGAAGACTTTGACGCGATATGGGTAAACAATAACATTTTTAGTAACTTTGAACATCGCAACAAAATTGGAGATAACCGTCCAAGTGATGTGCAACCTCCTGATGCACAAGATGTAATTATTCCAATAACGCTGGATGAGAAACAGTATGCGATAAAACTAAGAATCAATTATGAAATCAGTAGTTATTATGTTCCTAATAGTGTTGAAACGCATAATAACTCATGCAGATATTATCCATTTCTGCCTCTACCATGGTTCCTCTCACCAGCAATTGCGGGAGGCGTTATCCTTCTCGTTTTGATAATAGTAATTGTGATTCGTAGATCAAAATTATCAAATGAGCCCAATGAAAACAGGAAGTAAATCATGACTAACCAAATCTCTCTTACAGTTAATGGTATCAAACATACCCTTGAAGCCAATCCGAATGAAACGCTGTCGGATCTGTTTCGTTATCGCCTGCGCCTCACAGGGACAAAGATCGGCTGTGACGAGGCTGAGTGCGGCTCGTGTACCATCCTTGTGGATGGGGAGCCTGTGCTGGCGTGCATGTATCCTGCTGAGCGGGCGGAGGGGAAGGTGGTGTTGACGATTGAGGGATTGGGAGAAGAATTTACCGCGAAGCGCGCTAAGAACGCGAAGGAAAAAGAAAAAAACCTTAGCGAGCTTAGCGGTCTTAGCGGTTCAAATGCTCTTCACCCATTGCAACAAGCTTTCGTGGAGCATGGCGCGGTACAGTGCGGATTTTGCATCCCTGGGCAGATCATGACGGCGTATGCGTTGCTCGAGCGGAATCCGAACCCGACGCGGGATGAGGTGCGGTTTGCGTTGAAGGATACGCTCTGCCGCTGTGCGGGGTATCCGACGATTGAGAATTCCATTCTCGCCGCGGCGGAGTCGTTGCGGGCGGGCGAGCCTGTTCGCAAGCCGAATGTCCCTGATTCGATTCATGTCCATAAATCGGTGGGACATACGCATCTGCGGCCCGATGGAATCGAAAAGGTCAATGGCAAAGCGATCTACACCGATGACCTTGTCTTCGACAATATGCTATTCGCAAAAGTAAAACGTGCGATGATCCCGCATGGATTCTTGAAGAGACTTGATATTTCAAAAGCGAAAGCGTTGAAAGGCGTAGTCGCAGTTTTGACCGCCGAAGATATTCCCGCTGAACGCAATCATGGACTGGTCATCTATGACTGGCCCGTGATGGTGGGAGTCGGGGAACGCGTCCGCTATGTGGGGGATGCGATCGCGCTTGTAGCGGCGGAAACGCTTGAGATTGCGAATCAGGCGTCGGCGTTGATTGAAGCGGAATTTGATCCGCAGACCGTGATCACAAATCCCGTGATGGCGCGTGAGGAGGGAGTTCCGCAGATCCACGAAAAAGGAAATTTGCTCAAGCACATCAAAGTCCGCAAGGGCGATATGGAAAAAGGATTCGCCGAGGCGGATGTGATCCTTGAACATACGTTTCACACGCCGACGTATGACCACGCGTTCATTGAACCTGAATGTAGTATCGGTGTTCCAGTAAAACCTGACAGGTCTTTAGGAGACCTGTCAGGTTTCCGAATGGAAATTTATTGCGGTTCGCAAATTCCGTATCAGGACCGAACGCAAGTGGCGCGCGTGATGGGCTGGGATGAGTCGCGCGTGCGCGTTGTCGGGCAGTTGATGGGCGGCGGATTCGGCGGCAAGGAAGATGTGATGGGGCAGATCCACGTGGCGATGCTGGCAGACGTGACGAAGCGACCCGTGAAGTTGTTGTTCGATCGGCATGAAAGTTTGCTGGTGCATCCGAAGCGGCATGCCACGCAGATTCGAATCAGAATCGGCGCGAAGAAAGATGGGCGCATCGTGGCGAGCGAGTCTGAGTTGTACGGCGACACGGGCGCGTACGCGTCGCTCGGTGAAAAAGTGATGACGCGCGCCACCACGCACTCAGCGGGTCCGTATGATGTGCCGAATGTGCGCGCCGATTGTTACGCCATGTACACCAACAATCCGCCCGCCGGCGCGTTCCGTGGATTCGGAGTCACGCAGTCTGCGTTTGCGGTCGAATCAATGATGGATATGCTCGCTGAAAAATTGAACATCGAACCTGTTGAACTTCGCCGCATCAATGCGCTGCATGTCGGGAGTATCACGAACACGGGACAGGAGTTGCGCGAGTCGGTGGGACTGATGGAGTGTATTGATAAGGTTTCAAGCGCCATGTGTCAGGTATCAGGTTTGTCTGAAAAAGATGTGTTCAAGCCGCGAATTGTTTCTCACCGCGAAGACGCGAAGAACGCGAAGAATTTAAAGAAAGAAGAAAGAGGAAAGAATCTTAGCGACCCTCGCGGTCTTAGCGGTTCAAATAATCTTGTGAGAGCGTGGGGATTTGCGGCGGCGTATAAAAACACGGGACTTGGCGGCGGCGCGCCTGATATTTCCAATGCCGAGGTTGAGTTGTACGATAACGGCATGTTTGAAGTGCGGAGTTCATCCGCTGAAATGGGGCAGGGACTCGTGTCCGTCATGCAATTGACTGTCGCAGAAGAGATGGCTGTCCAGCCGAGTCAAGTACGCGTGTTGGTGATGGACACGGACTTGACTCCGAACGGAGGTCCGACAACGGCGTCGCGTCAAACGTTCGTGACGGGGAACGCGTCACGTTATGCGGCGAAGACTTTACGAGATGCGATCACTGCGACACTCGCCGAGAAATATGACGTCAAGCCTGAGCAGATCCGTTTTGAAAATGGGATCGTCCACGCCAACGGACACTCGATGACCTATGCCGAAGTCGCCAAAGAAATGAAAGCGCTGGGGCAACATCCGCGCGCGTTGTACAAATATGAAGCGCCGAAGACACAACCTTTGGGAACAGGCGGCGACATGCACTTTGCCTTCTCGTTCGGAGTCCAAGCCGCTGAAGTGGAAGTGAACAAGTTGACGGGCGAAGTGCGCGTGCTGAGAGTCATCTCTGCCAATGACGTGGGCATGGCGGTCAATCCGCTGGGCTTGCAGGGACAGGTCGAAGGCGGCGTGATGATGGGACTCGGCAACGCCCTCACCGAAGAATTTATCATGGCTAATGGCTACGTGGTCACCGACCGTCTGGCGCGTTACCGCATCCCTGGGATTATGCTCACGCCTAAGATCATGTCCATTATTGTAGAGCATCCTACCGCGGCTGGTCCCTACGGCGCGAAGGGAGTCGGCGAGATTTGCAGTATCCCTACCACGCCCGCGATCACGAATGCGATCTACAACGCGGTGGGAGTGAGGGTGGATAGATTGCCCGTGGATCAGGAGTCCATTGCGCGGGAGATTTGGGAGAGGGAAGGGGAGTAGAAAGTGGAAAGTAAAAACGGACTCTCAAGGTTTCAAGGCTGAATGAGTCAGGTGACAGTCACTTTTAAAGTGACTGTCACCTTTTTGTATAAGGACTCTCAAGGTTTCAGCCTGAGAGTCCGTTTTGGTTAAGAGACCTGACATGTCTTCGGAGAAGTCTGACGGACTCGCGTCTTTGTCCACGCGTGGGTCATCGTCAACGGCGGCGCGGGTGAGACATGTCAGGTCTTTTGCGTCTATCGGGTAAAATCAACGCATGGATAAATTCCTCGGCTACCGCTGTTCGCTGTGCGGAACGGAATATGCTCCCACCGAAGTTGCGTACACTTGCCCCAAAGACGACGGCAATTTGGATGTGACGCTCGATTACGATTCCATCAAGACCAAATATCAGCCCGAAGACCTCCTTTCGCGCAACGACCCGTCGCTGTGGCGATATTTGCCTCTCCTGCCGGTCGGCGAGCCTGAAGGCGATTCGACCCCGCTTCACGTGGCGGGCGGGACTCCTGTTTTCAAGTTGGATTCCCTCGCGAAAAAATACGGATTGCAAAACCTGTGGCTAAAGGACGAGTCGCGCAACCCCACCGCTTCGTTCAAAGATCGCGCCAGCGCCATCGTTGTGACTCGCGCGCATGAGATCGGAGCGGAGATCGTGGTCACCGCTTCGACGGGGAACGCCGGCGCGGCTCTCGCAGGGATGTCTGCCTCGGCTGGGCAAAAGTCCATCATCTTTGCGCCGAAGTCCGCCCCGCAAGCGAAGGTGGCGCAACTGCTCATCTTCGGCGCGAAAGTGATTTTGGTAGACGGCTCGTACGACGACGCGTTCGACCTCACTGTGAAATGCGCGGACGAGTTCGGATGGTATTGCCGCAACACAGGCTACAATCCGTTCACCGCGGAGGGGAAGAAGACCGCCGCATTTGAAATTTGGGAATGGTGGCAGGACGCGCACGCGAA
>CAYWCN010000017.1:0-49835 GCA_964456775.1 uncultured Anaerolinea sp.
CCGCGATAGACGCCGACTCCATCGGGGCGAATGCTCCAATAAAATGAAACAGACTCCCCTTGCGCGAGAGGCTGGCTTGTGAGTCCAGGCGGCGAGACTTGCATCCCAGCGATGTCGAACCGCGCTTCGGCGATCACATTATGCGTTTCATATAAGTTGGGAATTTCGACCGTTTCGCCAGTGACAACATTTCCGCCGACCTCCGCCGTCGGCGTGATGTTGCCGAGGTCATCCACCTCGAGCGTGAGGCGGACAATATCCGAATCCCCCGCGCGGATCTGAGGCGGGAATTCGAGCGTAAGCCGTCGCCGCTCAGGAATCGACGGTTGCGATGGCGGACTGACCGAATCCCCTCCGCCGGTGTTTGGCAAAGCCGTCGGGGTCGCGAGCAGCGTCACAGACTGAGTTGGAGGCAACTCCTCGGCTGGCGGTTCCTCCGCGCCTTCGGACGTTATTTCAGTTGACGCCGGCGGTTCAGGCGCCGCCGAAGACGTAGCCCCGCAGGCGACAATCATCAGCGTGATCAACAACACCAAAAATATACGTGGGAAAAACGCAGAAGTTTTCATGAAACAGATTCAAAGAGATACGGCAACTGCATTTCATTCGGCGTGATCGGCTGAGTCCGAATTTCGCGGCGCGACGGCATGAATCCCCAGATCAAAAGCGTGAGGGAAACCGCAAGAAGAAGGACGCCTAATAAGATTCGGATTCTGCGTGACATTATTTTCTCCGTAGCGCCGGCTTAAGTCGGCGCTACTGTTCACAGCATTACCGTTCGTGATGCAGTTGAACTGCATCATGAACGTTATTGAATCGCCGCCAACTCACCCGCCACCAGACCGGGGAACGCCGCGCGGAGTTTCTCATCCACCTCAGGCGTGATCAACGGCTCAGGATTCTTCGACATAATTTCTTTCACTTTATTCATCGCGCGGGCATGGATGTCCAACGCGCCTTTTCTCTCCCAAGCGGTCCGCGCATCGCGGTCTGCGATTTTTGTCATCACCGCTTCGGTCTTCATGCGGCTGATCGTGTGCTTGGCAACGATGAACGAACCGCCGGGACCGATCTCTTTGATGAGGTCAACCGCGAGGTCTTCATCGCTGAACGAGATGCCGCGTTTGACGCGCTTCAACATCTGCGCCACTTCATCGTCAATCACCGCTTTGGCAAAGTCGAAAGTTTTCAACGCGTCGATCAATCCGCCGATGTTGAACATGTCCATGCCGCCGACGATACCGCCCATGCCAGACATGCCCGTTTCGTAGCCTGATTGCGCATCATTCAATTTTGAATTTGTCAGCCCGACATAGCCGCCGCACGGCACATTGTAGAAACGCGCGAGTTGCGCGAACGCCATGTGCAACATTCCGCACTCGATCGCGCCCGATGTGTACGCGCCCGAACGCATATCCGCCACCGTTGCGAGCGTGGCATAGATCGTCGGCGTGCCTTCTTTCACCATTTGCATCAACGTGACAGTGGCGAGATATTCCGCGTTGCCCTGCACCAATGTCCCCGCCATGGACATCGGCGATGTGAGTCCCGCATTCGGCACGATTGTCGGGTAAACAGGCAAGCCCTCGCCCGCAAAGTACATCACGTTTTCAGTAGAAAGCACATCCATCGAAAGCGGCGAAACCGTCGGGCAATAATGATGCGTGAGGAACGGATGCTCTTTGTACGCTTCTTCCCCGCCCGCAACAATGTACGCCATCTCCATCATCGCCAGCGTGTCTTTGTGATCGGTCGTCGTCGCGCGGATGGGTTTGAGACAATATTTCAGCGCAGGATACAAACGGGAGATGGTGAATTGATCTTTCGGCGCGTCGTCTGCCAGCGTGGAGATGGAGAACATATCGTAGCCTGGCAGTTCGTTGATGAGATGCGCGATGCGGGCAATGTCGGCAGACTCAGCGCGTCGTTCGTGACCTGTGACTGGGTCAATGATGTCTGGAGCCGAACTCGCCGTCACGATGACGGGGCTGTCGCGCGGAATCGTCCTATCGAATTTCGGGTCGCGCGCATGGAAGGTGAACGACGGCGGCGCCATCTTTCGATATTTCTCGATCACCTCGCGCGGAAACTTGACTCGCTCGCCGTCCACCGAACATCCATGCTTGGCGAACAATTCCCGCGCAGGCGCATAGCGGACTTTGAATCCTGTCTCTTGAAGAATTTCCAAAGAGGCTTCATGAATTTTTTGAATCTGTTCTTGCGTAAGAAGTTCAGCGAATGACATGAATACATCCTCATTTTCAAATATTCATCGTTGGTCGAGTAGGCGGTGTTTGTCCGCCGTACCGAGACCAACAGAGTTTGAATGAAATTTACACCGTCTTTCTTTTCTCTTTCATGTGTGGGTGCGGATTACGATGAGCATTTCGCGCGGGAATCTTTAGTTCACGCAGGAGTCTTGCTTGCGCGCGTTGACTTTGCACTGCCACCTGCCTCGGGATATTCATGATCCTATCAAGGATCTCGAAGCGATTGTTCTTGAACGCCCAATGTTCGACCTTTAATGTATTTGCCAGTTCTAGAATTTCAGCAACTGAAAACATCCGCAATCCCGCGCGTGTGACTTTCAACGTTGCGGCGGCTGTCGCAAACCGCGCGGACTGTTCAAGGTTCCAATTTTTGAGATGACCATAAATGAAGCCTGCGGAAAAAGTCGCCCCTGCCCCGCACGCGTCCACGGCTTTGACTTGGGGAGCGAACACGCGCAAGATCTCATCCCCTCGCGCCACGAGGCATCCGCCTTTGGCAAGTGTGATGATGGCCGTTTCGATTCCCGATTTCAATAATTTTCTCGCTGTGCCGATCAGCGCTCGTTTGCCGCCGAGTTGCGCGGCATCCGTCACTGCCTGACAAAATGTGGCTCGCTTCGCATATTGTTTTAAAATATCAGGGTCTTTATGTCCATGCTCGAGATTCACAAACACAGGGACATTGAGTCGGTTGGCTTCATCCATTGCGCGGAGGACGTGATCCCCATCATACCAATCCACGTAGAGGACTCTCGAGCCGCGCATCAATCTTAGGTCAGCCGAATCAAGCGTCGCCAGGATTTGAGGCGTGCGCTGCCAGAAATACGTCCGCGCGCCTTTGCGGTCTGAGACGTTTACCTCGAGTGGAGTTTTGTATTCCTTCGTGAATCTCACCTTGCCCTGCACCCCCCAATCCTTCAACCGCTTGGCAAGCGCGCGCCCGCGTTCATCGTCGCCGACGGCTGTGCCGATCATCCCCGCGGACACGTCCCACTGGCGCAACAAACACGCCACGATCGCGGCATCGTCGAACACAAACTCGTTGACCTCGGTCACGATCGCGCCTGTGTTGTGCCTCGGCAATTTCTCGAGCACCATGATCTCAACGGGCGTCAGCATCCCAAAGCCGACGTATTCAGGAGGGGATTTTGGCATGGGAGTATTATACAACTTCATTGCCCATGAGAACGGCAATTAAAACATCAGCCACGGATTACACGAATTTTCACGGTGTATTCTTTAAAAATCCGTGCGAATCAGTGAGATCCGTGGCAAAGAATTTATGCTTTCAGTTTCTCACTCCTCGGATCATGCAACACGGACGCGGACACCTCCGCGACATGCAAACCATGATGCGTTCAAGATGAAGTTTCTCCAAGCGGATCGGTCAATTCCAAACCATCAACCCAGTCAAAATCAGATGTATTGTGCGTGGCGAGGGCAAAGTGATGAACCAACGCTGTGGAAGCTATCAGCGCATCGCCTATCGAAACGTTACGCCGTTGGCGTAGTTCAATTGCTTTTTGGAATACTTCAGCAGAAGGATAAATCACATTCAATTCGGCAAATAAATTTTGCAAAATGTTCTTTTCATTCGCTTCGAGTTTATGATATCCCAACACCTCCAACAATGTCACAGCAGAGACGACAGGTTCCTTCATTACAAACCATTTATTCAGATCGGGATATTTCCCCGACGCGACGTAAATGACGAGATTGCTGTCGGCAAGGATCATGTGACGCGTCCAGGCAAAGGTCTATCTTCGCGCGTGTTTCTTTGCCATGCGACAGGGTCGGTTATATCTGAAAAGGCTTTTGTTTTTGCCAATTGATTCAATAAGTCTTTAATTCGCTCACCCCGCTTAAGATCCGTTACTGGCTCTGACGATTTGGGTGAACGCAATTGCAGGAACGCGACGAAATCAAGCACCTCACGTTGCTTATCAGGCGATAATTTCAGCAGGCGTTTCTGAATTTGCTCGATCAAGGTCATGCGCGACTCCTTCTCGCCGCGAACGCGATATTCCGCTTTTGTTTCTCGGACTTTGCGAGGCTTGGAAGAGTTCGTTTTCTTCATGGTCAAAGTATAGCACAGGGTAAATTACGCCTTCAACTTCTCGCTTTTCGGGTCATACAACACAGACGCGGTCACCTCCGCGACTCGCATACCTTCGATTAACTCGACATCTACACGTGTGCCAACTTTTGCCAATTCGAGCGGCAGATAGGCGAGCAGGATATTTTTCTTGACGGTGTAGCCGTATCCCCCACTCCTCACGCGCGTCAATACTTTGCCTTCGTGGTAGATCGCTTCGCCGCCGTAGATTTGGGTGAAGTCTTCGCCGTCTAAAACCAGTGTGCACAATTTTGTGGCGAAGCCCTTTCCTTTCTTTTCAAGTAATGCGGACTTGCCGATAAATTCCCCTTTATCGAAGTTGACGCAGAATCCCAAGCCCGCTTCAAAAGGAGTTTCGAGTTGGGTCACGTCCGTTGTGTAGTAGCGGTAGGCTTTTTCGAGGCGGAGGGAATCCATCGCTTTGTAGCCGCCGACCTCCATGCCGAAGCCTTTGCCCGCGTGCATCAACAAGTCCCAGACCATTGAGGCGCGATGGTTTGGGACGTATAACTCCCAGCCGAGTTCGCCCACGTAACTGACTCTCTGCGCCCAGACTTTGACTCCGTTGATCGTGAGGAAGCGCGCTGTCAGATAGGGAAAAGCCTCGTTGGAAACTGAGCCAACTGTCACCTTGGAAAGAACCGAGCGGGACTTTGGTCCCATCAACGCGAGTGTCGCCCAATCCGTTGTGATGTCGCGCAGAGTCACGTCGTCATCATCTTGCGTGTGCATTTGAAGCCATGCCAGATCGTTGGCGATAAATCCCGAACCCGTGACAACCCAAAATTTATTTGGCTCGATGCGCGCCACAGTGACATCGGCTTCGACGCCGCCGCGCGTGTTGAGAAATTGAGTGTAGGTGGTACTGCCGACGGGTTTATCCACATTCGAATCTGCCACGCGTTGTAAAAGTTTCAACGCATCGCGTCCAGTGATTTCAATTTTGCCGAACGACGTGAGATCGAACAACGTGGCGCGTTCGCGCGTGGCTTTATGTTCTTCGCCGACGCGCTCGAAATACGGAGGCTTGTTCCAGCCCCACATTTTTTGATCCGCGCCCGCGCGCCGCCATTTTTTATCGGGCGAATAATACAGCGCTCGCTCCCATCCGAATTTTTCGCCGAAGACCGCGCCGAGTTCCTGCGTGCGATGATAAACGGGACTCATGCGATGCGGACGCGCGGCTTCATTTTCATCGTTGGGGAAACGAAGCGCGTAATAATATTTCACGCTCTCGACCGTGCGCTCGGCGGCGTATTGCGGATCAGTGAAATAATTTCCGAAGCGCGTGGCGCGATACGCGTTGACGTCCATCGGCGCTTCGCCTTCGACGATCCATTCGGCGAGCAATTTGCCCATGCCGCCCGCGCCGCCATATCCATTAAGCGACATGCCCGCCAGCATCCACATGCCGCGCGCGCCAGCGACGGGTCCGAGCATCGGTTGGCAATCGGGTGTGTACGCACCAGGATGACACGTGATGTCTATGATGCCCGCGTCTTTCAAAAATGGGATGCGGCGGATCGCGCCCTCAAGCAACATTTCAAATCGTTGATACGAATGCGGCAGTGTCGCGTTGCCATGTTCCCACGGCGTTCCGTCAATCCAACGCGCGGGCGGGTTCGGTTCATAGCCGCCGATCACGAGTCCGCCCTGCTCTTCGCGCATGTACACCAAATTATCGGGGTCGCGCAAACACGGCGTGTTCTTCGGGAACTCATGCCCAGTCACCGCTTTGAGCGTGATGTGTTGATGGTCAACGGGCGTGGTCGGTAGAGGCACGCCCACCATCGCGGCGAGTCGCGGCGCCCACATACCAGCCGCGTTGATAACAAGATTCGTTTTGATCGCGCCTTTATCGGTGATCACCGCCTGGATTTCTCCGCGCGGCGAAAGTTCGAGTCCCGTGACGCGCGTGTTCGTGTTGACCTCCACGCCCATCTCTTTGATGATGCGCGCCAACCCCGTCGTTGTGTCGTACGGTGAAAGATGACCATCGCGCGGAAGATAGATCGCGCCGTAGAGATCTTTGTCTGTGATCTGCGGCATGACTTTGACGGCTTCGGCTGGGGAGATGATCTCCACCTCCATGCCGATCGCCTTCGCCCGACTCACGCTTCTTTCCAACTCTTTGAGCTGGTCCGCGCTGGACGCCACCCTCAAACTCCCAACGTGGTGAAAGAACCCGAGTTCGCTCCACAACTCGATGGAATATTTGCGGAACGACATCATCGTCTTGGACGTGGCGAATTGCGTCACCACTCCCGCCGCATGAGACGATTCTCCGCTGGCGATATCGCCTTTTTCGAGAAGGACAATATCGCGCTTGCCGAGTTTATGTAAATGGTATGCAACGCTCGTTCCGTAAATGCCGCCGCCGATGACGACGATCTCTGCGGTTTCTTTCATATGGTCTCCTATGGGTGTTATGCAGGTACACAGGTAGACAGGTAAACACGTACACAGGTCAGACTTGCTTCCGTGTTTACTTGTCTACGTGTCTACTTGCTTACGTTCCCATCTTCCTCAAATGAGTTTACTTCATAATCTACTGGGTCTTCTTTTACTTTCCGATCCCCATATTCCGCCGCACCCGCACGCTGACGGCGGACGTAAGTCATGTAACCGTTGAGAGTCTGTTCCGCTTTGCGGATGAGATTGTAGAGCGATTCAAATTCGGGTTGATTGATATATTTTAAAACACGGGCGTCAATCAGCCTTGCCAGCGTTTCGTTCAGTTCTCCGCGCGCAATCGAATAGTAGTGCAGACTGTCAAGGTAATGATAACGTCCGTAAGCCTCACCGATGTTGCCAGTTACATTCTTTGAGGCGCGCCTGATTTGGGCATACATATCGAACTTTTCGTCGGGCGGTAAAGTCTTCGCAAACGCATGAACTTTCGCCACCACCTCCACCGCGAGTTGGTAACACTCCAAATCTTCAAAGCCACGTTTGCCTTTTATGCCAGGGGATTGGTAGCGAGGGATTCGTTCGGTCATGGTGTCTCCTTTCAGTCGCCGTACACAAGTACACAGGTAGACAAGTACACACGTGTTTACCTGTTTACCTGCCTACTTGTTTACTTGTATACGTGTCTACTTGGCTGCCTCACTCAGCCACCCCTCAAACTCTCCTGAATCCATTTTCTCCTCCGCCCTGCCCCAGCGTTCGATTGCCCAGCCCCAGAAGTCGAAGTCAATGGTGGAGATGTTCGCCTGGATCGCCGCCCACAAGCCCCAGCCAACATCGGACATGATCATGTTGAGTTTCATACGGGCAATCATGGCGGGAGTCGCTTCGCCGAAGTACGCGGCACATACTTCTGAGATTTGAGAATCGGAGAATTGCATTTCCTGACAGGTGTTGCCTAATTCAAATGTTGGGTCGTTGTTGCCGCTGTATTCGTAGTCAATGAGCCAGAGTTGATTCCCGTCGTCAATGTAGTTTTCGGCGAGCAGGTCATTGTTGCAGGGAACGGTTGCAAGCGGTTTGACATTCATTGCTTCTTCTATCGCGCTGACGGTTAACATACGTTCCCTGTATCCATCGGGGATTTTGATGGCGCGGTCACGGCAGAGGCTGAGATAATATTCCGTGAGGCGGAACATATTGAAATCCAGCAAGAAGCGTTCGCCCGCGTGGAGTCGCTTGATGGCTTGCGCCATGCGCGTCGGTTGTCCCGACTCATTGAGCGAATCCTTCGACATCGTTTTACCGTTCAGAAATTCGATCACCATCACATTGTATTCGGGCAGATGAAAAAAAATCTTCGGCGCAACTCCCGCCTCGGACGCGGCTTTGGTGTTGTGATATTCGTTAGCGCGATCAATTGCGAGGAGTTCGGTGCTTGCACCAGGCACGCGGACGAAATATGGCGTGCCATCCACTTCCACTTTGAAATTGGAGTTGGTCAGTCCGCCAGAGAGTGGCGTGATGGAAATATTCTTGCCGTTCCATTCGGGAATTTTTGTGACAACTTCATCAATGACAGACATAGTGGTCTCAATAATGGAAACAGGTAAACCCGTGTCTCCACTTGTTTACCTGTTTACTTGTGTTTGTGTTTTCTCTCAGAGAACCAACACTGCTTCCTTCGAACACATCACTTGCTCCTTCGCGCCGATGGCGGGGAGTTCAAGGAACGGATTGTTGAACGTGTCCATGTTGAAGTTGGTGTTGCCGATCTTGATCTGGATGCGCACAACCGCGCCGAGAAAAGTAATGCTTTCGATGGTGCAATCAATGACATTATCCTTCTTCGGCTCGACTGCAAAACTGAAACGCTCGGGTCGCACGGAAATTTTGACCTTGTCGCCTTTCTTGCGGCTTGAGAAATCATCCTCGGCGGTTTTGAAGTGGACGCCGTCCATCGCAAGGATTCCGTTCGCGGGGTCAACCACTTCGGCGTCGGCGTTGTTGAGCGAGCCGACAAAGTTCGCCACGAATTGCGTCTTAGGGAAGTTGTAGATCTCAAACGGCGTGCCGACTTGTTCCATCTCGCCGACGTTCATCACAACGATTCGATCTGAAATGGATAACGCTTCTTCCTGATCGTGTGTAACGAAGATAGCCGTGATGCCTAAACGCTTTTGGATCGCGCGGATCTCCTGTCGAAGCGAAACGCGAATCTTCGCATCCAGCGCGGAGAGAGGCTCATCGAGCAGAAGAACTTCGGGACGGATGGCAAGCGCGCGCGCGAGCGAGACACGTTGTTGCTGTCCGCCTGAAAGTTGGTAAGGGAATTTTTTCGCGTGCTCCTGAAGGTTCACCAGGCTGAGCATTTCATCCACGCGGCTTTTGGCTTCCTCATCCGCCATTTTACGAATTTTCAAACCGAAACCAATATTTTGCGCGACGTTCATGTTCGGGAAAAGCGCATACGACTGGAAGATCATTCCCACGTTACGTTGGTTGGGCGCTTTGTCGGTGATGTCCACGCCGTCGAGGGTGATCTTACCGGAGGTTGGGAGTTCAAACCCGGCGATCATCCGCAAAGTGGTGGTCTTCCCACACCCAGACGGACCCAGGAACGAGACAAACTCCCCCTTTTCCATTTCCAGATTGAAATTGTCAACCACCACCGCTTCGCCAAATTGTTTCATTACATTATTCAAGGATAGATACGCCATTCGAATTCTCCGATTCGCGATTTGTTAGTGCGCGCCAGCGGCTTGACCTTGTCCGCCGGTGAATAATTGGATCAGTCCCATTGCCAGCCAGGTGAGCAGAAAAGTGACAAACGATAGCGCGGCGGGTTCATAGGCGCGATGTTGCCCCAACAAGAACAAGTAGGGACCAAACGCGTCCACTCCGAGAAATGACGCGAGGGTCACTTCGCCGACCACGATGGCAAAGGTCAACAACGCGCCGCTCAATAACGCGGAGCGAATGTTCGGGAGGATGATCCGAACGATGATGGTGTACCAGTTCGCCCCGAGGCTTTGAGCCGCCTCCGTCAGCGTGCGAATATCCACTGTGCGCATCCCGGTATCCACAGAGCGGTACATGTACGGCATGGCAAGCACCATGTAGCCCGCCACGATCAGAATTTCCGTTCCTATTTTAAATTGGGTCAATGGCTGCATTAATCGAATATCTGTAAAGGGAACCGTCACCGGCGTGCTGTAAATTCGGATCAAGCCAAAGACGAGGATGATCGCCGGCACGACGAATGGCATCAAGGTGATGAACTCCACGATGCGGCGCGCTTCGGGCAGGCGGAGACGGATCCAGTAAGCGGTCGGAACGATCAGGATGATGCTGAAAATGATGGTCGCCAGGGCAAGAACATTTGAAAATATAAAGGTCTCCCAAAAATCTTTATCCTCGAAGGCGCGTTGATATGCTTTAAACGGGATCTGCGGATCCCAACTCAGCGAGAATTCAAAGGTGGCGAGCAAAGGCAAAATAAAATACAAGGCGCCAATGATGAGCCAAAACCAACTGAAGAAAGGAATCTTACGAATGCGCGACCAGAAGTTCATCGCAACCACCTTTCGGTTCTTGCTTGAAGCCACGAATAACCCGCGAGCGAGATCGCCATAATGACCACCATGCCGATCGCCATAGCGTATCCGAGACCTGGGTTATAAAGCACATCGCCGCGGATCTGCGCGCCGATCTGGATGGTAACGATGCCGATCCTTCCGCCCGTAAGCGCGTAAGCGGTGGCATACGCGCCGAAGGCGTTTCCAAATAAAAGGATCATTGCGCCGAGGATGGACGGCAACAGAACGGGTATGGCTACTCTTAACCAGTATTGCGTGGCGCTGGCTCCGAGATTTTCCGCGGCTTCGCGCCATTCGCGTTTCAAACCATCCAACGCCGGCGCCATGATCAACACCATGAGCGGGAATTGGAAGTACATGTACACGAGACTCAAGCCGGCAAAACTATATAAATTGAACCCGGCATCGTAAATATTAAGACCGAGATAATCCCTAAGAATGTGCGTTATGAATCCTTGCCGCCCCAGTGTCGCAACGAAGGCAAACGCAAGCGGGACGCCTGCAAAGTTGGAGGCGACTCCCGAAAAGGTAATGAGAACCGAGCGGATGGATTTCGGCAAGCCCCCCACCGTCACCGCGTACGCCATCAAAAATCCCAATAAGCCTCCGCCGAGAGCGGTCACCGCGCTGATCTGGATGCTCAACTTATAGGCATTGACGATAAACGGTTCTGAAAATAACTGTATGATATTGCTTAAGGTGAAATTACCGTCTGTGTCGGTGAAACTTGCTGTAAAGAGACGCAGAGAGGGCAGGAAAAGGAAAAGCACAGCGAACAACAAGAACGGGGCAACCCCAAGCCACGTCCGCCAATTCGTTGTACCCCCGTTGTTCTTTTTGAGAATCATAGCGGTCTGCGCCATTGATACAACTCCTCGGGCAAGCCTTGTTGTAGCGAGACCCTGCCATCAGACAGGGTCTCGCTATTCTTCAATCAATTAATCTTTATGGAGCGGCTTTCACATCCGCGCCGACTGCTGAATCCCAGTTACCGGTGATCAACGCTTTAGCCGTATCGAGTTGATCCAGCGATGGGAAGACCGCGCCCGTAACATCGGGGAGTTTATCCAGCAAATCTTGAGGGATCACGCCGCGAGCGCGCATATCTGCCTCGCGGATCGGGTGGCAGTAGCCTTGCATCCACAGAAGCTGTCCTTCATCCGAATACAAGAATTCCATCCAAAGTTTTGCCGCGTTCGGGTGAGGGGCATACGCGCTGATCGCCTGAATATAGATCCCGGCGAAGCGTCCCGAGGTAGGGATCACAACAGTAGCCTTGGGGTTGCCTTCGAACGAGTCAATGGCGGAGAGAGCATTGTAGTCCCACGTGATGCGGACCGGGATTTCGCCAGTGGCAACCAAACCATTGTTCGCGATCAACGGGATAAGGTTTCCAGCCGAGTTCAATTTCGCAAAGAAATCCAATCCGGGCTGAGCATTATCCAGCGAACCGCCGTTCGCCAACGCGGCGGCATGGACGGCTTGGATCGCCTGGCTGGAGGCGCGGGGATCGCCAGACAACGCGATCTGACCCTTATATTTCGGGTCGAGCAAGTCAGCCCAATCCTGCGGAACATCCGGCTGAACATCGGTGTTCACGAGGAACGCCATCACGCCATAATAGTCGCCGTACCAATACCCATCGGCGTCTTTAGCGCCATCGGGAATACTATCCCATGTGGACACTTTGTAGGGTTGGAGCAATCCTTCCGCTTTGGAGGATGGACCGAAACCAAGACCAACATCAATCACGTCCGGAGCTTGGGGACCCGTGTTATCTTTATTGGCTTTGATCGCTTCGATCTCATCCGCGGAGCCGGCATCGGGGTTCAATTCGTTGACCGAGATCTTCGGATACTTGGCTTTGAAGGCATCGATCACTCCGCCGTAATTGCACCAATCGGGCGGCAAAGCGATGGTGGTGAGCATGCCTTCCGCTTCAGCGGCGGCGACCAGTTCCGCCATCGAGCCAGACGCGGCAGGCTCGTCGGTCATGGCTGGCATTTCAGTTGCGGCGGGTCCACATGCCGCAAGTGCGATGCTCGCCAGGAGCAACAACGAGAACAGGTTGAACAAACTCTTTCTAGTCTTCATTCTCTCTCCTTTGAGATATATTGACTTGTGGAGAGCCACATGCTCTCCATCGAACTCGATTATATACTGAACAATCCAAACACGGATAATCATTTGTCGAGACTACTTTATCGCGCCACCTCCTCCACCTCCTCATACCAGCGGACGCGTGTGCCGACTTTATCGCGCATCTTCCACTGGACAGATTTCGGCATGGATTCAAACACCTGCAGGATTTCACCGATCCGCTTCTGAATCTGACTTCGTTCTGATTCAGCCAGCGCGAGCGACTCCTCCCCCACGATTTCCTCGACGCGCTTCAAGTTGATCGATGTTGTTTTGTATAAACCCCAATCGTTGCCGCAGAGTTCCGCGATCCGATCCAGATTGATCATGGCTTCATCGCTTGAACCAGTTTCCACGTAGAGAAGAAGCGACGCGATATCCAACGCGTCCTTGCGATTTAGATCCGCGATCTGCGCTTTGGTCAACAACAACTCGGCTAGCGGAATCGTCACAGGCTGAACGCTCAAACGGTCTTCCAGCGGAATCTTGTGGCACATCGCAAACGAGCCGACAAAAATATCCACTTTCATGCCGGTGGCATCGTGATAATAAATTTGCCGCGACGCGCCGTTAAGCAGGTTGAATTGTTTGTGCGGGGAATACCCTGCGGTCGGCATAAAATTTTCGAAGGCGCGGCGATGCTTTCCCGTAACCACAAAATCGAGGTCGCCATACTCGCGGGCAAAAAGCGGATGATCTCCGTTGCGATGAATCTTGATCGCCAGTCCGCCAAGCACGCGCAGAAGGATCGATTCGGCGCCAGCCGCAGAGATCAGACGATTTGTTTCATCGAGAAGAAACTGTGAGGGGTGCATAAACAGGGGTGGTCAGCGAGAGTTGCTCCCACTGACCACCGTATTCTAACCGCAACTCAAATTTTACTCGGGCGGAATTTCCTTGAAGGCGTAATCCACGTTGATGCCCTTGGACTTCTGGTTGTTCTTCATGATGAAGTAGATGACAGCCGAAATGATGGGCAGGGCAAAAGCGATGATCTGCGCCCACACGCCGGAGGGGAAATTCTCGAAGTTCCAATTTCCAAGCACGCCCAATTGCGGGGCGAACAGGAAAGCCAGAACCATGATGATTCCCAATATCCCGCCGAGCACGCCAAGGACGGTGATCATCGGCAGATTACCGAGTTTGTATTGAGCGCCGGGCGACGACTCGTACAATTCTTTTGCGCGGTACGGCAGGAGCGCGCCAGAGATGCAAGTAATGACAAAGACATACCCGCATCCGAACGTGACGCCGAGCGTGAGACCAACCCAACCGGGGACTAGGTTGTACGCGAGAATGACCGGGATGCTGGCGAGGAAGTATGCCAGATGCGCATTGACCGGCGTATGTCGCTTTTCGTCCACTTTGCTGAACCACTCCGGGAGCAAGCGGTCGAGCGACATGGCGACCAGCACGCGCGTCATGCCGATGTAGCAGTTGCATACGATCTGGAAACCGTTGAGCAGATAACCCAAACCGATGATCAACACCACCAGCGGACTCGCCGCCAACGCGACCGCAATGATCGGGGGCCACAAATTGAACCCGTTGATGTTCGCCTCAGCGATCAAAGACCAATAGCCCGCGCCCGCCACGTAGGAAAACTCGGAACCCGCAACGCGTTGAATGCCCACCGCCAGCAGGGCAAGCAGAAGCCCCGTCGCAACGAGCGAGCCGACCATGATGAAGACCTGCGACTTAAAACTGCGCGCATCTTTGATCTCGCCGTTCTGTTGCGAGGAATATGTCGCCCATTGCAGAGAAGTCCATGCGATGGGCGCAACGAGCAGGGTCGCCATCAAACTGAAAGGCGGATTGAGGTCAATGCCCGCCGCTTTCACCGCATCTACCGCTGTTTGGTAGAAATTCTCGACGCCGCCGGAGGCGACCGCGAAAGCGTTCAAGCGCGAAACAAATTCAGACGCGGGCGTCGTGAACAGCACAACGAAGATGGTGGCAAAGGCAAGCAGTGTGCCCCACCACATCACATGCTGGAAGCGGACGTAATTTTTGAATCCGCTCACCAACAGCCACATCGAGAGCGCCGCATTGAGAATGCTCACGATGACGATACCGGTCGAGGTGGTGAACCAGACTCCCAGTCCGGAAAGAGCGGCGTTGCCCGTTGTCGCCCCAAGCCCGAGAAAGAGCGGAGCGAATCCGAGATACGAGACCAGCCATCCCGAAAGCGCCACCCATTGGAGGATCCAGATCACGAAGCCGGAGAACACCACCGTGAATGCAACGCCGCCGCCGAACACGCGGCTTTGAAATACGTAATCGCCGCCCGAACGAGGGAGCGCGGTGGACAACCACACGTACACATACGCGATCGGGATTTCAATGAGCATTGCGAGCAAAATTCCCCATACCACTTGTCCGCCCGGCAATGCGCCGGGCGCCCACAGATACGTCCATGGGAATATCAAGCCCATCGTCAAGATGTTATACACGAAGGCAGAGTACGGGGACATGACCCGCACAAGCCCGGAGGCTTTTCGAGTGAAGACCTCAGGTTTTGCTGTTGTAGCCATTTCATCTCTCCTTTTTGAAATAGTTGCCAGAACTTGGTGACATGAATGATTTGCCGCGCGCGATCCTCCTTTCGCTACCCGCTGGTCATTTGATAGCCTTGCACTTCGCCGTCTATGAATGTGACAATACAGCCGCGCAAGATTCCCTCCGCGTATTCGCTTCCGGGATTGATGCACGTGGTTCGCCCAAGTTTCGCCACCGATTGAGATTCGTGGATGTGACCATGCAAGCCGAGCATCGGCTGGTATTTCTCGACCGCTTCTCTCACCGACCTTGAGCCTGCTCCAAACAAGACAACTTGTCCGCCCTCGACGATCTGTTCCGGCGGGTCTTTCGTCCAATCCAATTTCGGGCAGGTATCCAGGGACGAATCGACCGGCGGGTCGTGAAAGTTGAAAATGGCTTTCTTCATGTCCGGCACTTTCTTCGCCATCTCTTCGATCATTTTGC
The DNA here is from genome assembly GCA_964456775.1 of uncultured Anaerolinea sp. Taxonomy (GTDB): domain Bacteria; phylum Chloroflexota; class Anaerolineae; order Anaerolineales; family Villigracilaceae; genus Defluviilinea. Next base: position 15,519 of record CAYWCN010000017.1, read on the forward strand.
CGAGTTCTTCTTCCGTTGTTTCGCGCGGCGTATGCCAGGGGGTTGGCGTGCTGATGCCCACCGAGATCATGGAGTGAACATCGTCCACCATCACCATTTCGTTTTCAACCGCAAAAAAAGATTTCGCATCCTCGCGCTTCATCACGTTCAACACTTCCCACTCGTCATCGTTACCGCCTGTGACGAAGCATTTGATCCCCGTGCCGTTCAACCGCTCTTCGGCGAGGCTTACCCAATTGGTCAACTTTTGTTTCGCCAATTCATTGAACAACGCGCTGACCGCTTTCGTGTCGGCTTGCAGTGCGTGGAATTCATCCTCTTCCATAACTTTGTAGTAGAACCCCAGCGTATCCAGCCTGCCCATGAGCAGTTTCAAATCTTCCTCTGTGGCGAGATGCTCGACCCGTCCCTGCAGTGTGGCGCGGTGATGTCCGTTGGATTCTTTGATAATGGGAATCATCAACTTGCCTTGAATATCTCCCCCCATGACGATCACGTTGACTTCGTAAAACTTCCCCGCATTGATGAATTTGCGGAACGTGCGCTCAGACCCGTGCAGGTCTGTGGCAAAGAACAAGCGGGTGGCTTTCTTGCTGGGCTTCTTCGAAAAGAACGACATGAATAGACCTTTTCCGCAACGTGGGTTTATCGCACCGAAACTGAAAACACCCGCCGCTCAAACCCGTTGCGCTCACCCCTCTGCCTTTTGGATATAATACCCGCCGTACCTTATCCATTTCGTCGAGGAGCATGGCATGACCGGAAGTTCAATAGGGATGAAGGAGCAAGACAGTTCGGAACGCGAGAAATTCGAAACTGAATTGAAAACCATCCTACGGGCAAGCAGTGAAAAGGGAATCCTGATGCGCGTCATCGGCTCGCTGGCGTTCCAGATGCACTGTCCAACGTTCGGGTATCTGCAACAGGCGATGGGTCGAGCGTACACCGACATTGATTTTGCCGCCTACAATTCACAGGCGAAACACATTCAAGGACTGCTCGCCTCCATGGGCTATACCGAAAACCGCGAGGTGTACATCGCCACCGAGGGCGAACGCGCCATCTTCGACAAGCCAGGGACAGGCTTGCATATTGACATCTTCTATGAAAAGTTAGACTTCTGCCATACGATCTACTGGAAGGACAGACTCGAAGTCGACTCTCCCACCATTCCGCTTACCGAATTGCTCCTCGAGAAAATGCAGATCGTGCAGATCAACGAAAAAGATGTGATTGATACCATCATGCTCTTGCTCGAACATCCCCTCGGAGATGTGGACAATGAGACCATCAACATCAAACGGACAGCAATGCTCTGCGCGAACGATTGGGGGTTATGGCGCACAACAACGATGAACCTCGACAAGGTGAAAAAACTCGCGCAGGGTTATGAACAGTTGACCGCCGAACAGAAGACAAAGGTCACTGCGCAAGTGGATGATATTCTGGCACGCTTGGCAAGCGAGCCCAAACCCATGGCGTGGCGTTTACGAGACCGCGTCGGCGACCGCGTGAAGTGGTACAAAGACGTGGACGAAGTCCAATAAGATGAGGAGATCGCGATGAATAAAACCGTAAAAGACCTCATGCACAAAGGCTTGATCGTCTGCCCTTCCAATGCTTCTCTTGGGAAAGTGGCGGCAATGCTGAACGAGCATCACGTCCACGCGTTGATCGTGGCAGATTCGCCGGACCAGCCGCTCGGCATCATCTCAGATTTCGACCTGCTCGCCGGCGAATGGCTCTCGGTGGACAAAGAGAGTCTCGACGCCATGCGGAAGATGACCGCGCGCGACTTGATGACCTCCCCCATCGAATCCATTGACGCAGTCGCGTCTGTGGAAGATGCGGCGAAGATGTTCATTGACAAACAGATTCACCGCATGTTGGTCGTCGAAAAAGACAAGCCGCTCGGCGTGATCTCGATCTCCGATTTTGTGCGAAATATCGCCGCGCAGGAAAAAGTTGGACGCGAAAAGGTCGGGGATGTAATGTCAGATGTGTTCCTCGTTTGCCGAGACAAGACCCCCATCGCTTCGGCGGCGCGCACGATGACACAAGCGGGCTGGCGCTCGGTGGTGGTTGTAGATTCGCGCGGCAAACCGCTGGGCGTGGTTACCGGTTACGATCTCGTCCGTTTTGCCGGTTCGAACGTGGACGAACGCGTAACTGTCAGCGATGCGCTCAATCGTAAACTCACCACCATTGACATCAACTCGAGCCTGCAAGAAGCCGCCAATTCGATGATCCAAAATCACCGCCACCGCGTGATCGTCGTTGACGCGAACGATCCCGAAAGTTTCCCGTTGGGAGTGATCTCCTCTTTCGATATCGTCGCCGAGATGGCGCGCCCCGGTTCCGTCTGGCAGGGATAAGGAAGTTGTTCCACAAGAATCAAGAAGCGGATGCAATTGCATCCGCTTCTTGTTATTCGATCAGGGTAGGTTTTACTCCGCCGGGATCTCGGCATGGACCTTGTCGAGGTCAATGCCTTGCTTTTTGCGCGCAGATTTGAACCCAAAGTAGATGATCGCCGCGAGCACATACATCGAACCCATGTAGATCAACGACGAGGTATTCTTCAATCCCGCTTCATTGATCGAATAGCCGATACCGTAGAGCGCGTTCGGGTCGAGTATCCACTCATAGAGCAGGAAAATGAGGAAACCGCCGAAGATCACACCGGCAACCGTGATCATTGGAATGCCCAATATTTTGTACTTCGCGACGGGCGAGGCGTTGTACAGGTCGGGTTTCGTGTACGGAAGAATGATCGCCGAGATCGTTGTGCCAAGATAGGTGACGGCGATGACAAGAGTTGAACACAACGTCAGCGAAGCGAAGTTTGCGATGTTGTACGAGAAGAGATACGCCACGAGGATCGAAGGCACGACCATCAACAACAGCGCGTAGACCGGCGTGCCAGTCCGCTCGTTGACTTCGGCAACTTTCTCAGGGAGCAGGCGGTCGAACGCAGCGGCGAAGATCACGCGCGTGGAAGAGAGGAACACTGTCCCGCACCAGCCAAACCACCACAGGCTCATCAGCCCCACTACGAGGAATTGAACGAGTTTGTTCGTCGTCAAGAACGCGGCGAGCAAAGCGGGATAGGGCCAGACTGGCAGAGCAACATCCGCACCGTACCACGCATGATTCCACCATGCCGCGCCGGCTTGCACATAGAAATCCCAACCGACCGTTTTGCCGATGGAATACAACAACAGGATTCCCAACACGGTGGTTGCGCCCAACGCCCAGCCCATGCCGGTTACGTTGCGCTTGAAATCTGTCGCGCCGCGCACTTCGCCGTACAAGGTCGCACCCCAGTTGGGCCACAAATTGAAGAAGACCAGATAGGGCAGAACGAGGAAGACCGCGAGTCCTAACCCGCCGCCTGTGAACGGCGTGACCGCGCCCGCATCGGAGCCAAGCGTCACGGTTGCATCATATACGCCGGCTGGAGCGCCGAATAATGCTGTCGCGTTCGTGTCCAGTCCGGTTTTGAACGCCGCGTTGGAACCTGTGAGGAACAAGATGATCACAATAGCCAACCCAAGCATTCCGCCATAGAACGAAAACTTCTGGATGCGCGCGTACGTTTTCATGCCGAGCGCGATGAACACGCTCACGATCGCCAGCGTGATGAGCGCCGAGGTGAACGCGCCGTCTTGCGTGCCGGCAAACCAGAGCGCGGTATTTTGCGCGCCGAGGATGCCCAGGATCGGAACCAACACAATGTGGCGGAACATATCGCCATAGAGCGGAACCCACAACCACAGGATGAACCACCAGCCGGTCACTGCGAGGATGAATCCCACTGCCCCGCCGAGAACGCGACTCTGCCAGACGTAATCGCCGCCCGAGCGCGGCATGATGGCGATCAGGCTGGCGTACACGATCACCTCGAAGAAGATGAACACCGCGCTGACGATCAGCGCGTTGACCATGCCTCCTTCAAAGTAATACATCTGACTAAAACTATACAACCCCAGCGTGACAAGGTTGATCGAAAAGAACGCGTAGACGAACGCGTCGAAGACCGACCACGAACGCACCATGCCGGTCGCCTTGCGGACAAACAAGTTACTCATATCACATCTCCTCTGTTGAAAATTCTTCGCTCAAGATATGTCATGCTGAGCCCTTCGATAGCCTCAGGATAAACTCCGCGAAGCATCTCCGTGACTGCAATCGAGACTCTTCGGTCGTGGCGCGAGGCGCCGCTCCCTCAGAGTGACATATCAACAATAACAACCCGAAAAAGCCGAGAGAGTTATCCCGAAGTTAGCACATAATTTTCGATCTTGTCCTTGCCCAGTTTCACAATTGCCCCTAACAGAGTCCCCTGCTCGTACATCGAGCCGGGGTTGATGCACAACGTCTTCCCAACTTTCATCGCCCCGCGCCCCTCGTGGATGTGCCCATGCAAACCGAGAAGCGGCTCATATTTTTCGATGGCTTCGCGCAGGGCCGTCGAGCCGACCGGCTTCAAAGCCTGACCCGCCAACACGGGACGCAAATCCTTGTCCAATTCGGGAGCCTCATCCAAGCCAGATTTATAAGGCGGCACATGGACGTTAAACACCGCGTTCTTCGGATTCTTCAACTTGGAGATCATCGCTTCATACCGGACCTTGAGCTGGTCCTCACCCTCTTCCCGGTGCGTATCCCACGGAGTTCGGTTGCTCCACCCGGAGGCGATCATCTCGTGGCGCTCATCCAACTGCGTCACCTGCCCCTCGACCAGCAACACCCGCTTCGACGCGCGGATGACATCGTCCACTTCATCCATGTCGTCGTTGCCCGGCGAGCAGTAGACTTTCATATCCGTGCCGCCCAGTTTTTTCTCGGCAATGTCCATCCACTGCTGAACGACTTTCAACACCTCGGCGTTGAAAATTTCCGAAACGCGATTTGGATTCTTCTCTAACTCCGCCATCTCATCGGGATTCGTCAAATAGGGATAATAGCCGCGACTGCGCACGCGCTTTCTCATTTCAGCGAGTTCGTCCGCGTTTGTAATTGGAAATTCCTGTTCAAGCAAAGTGACTTTGTAATTCTCCCCGCCCTGATGAATGAACGGCACGACCGCCTTACCGGTCATATCGCCCCCAAGGATCAGCACATCCACTTCATAAAACTTCCCCGCGTTCAAAAACTTGTTCCAGCAAATATCCGAACCATGAATGTCTGTCGCAAAAAACAGTTTCGTCACGGTGGTTTCCTCCGCAAGGGATTTGTGGACTGGCTTGTTCGATTGCTGTCCTTGATTATAGCGGCAAAAGGCGTAGATACGGAAACAAGTAGACACGGAAACACGTATACAGGTAAACATGGAAACAAGTAGAAGGTTTTTCGCCTTGTCTACCTGTTTACTTGTGTACTTGTCTACGCACTATGGGTACACCCGCTTGATCGTCCTCGGAAAGGGAATCGCCTCGCGGATGTGTTCGATTCCGCACAGCCACGCGACGACTCGCTCCACCCCCATGCCGAATCCCGAATGGGGAACGGATCCATACTTGCGAAGTTCGAGATACCACTTGAACGCTTCTTCGGGCAATCCTTCTTTGTGAATGCGCGCCAGCAACGCGTCGTGACTCGACATGCGCTCTGAGCCGCCGCAGATTTCCCCGTAGCCTTCGGGCGCGAGCAGATCCACGGACTTGCAGACTTCGGGGCGACCAGGCCATGGCTCCATGTAAAACGCTTTGACCGCGCTGGGGTAGCCGTAGACAAATAACGGCTTATCGTGAAGTTTCGTCAACTCGGTTTCGTGCGGAGCGCCGAAGTCCATGCCCCATTCGAATTTGAGGAGTTCTTTTCGTTCGGGGTCGGTTTCTTTTTCGTACAAGTCAATGAGATATTTCCCCGCGTCGTCATACGACATGCGCGGAAACGGAGTTTGGATATTCTCCAGCTTGGAAATGTCGCGGTTGAGAAATTTCAGTTCAGCCATGCGGTCGCGCATCACCCGTTGGGCAATGTGCTGGATCATTTGCTCTTCCACTTCCATCAACCCGTCCAAATCGCAGAACGCGATCTCGGGTTCGAGCATCCAGAATTCGGTGAGGTGACGGCGCGTTTTGGACTTTTCCGCGCGGAAGGTGGGACCGAAGCAGTAGACTTTCCCGAATGCGAAAATGGTCGCTTCACTGTAGAGTTGACCTGTCTGCGCGAGGTAGGCTTTCCCCTCGTCGAAGTATTCGGTCTCGAAGAGAGTCGTTGTGCCTTCCGCCGCGGCGGGAGTGAGGATCGGCGTGCTCATTTCGAGGAAGCCGTTCGTGTCGAGCCATTCGCGCGTCGCCGCCATGACCGTACTGCGCACTTTCAGGATCGCCCACTGACTTTGCATCCGTATCCACAAGTGACGATGATCGAGCGCGAAATCGGGACCGTGATCCTTGAGCGACATCGGGTAATCCAATCCCGCCTCTTGCACGATCTCGATCTGCTTCACGCCGAGTTCGTATCCGCCAGGGATGCCAGGCGCGCGCTTATCCTCCCGCACCGCGCCCGTGATAATCACCGACGACTCTTGCGGAAGTCGCATCACCTTATCGAAGACTTCGGGTTCAAGGTCGCCCTTGAACGCGACGCATTGCACAAAGCCCGAGCCGTCGCGCACGAGTAAAAAGCACAACTTGCCCTTGTCCGTGCGGTTGTAAACCCAGCCTTTGATGGTTATTTCTTGACCGATGTATTTTGATATTTGCGAAACGGTGATGTTTTCAGCCATGAAAAAAGATCCTCTTTAGAAAAAGTATTATTATTCTTCAGTGTCTTCAAGTGTCTCAGGAATATAAACTCTTTTCAGAAGCAATAATCCTTTGTATCTTGAATCGAATTCTTCGTAATGCTGCAAAACCAATTCAACTAACTCGTCCCCATCAATTAATCTAAGGTTACTTTTACTAGCGGCAAAGTTTTTAGCAGGCTTTGTAAAAGAGCCTAAACCGATAAATAACCCAAACTCCCCAGACGCAATTTTTCCATACAAAGCTGATACTTCCTGGTCTGTTGTATTTCCATCTCTGCTTTTGACTTGCACTTTGATAATGGGAGGTTCAAAGCCCAATTCGTCTTTATGAGCAATGATATCTATACCGCCATCAGGTCCTTCAGCGGAAACTCGAGTTTGATATCCCATTCTCTCCAAGAGATGGGCAACAAAATGCGAAAACGGATGTCCTTTCAATTGTTGTGAAAGACGCTTAAGAATAAAGTCTCGTGTGTTTTGCTGAATATCGCTTACTACGTAAGCAACGGTTTCGTCTTCCGATACCGACTCGATCGATGATATCTCTCCTTCGAGTGCGCCAAGAAATTCGTCTGCATATGTTTTTACTTGAAAGAATGCCATTGCAGAGCCAATTTCGTACAACGCGCCTTGCGTGAAGGAGGTTCGTGGTATTGACTTGGACCATTTAACTTTACGCAAATTGGGATAACTTCCACCAAGCGACGGATCGTACTTATACTCACCTTCAACAAGACCAATGTGTATTTGCCGATCATTCTTTGAAGGATAAACTACTACATCGCCGATTTTCAGTTCATGAATAAATCTAAACACTTGCCCTGCCGCCACTGGCAACGCGCCTAGCTTCATTTCGGGGTACGCTTCCGCCATTTTTATCTTGAAAAACTCCCGATTAGGCTTGTAAGTTGATGGATTCCCAAGTTTTTCCCAGCCTAATGCTACAAAATTTTTCTTTAGAAACAGCGTTTCAGCGTCGCCAGTTTTTCCAGCATGGATACCCCAAACTGTAATTTCTTTGTTAGCCATGTTCCTCACCTTATGCCCGAATGCCGAGCCACTGTCTCTCTTGGATGTTCAATTCTTTGCGACTGGTGTGGACAAAATAAAATTCACGTTCGGGATATTGCTTGTGAAACACGCGGTATTTCTGCATGGCGGTTGTGCCATCTGTGCACGATTCCATGACCGCGATTTTATCCAACACGCGTTTTGCTCTAGCGCTGTGCGCTTTGACGGCTTCGATTACCAGCCATTGATTCGGATAAGTTTTGCGTACATTCATCCAGCGCATATGAGACTCCTTCTTTCAATCGGATTATAGCAAACCCTTCGCCGATGTGCTACTTTCTCCTCCCCTCCAACCCCTTGACCACCAACTCCCTCGTCACGTTCGGGTCAGCCTTCCCTTTCGTAGCGCGCGCGACTTGACCGACGAACCACTGCAAGAGAGTCTCTTTGCCTGCGAGATATTTTTCCACTTCGGAGGGATTGTCGTTCAACACTTTCGTCACGGCTTCCTGGATGAAACTTTCGTCGGAGACTTGGGCGAGTCCCTTTTCGTGGACGATCTGTTCGGGGTCGCCGCCATTTTTGAGGAGTTCGCTCAACACGACTTTTGCCGAGTTGCCGCCGATGACTTTGTTCGTTGTCATGTCAATGAGTTTGGCGAACGAGTCGGGCGGGAGAGTCACATCTTCTATTTTGATTCCCGTCTCGTTGACGTAGCGCATGAACTCGCCCGCGATCCATGAATGGACGGCTTTCGCTGAACTTTTTGATTTCGCAACAACTCGCTCGAAGTAGTTCGCGAGAGAAAGCTCGGAGGTGAGAAAACGCGCGTCGGACTGAGTCAAGCCGAAGTCCGAGATGAAGCGTTTTGTTTTTGCGTCGGGCAATTCGGGGAGAGTCGCGCGAATCGCTTGGATCCAATCCGAATCCAAAATAAGCGGCGGCAGATCGGGCTCGGGGAAGTAACGATAATCGTGCGCGCTTTCTTTGCCGCGTTGCGAATACGTCTTGCCCGTCGCTTCGTTGAAGCCCAACGTTTCCTGTTCGACGATTCCGCCGCGCGAATAAATTTCAGTCTGTCGCGCGATCTCGTATTCGATGCCCTGCGCGAGCGAGCGGAACGAGTTGAGATTTTTTATTTCAGTGCGCGTGTTGAGTTGCTCGCTCCCCGCCTCGCGCACCGAAACATTCGCCTCAAAACGGATCACGCCTTTTTCCATGTCGCCCGAATTCACATTGAGATAACGCAAGATCGCGTGCAACGCGCTCGCGTAGGCTTTCGCTTCCTCGGACGAACGCAGGTCTGGCTCGGTGACGATCTCGAGCAATGGGACTCCGCTTCGGTTGTAATCAATGAACGAGCGCGCGTCGGCGTGGGACAACTTGCCCGTGTCCTCTTCCAAGTGGACGCGGCGAATCCGAATCGACCTTATGTCTGATTCAGTTTCGATGAGCAGTTTCCCGTCTGTGGCAAGCGGCTGGTCGTATTGCGAGATCTGATAACCCTTCGGCAGGTCGGGATAAAAATAATTCTTGCGCGCGAAAATACTTTCGGTGTGGATCTGGCACCCAAGCGCCAACCCAACTTTGACCGCCACCTCAACCGCCTTTCGATTCAACACAGGCAACGCGCCAGGTTGACCCGTGCAAACGGGACAGATATGCCGATTCGGTTTCGCGGCAGTCGAGTCGACAACTTCGCACCCACAAAACATTTTCGATTTTGTGAGCAACTCCGCGTGGACTTCAAGTCCGATGATGGGGTCGTAGGTTAGTTGCATAGTTGGCTAGTTTTATAGTTTGATAGTCTGATGGTTGCGTGGTTGGTGTGTGGAAAGTAGAAAGCAGAAAAGTAATCAGTAAGCAGCGATCAGCAATCGTTTCGTTTTCCGTAACGCGACATTCATGTCGCTTTTGCCAGATATAACCTCACAGGCGACATAAATGTCGCGTTACATTTTGCTTCATCCTAAAGTAGCGGACGCTTTGTATGCCAATCGGTCTGCCGTTGATACAAATGTCCAATGCGAAGCAATGTCTCCTCCGACAAATGCGGACCCATGACCTGCATTCCAATGGGCAATCCGTTTGAGAAACCGCACGGGACAGACAGCGCGGGAATCCCTGCGAGATTGACCGCGACCACGAACACATCCGACAAATACATATCGAGCGGATTGCTGATCTTTTCGCCGATACGAAACGCCGTGGTCGGCGCGACGGGCGTGATGAGCGCGTCGCAGGTCTCGAACGCTTTCTGAAAGTCCTGCCGAATCAACGCGCGGACTTTCTGCGCCTTTAAATAGTAGGCATCGTAATATCCAGCCGAGAGCGCGAACGTTCCGAGCATGATTCGTCGTTTTGTCTCCGCGCCGAAACCTGCCTCGCGCGTTTTCAAATAGACATCCATCAAGTCGCCAGTCTTGCGTTCGGACAACCCGAACCGCACACCGTCATATTTTGCAAGATTGGAACTGGCTTCGGCAAACAGAATCAAATAATAGACAGGGATCGCGTATTGCGTGTGCGGAAGCGACACTTCCAGAACTTCCGCGCCCAGAGATTCGATTTGTTGAATCGCGGCTCGAACGGAAGCATCTACTTCTTTATCCAGCCCTTCAACAAAATATTCTTTGGGAATGCCGATGCGAAGTCCGTGCAGGGATTCGGCTTTCTGCAAACTTTGTGAATAACTTTGAACTGGCTCGACGCGCGATGTGCTGTCTTTGGGATCGTGTCCCGCGATCGCTTCAAGAACAAGCGCGACACCATAAGCGCTTCTCGCCATTGGACCGATCGTATCGAACGACGACACTAAAGGAATCAAACCGTAGCGCGAGACGCGTCCGTACGTTGTCTTGAGTCCCGTCACGCCGCAAAACGAGGCGGGCATGCGCACCGATCCGCCCGTGTCTTCGCCGAGCGCGAACGGAGCGAGTCCCGCCGCGACCGCCGCCGCCGACCCTCCGCTCGAACCGCCAGGGACGTGATCGAAATTCCACGGGTTGCGAGTAGTGAAAAAACCAGAGTTTTCGGTGGACGAGCCCATCCCGAATTCGTCCATGTTGTTCTTGCCGAGAAGGACAGAACCAGCCGAATTCAACTTCTTGATCGCGGTCGAGTCGTAAAACGGTTTGTAATTCTCCAGGATTTTCGATGAGCAAGTCGTGTTCACGCCGCGCGTCGAAAGAGAATCCTTTGCCGAGAAGGGAATTCCCGTCAGCGGAGTCAAACCCTCGCCCGCCTTGATGCGTTCGTCCGCTTTTTTGGCTTGCTCCAACGCCACATCCTCAGAAACCGTGACGTACGATTTCACCTGCGGGTCGAGTCGTTGAATCCGCTCAAGGTACGCGCGCGTCAACTCCGCCGAAGAAATCTTTCGGCTGGAAAGTAGTTCGTGTGTTTGTTGAATGCTAAGTTCGTGTAAATCCATATTTGTTCTTCATGTCATTCTGAGCGAAGCGAAGAATCTCTTCCGCCAACATCCGAGACTCTTCGGTCGCAACGAACGCTCCCTCAGAGTGACATGTCACTGTTCCACATGCACACGCGGAATAACCACATACTCATCTTCCGACTTCGGCGCGTTAGCAAGAAACTCCTCCGTCGGCACCGACTCTTCAATCTCATCCTCGCGCATCACACTTTGATTCGCGGATGACAAATATGCAGGCGCGATATTCTCCGTGTCTACTTCATTCAAGACACCGACATAATCGAGAATGTCCTTGAACTGAGAAACGAACATCTTCGTCTCGTCTTCGGTCAAATCCAACCGCGCCAAAGACGCGATCTCTTTGACCAATTTTTCATCAACCTGAATCTGCGCCTTCTCGCTCATAACGAATCAATTCTCCAATCCTCTAATTCTCTGCACTAATCGTCAAGATAAATCCAAAACACTATCCAGTCCCCGCCGTAGACCAACGAATGAACCCACTTTACGAATCGCCAGCAAGGAGCCGTCCACATAAGGCTGAGCGCTGGAACCCGAGTCGTGTCTGATCGATAATTTCTGGTCGGGCATACCGAAAATCACCTCGGCGGAAATCGTATACCCAGGCAGGCGAATGGAATGGACTTGCGATCCCGTCATCCGTGCGCCGCGTGTTTCTTTCACGCCTTGAGTTTTTTCCAGAGGGACGGTTAATTCCGATTCCCGAATCTGAGATAGGCGATACGCCAACTCGCGCGCGGTTCCGCTCGGTGAATCTTTTTTGGCATCACTCGCGTAATCAATGATTTCCCATTGCGGAATAAACTTCGCGGCGATCTCGGAAAACTTTTGAAGTAACACAACGGTCAACGCAAAGTTGCCGACAGCCAGCACGCCGCGTTGATATTTTTCAGCGCTGATGCGAATCTCTTCATAATCGGCATCGGTTAAACCAGATGTCCCCACAACGACATGCGCTCCATGCGCTAATGCGCTCAACACGTTCTGCTTGGCAACGTCTGGCTTGGTGAATTCAAAAAACACATCGCAGAGTTGAGCCATGAGCGCTTCTTCCGTCGTCGCATACACAAAACAAGTCAAGTTCGCGTCGCCGAGAACATCACCGAGGGTCTTACCTGCATGGGTGCGAGACACCGCAGAGACAACAGTCATATCCTCCAGTGTTGAAATCGCGCGCGCAACCGCCGAACCAGCCCAACCTGTTCCACCAGCAAGACAAACGCGGATCATCGATCAATTCTCCAATTCTCTACTCAATTTTTAGATTGGGCAATTCGTTGTTCTTCTCGTTGAGATTCGTTCTCTTCCAACTGCTTTCGAATCCAACGCATCAGGTTGATCGCCTTGTGCTGTGGCTCGAAATAGGCTCCGACCGTGTCCTCAAACGGAACAGGAAAACGAAAACCATCAACGTCATACCACAGCGCTCCATCGGTGCAGTAAACAAACTTCGCTGTTTTATTGACGATCAATTCTTTTATGTTCATGGTTTCCTTTCCTTTCTTGTTTATCCTAACTAATTTTGATATGCAACTCTTTCAACTGCTTCGATTCCACTTCCGACGGCGCATCCGCCATCACATCGCGCCCCGCTTGATTCTTCGGGAACGCGATCACCTCGCGGATATTCGGCTCGTCCGCCAACAGCATCACTAAACGGTCAATGCCAGGAGCCATGCCTCCATGCGGCGGCGCGCCATATTCGAACGCCTCCAGCATGTGACCGAACTTGGCTTGAATCGCCTCATCCGAATGACCAAGCATTTGGAAAATCTTATTTTGAATATCGCGGCGATGAATACGGATCGAACCCGACGCCATCTCATACCCGTTACACACCATGTCATACGCGTCCGAAAGGATCGAGCCTGGGTCGGTGTCGAATTTATCAAGGTCTTGAAGTTGCGGCATCGTGAACGGATGATGTTCCGCATCCCAACGCTTGTCCTCTTCGTTCCACGCGAACATGGGGAAGTCCACCACCCACGCGAACGCCATCATGGACGTATCGGCAAGATCGAGTTTATCGCGCAAGATGACTCGCAACCCGCCCAACACTTTATTGACGATCGCGCGCGCATCTGCCGCGAACAGGATGAGATCGCCGTCCTTCGCGCCCGTTTTGGATTTGACTTCCTCCACCTCAGCCTCTGTGACAAACTTCGCGGCGGTTCCCTTCGGACCTTCGGCTTGGATCGCCAGCGTCGCCAGTCCCTTCGCCCCCAGCCCCTTCGCGGATTCGGTCAACGCGTCCACTTCCTTGCGCGACATCTCAGCCGATTTCGGCGCGACGATACACTTGACCACGCCTCCCGCGCTCAACGCAGACTGAAAGACTTTGAACTCGCTCTTCGCGAAGACCTCGCTCACGTCAATCAATTCCATGCCGAAGCGCAGATCGGGTTTGTCGGTTCCGTATTTTTCGACAACTTCATGGTGTGAGAATTTGGGCCAAGGCGAAGAAAGTAATTTCTTGTTCGGCGCAACGGCGGGGAGCATTGCCGTGTACAAACCTTCGACCAATGCCAACACATCGTCGCGGTGAACAAAGGACATCTCAAGGTCGAGTTGGGTGAACTCGGGCTGACGGTCGCCGCGCAAATCTTCATCGCGGAAGCAACGCGCGATCTGGAAATATTTGTCCATGCCTGCGACCATGAGCAACTGTTTCAACTGTTGCGGCGACTGAGGCAACGCATAGAATTGTCCAGGATAAATGCGCGACGGCACGAGATAGTCGCGCGCGCCTTCAGGAGTCGCTTTGAACATGATCGGCGTTTCGATCTCAATGAAGCCTTGCTTATCGAGGTAATCGCGCATGAACTTGACGACTTTATGTCGCAACACAATATTGCGCGTCATGCGTTCTCGGCGCAGATCGAGATAACGATATTTGAGGCGCGCGTTTTCGTCGGGCAGGTCGGCATCCGAGCTGACCATGAACGGCAGGGTTTTTGCAGGGTTGAGGATGGTCACGTTTTTAGCGATGACTTCGACCTCGCCTGTTTCCATTTTGGGATTCGCCATCCCTTCGGGGCGTTTTTGCACCACGCCTTCGATCTGCAACACCCACTCAAAACGAACGTCCGCGATGCGGTCGAGAGTCTCTTTGGGTAGATCAGGATTTATCGTGACTTGTACTGTCCCTGAACGGTCGCGCAGATCAAAGAATGCCACCCCGCCGTGGTCGCGGCGACGATTCACCCAGCCAGCCAGAGTCACGGTTTGACCCGCGTGGCTCGCGCGTAATTCTCCGCATGTGTGAGTTCTGTACATAGTTTCTCCTTATGTCATTGCGAGGGCGATGTTCTTTCGCCCGAAGCAATCTCCAACCTTGTGACGGAGATTGCTTCGTCGCCCTTCGGGCTCCTCGCAATGACGGGTGTGGTGTAGATAAAATAAATCGCCCTTCGCTGATGCGTTGGGCGATTAGTTCGACTTTTTCTATCCGTCAACTAGCAAGGCTTCGCCCAACGATACAGCAAATCGTCATTGTCATTATTATCGTTGTCATTGGCGAAGTAAAACGGATAGTTCATAATGGCGGCATTATAGCACAGACTTATCGCTCCAGCGCAGATTCCTGCGGATTCTCGGGGTTGTAATACACCATCACTTGCGCGCCGACGGGATAACGGGCAATTGCTTTTTGGGCATCGCCGTAAAGCCGAACACTGAAATATTGTTCGCCCGCTTTGATCACTTGCCCAGTGTAGGGCTTTCCATTCACTTGATATTGATACACCACAACGGGGATCTCTGAACGGCTATTGCCTGTTCGGCGTACTTGAATCATGGAACTGATCACCGCTCCCATTGTGCTAGCCCAATCTTGCGCAGATTGCTTCGCCGCGTCTCGCATTTTGCTGCGGCGATAAAGGAAGATTCCCAAGCCGACAATGACGAGGATCGGCACAACTGCCGCGCAGATTGCGCCCAAGAGTCCGAGCAAACCGCCGAACAGACTGATAAGCACGCCGATAATTTCCATGTTGGTCTCCTTGTGATGCAGTGAATTTTACTTCACTCAACGCGCGGCAAGCAGACCGATTGTACTGGTCTGCTAAAGGGCGGGAAAAGCCAGCCGAAGCTGCGACCCGCCATCCCGTCCGAAAAAAGAAGCGCGGAGTCTTGGCGTCACCGCAGAGGGTTGAGGTCACGTTCTCGTCGTCTGATGTAAGGAATATGTAAGGTCAATCGAGAAAATTCGCCTTCCAATCTGTTGCGAGATGTTGTATATTTATTTTGCTCAAACCATAAAAATCAAAGGAGAGATATATGGGTTCAAAAATTCTTTTCGTCCTGAATTCGATTCTGGCGGTCGTGTTTGGCGCGGCTCTGTTGGTCGTGCCGAAAATGACCATCGCATGGTTCGGGAATGAGGCGCGCGTATCAGACCTGCACATGGGAAGATTTCTCGGCGCGGCGTTGATCTCGCTGGGACTGCTGTTGTGGTTCGCAAAAGACGCGTCGGATCCGTCGGTGCAAAAGAATATGGCTTTTGCCATGTTGGGCGGCACTGTGCTCGCGCTGATCGTGACCATCATGGGCATCACCATGGACGGCATTATCCGCGAATTCGGCTGGCTTGCGATCGTCGTCGAATGTGTGTTCGGTCTGGGATATGTGTTCGTGCTATTCCTGCAACCCCGCATGAAGTAAGTCAACGTCCCGCAGGTTGATTGCGAAAGACTCGTTTGCGTCCCGATAACCTGCGAGGCGCTCTATCCAACAATGACCGCGCTAATGCGCGGTCATTGTTGGTTCTATGATGGCGTCGCTGGCGAAATCGAGCCGCGCCACTTCTTCATCGGTCAATTTCCAGCCGAGGGCGCCGGCGTTTTGCTCCGCTTGTTCGGCATTCTTCGCGCCGGGGATCGGCATTGCGCCTTTGCAGATCAACCAATTCAACGCCACTTGCGCGCAGGATTTTCCGCCGTGATCCTGCCCGATCTGCGTCATGTATTTGATCAACGGTTGGATCTTCGCAAGCATCTTCGCGTATCGCGACGCGCGCCTGCCTGAGGGAGGATTTTCGGGAGTGTATTTTCCTGTGAGCATACCGCGTTCGAGCGGACAATACGCGATCATGCGGATCCCCAATTCTTTGCAGCGCGCGAGGGTGCCGTTCTTTTCGACTTCGCGGCTCAACAAACTATAGTGAACTTGATTCGCGGCAAGGGGAACTCCATTCCGCGCTAACGCGGAGTATGCGGCTACCATGCGGGCGTGACCAAAATTCGACACCCCCACCGTGCGAGCTAGACCGCCTTTTGCGCACTCCGCCAATCCGTCCATCAGCGAATCGGTGTTCATCACCGGGCTGGGCCAGTGGATCTGATACAGGTCTACGCTTTCGACGCCGATGCGAGCGAGGCTTCCTTGTAGCGCGCGAGGCAACGCGTTTTTGGTGAATCGCCAGGGCCATGGGAAAAATTTTGTTGCAACAAGCACGGGCTGGTCGGTCTCTTTCAAAAATCTCCCCAACGATCTTTCAGACAACCCATTGCCATACAACTCAGCGGTATCCACAAATCGAATCCCCGCGCCGACCGAAACCTGGAACGCCTGCCTCACCTCATCCAAGCCGTAGTCGCGTCCATATTGCCACATGGCGCGGTCGCCCCATTGCATCGCGCCGAGTCCCATTTCGATGGCGTGTAAGAATCTTGTTTCGCCGCTGATCTCTGTCAAAGTGTCTCTCCGAGTTTGCGATAAGGTGACAGTCACGTCCATGTGACTGTCACCTTGCGCTGATTGTATCTTAAAATATGAGGGCGTTATAGCCAGCGTGAATAATTCAGGATAAAATTCAGCATCAAATTATTTTGGAACTAATGGATCCTCAACCTCACCCCCAGCCCCTCTCCACATGGAGAGGGGGGTTGATGCTCCCTGAGTTCCGGGAGATGACCGTGGCTACAAATTCCGATGCGCGGGATTTTGAACCCGCCTCCGACCTCAGCCGACGGCTGGGTCTGCCCTTTTCAAATTTATCTCTGCTGACGCGCGCCCTCACCCACCGTTCCTTCGTCAACGAGAATCAGAACTCCTCGGAGGATAACGAACGGCTCGAATTCCTCGGCGACGCGGTGCTGGACTTCATCGTCGGCGCGTGGGTGTATCACCGCTTCCCCGAAATGCCTGAAGGCGACCTGACCAAGATGCGTTCCGCGCTCGTGCGCAATGACCAGTTGGCGAAGTTCGCGCGCGCGTTGAACATGGGACGCGCGCTTCGCTTGGGACGCGGCGAGTACCTCTCAGGCGGACATTACCGCGACGGCTTGCTCGGCTCGCTGTTCGAGGCGGTAGTCGGCGCGTTGTATCTGGATTCAGGCTTGGGGGCGGTGGAAGCGTTCGTCAATCCGTTGTTGGAGGAGGCGCGCGAATCCACACTCACGAGAATCCACGACCCGAAGAGTCAATTACAGGAGTGGGCGCAGGCGCAAAAGATGAGCGCGCCGCGTTATCGCACCGTCTCAACGGCGGGACCCGACCACGCCAAAGAATTTGAAGTGGAAGTGGAAGTCGGCGGGCAGATTGCAGGTCACGGGCGCGGGACAAGCACCCACACCGCGCAACACGCCGCCGCGGCGGATGCGTTGAAGAATCTTGAGATCGGGTGAGGGAAAGTCAAGTAAACACGGAAACAGGTACACACGTACACAAGTAGACACGTAAACATGTAAGCATGTGATGTGCAATCTCAATCATCAATCGTAAATCCAAAATCGTAAATCTGAAATCGAAAATCTGAAATCGAAAATCGTAAATCGAAAATCGTAAATCGAAAATGCCTCTTAGACTCAAATCACTCGAACTGCAAGGATACAAAACATTCGCGTCGAAGAATACCTTCGAGTTTGCGAGTGGGATCACTGCCATCGTCGGACCGAACGGGTCGGGCAAATCGAACATCGCGGACGCGCTCCGCTGGGTGTTGGGGGAACAGTCGTACGCGTTGTTGCGCGGCAAAAAGACCGAAGACATGATCTTCAACGGCTCGGAGCATCGCGCCCGCGCGGGGATGGCTTCGGCTCACATCATTTTCGATAACACCAACGGCTGGCTTCCGATTGACTTTACCGAAGTCGAGATGACGCGCCGCGCATATCGCGATGGCCACAACGATTATTTGTTGAACAGCCAACAAGTCCGTTTGCGCGACTTGAACGAACTGCTCGCCGCGTCGGGTCTAGCGGATCGAACGTACACCATTCTCGGTCAGGGACTCGTGGACGCGTCGCTGGCGTTGAAGGCAGAGGATCGTCGCCGCTTGTTTGAAGAAGCCGCGGGAGTTGGGCTGTATCGCATCCGCCGCGAAGACGCGTTGAAGCGACTCGAAAACACAACGCGCAATCTTGAACGCGTGCTGGACATCATGTCCGAGCTTGAACCGCGCTTACGAAGTTTGGAGCGGCAGGCAAAACGCGCCATCGAATATTCCCGCGCCCAAGCGGATTTGAAAATCATCTTGCGCGAGTGGTACGGTTATCACTGGCATCGCGCTCAACAAGAGTTGACCATCGCGCGTGAAGCGGTGAAGGGACAAGAGGTCCGCGTGAACGAGGCGCGCGAGTCGCATCAAAAGGCGCAAGGTGAATACAACGCCTTCCGCGAAAAATTTATCGGCTTGCGCTCGCAACTCAATGCGTGGCATCGCGCTTCGGCTGAGTTGCACGGTCAACGCGAAGAAGTCAGTCGCGAACTCGCCGTGTTGGATGAAAGACGCCGATCCCTGCTCGCCGCGCAGACCTCTGTACTGACCGAAAAAGAACGCGCCGCCGACGAAGAAAAAATTGTCCGCGCGCGGATCGAAGACGCCGAACAAGAATTCACGCGGCTTCAAACCGAATACGATGAAGCGCAAAAACAACTGAGCGACGCGCAACTGAAATTGCAAAGCGGACAATCGGACCGCGCCGCGCTCGAAGAAAAACTTGGTCTCGCCCGCACCCAGATCGAAACATGGACGACGCAACGCGCCGAGTCGCAGGCGCGGCTGGCTGAATTAAAGTCACGGCTTGAAAGTTTGCAGGCACGAATGAGCGCGGCGGAAAAATCCATTGAGACGGCAGAGACGAACGCGCGAACCGCGAGTGAGAAGTATGCCGATGTTCGCAAAAAGAGAGAAGTTGCTGAAACTGAATTGAAGCAAGCGCAAGAAAAGGTGGAAAGTGGAAAGTTGAAATTGGATTCGCTGGAGGGTGAACGACGAGCGAAGAATGAGGAACGCGCGGGGAAACTTGCCGAACATACACGCGTCAAAACGCAACTTGAAGTGATCGAGCAGGCTGAACAGTCGCTGGCGGGGTATGCCGAGGGCGCGCGCTTTTTGCTCGATGCCGCGCGGCAGTTTAAACTCAAACACGCGCGCGGCGCCTTGAGCGCGGCGCTCGATGTCCCTGCCGAGCTTGAAACGGCGATCTCTGCCGCGCTGGGCGATGCGCTCGACGCGATATTGCTCGACGCCGATGAGATCGAAGACGCGTTGCAACTGCTTGAGTCGGATGACGCGGGGCGCGCGGTGTTGCTTCCGCTTGAGAATCATTCACGCGAGCCGCTTGCACAGCCGAACGACGATTCGTGTTTAGGCGTCGCATCCGAATTATTGAACGTGAACGATGAATTCCGCGCGGCGGCGCGCGCCTTGCTTGGGCAGACGTTGATCGTGCGTGACCGTTCTTCTGCGCGGAGAATGATCCGTGATTTGCCGACTCACGCGCGTGTGGTGACGTTGCGCGGAGAGGTCTTCCGCGGTGACGGGTTGATCGTCGCTGGGAAGACCGCTTCATCCTCCGCTTTGAGTCGTCCGCGCCAAAAACGGGAGTTGAGTGAAGCCTTAGCCGCGTTTGGCGTGCTGATCGAGTCGCTGAACAGCGATGTAGAGACGCTTTCCGAAAATATTTCACGCGCACATGCGGAGTTGAGTCAAGCCGAGGGTGCGGCGCGTGAAGCGCGCGTCAGGGTGGATGAGGCTGAAGAGTTGGAGAAGCAGGCTGAGGTGGAGTCGGAAGCGGCTCGTCGTCAGTTGGAGTGGCAGAAGAGTCAGCACATCCAATTGAAAACGGAAATGGACGAGGCGGCTTCCATCCAAACGAATTTGAATCAGTCGCTGGCTGAAATTGAGTCGGGTTCGGCGAGCGCGAAAGAGGACGTGCGCGTGTTGACGTTGCAGTTGAGCGAGACCGATCTCGCGGAGACGCAAAATCAGGCGACGTATTGGGGAACGCGCGTGGCGGTGTCGGAGCGTGCGCGTGAAGATGCGCGCGCGAGGAAAGAGGAACGAGGGAAAGAGACGGAGAAGTTTGACGCGCGTTCATCGGAGTTGGCGGCGCGATTGAATGAAGCCGAAACTTCTTTGAGCAATTTGGAAAATGAAAAGACTTCACTGCGCGAACGTGAGGGCGCGTTACAATCGCAGATCGAAGTGTTGCGCGTGAACATTGATCCTGTTGAAAAAGATTTGGAAACCACCGAGCAAGAGGAGGCGCGTTTGCAAGATGGCGAAGCGAACGCGCAACGCGGGTTGGCAACGAGCGAGCGTTTGTTGGGGCAAGTGCAATTGGAATTGATGCGCAAGCAGGAGTCGTTGGAAAATTTGCAACAGAAGATCACCGACGATTTTGGTCTGGTGATGTTCGATTACGCGGCGGATGTTGCGGGACCTGTGCCGTTGCCATTTGAAGGCATGGTCGAGGATTTGCCTGTCGTTACAGAAATTTCTCCTGAACTCGAAACACAATTGACTCAGAATCGTTCCCGCATGAGGCGGATGGGTCCGATCAACCCCGAAGCGAAACAGGAGTTCGATGCCGAGTCGGAGCGATACTCTTTTATGCGCGCGCAAGTGGACGATCTGCGAAAAGCCGAAACGGATTTGCGGCAAGTGATGGCTGAACTCGATGAGTTGACCAAGCAATCGTTTTCGAAAACGTTCGACGCGGTGGATAAACAATTCCGCGCGATGTTCACAAGATTATTCGGCGGAGGCTCCGCGCGGCTCGCGTTGACCGATCCCGATAATCTTGTTGAAACAGGAATCGAAATCGAAGCGCGTTTGCCAGGTCGGCGCGAGCAGGGATTGGCGTTGCTCTCAGGCGGCGAACGCAGTTTGACGGCGGTCGCGTTGGTGTTCGCGTTGCTCAAAGTTTCGCCCACGCCCGTCTGCGTGATGGACGAGGTGGACGCGATGTTGGACGAGGCGAATGTTGGTCGCTTCCGCGATCTGCTTCAGGAGTTGAGTCAGGAGACTCAGTTCATCGTCATCACACATAACCGCAATACCGTGCAGGTGGCGGATGTGATTTATGGAATCACGATGGGGCGCGACTCGGCGAGTCAGGTCATTAGTTTGCGGTTGGATCAGGTGACGGATGAGATGATGAAGAGGGGGTAAAAGAGAGACTGGAGATTGGAGACTGGAGATTGGGGATTAGAGAATTGGAGAATTGGCGTAATGAAAATCGCCCTGCTCGGTTCGAGAGGGCGATTTTGTTTTGATTGATCGCCTGTAGTTAACGTTCGTCCGCAGTTGAACTGCGGACGAATCTAAGTTGATGAAAAAAATTCTCCCGCAGGTGAACTGCGGGAGAAACTATGACGCTTATTGAGGGGTAAGCCCGGTCGAAGGCGGAACGTTGTTTCTCCACTCTTCGTGAATGAGGATCGCGGAATCCTTTTTGACCTGTTCAAGCCATTCGGTGAAGGCGGTCTCGCGCGCTTGTTCATATTGGCTTGGGCTCAACGGTATATCCGCGTGACCCAGCACTTGAATGATGTGAAAGCCGAATTGGGTCTTGACCGGTAAGCCGATCTCGCCGATCTTCTGGCTGAACGCGGCAGTTTCAAACTCAGCCACCATCGCGCCTTTGCCAAACCAGCCCAAGTCGCCGCCGGAAGCCGCGGAGCCGGTATCTTTTGAGAATTGTTCGGCGGTCTCTGCAAAATCTTTGCCGCCCAGCAGTAACGCGCGGACGATACCAGCCGTGCGAGCATCGTCTACCAAAATATGACGCGCCCAGACCTGTTCAGCGGTGCGAGGAGTGTCAACAGTGACCGCGTCCATGACTTTCTGGCGATACAACTGCGATTCATAAAGAGACCGAATCGTTGATTCGCTAATGCCGCTCGTTTCCAGATTCGCGATCGAGGTGGCGTACGCGTTCTTATATCCGTCGAGCGTGAAGGGCGTGGCGGTTGCCGTCGCGGGGAGCGGGACGAACGTGGGGGTTGGAACCGCTTGCGTAGGCGTGGCAGTCTTCGTCGCGGCAGGATCCGGAGTCCCCGTCGGCGAGGGCGTCGGGGTGAGGAATTCCGTCGGCGTGGCAGTGTGCGGATACAAAGTCAACTGCTCGGAGGAAAGCGTTGGGACGGCAAACTCGGTGGGAGTGACCGTCGGCGTCTTTGTTCCATTGGGGAAGAAACCGTAATCCTGCTGAAGCGCCTCGTCCACTTCCTGTTCGCTAACCGTGATGCCGAGTTTTTTCGCCTGCTGGCGGATCAACGTCTCGTCGATCATTTGATCCAGCACTTCCTGACCAAGCACCTGATCGTTTTGAAGCCGCATCTGAATTGCTTGTTGTTGTTGCGATGTATCGAAGCCGAAATTTTGCTGGTAGAAAACCATCTGCTGTAACTGATTCGTCAGATTGATACGCTGGAAAATGACGCGTTCCTGCCAGGCTTTGGTGGTGATGAGTTCGCCGTTCACCTCCGCGACGGGTTTCTTGAGTTTAAAGTAATTCAGGTCAAGATAACCGTACGCGATGATTCCCAGCGCGAGCGCGATACTGCCGAACACGATCCAGCGTAATAAAGCCACCTGCCGCCTTTCGCGTTCGAGGCGCGCGATGTGCTTCTTTGTGGCAGATTTGGGTGAAGGACTTTGATTGGACATAAATATTTTCCGCGGCACAGATCAAGGGCAAACGCGATGAAAGAACGCGTCAGCCCCCGATGTGCAGTCTGGTTCAGCGACTTTCGTCCGCGTGCGTCCCGGTGTAGGGAAGCAGGGCAATGTGCCGCGCTTGTTTGACAGCCGCCGCCACCACGCGTTGATGCCGCGCGCACGCCCCGGTCTGCCGGCGCGGGCGGATGCGCCCATCGTCGCCGACGTATTTTCTAAGCAGGTCGGTCTTCTTGTAATCGATCGTCAAAGTTTTGTCTGCGCAGAACTGGCAGAACTTGGGCTTGGCAAAGAAACGGCGCTCGCCGCCTTCGCCGCCCTCTGACGGTCTTCGTTCTCTGTATTCTCTTGCTTCAGGCATGGTATTACTCCAGATTTGATTCTTGGCATGTCACCCTGAGGGCGCCTTGCGCCCGAAGGGTCTCTACTCACCGTGGAGGAGATGCTTCGCTCAGCACGACATACCGCAAGATGGGTTAATTAGAATGGAAATTCATCCTCGAAAGGAGACGCTTCGCCTTCGTGAGTTTCAGGTTCGGTCGCGGCATGAGATTGATTGTTGTGGTCGCGGCGTTCGCCCAGCATGATCATCTCGCCGGCGACGATCTCGACGCTCGTATGCTTCACGCCTTCTTTGTCGTCCCAGCGGCGGGTTTGCAAGCGTCCATCAATGTAGACCTGCTTGCCCTTCACAAGAAAATTCTTGCAGGTCTCCGCCAAATTACCGAACGCGACAATGTTGAACCACTCGGTCTCGCTGTGACGTTCGCCGTCTGTGGAACTCCACGAGCGGCTGACCGCCACCGTGAACGTGGTCACCGGCTTGCCCGACGGCGTGTAACGCATTTCAGGGTCTTTGCCCAGATGACCAATGATCTGAACTCTGTTCAATCCTCGGCTCATGTCAATCTCCTTTGATTAAAAATCAAGCCATTCGAGGGATATCGCTTTACGCGACAGCAACAAGCATGTGACGCATGACCGGTTCAAGGAAGCGGATATTGCGCTCCAGTTCGCCGGTCGCTTTCGGTTCGAGCGTCAGGTTGAGCAGGACGTATTGTCCTTCGCGCTGTTTGCGGATGGGATAAGCCAATCTGCGGCGTCCCCAAACATCCACCTTCTCCACCGTGCCACCCGATTCGGTGACCCAGCCTTGCACGCGTTCAACCGCGCCTTTAAACGCGGCTTCATCCAACTCGGGTTGGACAATGCAAACCAATTCATAATTTCGCATGAGGGAATTCCTCCTTTCCATGGGATTGCTCCCGTTCAAACCGTCGGTCCGCCGGGAGCGGAAAGGCACGTACTTGTGTGCGTACCTATGTTTCGAGCGGGCGGAGTTTATCACAAATCTCAAAATCGGGGAGGGTTATAATTCGTGAAAAGACCTGTCAGGTTTTAAAAACCTGACAGGTCTCAATAGAGGAGAAAAATGTTCGATCTGCCAGATGATGAAATTCTGCAACTGACGAAAGACCATGTCTTTTTTACCTGGTCGGCGCAAGCGAAGGTCAACCCGATCGCGGTGAAGCGAGCCAAAGGCGTGTACTTCTGGGACGTGGACGACAAACGCTACCTCGACTTCAACTCGATGACGATGTGCGTGAATATCGGTCATGGCGACGAACGCATCATCAAAGCCATGCAGGAGCAGGCGGCGGAACTCCCCTACGCCGCGCCGGGCATGACGACAAAAATCCGCGCGCTGGCGGCAAAAGCAGTTGCGGATATCACCCCGCATCAAGCCTTGACGAAGGTCCTGTTCACCCTCGGCGGCGCGGACGCCAACGAGAACGCGATCAAACTCGCGCGCGGCTACACCGGGCGGCACAAGATCCTCGCGCGCTATCGTTCGTATCACGGCGCGACGGCTGGCGCGATGGCGGCGACCGGCGATCCGCGCCGCGTGGCGTGGGAGCCAAATCTCATGAGCGGCGTTGTCCACTTCCTCGACCCGTATCGCTATCGCTCCACATTCCATCGCACCAACGTGGATATTTCAGAGGAAGAATTCACGCGCGATTATTTGAATCACCTCGAAGAGATCATCCGCTACGAGGGACCCGACTCCATCGCGGCGATTCTCATGGAATCGGTCACCGGCACGAACGGAATCATCATCCCGCCAGAGGGATACATGCAGGGCGTCCGCGCGGTGTGCGATAAATATGGGATCGTGATGATCTGCGACGAAGTAATGAGCGGATTCGGCCGCACCGGCAAGTGGTTTGCCATTGAGCATTGGGATGTCGTCCCTGACATCATCACGATGGCGAAAGGACTCACGTCCGCGTATGCGCCGCTGGGGGCGGTTGCCATGAAGCCAGAGATCGCCGCCGCGTTCAACGACACGCCGTTTGAAAGCGGATTAACCTATACATCGCATCCCGTTTCGCTGGCGGCGGCGGTGGCGAACATCAGCGCGATGAAGGACGATCAAATCGTCCAACGCGTAGCAGGCATGGGTCCGGTGTTGAAGCGGAGGCTATCCGATCTTGGCGAAGCGCATCCTTCCGTCGGCGATGTCCGCTCGATCGGCTTGTTCGGCATCCTTGAATTGGTCAAAGACAGAAAAACAAAAGAGCCGATGACGCCGTGGAACGAATCGTCGCCTGCGATGAACGCGCTGAAAAAATATTGTTTGGATCACGGATTATTTTTGTACACACATTGGCACACGGTCTTGATCATCCCGCCGCTGATCATCGCGGAGGAACAACTGCGCGACGGGTTTGAAATTTTGGACAAGGCTTTGGAGATCACAGACAAAGAGACGAATGGCTGAAATGGAAAATAAACCACGCTTCGACCGCAGTTTGATCCCGCCGATGATCCTCGGCGCATTCTCGTTGTTTGGAATTTGTCTTGTGCTTTTCATTCTACGGCTCAGTTCGTTTCGCGCGGTAACGCCGGTGGAAAATACCAGCACGCCGTTTCAATTCTTGCTATTGGGCACAGAGCCGGGGTTCACAACATTAACCCCCGAAGACGAACCAACGATTGAAGAAGAAACGGTTGCAGTAACACCAACCTCAAAGAAGCCCGCTTCACCCACAAAGCGAATCACCGCAACGAGAACCGCCGACGATATCATTTCGCTCGCCTCGCCAACGCGGACGAGTCCTCCGACGAATGCGGCGGCGTCCACGCCGACGACCGCCTCAACCGCGCCGCTCAACCCGGGCGTTTACGACGATACCGACGCGCGCATCATTTACAACGGCGATTGGACGCAATCCAAAGTCAACAACGTCACACTGCATGTTTCCAACACGCTCAATAATTCAGTGACTATTCGATTCATCGGCGAGCAGATCCGCATTTTCTATCAAGAAGGTCCCAGTTTAGGAACCATTCGCATTAATATAGATGGGCAGGAATTCGAGCTGAATGAGTCGGCGGATGTAGTAGCACAAAGCGAATGGGTTTCTCTTACACTCATCAACGGCACGCACACTGTCACGATCACGCACGTTTCAGGCGGCTCGGTCAACCTCGACGCGTTCGCCGTACCCGATCCGATCAAGACTGCCACGCCAACCTCAACCCCATAATTTATTGCAAGTCAAACAAACTTTCGATCTTCGCGCGCGAAAAATAATCGCGATACGCCGAGGTCTCCTCCAGGATTCCGCGCACGGCAAGATACAACTCTTTTTGCAGATATTGATTCGCCTCGCCATTCCCTGCGGATAAAAGAACCGTTTCGCCCTCGGGGACAGCTGTTACGTGCCCCCCAGCCGACAGCCACTCCAAGCCGATCCGCACGGCGTTGACGCGTCCCGCGGTTGCGACAGCCAACTCGTCCACCGAAACTTTCCCGCCTTTGTTGTTGATCGCAAACTTTGCCATACCCGCCAAGCGCGCGAGGAACTCATCCGTTTTTTCTTTCGCGGGCGAAACGCCAATCACATGCACGATCTTCGGCTTGACGATTTCCAACACCGCGCGAAGTTCCGATGGAGATGGCGGCGTTGTATAAATCACAAGTTCATCGGCGGGATGCAACTCATAACGCGATTTTCCTTTTGCTTTATCATTTCCCTCTGCCCAGACCAAAGTTGAAGGTTGAAGGTTGAAGGTCGAAGGTTCCAAACGCAAGTCTCTAATCTCCAGTCTCTGCTTTTTAACCTCAATCGCCTTTTCTTCCACAACGCGAAATTCCTCAAACGTCGCGTTGACTTGTTTCTCCCCGCGAAACGTGGAGGCTCGCACGGAATACGCAATATCAATCTGAGTTCCCGTTTCTGGTAGTTCTTCACCCGCGCCGCCCCACCACAAAATACTTTGAACATTTCCGTTTTCATCTTCCACTGCCAAACGCAAATGTTCTTTTGTCTTGCCGATCTCCGCCACAGATTTCAACGTCACGCCGCGCGAGGCGAATGTCAATTTTGGATTCCCCGCGCCGAATGGAGCGAGCATTTCAATCGCGTCTGCTAATTCAAAATTGATCTCATCCAAGCCGAGCCACGCATCAATTTGAAGTGTCGGCTCTTCGCGGATAATTTCGCCGAGTTGTTTTTCGATGGCTCTACCAAGTCCGCGACGAAATGTGGAGAGATTCTCTTTTTGCAGTGACAATCCCGCCGCCATGGGATGACCGCCGAAATTCAGAAGGGAATCTTTTTGCGAGGAGATCGCTTCGGTGATGTGCAATCCTTCAATGGAGCGTGCCGAGCCGCGCAAGATTCCATCATCAGATTCGGTGAGAAGCAAAGCAGGCTTGTGATAACGGTCCACGAGACGGTTTGCCACAATGCCGACAACTCCGCCGGGCCAGTTGGGATGCGACAACACGATGGCAGGCTCGTTCAACAATTCGGGATGATCGCGTAATTGCGCCTCCGCCGCCTCGGTGACTTGACTCGTCAACAAGCGGCGTTGGGCGTTCAAACCCTCGATCTGTGCGGCGAGGACTCTTGCGCGTGCAGGGTTATTGGTAATTAGTAATTCGACGGCGGGGTTGGCGTCACTTAATCTGCCAAGCGCGTTTAGCCTCGGCGCAAACGTGAAGCCGATAGTTTCCTCGGTCAGCGATTCGAGTTGCGTGTTGGAAAGTTCCGCCATCACTTTCAAGCCGAGGCGATTTGTTGTGCGAAGTTGGCGAATCCCTTTTTGGGCGAGGGTACGGGTTTCGCTTTGGAGGAGAGCGACGTCGGCGATGAGACCGAGGGCGGTGAGGTCTAGTAATTCGAGACTAGAGACTGGAGACTGGGTGGTTTGTAATTGGTAATTGGTAATTAGTGCTTCCGCTAATTTGTATGCGACTCCAACACCAGCGAGGTTTTTGAGCGGATGTTCATTTGGCAATAGTTTTGGGTTGATGATTGCTTTGGCGTTTGGCAAATCGTAATCGCTTCGACTGCGCTCCCGCTGGTCACTCCGCTCAGCGAGGATTGGATCGTGATGGTCGGTGACAACAACATCCACGCCGCGCGAGTTGGCATATTCGATGGCTTTGTGCGCGGTGATGCCTGTATCGCAGGTGACGAGAAGTTTGACTCCGCCATCAATGATCGGCGCGAGCGATTCGATGTGAACGCCGTGACTTTCTTTGCCGCGAATTGGAATGTAGTAGACCACATCCGCGCTGAGGGATTGAAGCGTTTGCACAAGCAAGGCGGTGGAGGTTTGTCCGTCCACGTCGAAGTCGCCCCAGACGCAGATGCGATCCTTGCGTTGAATGGCGGCGTGGATAATTTCTGTTGCAGATTCAATATTTGGAAATGGCGTTGATGGAGTTTCGTCAGGGTGGAGGAATGCGCGCGCGGAGTCGGGTGTGGCGATGCCGCGTCGGATGAGAGTCTGCTTGAGGAGCAGAGGCAGGTCGAGGGGCGAAAGAGGCGAAGCGTCCGTTTGCGGAGGGTCGAGCCAGCGAGTCATTATCCAAGTATCAGGGGTCAATGGTCATGTGTCAAGTTATGACGTTAGTCGTATAATCCGAACCCGAAGCGGGAGCGGCTCGCACACTCCAATGCCGAACATCAATCAAAGGAGAGAAATAAAAATGAAGAAGGTTTTGAAATGGATCGGGATCGTGCTTGGTTCGTTGATCGGATTATTGCTCGTTGTAGGCGCTGTTCTGTTTATGATCGGTAAAAGTAAGATGAACAAGGTTTACACTGTTGAGCCGTCGAACCTTACCCTGCCCACCGATCCGGAGAGCATCGCGTATGGCAAGCATCGCGCAGAGACGCTATGCGAGGGTTGCCATGGACCCGATTTGAGCGGCGTGGAAAATTGGTTCAACGCGCCGCCGATCGGCATCATCGATTCGGCGAATCTCACGTCGGGCGAAGGCGGCATCGGCGCAGACTTTACCACCGAAGATTTTGTCCGCGCGATTCGGCACGGCATAGATAAAGAGGGCAAGCCCATCTTCATGGTGGCGGTCCCCTCCACCGCGCAGTTGAGCGATGAAGATTTGGCGTCTATTATCGCGTATCTGAAGACGATCCCGCCGGTGGATCATACGGTAAAGGCAAAGCATTTCACCCCGCTGGGATTTATTTTATTTGGAGCAGGCAAGTTGGGTGACCTGCCAGCCGAGGTTGTGAGTCATGATCCGCATGTGACCGCGCCAGAGCGCGGCGTGACGGTCGAATACGGCGAGTATATGGCGAATACGAACGATTGCCGCACTTGTCACGGCCCAAATTTAAACGGCGGACCATTCCCCGACCCTACCATTACGAAGATCTCACCGAATATCACGCCCGGCGGCGAACTCGCGGCTTGGTCAGAGGATGATTTCATCAACGCGATCCGCACAGGCACGACGCCAAGCGGGTATCAGCTGGACCCTGAATTGATGCCCTGGACCACCTACAGCAAATTCACCGACGATGAATTGAAAGCGATCTGGATGTACCTGCAAACGCTTCCAAAGCTGGAACAGTACACAGAATAATTTTGTGCATGACAAATGAAAACGACCTTCGGAGATTCTCTGAAGGTCGTTTGATTCCGTTTTCTATTTCTTGTCTGGCTCGAATATCTCTTCGATTGCCTTGCCGAATAGTTTGGCGATCTTGAACGCCAGCGGCAAACTGGGATCATACTTCTCCGTCTCGACCGCGTTGACGGTTTGCCGCGACACCGAGAGTTTATCCGCCAAGTCGGCTTGCGACCAGTTCTTTTCAGCGCGCAATACCTTGAGTTTGTTTTTCATTTGTATTTCCCCGTAAAAATGCCCGCGCCGATTCCCCACAACGCAAGCATAAGTGGAAAAATGAAAAGAGACGGAAGGTGCGGAAAGCCGATATTTTCGAGAAACCCGTAACTGAAGGTGATCAATCCCGTGACAATGGCGGAGAAGGTCACGGCTTGCAGTTGAATTTTTTGTTGCAGTTCGTCGCTGTCTCGCAGCGCCCGCATCACCGCGATCACAACAAAGATGGTTGGGATAACAGGGATTAGCGCGACAACAATTTGAGCAACTTTCGGAAGTTCAAACTTGGTCAACACCGAAATGCTGGCGATCAATAAGACAACGTAGAATCCCATCGAGATGCCAAACTCCTTGAAATATCTAGTCTGGACTTCTCGGTTCATGATTTATCTCCATTCTGCTCATCGTCCTTGCTGAATGCCACTCCGAACGCAAAGCCCACTGCAACCCCAATTGCAATTCCCATGCCCATATTATCCATCGCTACGCCGATCCCGACGCCGATCGCGATTCCCATTGCAAAACCTGCCATTGGATTTTTCTTTTTCATTTTTTCTCCTGTAAAGTTTACTTGACTTTCAGGAGTATAAAATATCCTTGACATTATGTCAAGGATATTTGACATGCAATTTTTACGCTTAAAGCGGTTCGAACTTTGCTGTGAAATGTCTCAGCAATTCAGGCGCGTATGTCAATGTATATCCGCGCAATTCGCTTGCCCGCGATTTGATTCTGCGAAGCGTCTCCACCACATAATCGAAATGACTCTGCGTGTACACGCGGCGCGGAATGGTCAACCGCAACAGCTCAAGCGCGGGGTAATGCCATTGATCTGTTTTCGGGTCGAGGCACGCGAACATCACCGAACCGATCTCCACGCCGCGGATGCCGCCCTCTCGATACAACTCCACGCCGAGCGATTGCGCGGGAAATTCATAGTTGGGGATGTGCGGCAGGAGTTGATTCGCGACGACGTACACGGCATGTCCGCCGGAGGGTTGAATGGTGGGGACGCCGATATCGTTGAGACGGGCAGACAGGTATAACGTCTGACCGATGCGATAGGAAAGATAGGATTCGTCCAAGCCTTCGTAAAGTCCCACCGCCATCGCGTCGAGGTCGCGCCCGGCGAGTCCGCCATAGGTTGGGAATCCTTCGCGCAGGATCAATTCATTTTTGATGTTCTGAAATAATTTTTCATCGTTCACGCACAACAAGCCGCCGATGTTGACGATGGCATCTTTCTTCGCGGACATGGTCATGCCGTCGGCGAGCGCGAACATCTCGCGCGCGATTTCTTTCACGGATCTATTTTCATAGCCCGACTCGCGCTGTTGGATGAAATAGCAATTCTCCGCATACCGCGCCGCGTCAATGACGAAGGGGATGCCTGCCTCGCGATAGACAGCGGATACCGCCTTGAGATTCTCCATCGAGACGGGCTGTCCGCCTCCCGCGTTGTTCGTGACTGTGATCATCCCGAACGGAATTTGCTCGCGCCCATACTCGGCGATAAAGGCTCTGAGTTTGGCGATGTCCATATTGCCCTTGAAAGGATGCGGATTCGCCGGGTCGGCGGCTTCGTCAATGACGAGGTTTGCCGGGCGTCCGCCTCGCGCGCGGATGTTGGCGTCGGTGGTGTCGAAGTGCATGTTGCTGGGAATCCACTGGTCGCGTTTCACCAAACACGCGGACAAAATATTTTCGGCGGCGCGTCCCTGATGGGTCGGGACGAAATACTTGAAGCCGAAAATATCCTCCACAGCGGTTTTGAGTCGTTGATACGAACGCGCGCCCGCGTATGATTCGTCGCCGCGCATGATCGCCGCCCACTGTTCCTGACTCATCGCGCCGGTACCCGAGTCGGTGAGCAAGTCAATGAAGATATCTTCCGCTTTGAGCGAAAAGAGATTGTAGCCCGCCTCTTTGAGCGCGCTTT
This sequence comes from uncultured Anaerolinea sp., assembly GCA_964456775.1. Taxonomy (GTDB): domain Bacteria; phylum Chloroflexota; class Anaerolineae; order Anaerolineales; family Villigracilaceae; genus Defluviilinea. The sequence goes on from CAYWCN010000017.1 coordinate 47,768, forward strand.
CGCGTTCCTCGCGCGGAATGAGGCGGATCGGTTCGGTTACTTTGATGCGAAACGGTTCGGGGGGATAGGTTGTAGTCATTGTTTGCTCCTGGTGTTTAGACCTGTGAGGTCTTTAAGACCTCACAGGTCTCTGGGATTAATCTTGGGTAGCGAGCCTGGCGTATGCCCCTGTGTGTTGCCATTCGGTCTCCAATGACAAACCGATTGTACGATCAATCCTTATTTCGGAGCAAATGACTACAATTTACAATAGACCTCTCGCGTAAGTCTGTGCCTCGAAGGTTTAGTCAGGTTCTTTGCCACGGATTTCACGAATTCGCACGGATTATTTTTAATAAATCTGTGAAAATCAGTGAAATCCGTGGCTAAAAATACTTCTGCAAGAGGTCTGATATCATCCCTCAGGTTACGGTTTGACATGCAATTCTCCCTGCCGGTGGTATGATAGGCGGACATTTCATCCAGCACGAGGTCATCCATGTTCCGTTTTTTCAAGAAGCGCGAAGAAATATTCAACAAACTCATCCAAGAACAGGCGGCAGTCACGTTCGAGGGTTTGAAACTGCTCGTCGAATATCTGAAGGCGCCAGCGCCCGAGATCGCCGAGCAGTTGTCCCTGAAGGAAAAAGAAGCGGATGAAACCCGCCGCATCCTCATTGACGAGTTGAATCGCTCCTTCGTCACGCCGTTCGACCGCGAGGACATCTTCGCCCTCTCTCGCTCCATTGACGATGTAATTGATTACGCCGACAGCACGGTCAGCGAAATGGCGATCCTAAATGTTTCCCCCACATCCTACATGACCCGCATGGCTTCTCTCCTCAAAGATGCGGCGTATGAAATCCATCAGGCAGTGTTGCGATTACAAAAAAACCCAGCCGTTGCCACCGAACACGCCCAACGCGCCAAGGCGCTCGAAAACCGGGTGGAAGGCGTCTACCGCGAAGCCATCGCGGCGCTATTCCGCGGACCTGAGGACGTGCATCATGTAGTGGAAATGTTGAAACTGCGCGAAGTCTATCGCCACCTTTCCAACGCGGCAGACCGCGGCGACGAAGCGGCAAACATCATCGCAGATATAGTGGTGAAGAAAACCTGACCCAACAACTGCTCTCGGCGGCGTCTCCGCCGCCGAGGACGGCGGCTTGAGCAACTTAATGCCCAACGAACTCATCATCGTAATTACGCTCGCGTTACTGTTCGGATTCCTAAACGGGATCCGCGACGCGGCAAACATCGTCGCCACCGTGATCTCTTCGCGCGCGTTCGCCCCGCGCACCGCGCTGACCATCGCCGCGCTGGCTGAATTCACGGGTCCATTTTTATTTGGGGTTGGAGTCGCGCGCACCATCGGCGTGGATACCGTCCAAGCCAACTCGTTGACCCTCACCGTGATCATCGCCGCATTGCTCGGCGCGATCGTCTGGAATGTCATCAACGGCTACCTCGGAATCCCCGGCAGTTCATCCCACACGCTGATCGGCGGGATCGTCGGCGCGGTTATGGTCTCAGCAGGCTGGGAAGCGATCAAAATGCCAGGTCTCACCAAAGTGCTGGTCGCGCTGTTCATCTTCCCCCTTATCGGATTCGCAACCGGCTTCCTATTCACCCGCCTCATTTACTTTCTCGCGCAAAACGCAACCCCGCGGATCAACGAATTTTTCAAACGGAGTCAACTCGTCACCGCCATCATCCTCGGTTTGAGTCACGGCACGAACGACGCGCAAAAGTCTATGGGCATCATCGTGCTTGGGCTGGTCATCAGCGGTCACTTGAAATCATTCGAAATGCCCGTCTGGGTCATCGTCGCCAGCGCGGCATCCATGGCATTTGGAACCAGCCTCGGCGGGTGGAAACTCATCCGCACACTCGGCAGTAAATTTTACAAGATCCGCCCACTCCACAGTTTTTCAACGCAACTGACCGCGGGCATCGTCATCCTCAGCGCGTCGTTCTTCGGCGCGCCGGTCAGCACATCGCACGTGGTCAGTTCCGCCATCATCGGCGTCGGCGCGTCGGAACGCCTCAGCAAAGTCCGCTGGAGCGTGGCAGGCGACATCCTCACCGC
>CAYWCN010000018.1:0-47364 GCA_964456775.1 uncultured Anaerolinea sp.
TTGAGTTCGTACGTCACGTTGACCGTCACCGTGAAGGTCAATTGACCGGGGTTGATCGGCACTGCTGAAGCAGCATCGCCGCCTCCGCCTCCGCCCCTGCCTTCATAGACCGGATAATACTGGCTGTCGGCGAATGTGATCGAGCGGATCTCGCCCACCGAAACGCCGGCGGCATCGGCAAGTTCCTGCGCTTTTGTTTTTGCGTCGGCGATCGCATCGGCGCGGGCTTGCTTGAGCGCAGCATCTTTATCAGCCACGTCGAACTGAATACTGTTGACCGTGTTCGCGCCGGCGGAGATCACCGTATCGAGCAGACTGCCGAGTTTGGCAAGATCGCGCACAGTCACATACACCGTGTTGTCCACCGCGTAATATTTCTCGCCGGTCGAAACGCCGGTGGCGGGATCGTATTTATCGAAGGGCCAAATGCTGAAGCTGGTGGTGCGAATATCCTTGGCGTCGATGCCGAACGTGGTCAGCGCGTCGATCACTTTCTGGGTCTGCGCGTTATTCTCGCGCATGGCATCCGAAGCCGAAGGTAATTCGGTGTGAACGCCCACATAAATGTACGCGATGTCCGGCTTGAGGTCAGCCGTGCCGGTGCCCACCACGCTGAGAGTGGGAGTCTCCGCGGAAGGCGCGCTCGCGGCGGGCGCGCATGCGCTTACCACAAGGGCAAATAAGGCAAGCGCGGTAAATAAAATGGTTTTGGTTTTCATTCATACTCCTTTTAATATGATTGCCATAACAAAGACGCTGCGGGCGGCGGAAAGTTCCCGCGCATGTCTTGAATTTTAACCGCTTTGCCTGTACAATCCTTGTACATTTGTTCTATGCCGATTAACTATCAAGAAGTCTTCACCCAAATTCAATCCATTGGCGCGGGCGCAAAAGAGAGACGCAAGAAGAAAGAGGAAGCGCAAGCCCAGGCGCGAGAACTACTTGCGACCTACGCCTCTCAATTGGATGTCCTCCGCGCCAAAATGGATTCCGCCAAGGCGATAGACGCGAACCTCCGCTGCGCCTACCCATTGGATGAAAACCTCGCTTCTTCCTTCGACGTTCAGCCTGTCTCTGTTTCCCCAACCTTAATCGCCGCCGACGGTTCGCAGATCAACCCAGACCGTCACGCCTCGGTGCAATTCGGTTTGGTCAACGTCGGCGCGATCACCATGAAGTTGAATTCAGGCGAAGCGCCACACATCGAAACCGAAAGCGAACTCCTCTTCGGCGATGATCTCCTGCCGAACGGAATCCCCATGTCGGAAGGCATGGTCGCCCTCAAACGCGACCTCGCCGAACGGATCAAACTCGATGAACTATCCAAACGAATCAAAGGCGAGGTGGTCACCTTCACCGATGGTCCCATCGAGTTGTGGGGCGCGAAAGGCGAAGACCCAAATTCCTACGAAGATTTCATCAAAAGATATTTGACAGTCCTCTCGCGCTTGCAAACGCGCGGCATTGTCACAGCAGGCTACGTGGACAAGCCTTCTGCCGATCTGGTTGTCCGCTTGCTCGAAATCATGATGGCAGACAACGAGCAGATACAAAAGTTGCGCGAGTTTCATCCCTTGCGCGCCGTGAGCGACCGCTGGCTCTTCGGCGAAAAAGAAAATCCCCTGCTCAAACCCGGTCACCGCTCGGCAGTGTTCAAGATCCAATCGAATTCAGAGAAGCGATATACGGGCGTTCTCACTTTGCATTTCTTCTACTTAAATGTTGGAACCGATGGACATCCCTGGCCCGTGCGAGTCGAAATCCCCAAATGGGTGGCGGAGGATAAAGAGAAGTTGAATTTGCTTCACTCCGTTTTAGTCGAGCAATGCCGCATGATGGGAAGCAGACCGTATCCATATCTTCTTCACCGTGCCCATGAGACGGCAGTCGTGAAGAATGAAGAGAAACAACAGATCGAGCAGATGTTGACGATGGAACTCCGTCGCAACAATGAAGAATTGGATGAAGGCTCAAACAAACAATCCGCGAAGGATTTGCAAGGAAGAACAAGAAGATAAATGAAAGCCCATTTTATTCTCTATGTCGGCGACCAGCCCAGAAGTTCCGCCTTTTATCGAAACGCGCTCGATCAAGAGCCGACGCTGGACGCGGATGGTATGACCGAATTTACTCTCAACGACGGCGCCGTATTAGGATTAATGCCCGAGGCTGGAATCACGCGCCTGCTCGGCGAACTCATCAAAGACCCGAACGCTGGGCATGACATTCCCCGCGCCGAGTTGTATTTGCTCGTAGACGAACCGCAGTCTTATTACGAACGCGCGCTGGCAAATGGAGCGAGGGCATTAAGCCCGCTACAGAAAAGAGGCTGGGGCGATTGGGTCGCCTATTGCGAGGACCTGGATGGGCATATTCTCGCATTCGCAAAACGGGAAGCTGAATCATCAACATGAGGAGTTGGACATGAATCAAATCGAAATCGGACGACTACTCCGCGCAGGGACGACGGGCTTCGTGGCGGGGTGCCGCGTCAATCAACTCGATGCGCCGTCGTTTGGTGCGCTTGTCCGCGCGCCGCTGGGAAGCGAGTATCAGATCTTCGGCATCATCTACGACATCCGCATTGACGATGATGGGCTGGTGCGTCAACTCGTCACAGCGGATAAAGTCAGCGACGAGGTGATGAAAGATAACCGCGAACGGCGAATCGTTCCCGTCGAAATGTCCGTGCTGGCGGTGGGATACGAACAGGAGAAGAAGATTCATCATCTTCTGCCGCCGCGTCCACCGTTGAGTTTGGATGTGATCTTCAAGTGCGACGAGAACGACATCGCGCGCTTCACCGAGAAGTTCGGATATTTCAGGCACATCTTGAACAATCAGGAAATCCCTGTGGGTGAAGTTGTCGCGGCGCATATTTTGCAGGCTCAGTCCGCGCATAAAGATAAGAGTTGGCAAGAGCGAGCGACGCATGAAGTGATTACACTGTTGCGCGATGATTACCCGACGTTGATGTCTGTGCTTGGTGCGTTGAGTGATGTGAGCGTGTGAGCATGGCAGATTTTTCATTTGTCCAAATCACAGATCATCACCTGCTTGAGTCGGAAGACTCATTGCGGGAGGGATTTTGTCCGGGTCACGCCATGCGGATGGTGATGCGGCATATCTCAGCAACTGTTGCCGACAAGATAGATTTCATCATCTCCACAGGCGACTTGGTCGAGCCAGACACGGACGCGACCTATCAAGGCGCGTTGAAATTGCTGGGCATCCAGTCGTCCGCGGCATTGCCGGGACCGCAACACGTCAACATCGAAGGATTGAAGGATTTCCCGATGTACTTCCTGCCGGGGAATCACGACAAGCGCGACATGTTCACACGTTATTTGTTTCCCGATTCGAAGCCCGTGAATTTATACAACTTCACGTTTGAGCACAAAGGCGTGCAGTTCGTGTTCATAGACTGGGGACAAGAGTCGAAGGCGCATTTATTCCCTGAGACGAAAGAATTTCTGGCGAAGGCGATGCAAGCGGACATGCCGTCGGTGATCGTGTGTCACCAGCATGTGAAGAAAATCGGCAGTAAATGGCTGGATGCGTTTCTGGCGGATAATCTCGATGAGTTTTGGGAGGTTGTTCTGCCAAACAAGGAAAAGGTGTTGGGCATCCTATGCGGGCATGTGCATATCACGTATGAGGATGAATATGGCGATGTGCCGATCTATGGATTGCGTTCCACGGCGTATCCGTTTGCGCGGACGGATGATCCGCTGGTGATTCTGGCTGCGCCTCATTATCGGTTTGTGCGCGTGGAGCACGGAATACTTACTTCGAGGATATACAAAGTTTCAATCTAGGTATGAATCAACCCAGAGACGATATGTCCAAAATACAAACTCGATTGTTGTTACTTGTACTTGCGATCCCACCCGGGGTTGTCATTGCCTTACATGCCTACATAGGGTCTTTTAGCCGTTTGATGGCAGACGACTATTGCACACTCTACTTTACGAACAGATTGGGTGTTTTGAGAACTGCCTGGTATTGGTATCTTAATTTCGCAGGGATTTTCGCAAGGAGCGTGTTAAATAAAATTCTCTTGCTGATCGGACCCGACCATACGTCGATGATCGTGCCTGGAATTCTAATCGTTTGGGTCGCAGTAACGACATGGGCGTTTTATCTGTTAGTGGAAAAAGAGATACCCATCAAATCAAAAGGATGGGCTTCTTTGGCATTGAGCATTACTTTCATTTACCTTGTGCTCTTGTTCAGCCCCCAACTAACTCAGTCCCTTTACTGGTGGGGCGGTTTCAGCGCATATACAGCGCCTCTGATATTGGGGACATTCTACTTTGCACTCTTTCTCCTGATGATAAAGAGACAATGGAACAGGAATGTTTTTGTTTTATGGAACATCGTATCCTTTCTCATGGCGTTTGGACTTGGAGGTATCAGCGAATCTTTTTCCCCGTCTTTTATCCTTGTTATTATATTTGGTATAGGTTGGGGATGGATCACCAAAAGATTGAACAAAGAACATCCCGCATTTTGGTTCTTAGGTGCAGGTTTATTGGGCGCTACGCTTGCTTTGATAATCATGATATCCGCGCCTGGAAACGCTATCCGAATGTCATACTTTCCTGCTCACCCAAGCATAATTGAAATGGCAAGAATTTCGATCAAGGGATACATTGATTTCTTAATGGCGATACTTAATCAACCGCAGAGATGGACGGGCATGCTTGGGGCATTCCTTGGATCATTGTTACTTGGAACATATTCATCCGCCAAGACAACTCCAGCAAACTGGGCGCCGCTGGGAATATTGGGGTTGGGTGTTTTCTTTGCATTTTTATGTTTCCCACCAGCAGTGTATGGAACCGCCGAGCCGCCTCCGAATCGAGTGCTTGTAATTTCTTCTTTTTTTCTGGCAGTTAGCATTCTTGCCTCTGGATATGTGAGCGGAAAATGGCTCTCCTCGCGCGGATCGGACAACTTCATTCACAACGCGGCAAATATATTTGTTCTTGCCACGATTGTGTTGCTTTGTTATTCAACATGGATAACCTCTCAAAATTTATATGCAAGCCGAAGCATATTTATAGAATTTGCCGAAAAATGGGATCGGGTTCATCTTCAAATTTTGCAGGCAAAGGCAAATGGAGACGAGTCCATCACTATACCCGCCATGGACAATTGGGCGGGACTTGAGCGCCCAAATGAAAATGAAAGATATTGGCCCAACAAATGTATTTCTGCTTATTACGGCATACAAATATTCGGTGCGCCATACGGGCCGTGAGTATTCGTTGACTTCGTGGATTTATAAGGTTGTGATTTAAGAGTAGTTTGTTGGTTGAGTAGTCCCGCGATGCTCGTCGCGGGACGTATCGAGACTAGCGGGTACGCATACAAAATTTTGTAACAAGAATTACTATACAGCGTGGTGGTTTCGATACGTCCTTCGTCTCCGCTACGCTTCGCTCAGGACTACTCAACCACCGAGTTGGAATGGAATGAGGAGATTTATTATGGAACAACGAACAAAAATTGGGTATTTGGTTGGCGGGGGGCTCAAAGAAAATTTTCGCGTGCGATTAACCGTGTCTCCGCAGGAGATTCAGGAGGGGGCGTTTGTGGTGATCCAATCGGGCGAGTGGAATTATTATGGCATCGTCACGGACATTGTGCTCGGAGCGACGGACCCGCGCTTTGCGGATGAGCAGATGGAGGGACGGTTCCCGCCGCATATTTCGAAGGCGTTGCATGGACAGACGCTGTACGCGAATCTCGAAGTGTTGCCGAACCTGATGCTGGAGATCGGTCCGCAGTTGGGGACGGCGGCGTATAAAGATTGGCGCGGTCGAATTGACGCGGGACTCAAAGATGAGCCGCGCATATTGCCCGTCAAAAATGTGCCGCCGCATCACGCGCAGGTGTTTCTGGCGAACGAAGGCGACATCGCGGAAATCTTCGGCGACCCGAACGAGAAGGGCAACTTCATCATTGGGTACACGCGCGAACAGAATCATCCCGTGTGCATTAACATGGAGAAGTTCGTGCAGAGGTCGTCGGGCGTGTTCGGCGCGACGGGCACGGGCAAGTCGTTCCTCACGCGGCTAGCGCTGGCGGGTTTGATGCACTACAACAAAGCCTCCGTGTTCGTGCTGGATATGCACAACGAGTATGGCTTTGACGATGTGGCGTCAGACACGAAAAAAGCCGTGACGGGATTGAAGACCAAGTTCAAGTCGAAGGTAAGAATCGTCGGCTTGGGAGGCGGATCAACCATCCGAGGGCAAGTCCCCGATTTTAATTTGGAGATCTCGACGGGCGACATATCCACAAGCGACATCGAAACGTTGATGCGCGAATTGAATCTGCGCGACACCACGCCGACGACGTTGAACGCGTTGTACGCGTCGTTTCGGGATGAGTGGTTTGCGCGGTTCCGCGATATGTCGCGTGAGACAGTGATCATCGAAGACGAAAGAGGAAAGAAGAAAGAAGTGCCCGCGGAGGGAAGCGTGGCGGCGTGGGCAAATGAAAATGGAGTCAATGTGGCGGCGGCGGAGGCTCTGCACGACAAACTGCGCAGGCTGTTCGGCAAGCCGTATATCGTCGAGAAGCCCGCGGCGGATTCGGTGAAGGAGATCATCGCATCGTTGGAGAACGGACAGCATGTGATCCTGTCGTTCGGCGAACATGAAAGCGACCTGGATTATCTGCTCGTGTCGAATCTGTTGACGCGCAAGATCCGCAACGCGTGGGAGCATAAGACCAACGCGTTCCGCACACACGGAAAAGAGGAGCCGCGTCCGCTGGTGATCGTCGTGGAGGAGGCGCACAAATTGTTGAACCGCGAGATGGCGGCGCAGACGACCTTCGCGACCATCGCGCGCGAACTCCGCAAATATTATGTGACGCTGTTGATCGTTGACCAGCGTCCGTCGCAAATTTATGACGAGGTCATGTCGCAGTTGGGGACGCGCATCTCAGGCTGGCTCGGCGACGAGGACGATATCCACGCCGTGCTTTCGGGTCTCGCGGGACGGGAGGCTTTGCGCGGTATGCTGGCGCGACTCCAAGCGAAAGAGGAAGTGCTCCTGCTCGGCTGGGGAGTGCCGATGCCGTTGCCTGTGCGCTCGCGCAGGTATGACGAGGAGTTTTGGAAGGAACTGCTCGGCGAGAAGGTGAGGAAGAGCAAGGAGCAGAACTTGAAGGAGTTGGGGTTTTAGTTAAACGCGAAGGCTTTTTGCCACGGATTGCACGGATTGGCCGGATTGAAAATGAAAAAGATGTATCCAAAACTTAAACCGACAAAGATAAAATGGGAAGGAAATAGAATTGTCGGTTGCCAAAGCACAAACCATACTTCCTGCAAAGGTGAACTGTGGGAATGCAAGCGATGTCAGAAGGTCATTTGTTGGGAAGAAGGCTCAGTAGACTTGATTGATTTGTGTGATGATTGCTGGCATGAAGTTCGAGTTTTGGGTTACGATTTGCATTTGGAGAATGCCTTATGAAACAACATGAAGCAGTTATTTTGGCGATGAAACAAAACGGTGGTTATGCAACGCTGGGGCAGTTGTATCAAAGCGCTCCAAGAATTTCTGGAAGCAAATGGGGAACAAAGACTCCGTTTGCGAGTATTCGTCGAATTGTTCAGCAACACGATGATTTTTTCAAGATTCGCCCTGGACTTTGGGCATTAACTTCTGAAAAAGAAAAAGTTCTTCGCTTGTTTGCTGGTGAGGGGACAAAGCCAAAAGAAAGAGAATATTCCCATTACTTTTATCAGGGTTTGGTTGCCGAAATTGGAAATTTACAAGGTTTTAAAACTTATGTTCCTGCTCAAGACAGAAACAAGCCTTTCGCTGAGCAGAAATTAGGCAATGTCACAACGGTTTCAGAATTCTATGAATTTACTTATTCTGATGTTTTACGAAGAGCTAAAACGATAGACGTTACGTGGTTCAACGATAGACGGTTTCCAAGTTCAGTTTTTGAAATCGAACACTCAACCGACATTCAAAATTCCTTGCTGAAATTCGTAGAACTGCAAGATTTCAGGACGAAATTCTATATCGTTGCAGACGGCAGGAGAAGAGCAGAGTTTGACAACAAAATTTCGTTCTATGCTTTTAGTTCAATCAAATCTTATGTGAAATTCTGGGATTACGATTCGGTTTTAGATATACATGCCAAAGTAACTGCTAGTAATCTCGCAGTTAAGGAAGCTTTATGAAAGTTTCCCTTGCAGAAAACATCGAGTTTGAGTTTTTTCAAACTGAGGAACTCAAACAAGCAGAACAATACGCCAAAGAGATAGATGGCTCGATCTACTCGTGGAAAACAACAGGAAAATCAAATTGGTTGGAAAAGAGATTATCTGTCGTGGATGTTTTAGGTCTTGCTATACTTCCAAAAGACTTGCCTGCTTGGATAGATTTACCTGATGACGGGAAAATAGCGACGAACGAGTAACGCAAAAACACTGGGCTGAACAAGTCCAGTGTTTTTTTCAGCCGTGCGGGATTCTGTCCCAATTGCGGGAGGGCGTTGTAGGGGCGACCCGTCCGAGCAAACAAGATCATTGTCAGGCTCAGAACTGTTGCCAGCCGCGATGACGGTCGGCATTGACGGGTCGCCCTTACGGAGAATAACAAACCCGTCGCTGATTTCTATTGCGGGAATTGTTCGGAAAGGGACCTCACCCAGATTAAGGTGATTGATCGGCGTGTTGATTTGCCCCTCTCCCAGGGGAGAGGGCATGGTGACGAATCCTTTTCTGTGTGATGGGTTTGACGATTTTCCAAATACACGTCTCGCTTGAGGAGCAAAAGGCTTCTCCCCTTCAGGGGAGACGGGAGAGGGGTTTGCAGGCGTGCTATAATTTCATCCATGCAGAAGAAAAAGAAATTCCGCATTCCACGCAAGAAGACCAAAGCAAACGCTGATATGCAAAAACGATTGGATAAATTGCACGCTCAAATCCGCGTTGAGTTGGCTGGAAGAACTTTGCTTGATATTGCGGATGTCATTTATCAGGGCAGAGAAGAACGCGACAACCAGATTTGGGATAGTTTGCAACAGAGATTAAGTAACGCGAAAACACTGGGCTGAACAAGCCCAGTGTTTTTTGTTCACACATCCCCTCTCCTTCCTCGAAACCCCCCTCCCCGTTACAATCGGCGGATGAAAAATAACCGCCGCCTTCCCCTCCTCAGTCTTGCCGTCGTATCCATCCTTGTTTGTTTGGGCGCCATCGTTGCCGTCTTCCTGCTTTCGGTAGACGCGAAGACGCCCGCCGAAAAAATCCAGTCCGCGCTCACGCTGGGGATTCCCTCCGCGCTCCTCTTCATCATCGCCCTCTGGCTCGGCGCGGGCATAGACCAGCTCCTCGCGCGCATCCAGAACAAGTCCGCGCGCGTCATTGCCTCCATCGCAACGTATGTTGTCGCGCCGTTCACATTGTGCATCGCGCTTCCCGCCCTCGCCATCTTCCTATTTGCCAACGCCCTCTTCCCCGAAAAAGGCTGGCAGGAATTGCCCCCGCTCCCTGAACCCGCGCAAACGATCGTCGCCGCGGGCGATTCATCCGTCTACGTGCGGGCGGCGTCAGGTCAAATCTATTTTTGCTCATGGGAGAGCGCGCTCGAAAAATGCTGGCAGAACGCCGAACCGCAGACCGAATTCGTCATCCAAAACAGCCTCGAGAACGTGACCGAGTTTCAGACTCCGCCCGACTCGAATCCCCCGCGCGGGACTGTGCTGGACTCGCGCGGCATCCATTACACCGAGATGGGCACCGAAGTCCGCGTCTTCTACACGGTTCAATCCGACGGGTCGGTCTGGTCGCTCGAAACCGGCGCCGACGACTACGAGACGGGCTTCGCCACCGGGCTGTTCGCCACCATCGCCATCGTCCCCGCGGTGACGGGACTGCTCATCATCTACCTCGGCGCGGGCGTCAGCGCGCTCTCGCGCAAGTTCGCGGCGAGGATCACAAGCGAGGCATGAACAATGGAATCAACCCTTCTCATCATCCTCATCGGTCTCACAGGCGGCATCGCCATCGGACTGCAAAGTCCCATGGCGAGCCTCATCACACAGCGGCTGGGACTCTTTGAAAGCGTCTTCATCGTGCATCTCGGCGGCGCGGTCATTGCGTTGATTCCCCTGCTGGTCTATGGAAGCAAATTGAGTCAATGGCGGAACATGCCGTGGTATTTGCTCGGCGCGGGATTCTTCGGCTTGGTCGTGATCGGCTCGATCAGTTTTATGATTCCGCGCATCGGCGTCGCGGCGGCGATCACCACCATCATCGCGGGACAACTCCTGGTGGGGACTCTCCTCGACCATTACGGTCTGCTCGGCGCGACCGTCAAATCATTAGACGGAACACGCGTGATAGGGTTGCTGGTCGTGCTGGCGGGAGTCTGGTTGACGGTGAAATAACATTCAAAACATTTGCTATCGTACAAATGAAAAATTTGAACCGCTATGCCCGCGAAGAGCGCGAAGAAAACCTTTAAAAAACTTAGCGCTCTTCGCGCCTTCGCGGTAAAAAAGTAGAGTGTACGGTAGAGAAGCGGCAACGATCTTTGTTTTTGCGCGCGTCTTAAACAAATAAGTTTGTTACCCCACCTCAACATTCACGCGATGCCACGCGTTATTCATGTACCCCTTGAAATTCCACACCTGCGAAACTTCTTGCGGCTGTTCGTTGGCAGACGAATCCACGGCACGCACCACGAGTTGATATTTCCCCGGTTGCAAATCAAAGTTTGCTTTCCACAACACCCACGCCCACGGGTGCGCTTGATTCAATAACTCAGCTTGCGCCCAGGTCTCGCCGCCGTCGCGCGAAACCTCCACCCGCATCAACTGCCTGTCGCCGCCTGTCAACGCGTATCCCTGCACGGTCACAACCCCCGCGCGGACTTGTTCATTCTCCGCATGAGAGCAGATCACCGAAGTCACATTCATCTCGCCGAGCATCAACCCCTCCTCCCACTTCACGGTCTCAGCATTTACATGCGGCTCAAACAATCGGTACGCATGGCTTTGAAAATAATTTTCCGACGGTTCAGCCTGCACCGTAATGCGACTCAACCACTTGACACTGCGCGCGCCAATATAACCCGGCACAATTGCCCGCAACGGAAATCCATGCACGGGCGTCAACGGCTCGCCATTCATTTCATACGCGAGAATGACTTCGGGTCCCAGTCCTTTCGCCAGCGGGATCGATCCTCCAAAATTGAACCGCTTGCCGAGGCGTTCGGTTTCATCGAGCCCTCCAAATTCCAAATGCGGATGAAAACCCGATTCGCTCTCGACGCCCGCAACTGCCAGCACATCCCTCAGCCTGACTCCAGCCCATGCCGCGTGACCGATCGCGTCCACGCCCCAGGGCAACTCATTGGGGATCGGTCGCACAGCCATCAACTCCTCGCGTCGATTCCCTGCGCACTGCAACGTGGCAGAGACAGTCACCCGCTCAAAATCTTTTCGAATCTCCTCCAGCGAGAGCGACAGCGTTTTCAACACATCGCCATTCACTTCCAAACGATACGAGTCCGCATTCACCTCAGGCACATCTCCATGACTGCGGACAAAAAACAGATCCGCTGGCGTGGTGTGAGACCGAGTCAACAAACGCGGAGGCGGCGCCGCATTGAACGGACTCTCCTGCTTCACCACGAGTTCAGGATGTTTATCACATAAAGTTTTTGTCATGGAAGATCGCCTTTGTCATTTGAATTGTTGAATCATAATCGAAATAAATACAATAGAGGAAATAAAAATGATACCATCCTCGTAAGGGCGGACGGCCGTCCGCCCCTACGCCATGATCATCCAACAAGGGCGGAGCAATGCTCCGCCCCTACGATTTATACGCAACCGCCGAATAAAATTCTTTCAAAAAACGTGACGGGACTTTCGCCAGCAAGCGCGGCGTTGTAAACCCTGCCTTGGGCGCAAGCGCTGAAAATGTTTCAAACGTCAACGGATGCGGAACCCACAAGTTGCCTCTGTCCACGTTGTATTCGATGAGGATGAGCGCGCCGTTGGGTTTCAAGAATCCGCTCACGTGGCGAAGAATCTTTTCTTTCTCTTTGAAGAAGTGCAGTGAGTTTGCCATCACGATCCCGTCGAGGGGAGGAATGTTGAAAGGGCGAGAAAAGTCATTCGGAAGCAGAATCAGGTTCAAAGTCGAATTGAAGCGGGCGCGATGCGAATTCTCCAATTCTCGCAAAGACGATTTATCTTTATCCACCGCGTAGATCGTTGCATCCGATCCAACCAGTTCGCGCAATGCCAACGTGAACGCGCCGCTCCCCGCGCCGAAATCTGCATAGACTCCACCTGGAGTCAGATTCGCGGGACTCAACAAATTGACGTGATCGGTATGATTCATTCCTTTCGCACCACGCCCTCGCGCCATGCGTATACCGCCGCTTGCGTTCTGTCAGCCAGATGCAACTTGCTCAAGATGTTGCTCACATGCCCCTTGATGGTCTTTTCGCTCAACACCAATTTCGCCGCCATCTCCGCATTCGACATGCCGTCGGCGATCAACTTCAACACTTCGAGTTCGCGCTCGCTCAATTCTGTAAACGGATTCGGCGCGTCTGCCCGCCTGCCCTGCATTTCTTTGATGACGCGCGCCGCCACACGCGGATGTAAAACCGCCTCGCCCAGCGCGGCTTTCCTCACCGCCGACGCCAACTCTTCCGCGCTCACATCCTTGAGAATGTACGATAACGCGCCCGCCTTCAACGCGGGAAAGATGTGTTCATCCTCGTGATACGAAGTGAGCACCACGATCTGCGAACGCGGGCTGACCTGTTTGACGCGCCTCGTCGTTTCGACTCCGTCCATGTTTGGCATGATGAGGTCCATCAGGATGACATCGGGGATCAATTGTGCCGCCACTTTCACCGCATCTTCGCCTGAACCCGCCTCGCCCACAACGGATATATCTGGCTGCGTTTGTAAAAATGTTTTCACTCCCGAACGCACCATCGCGTGATCGTCCACAAGCAAGACCGAAATTGTTTCCGTCATTGTGATTTCCTCACTGTTGCGATAACGCGCGTGCCTCGAGATGGGAAACTTGCGATTTCGAGTCTTCCATCCACTGCCGCGAGACGTTCCTTCATTGAATCCAGTCCGATGCCTTTGGTGATCCGTTCCATGTCATATCCAGTTCCATTGTCATCGATCATCAACAGGATATTCTCGCTATTCGATTTCAACGTGACGGTCGCTTTGCTGGCTTGGCTGTGCCGCGCAACATTGGACAGCGATTCCTGCAAAACCCTGAATAATGCCTGCTCTCCCTGCGCGCTGATCGAATCGATGGTGTCAACAGAGAGTTGAATCTCGATCTCGTTTTGTCTCGCCCATTCACTCACATGTTCTTTGACCGCTTCATGCAGAGATTTACGTTCCAAACTTGGCGGTCGCAATGCGCTGATGAGCGTGGTCAATTCCGCGCCCGCTTGTTGCGCGAGGCGTTCCGCTTCCAGGACAGAGGAATACGATGTATCCGATTCAGATAACGATGTCCGCGCCGCGCTCAACTGCATCGAGAGGGCGAAGATTTGTTGCTTCACCGAGTCGTGCAGGTCGCGCGCGAGACGGTTTCTTTCCTCCAGCGCCGCCAATTCCTGAAGTTTCCCCTGCGTGGATTTCAATTCATCAATCAACTGTTGATTGTGCTGACGCGCCAGGTCCGCTTGTTGCAGGATGTGCCCGAAGACGCCGCAAATGAGATACGTCGCCAGATAGAACGCCGCGGCAAACAACGCGTCGGAACCATTCCGAAGAAATGCCGCCGCGCTGACCGTCCCGAAGTAGATCGCGATCCAAATCGAGGCGGCTTTGCGTGTGAGAACCAGCGCGGCATGGATGCTTACCATCAGGAACATGAAATTGATCCCATCCACGAACGGCGGTCGCAACAGAAGAGACAGGATCAACACCACCCACTGCGCCCCAAAATACAAGAGGAGGTTTTTCTCGTAACGACCTGCTCGAAACACGAAGTGATAGAGCAGAGCATACGCCGCGCATAATCCGAACAATATTAATTGCGCTTGCAGGGTCGAGAGTCCGCGCGCCACCAACAGCGACATCACCCCGAGACTGGCATACGTAACGAGATCCAGCAACGGCGGAATCCGAACGCGGACAACGGAACTACTCACCATTGTCGGATTGTACTCCCATTGTCCGCGCATCAGGTTCACGATCACTCCTTGCGTCGTTGCTTATTTGAGAGGATGTGCTTACACATATCTCTCCGCGACGCCCAACTCGACTACCTTCTCCTGAGTCTTGCTGGAAAATGTTGTACTCGCTGTGTACACAATGATCGCCGCCGCCACTTCGAGCAAAACATAGATGATGTATGCGCCCATGTTCTCGCTAGAAACCGTGTTCGCTGTGGGCAAAAATACTCCTGCTGTGTTCGAAGCAGCATGGAAGAGCGAAACCAGAAGCAGGCTCCCTTTCGTTCCGTTGTATAACCAAGTGTACAGAACGGCGACGGAGATGGTGTGCACCATGAACCATGCAAAGGTCACTGTGTTCCAATGAGACAGGAATTTCGGCAGGTGCCAGAATCCCCAGATCACACCGAGGATCAATGTGGAGGTCAGCGCGCTGTACTTCGCCTGCAAGCGCGGAAGAACATATCCGCGCCAGCCGATCTCTTCGCCGTTGGAAATAAGGTCAACGAGAAAGAACGGCAGGATGAACAGAGGCAAGTACGCCGCTTTGCCGAAGATTTTATATGCCATGACCGTGCTGAAATCTGGGGCGACTCCTGTCAACGCGGCGTTGATATAAACTCCCAAGGCGATCAAGCCCGTAGGGATAAGAAGCGCCGCCACATACCACTTCCAGCCGACGCGCCATTGCGCGTACCGCTTCAAGAGCGCGATCACGCCACTCTTGCCGAGCGTCAGACCTGTCATCAACAAGGACGCGAAGACAAAGCCCCAGCCCAGAAAGAGATACACGATGAACGGGAATTGAATCGGCAAAATCCCCGAATTTGACAAGTCAATGGGCCAGGTCAGCGCGAACATCAGCAGAATGCCGATGACCAGCGAGTGGCGTTTGAGGAACTCAGTTGTTTTGTTCATAAGAAACTCCTTTGGTTGTCCACAGGATACGCCATCACTCTGCAAACGAGATGCGTCTGAAGACCGTATTTCGATGAGTCTCAAGGCGGTACTTGATTGAGCGTATAATTCGACCAATCAAAAGGATTGAAGAATGAACAACAAACAACTTGCCGACACGTTCACGCTCATCGCCAACCTGCTGGAGATCAAAGGCGAGATCATTTACAAAACGCTCGCGTATCGCAAAGCGGCTGAGAGTTTGATCAGCCTGCCGCGCGAGGCGAGCGAATTTTGGAAAGAGGGAAAGTTACTCGAAATTCCTGGTGTGGGCAAAGCCATCGCGGAAAAAATTGACGAGTTGTTGAACACGGGCAAACTCGAATTTCTCGAAAAAATAACAAAAGAAGTACCCGAAGAACTCGCCACGTGGCTGGCTGTCCCGTCGTTGGGACCGAAGAAGATCGCAATGATCTGGAAGACATTGGGAATCACGTCTCTCGCGCAACTGGAAGCCGCCGCGAAAGACGGCAAACTGCGTGACCTCCCCAACATGGGCGCAAAATCGGAGACCGCGATTCTCGAGGGGCTGGCATCGCTAGCGAGGCGCACGGGACGAATCTCCATCGGGCGCGCGCTTCCGCTGGCGAACGAGATCATCGCCGCGCTCAAAAAGGTGAAGGGAGTCGTCGCCGCCGAACCCGCTGGAAGTCTGCGAAGGATGCGTTCTACAGTCGGCGATCTCGATATCCTCGTGGCGGCGAAAGATTCCGCGGCGGTGATGGAGGCGTTCGTCAAACTTCCGCGCGTGACGCGTGTGTTGGGCAAAGGCGAATTCAAATCGAGCATCGAATTCACGGATGGAGTCCGCGCGCAGGTGTGGGTGCATCCGCCGAACGAATTCGGAACCGCGTTGCAATACGCGACAGGTTCGAAAGATCACAACGTGTTATTGCGTCAACTCGCGCTCGATAAAGGATTGTCGTTATCAGATCATTCATTCAAAAAAGTTAAAGGCAAGGGCGAGATCTTCTGTTCAACCGAAGAGGAAGTGTATAAAACTCTCGGCTTGCAATGGATTCCGCCAGAACTGCGCGAGGGACGCGATGAGGTCGCGCAGGCAAAGGCAAACAAACTTCCGAAGTTGATCGAAGTGAAAGACATCAAAGCCAATTTGCACATGCACTCCACGTACAGCGACGGAAAATTATCCATGCTCGATATGGCGAAAGCCGCCATCCATCGCGGGCTGAAAGTGATCGTGTTCTCCGATCATTCGGTGAGCCTCGGCGTTGCGAATGGATTATCCATTGAACGACACAAACAGCAAGCCGCCGAAATTAAAAAGATTCAAAAACAACTCGGCGACAAAATTACGATTCTGCATTCGAGCGAAGTGGAGATCAAAGCCGACGGCTCGCTGGATTACCCCGACGACTTCCTCGCTTCTCTCGACCTTGTAGTTGCTTCACTCCATTCGAGTTTGCGCCAGCCTCGAGAGAAGATCACCGAGCGATTGCTCAAAGCCGTGAACAACCCGCACGTGGATATCATCGGTCACCCGACGGGACGCGAGATCCCCGACCGCGAAGGCGCGGACTTGGACATGGAAGTCATCCTGCAAGCCGCGGCGAAATCGGGCGTGGCGATGGAGATCAGCGCCAGTCCCTACCGCCTCGACCTCGACGATCCGCACGCCCGCCGCGCAAGAGAGTTGGGCGTGCTCCTCAGCATCAACACCGACGCGCACTCTGAAGAAGATTACGATATGCTTCATTA
The DNA here is from genome assembly GCA_964456775.1 of uncultured Anaerolinea sp. Classification (GTDB taxonomy): domain Bacteria; phylum Chloroflexota; class Anaerolineae; order Anaerolineales; family Villigracilaceae; genus Defluviilinea. The sequence goes on from CAYWCN010000018.1 coordinate 16,887, forward strand.
TGGAGTCGCCATCGCCAGGCGCGCAGGCGTTTTGAAAGAGGACGTCATCAACTGCTGGTCAACAGATAAGTTGTTGAAGTGGTTGAAGAAGAGAAAGTAGCGCAAGATAATATCTTGCGCCACACAACAGGAGGCTCAACATGAAAAACCCCTTCGGCGATCAAAAAGTCCCTGGCTCGTATCACAACCTGAAAGAGCGGATGTATAAAAAAGTCTCGGCGCAGGTCAATGAAAAGATTCTTGAGATGATGATAAAAGCCTATGAAACTGCGTTGAACGATGAAAACATTGTACTGACACGTTCTGAAAGAAAATGTCTGCTTTCGCAGATCACGAAGATGGTGATGGAAGATTTGCTCAAAAAGATTGACGGCGATTCGTCATCTGCTAACTAAAGAGGAGAAACATGGACGAGCAAGGACAAAAAACGATCAGAACAAAGAAGGTGAGAAAGATTTTGATTTGGGTGGGATTATTGTTATTCTTTTTTTACTCGTATCAATCAACCATTGATTGGGAACAGGTGGCCAATCCGCGCCGACAACAGGCGTTAATCCGCGTACTAACTGAATTAGCCCAACCAAATCTCTTTGAAAGCAAAACTCGTCAACAAGTGGCAGGGGGAATGTGGGAAACAATTCAAATTGCTTTTCTTGCGACTGTTATCAGCGCCCTTTTCGCGATTCCTTTCGCCTTCTTGAGCACTCAGACATCCTCGCTTTGGAAGCGCGGGTTAAACTTTCTCCTACAACCTTTGCTTGCTGTAATTCGTTCTATTCATCCACTACTCCTCATGTTCCCAGCCGTTGCTTTAGTAGGACTCGGCTCAACAGGAGGCGTACTGGCTATCACTTTGTTTTCGACCGCAATCTTAATAACAGACTTTTCGGATTACGCTCAACAACACACGTCTCTGATCTGGCATAACCTGCTAAAAGTACATTTTCCCAGTCTTGCTTTCAGACGATTTACTGTCAACCTCGTAATTGCTACCATCATTGGCTTTATGGGGGGCGGCGGTATTGGTTTCTTACTTCAGCAATCGTTTAGTCTTCTGGATTATCGAAATGCAAGCGTTGCTCTACTTGCGATTGTCGTTTCAGTTGCAAGTTTGGACTTGTTGAGCCGTGCTGTTTGGCTCAAGATTCAAAAAGGACAATAAAATGGACCCCAACAAACGCACCGTCATCATCATCGCCAGCGGACTTGATTTGATCCTAAGCGCGATTGTCCTGCTGATTTACTTTGGATTGTTTCCCGTTGACATTTCAGGCTGGGGCATTCCGCGCTGGGTGATCGGCTTGGTCGGAGGGGTGTGGTTCGCGGGGTCGCTTGCGGTGTTGGTGTATCAATTGACGAAGACAACAGAATAATCCACCTGCTCTTGACAAAACCTCCATTAGTGATAATATTCACAAATCGAACCTAAATAGTCCGAATAGGTCTGATTATCCAGCACGATTGCCAAGCAAATCGAACTGATGGATAATCTTCAAGGAGGCGTTATGTCTGGCAGAGTCTTATTGATCAACCCAGCGCGTCACTTCATTGCGAATCAGAACGGGCTGGGCTACCTCACCCCTCTCGGCTTGGTCAGCATCGGTGGACCACTCATTGATGCGGGCTTCACAGTGAAATTGATTGACCATGATGCCTATGGCTGGTCACTCAAGAAACTCATCGAAGAGGTTGGGAAATTTCAGGCAGATTATGTTTTGCTCGGGCATTCGGGGTCAACGGCATCGCACAAAGTCGCAGTAAAAACATTTCAAGAGATAAAAAAAACATTCACAGACATAATATCCATTTATGGAGGTGTATATCCGTCCTATGCAGACAAAGGCATCTTGCATGAATGCCCTGAAATAGATTACATTGTCCGCGGCGAAGGGGAAGAAACAATCGTGGAGTTAATTAGAGAATTGGAGAATTGTGGAGAGCCAAAAAACATAGAGGGAATTACCTGGCGGAATGGGAACGAGACCATCGCCAACCGCTCGCGCACACCGATTCAAAATCTCGACGCATATCGCCCAGGTTGGGAGCTATTGGATTGGTCGCTCTACAAAATGTTCGGCTTCCAACGCGCTGCTGGACTGCAATTCAGTCGGGGATGCACACTCACTTGCAGTTATTGCGGTCAATGGATGTTCTGGAAAAAGTGGCGGCATCGCAGTTCTGAAAACATCGTCGAGCAGTTGAAAATCCTGAAGAACGAATATGACGTGGATTACGTCTGGTTCGCCGACGAAAACTTTTCAGCGGATAAAGAGACGCTCATCCGCCTCCTGAACCTGATCATCGAAGCCGACCTGAATCTCAGCCTCAACATCAACATGACCGCCGCGGATGTGGTACGCGATGCGGATATCATCCCGCTATATAAAGCTGCGGGAGTTGATTACATCGTCATGGGCGTAGAGTCTCTCAAAGACGAGATCATCGTGGATATTCGTAAGAACAACCCATTTGAGATTTCAAAAGAGGCGGTCCGCCTTCTGCGTCAGAATGATATTCTCAGCCTGACGAATATCATCTATGGACTGGAGGAAGAAAGTTGGGAGACGATCCGTGAAAAGTTCAATGGCTTACTTGAACTCGATTCGGATATTCTCAATGCCATGTATCTCACGCCACACTTCTGGACATCACAAGGCAAGACTGTTAAGCCTATGAATGTCATTCAAAGCGATTTGAATAAATGGTCATACCGTAATCAAGTCATTGCTACGCCTAACCTCAAACCACTCGAGTTGTTTCTAGGGGTCAAACTTACGGAAGCATTGTTCCACCTCCGCCCGAAAGCGCTTCGGCGCATTCTCAACGCGAGAGACAAACACTATCTCAAGATCATGCGTTCATCGATGTGGGTTGGGATTCGCGTCATCCTGGCGGAGATATTCGAGTTTGTTTTCCAAACCAAATTTTCCGAACAAGGCAGTGTGAAGAAATTACCTGGACTGGAAACACATCTGCCTGTATTGGAATAAACTGAATACAATAGGGGAACAATATGACCGCCCTCAAATCCATCCTCTTCTTCATCCTCGCGCCTGGCACAGTGGCGGGATTCGTTCCGCTGGCGTTGTTGCGCACAGGCTCGCAAGCACAAACGGGATTTCTCGCCTATCTTGCTCTCCCGCTTTGGCTCATTGGCATCGCGATGCTGGTCTGGTGCTTCTGGGACTTTGTGCAAAAAGGCAAAGGGACTCCCGCGCCTATCGAGCCGCCGAAGGAATTGGTCGTTTCGGGTTTGTACAACCAAGTCCGCAACCCGATGTATGTGGGAATCGCTTCGATACTCATCGGTCATTTTTTGTGGTTCGGCTTCTGGAATTTATTGACCTACACGGTGATTGTCGTAACTGCGTTTCATTTGTTCGTCACGTTATATGAAGAGCCGAATCTTCGTCAGCGATTCGGCGCGGCATATGAGAAATATTGTCAACGCGTGCCGAGGTGGATTCCACGGATCAAACCGTAAGGGCGGACGGCCGTCCGCCCTTACAATATGCAATGAACACCCTCAAAACCATCCTCTACATGGGCTTCATGCACGGACTGTTCACGGTGTACATTCCGTATCAACTCGCCTCGCGTGATACGCCGTTCGTTGACTTTGGTGTAGTCCGCTATCTTGCTTTCCTGTTTTGGATTCTCGGCGCGGGGATCATCGTTCGATGTTGCGTGGACATCATCCGCCGCGGACGAGGTACGCCCGCGTTCGTTGACCCGCCGAAGGAACTGGTCATTGCGGGGTTGTATCGTTATGTGCGGAATCCCATTTACGTTGGGGCGATGCTGTTTCAAGCGGGACTTATCCTTTGGTTTGGGTCGGCGCTGGGGATCGTGTATGCCTTGCTCTTTTTCCTCGGGTTCAATGTCCTCATCTTCATCGTCGAAGAGCCCATCTTGCGGAATCAATTCGGCGCGGCGTATGAGGAGTATTGTCAACGTGTGCCAAGGTGGATTCCGCGATTCAGATCGTAGGGGCTTCGCCCGAGGGGTGAGCAAGGTTGAAGTCGGCGAAGCAGGCTGAACGGCGGAAAGAGGCGCGCGTTTCGTCCGCATTGAATATTGTCAGCGCCGGGATATTGACTATAATCTGCATCGCATCCTGTCTTTGGCGGAGAGCATATGGGCTTCGAGATTCGCCGCGCGACCGCGGCTGATAAACCTGAGTGGTTAAGATTGCGGCAGATGTTGTGGTATCACCTGCCCGCCGAATATCTGCAATTGGATTTGGATTCATTGCTCGGGGACCGGAAGCACGCTGTGTTCGTCGCCTCGCGCGAAGATGGGGGCTTGGTGGCGTTCGTCGAAGCCAGCCTGCGCGATTATGCCGAGGGATGCCAGACCAGCCCCGTCGGGTACATCGAAGCGTGGTTCGTGGATGAAAATGTCCGCGGGCAAAAACTCGGGCGCGAGATGATCGTCACCGCCGAGAATTGGGCGCGCGAAAAAGGTTGCACTGAAATGGGATCGGATACGTGGCTGGAGAACGAAGCCAGCATCGAAGCGCACAGAAAGACGGGGTATTTCGAAGTGGATCGGCTCGTGCATTTCATCAAGAAGTTGGAATAATTTCTTATAAAGGATTTTTAGCCACAGATTACACGGATTTTCACTGATTTAAAATTTGCGCGGATTCGTGAAATATGCGTTGGAAAAATAATCACCCTGACGGGGGACATACCGCGCAATCAAAGAATCACACAGGAGGGATATACTTGCGGACGTGAAAACAATCGTCATCTTTCTTTTGATCCTCGCAGTTTTTCTTTCTGCCTGTTCCTCTTCCGCCGAACCTACGGAGGCAATTGTGGCAAATTCGCTCACCCTCACCAGTGACGCGTTCGCAAACGGGGCATCCATCCCTGCAAAATATTCGTGCATCGGCAAGAGTGTTTCACCCGCGCTTGCGTGGAGCGAGCCGCCCGCCGGCACGCAATCCTTCGCGCTCATCATGGACGACCCCGACGCGCCCGCTGGCACATGGGTGCATTGGGTGTTGTACAACATCCCCGCTGACACGCGAAGCCTCGCCGAAGACCTGCCCGTCACTGGCAAGAATGTCCCCGAAGGGCAAGGCAGTCCGTTCACCGGCAGAAATTCCAGCGGCAACATCGGCTATGACGGTCCATGCCCGCCGAGCGGAACGCATCGTTATTTTTTCAAACTCTACGCGTTGGATGAAACCGTCGGGCTCCTCCCCGGCGCGGACAAAGGCGAACTGCTCAAAGCGATGGAAGGTCACATTCTCGCGCAGGCTGAATTGGTTGGAACGTTCAGCAAATAATTGATCCGCCAATCAACGCTAATCTCCGCGAACTCTACATCATTCGCGAGGATTAGCGGAGAGTAGTGGAAGAATTATCCAATGAGTTCATCACAAGACACCATCCAACGAGCGAAGGAATTCGGCAACCCCGTCATTCGCGGAGATCGCGCCACGTTTATTTGGGAGGGCAAGACCGCGCCGCACCTCATCAGCGACTTGAGCGGCTGGGAGGAGAATCCCAAACCGTTCAAACGCCTCTCTTCGACCATTGAGCCTGCCTCGCCCAAATCAATTTGGTCGTGCTCCCTCAACGTTCCGCGCAACGCATATCTTGAATACGCAATGTACGATCCCGTTTCGCAAACACGCTTCCCCGACCCGCTCAACCGAAAAAGCATCAGCAATGGAGTCGGCTCGCGCAACAACTTCTTCTACATGCCCGAGACGATGCCTTCGCCGTTCACCATGCGCCGCGCGGATGTTCCCGTCGGCGCGATCACCACTCACCGCGTCGAGACGGGCTTCCTGCGCGAAGACGGCGAACGCGAGATATTTTTGTATCGCCCGCCGGTCAAAGAACCCGTCCCGTTGTTGATCGTGTTCGATGGGCAGGACTACCTCCAACGCGGAAAACTCAACACCATCGTGGATAACCTCATCGCCGACAAACGCATCCAACCGATCGCGATGGCATTCCTTTCGCATGGAAATCGCTGGCGCGGCGTGGAATATCTCTGCTCCGACGCGACCCTGCACTGGATCCAAACTATCATCCTGCCTCTGGCGCGCGAGAAGTTACATCTGCTCGATCCTGCTCAACACACCGGCGGTTTCGGCGCGTTGGGAGCGTCGGCAGGCGGAATCATGTCGCTGTATGCAGGTCTGCGAATGCCTAACATTTTTGGGAAAGTCATCGCGCAGTCGAGCGTCTCTGCCATCAATGGCATGGACCTTGCCACAGTTGACCTCATCCGTCGCGAACAAGCGCGCGAGATAAAGATTTGGATGGACGTGGGCACCCTTGATTTTCTATTGGAAGATAACCGCCGCATGCGATCGTTGATGGAAGAACGCGGATACAACGTCGCCTACCGTGAATTCGCGGGCGGACACAACTACACCGCCTGGCGCGACGACATCTGGCGCGGGCTGGAAGCGCTCTTCCCCGCCAAAGAGTGAACATTGAAAAAGCGATACACATCACGGTATCGCTTTTTTGTAGGCAGTATAATCAACGCGTATGTCCGTACTTTCCAACAAACGCATCCTCCTCGGCGTGACCGGCTCCATTGCCGCGTACAAAGCCGCCGATCTCGCATCCAAACTCGCGCAAGCGGGCGCGCACGTGGATGTGATCCTCACCGAATCCGCGCAACAGTTCATCACGCCGCTCACGTTTCAATCGGTCACCGGCCGCCGCGCCTACACCGATTCCGATCTGTGGGGCGATGAGGCGCATGTTCTGCATGTCGGCTTGGGTCACACCGCCGGCCTGCTCGTCATCGCGCCCTGCACCGCGAACACGCTCGCCAAACTCGCGCACGGTCAGGCGGATTCGCTTCTCACGGTCACAGCATTGGCATCCAACTGTCCGCTCCTCCTCGCGCCCGCGATGGACGGCGGCATGTACGATCACGCGGCGACGCAGGAGAATCTCGACACGCTGAAAAAACGCGGCGCGTATATCATCGAACCAGCGGAGGGACACCTCGCCTCAGGACTCACCGGCAAAGGACGACTCCCCGAGACAAACGAACTCATTGGACACATCCGCCTCCTTCTCGGACGGGACGGCTGGCTCGCCAAGCGGAAAGTGATCGTCACCGCCGGCGGGACTCAAGAGCCGCTCGACCCAGTCCGCGTGTTGACGAACAAATCCTCCGGCAAGCAAGGTTACGCGCTTGCCCAAGCCGCGTTGGATGCCGGCGCACAAGTCACGTTGATCACAACGCCAACTTCATTGACTCCTCCCGTCGGCGCGGATGTGGTCAATGTGCAAACCGCGAAACAAATGCTCGACGCCGTGTTGAACGAATCAGCAAACGCTGATGTGTTAATCATGGCGGCGGCGGTGGCAGATTTTAGACCGAAACACTCCGCGAAGGACAAGATCAAAAAGGAAGGCGGCATCCCGCAGATCGAACTCGAAGGGACGGAAGACATCCTGAAAGCCGTATCAGGCCGAAGGTCAGAGTTGAAGCGTTTGAAAGTTGTGGTCGGTTTCGCGGCCGAGTCGCAAAATCTGCTCGAGAACGCGTCAAATAAGTTAGAATCCAAAGGCTTGGACATGATCGCGGCGAACGACATCTCCGCATCCGATGCGGGATTTTCAGTTGAGACTAATCGTGTTACGCTATTATTCGCCGATGGATGCAGGGAAATGTTACCTTTGATGAGCAAAATGGAAGTTGCCGAAACGATGATCGAACGTATCGCGGGGCTGTTGGAGTGACATGCGGGTTCTAGTCATTTCCGATATTCACGCAAATTTCACCGCGCTCGAAGCCGTGTTGAAAGACGCGAGCGAGGTGGATGAAACGTGGTGCCTCGGCGACCTTGTGGGCTACGGACCCGACCCGAACGCGGTGGTGGAGGAAGTGCGCGAGATCAAAAATCTCACGTGCCTGCTCGGCAACCACGATGTGGCGGTGATCGGGCGCATCCCGTTCGAGGCGTTCAACGGCGGCGCACGTCAGGCGTTGGAATATCACGAAAAAGTGTTGAGCGCGGACAATATGGAATTCCTGCGCTCGCTCCCGCAGAATTTGAAAGTGCGCGAGGATACCAGCCTTGTGCATGGAAGCCCGCGCGATTCGGTCTGGGAATATATTTTGAACACGTTGTCGGCGCGTTTGAACTTCGATCATTTCACCACGCCGTGGTGCATGGTGGGACATTCTCATTTGCAGTGCATGTTCCGTCACAACGCGGTGAACGACCGCGTGACGCTGGAGCCGATCCGCCCGGGCGAACTTGTGCAGTTGAAACCGCGCTTGATCATGAACCCCGGCTCGGTCGGTCAACCCCGCGACCGCGATCCGCGCGCCGCGTATGCCATCTACGATACCGAAGCCAAAACATGGGAGCCGCGCCGCGTGAAGTACGACATCGAGGCAGTGCAGAAGCGCATCCGCGAGGCGAAGTTGCCGGAGAAGCACGCGATACGGTTGGCGGAGGGGTGGTAATTCGTTATTGAGTAATTGGTAATTTGTAATTGGAGAATTGGAGAATTGGGACTTGAGACTGGAGACTAGAGACTGGCTGAGGGGAAGCGGAACCTTTCAAGTGATGATTCGTCTGTAGAGTGAAATCAATTTGCTCTATCAAGGAGAAGAAAACATGAAACGGCCAATTTTGATCATTCTGTCGGTGGTGCTTGCTTTTGTTTTTGTGGGTTCGCTGCTGATGAATTTGTTCAGCCCGCGCATCGGGCAGACATTCAGCAGTATCTCAAACGAACTTCCCGGTTATGGCGGAGGGGGTCCCGAGTTTGCGGCTCCGCAAGAATCGTTTGCATCCGCTCCCATCTCCGCAAGCGATCAGGAGAAATTTCTCACAGACCTATCGAATGTCCAAACGCAGGAGCGCATGGTCATCCAAAACGCGGACCTCGCCATCGTGGTCACAGACCCGAAGACGCGCATGAGCGAGATCGCGGACATGGCGAAAGCAATGGGCGGATTCGTCGTCTCGTCCAATCTGTACACGACCAATTACGGGCCGAACTATGCCGAAGCGCCGGAAGCGACGATCACCATCCGCGTGCCGCAGGAAAAACTCGACGACGCGCTCAAGACGATCAAAGAGGGCGCGGTGAAAGTGAATTACGAGAATCGCACCAGCGATGACATCACTAACATCTACGTGGATTTGCAATCGCAACTCAAAGCCAAGCAAGCCGCGGAGAAAAAACTGCTGGAAATTCTCGATCAAGCCACTGATACCGAAGGCGTGTTGGCGGTCTACACCCAGCTTCAACAGATCCAAAGCGAGATCGAAGTGTTGAAAGGGCAGATCAAATATTACGATGAATCGGTTGCGCTTTCCGCCGTCAGCGTCCGCTTGGTCGCCGAAGAGACCGTCCAACCGGTGGAAGTCGGCGGCTGGAAATTGGAAGGCACAGCCAATGAAGCCATCCAAAATTTGATCTACTTCACGCAAGGCTTCGTCCGCTTCCTCATCACCTTTGTGTTGTACACGCTCCCCGCGCTCATTCTGGTTGCCATTCCGCTTTACCTCCTCTTCCTCGGCGGACGCAAACTGTATCGCAAGTTCGGCAAATCAAAAGCGGCTGTGGAAGTGAAGACGGAAGAGAAGAAGTAAGGCTTTCTCCCTCACCCCTTGCCCCTCTCCCGCTGGGAGAGGGGTTTTATTTTGCTTTATAATTTCTTCCATGGAAAAACTCGTCCACGAGGCGCGGGAATTGTTCAACGTTCACATCACAGGCAGGCAGGTGATGTTGTTGATGACGTATGAAAAAGAATTGCTGGAGTGGAACCAGAAATTCAACCTGACCGCCATCCGCGACTCGGAATCCATCCGCACGAAACATTTTTTGGATTCGTTCTCGTGCGTCCTCGCGTGGCAGGCAAACCCGCCGAGCAGTTTGATTGATGTTGGCACAGGCGCGGGGTTTCCGGGACTTGCGTTGAAGATCCTTTACCCGAATTTGAAATTGACCGTCGTTGATTCGGTGGGGAAGAAAGCCATGTTCTGCCAGCATATCGTCAGCACGCTGGGATTGAATGAGGTGAGCGTGATCCAAGCCCGTGCGGAGGATCTGGGACACAACAAAAATCACCGCGAGGCTTATGATTGGGCAGTAGCGCGCGCGGTGGCGAACCTCAACGTGTTGAGCGAATATCTTTTGCCGCTGGTGAAAGTCGGCGGGACAATGCTCGCGCAAAAAGGCGAAACCGCGCATGCTGAGGCGAAGTCCGCGAAAAAGGCGATGAAGTTGTTGGGTGGAGAATTAAGAGAATTGATCCCCGTTAACTTACCGGATGTTTCCGATGACCGTTATCTCGTGCTGGTGGACAAAGTCGCCGCGACGCCGGAGAAATATCCGCGCAAGGCGGGGACGCCGGACAAAATGCCGTTACCGTAGGGGCGAGGGGCGCTCGTCGCCCCTGCTCGTTAACATGACTCGTCCACAATCACGATCTTATCTTCCTTGTTGGGGACAATGCACAAAAACTCGAACGGTTCTGCCCCTGTGTTTTGATACGAATGGATGACGCCTTCGGGGATGAAAACCACATCGCCTGTTTTCACGTGATGAGACTCGTCGCCGACGGTGATGTCCGCTTCGCCGCGCAGGACGTATTGCTCATGCTCGACCATGTTGGTATGACGCGGCATTCCTCCGCCCTGTTGCATGGAAAATTTTCTCAGCGCGAAGTTCGGTCCCTCTTGCGAGGAGATGAGGACTTGGATCGTCGTGTCTTTCCCCGCCGCGACGTTTTTCGCTTCGACATCGGTTGAGTGTTTGACTGGCATAACTTTTTCCTTTCGTCATTGCTTCGTCGGGCGAAGCCCTCCTCGCAATGACGGATAAACTACGGCGTTGCCGCCACTGTATTCGTGGGCCACGGCGTGAGCGTCGGCGGGATGATGGCTGGATTGTTTGATTCTGGGGTGAACGTGAGGGAAGATGTGGGCGAAGGCTGGGGAGAGGAAGTCCATGTGGCTTGCGCGGGCGGAGAGGTCGAAGTGGAGACGACCACCGGCGTCCGCCTCATCAGGCTCACGATGAGGATCGAAGCGGCGATGACCACGAGGATCAAGCCGACGGCGCCGCCAATGACCCACGGGAGCCAATCCGTTTTTTTTCTGTCGCTCAATTTGAAATTGGCAGGGACGGCGATCAGGATGATCGTGATGTTGTCGTGCCCGCCGCGCGAGTTGGCAAGTTCGATCAGCGCGCTCGCCGCCTCTTTGAGACTGGGTTTTGAACGGACGACTTCGAGGATCTCATCGTTCCACACCAGATCGGTCAAGCCGTCACTGCACAATAACACCACATCGTCGGACTGAAGCTGCATGCCCTGGTTATTCTCCGCGTGTTCATTGCTTTCATCATTGAACAACTTCATGCGGAAGTCCGGCTCCGGCGGCACCGGCGAGCCGAGGTAACGGCGGATGACATGCACGTTCGGGTGTTCGCGCGCATCTTCGGGCGTGAGCACATTCTTCTCGATGGCTTCCTGCACCCACGTGTGATCCACCGTCATCTGCTGGATGCGCCCGCCGCGGATGAGATAAATGCGCGAATCGCCCACATACGCCGTGTGCAATTTATCGCCGACGATCCACGCGGTGGCGCAGGTAGACCCCATGCCTTTGAGATTTTCGTCCGAGGAGGAACGCGCCGCGATGGCGTTGCTGGCGTTGGCGACGGCGTCTTCGATGGCGCGTTGAGGGTGATACCCGTCGCTTTTTCTCACCACTTCCATGATGTGATTCACCGCCAGTTCGGCGGCAACCTCGCCCCCTTTATGCCCTCCGATCCCGTCCGCAAGCACGGCAAAAAGCACCGGCGTCGGTTCGCGCGGATTGAGAACGAACGAGCCCACCGCATAGCGGTCTTCGTTGTTCTTGCCGGTCATACCCGCATGGGTCTGTGCTTCCACGTTCAAGTGCGCGCGCGATGTGCGGTTCATGGCTACTTCTTCACATTATACAGCAGGGATGGGAGTTCGATACGGGGAGACATTCTGGGGAGGATTGCAACATCATAGCCCTACGGTTTGGAGGAAACCCTCGGTTCAACCGACGGGGGAGCCTGTTTCAGTTCGAAGCGATAGACCAGCCCCCCGAAGTGGATTCGGTCGCCGTGGGCAAGCCGCCTGCCTTCGCGTGGGACCGGGTCGAAGTTCACCCACGTCCCCGCCACCGAGCCGTGATCGTAGATCATGAACGTCCCATCCTCCGCTTGTTTGATGCGCGCGTGAAGCGGAGAGATGGTTGGGTCGTTCAACACGCGCATCGCTTGCACCGGGTCGGCGCCGAAGGTCATATCCTTTTCGAGGATTGCGATCGGCGCGACGCTGGCAGGTTCGCCGCCGCCCGTCAAACGGATGAGGTAGGCTGGCGCATCTTCCACGCGCTTATTGGTTTGCAGTTTGATGGGCTGGCGCGGCGCGGTCTTCACTTTTTTGGTCGCCGAAGAGGGCGGCTCGACCAGCGCGGAGACCGGCTGGGTAAGCGGATCCTCGAAACTGCGTTTGGTCTCGCGCTGTTGACTGCGCGCCGTGTTGCTCTTGCGGCTCCTCAACAGAATCGCAAGCAAGGCAAGCCCGGCGAGACTCAACGCGCCGATCACCAAATAGGAATCGTAACGCGCGAACAACGCCTGCATGCCGCGCGGCGGCTTTACCACCGTCAATGCAATTGGGATGCTCATGCTTGCTTTTTTCAAGCCAAGCGAATCCTCCGCCTCAACCACGATGGTATGTTGATTGCTCTCCGTGTAGGCAGACAAATCCCAAACGAATTGATTGAACGGCGCTTGGGTGTTTTCAGCCGCTACCGCGCCGTCCACATAGAGCGTTGTGCGTTTTATATCGCGCGGATGCCCATCGGGGAATTCGACGATGACCGGAAGGACTACTTGATTCGGAACGAGAATATCGGGATTGTATGGATCGTCCGCTGGCGGCTGGCGCGTGATCTGCAATGGCGGCGAGACGAAGATCGGGTTGGGCGGCTGAATATCCACGCTGAAGGTTTTATCCGGCGCGGGGATGTTGCCCTGCGGCGTGTTCACGTAGACGCCAAGCGTGTGATCGCCGGGCGTGGTGAGCGCGGAGGTATACGTGAGCGAGTGGATGTTGCGCAGCGGCGCGAAATAAATGTTCGGGTCCGGCAAAGATTCTATGCCGGAGAACGCGGCGAACGAGCCGTTGGTCTGCAAGGCAAGCGATTTGAACGCGTTCGCGCTGGCAGAGACGAACTGATCCGGCGAGTCCACGAACCAGACGAAGACGCGCGCTTTCGATTCGACCGCGCGTTGGATGAGCGGCGCGATGGTGTTGTCAATATTCGGGTCATCGAGATGCGGCGTGACGAAAAGGATGGCGCGTTTCATGCCGGGCTGACTGACCGGCATCTTGACCGTATCTAACGCGATCGAAAGCGTTTGCAGGTTGGGAGTGGACTTGCGAAAATCGGGTTTGAACGAGCCAAGGCTCACGAACCAATCCGCGACCCTGGCATGTGTGATCAACGATCCCGAAAGCGAAACGAGACTCAGGTCGTCGCTCGACTCGGCGGGTTGGGCATTCGCCCAATTGCCGAGCGATTCGACGACGCGGGTGAAGCGTGCCACGCCGGTCGAGTCGCGCACATCCAGCGCGGGCGCGGGGTTGACCGCCACCACGATCTGCACCGGGACTTCGAGCTGGGTCACCGCGTCGACCGGACGCGCCTGCCCATCCTCATACACCGTTAGATCGGACGGCTGGAGATTCGATTCGAATCCGCCGTTCGCGTTGAACACATCCAACTGCGCGGACACTTGCGGGAAGTTCTGCGCGTCGATGGCGACGATCTCGGCATACGCGGCGGTTTGGGCGGACGCGAATGTCGAAGAAGCGGCGAGCAGGCATCCACTTAGGAAGACCGCGAGAAGTCTACGAAGCATTTGCCTCGATGACGGCCGGCGCGGCATCCTGCGGTTTGGTGAGTCGCATGTACGTCAACGTCCACGCGGATTCGGTGTACGCCGTGATGATTCCCTGAAGGATCAACGCAACCGGGATAAAGATACACATGCAAACGCCCATGAGAATGAGCGGCATGTTGGAACCTCCGCCCAGCATATAGGCGAACATCGCCGGGAAGACGATGATGAAGATCGGGATGGCAATGACGAAACCAGCCACGGCTCCAATGACGCCAAGGATGATCGCCATGAGAATGATCGGACCGAGATTGGCTTTGAACACTTCCCATCCGCGCGTGATGGCGGGCAACACGCCCATCTCCTCCAGCACAACGGCGTTCTCTGCCTGTCGGAAGATCATCCCCAGCACGAACATGACCGGCACGAGCAGGCATAAGCAACCGATCATGATGGGCATCATTCCCACGATCCCAACGATCGCGGTTTCGTTGCCTCCGCTTGCGGCGATGCCGCCAACCACCACCACAGCAATTGCCATGGCGATAATGAAAACGGGCAGACTTAATATCAACGAAAGACCGAACATGCGCCAGAAATACGGAACGCTTCCGCTGAACAGTTCGCCGAAGACAAGCGATGCCGCGCCGCCTTCCGCTTGCGCCGTGCCGCGGATCAAACCGATCTTGCCGATGGAACTTAAAAAGATGGTAATGAACCAAAGGATGCAGACGACGGCTAAGACGACCACGGCGATCGTGGTGAGATTCTGTTCGATGGTCTGGAACCAACGCATCATTTGCGGAGGAATCTCGGGCGGCTGACCGCCTCCGCCGTTACCGCCTCCACTGCTGAAGTTTGAATTGAAACTGCCTCCGCTTCGCCCGCAACTGGCAAGAATGCCAAAGACCCATAAGATCTTGTGCTTCCATACGATCTGCCACGCGCGGGTAAGCACGTCTCCAAAGTTGAAATTCATTTTGATCTCCTTTTCTATGCAGTCGCTTCGACCTGGACCGGCGAATCCGATGAACGGGTCAAGCGCAAGTACACAAGTATATACGCGGATTTCATGAACGTGATGGAAATTCCCTGTACGAAAGCCATAATAGGTAACAGGATCAGCATAACCCCGCCCATCACCAGCCCAATGGTTGTGAAATCAAAGTTGTTCGTCTCAACAAGAAAAGGAAGGAAAAAGAACGGGATCATAAACGGTACAACGAGAATACTACTGATGGTACCGACCACAAAATAGATCACGATCGAGATCAACGCCAGCCGCCAGAAATTCGCTTTCAACAATTCCCAGCCTTTTTGAATCGCATCCATGACGCCCATCTCGTCCGCAACGACGGCGGCTTCTGCCTGCTCCATGAACGCGTAGACGATCATCATGACCGGGTATAGCACAATAAAGAGAGGTTGAATACAGATAAACCCAATTCCCGCCGTGAGTACGCCGAATAACGTAAGGGACATAAACACCACAAAGAACACTGTGCCAATGACAAGGGTAGTCAGGAACATCACGCCCAACATGCGAGGGAAATATATTTTCGCATCACGCAACAATTCTTTGAAAGATACTCCCTCCTCGCCCCGTTCCACGCGAACGACCCCCAACGTCAACGCCGAATAGCCGTAGATCATGAGAACGAACGTGACCAGCATGAAGACCACATGAAATACAAAGAACAATACTAGAAACACCGGGTTCTCGAAAATGACTGGGGCACCCGAACCGTTTTCATCCAAAAAGAAGAACGGGAGGAAATAAAGGGGAAAAGCCATGAACGTCACCAGCATCGGAAGGATGACAAATCCCCAAAACGATTTATTCTTCCATGTGATCTGCGCCGAACGAGATAAGACCTCGCCAATGTCAAAATTCATCGCATCTCCTCAAAGCCCGCTTCGTCTGCGGGTCTCAACAAGCATTCGACCCTCCGCTCAGCGCGAAATCGTAAATCGCCATTCGAAAATCGTAAATCGAAATCATTCCCATTCGATCGTCGCGGGCGGTTTGCTCGTAATATCATACACTACCCGATTGATTCCTTCCACCTCGTTGACAATGCGGCTCGACACACGCGCCAGCAGGTCATGCGGCAGGCGCGCCCAATCGGCGGTCATAAAATCCTCCGTCGTCACCGCGCGGATCGCCGCCGCCTCTTGATATGTCCGCTGATCGCCCATCACACCGACCGAACGCACGGGCAACAGAACGACAAAGGCTTGTGAAGTCTGCGCGCCTTTTCCCAAAAACCCTTCTTTGGATAATTCCTCGATCAGGATCGCATCCGCCGCCCGCAGACGGGACACACGCTCGCGCGTCACTTCACCCAGACAGCGCACGGTCAAGCCGGGACCTGGGAACGGTTGCCGCCACACCAGCGACTCCGGTAGCCCCAGCGTTTCTCCCACCGCGCGGACTTCGTCCTTGAACAAATATCGCAACGGCTCCACGAGTTCAAACTGCATATCCTCCGGCAGTCCGCCGACGTTGTGATGTGTTTTTATTTTCTCCGCCTTGTTCCGATCCGGCGCGGACGACTCAACGACATCGGGGTAGATCGTCCCTTGCACCAAAAACTTCGGCTGACCGATTTCTTTCGCTTGCTGTTCAAAAATGCGGATAAATTTCTCGCCGACGATCTTCCGCTTTTGCTCCGGTTCAGTCACGCCTTTGAGCGCGGAGAAATACTCATCGCTGGCGTCAACGACAATTAATTCCGAATGCAAATGATCCCGAAACGCCGAAGCGACCTGCGTCCCTTCATTTTTCCTCAGCAAGCCCGTATCCACAAACACAGACACGAGTTGATCGCCGATGGCTTTATGCACCAGCGCCGCCGCAACGGATGAATCAACTCCGCCGCTCACTGCCGCAAGCACGCGTTCGCTTCCAACTTGTTTCTGAATCCGCGCGACGGATTCTTCGATGATGGATTCGGGTGTCCAACTCGGCTCGACGCCGCACACGTCAACGACAAAATGTTTCAGCAGTTTTTCGCCGTTGGGTGTGTGATGCACTTCGGGATGAAACTGCACGCCGAAATATTTCCGCTTCACATCGCCCATCGCCGCGAAGGGACTGTTTTGACTCTTCGCCAATGCGACGAATCCATCGGGTAGTTTGGTGATGCGGTCGCCGTGAGACATCCAAACCTGAGAGAGACTGGAGACTAGAGGACTGGAGACTAGCGGACGAATTTCCGCCTGCCCATATTCGCGTTGCGCGGACGGGTCAACTTGCCCGCCGAGGGCGTGAGTGAGGGCTTGCATCCCGTAGCAGATGCCGAGGATCGGCAAATTTGTTTTGAAAATGAATTCCTGAATGAACGGCGCGTTCTCTTCGTAAACCGATTTCGGTCCGCCCGAGAGAATGAATCCCTTGGGGTTGATGGAGAGAATCTTTTCTTGCGGCGCGTCCCACGGAAACAACTCGCAATACACATGCGCCTCCCGCACGCGCCGCGCGATGAGTTGGGCATATTGTGAGCCGAAGTCGAGAATGGCGATTGAGTTCATTTTGGTTTTGTAGGGGCGAGGTTCTCTCGCCCCACCTCATGGGCGGGGAGACCCCGCCCCTACCATATCCGCCACCAAATGAAAATGTAACTGCGGAAAATCCTGATGCTCCCCGCCGTTGACGATGAGGCGATACGCCGCGAGATGAAACTCTTTCACGAGGCTTTGGACAGTGGAATACAAGTCGGTGAGAAAAGCGGAATCGGTTGAGTCAAATTCCATCAACGTTTTGACCGCCCTCTTGGGAACAAGCAGAACATGGAACGGATACGCAGGCTTTGGGTGATAAAACGCCATCAGTGTCTCAGTTTCTCGCAATCTTTTTACAGGAATGGCAAAACTCATGTGAGCAAACATCCAACCGATGAGAGGAGCAAAGAACCAAAGAAGTTTTTTCATACCTTCTTTTCGATGAAACGTAGGGGCGACCCGCCCAGAGAAAGTAAAGTACCTTCATCGTCTCTGACGGGTCGCCCCTGCAATCAATACCAATTCTCCAATCCTCAAATTCTCCTTACGTAAACGCCAATCTCCAGTCTCCAGTCTCTAGTCTCTAGTCTCTAAATTTGATCTCCCCATCCCCCATCGAATCAATACACGCCAACGACTCCACCGGCACGCCCAGCGATCCCAACGCATCGCGCCCGCCTTCGAACGATTTCTCGATCAACGCGCCGATGCCGACAATCTTTGAACCCGACGCTTCCGCCAAACGGACCAAACCTAAAATAGTCTGTCCGCTGGCGAGGAAATCGTCAATGATGAGGACGCGTTCGCCGTTGGCTAAATATTCCGGCGAGACGATCAACTCGACCGTGCGTCCCTTCGTGTGTGAGGGCGCGAGAGTCAAAAAAACCTGATCGGGCATGGTCACCGGCTTGTTCTTGCGCGCGTACACAACGGGAAGCCCAAGATGGATTGCCGTCGTCAGGGCGGGGGCAATGCCGGAGATCTCGGCGGTCAGCACCTTCGTCGCGCGAACCGGGGCGAAGAGCCGCGCAAACTCGCGCCCGCAGGCATCCATCAAAAGCGGGTCCACTTGATGATTGACGAAACTATCCACTTTCAAAATTCCCCCGCCGAGATTTTTCCCATCGCGCAAAATTCGCTCTTCGAGTTCCTTCATATTGTCTCCGCTAGTTCGTTCTCGCGCAGTTAAACTGCGGGAGAACGAATTACTTGATCGCCAGAAATTTTGAAAATTGTACTTCATAAACACTCGATAAGAGTACAAAGACGAAAACTCCGCTGTGTTAGAATCTTCCACGTGACCGACATTGTGCTGGCATCGAACTCCCCGCGCAGGCGCGAACTGCTCGCGCTCTTGCAAATGGATTTCACCGTTTCGGTCGCGGACATCGATGAAAGCACCAGACAGAACGAATCGCCCGCCGAGTACGTTCTTAGACTCGCGGAAACCAAAGCCCGCACCATTGCAAGCAGGATGGAAGCCAGTCGAATCGTCCTTGCGGCTGATACGACCGTGGTGAACGGACTCGACATCCTCGGCAAACCCGGCAGTGACGCCGAAGCCCTCGCCATGTTGACTCAACTGCGCGGGCGGGTTCACCAAGTCTACACCGGCATCGCCCTGCTTCGAACCAGCGACGGATTTCTCCTCACCGACCTATGCGTCACCGATGTGCCGATGCGAAAGTATTCCGACGAGGAGATGCGCGCCTACGTCGCCACCCGCGACCCGTTCGACAAAGCCGGCGCGTACGCCATCCAGTACGCGGAGTTTCATCCCGTTGAAAACCTGAGCGGATGTTTCGCCGGCGTGATGGGACTTCCGCTGTGCCATGTCACACGATTGTTACGAAAGATGGATGTGCATCCAAACGCCGATGTGCCTGCGAATTGCCAGAAGCATTTGGAGTATGAATGTCCGGTGTACGAAGAAATATTAAGCGGTGCAATGTAAAAGTACATCGTCATTGCGAGGGCGACGTTCGTCCGCCCGAAGCAATCTCCAACAATATTGCGGGAGATTGCTTCGTCGAGCCTTCGGCTCTCCTCGCAATGACGGAATAGTATTGAAAGGTAAAACATGAAATTATTTCGTCTCGTCAGCATCATTCTCATCCCCGCATTTATTCTCACCGCGTGCGGCACCAATGGGATTCCCGGCGTGCCTACCGGAACTGCGTTGCCGCAACCGCTCGTCACCATCGACTCCGCGCCGGATGCGAGCGCGGCGCTCAGCGCGTATCTCGACGCCTACAAAGCGGACGATTACAACGCCATGTATGCCATGCTTAGCAAAGTGACCACGGACGCGCTTCCGCTCGACCAATTTGCCAAGCGCAACCGCGACGCGTTGAACGAAATGAGCGCAGGCTCGTTCGATTACGTCATCAATTCGGCGCTGGTCAACCCGTTGTCTGCCGAGGTGTCGTATAACGTCACCTATCACACCGTGCTGGCAGGCGACATCCAACGCGACATGATCGCGCGCTTCACGCTCGAAGACGGGCAATGGAAATTGCAATGGGACGACTCGAACATCCTGCCGGAACTCGCCGGGGGCAACACGTTGAAAATGGACTACAAGATCCCCTCGCGCGGCGAGATCTATGACCGCAACGGCGACCCGTTCGCGGCGCAGTCCGAGGTGTACGCGTTCTACGTCATCCCCGGCAATGTGACCGATGAAAGCATCGGCACGCTGGTTGCGCGCGTGTGGGCGTTGTGCGGCATCAGTCCGGAAGTTCTCACGCAGGATATCCTCAACACGCCGGACCAGTTCGCCATTCCGTTGTGCGAAGCGACGCCGGATGAATCCGTGATCATCCGCGCCAGCGCTCCCAGCGGTCTGCAATGGGAACAGTACACGTCCCGTTATTATTTCGAGCAAGGCACCGGCTCGAACGTGGTCGGGTACACCACGTTCATCTCTCCCGACGATTTGGATCAATATAAACGCCTCGGTTATCAAGGAACGGAACGCGTCGGAAACGACGGCATCGAACGCTCCATGGAGGATTATCTCGCCGGTCAACACGGTGGCACGTTGTATGTGGTGAATCCGACCACAGGGCAGATCGTGACGAAGGTTGGAGAGAGCGAACCACAGCCGTCCGAATCGGTGAACCTGACTCTGGATCGCAACTTGCAATACTACGCGGAAAAATCCATCGAGGGATTCCGCGGCGCGGTGGTCGTGATGGAAGTGGATACCGGGCGCGTGCTTGCCATGGCAACCTCGCCGGATTACGACTCGAACATCTTTGAAATAAATAATCCCAATAGCGCAGAACAATTGGCGGAACTCAACCAACGTTTGGATACCCCGCTACTCAACCGCGCCGCGCAAGGACAATACCCACTCGGTTCGGTGTTCAAAATCATCACCATGGCGGCGGGCATGGAAAGCGGTTTGTACACTGCCGAATCGCCTTATGATTGCCAATACGATTGGACGAAACTCCCCGATGCGATCCGCCACGATTGGACATGGCAACATTGCGAAGATCGTCTTGCATCGGGCAGGGAATGTAATACCTCCGACAGCCTTCCTTCCGGTTTGCTGACTCTTCCCCAAGGACTGATGCGTTCATGCAACCCGTTCTTTTGGGATATCGGCTACACCCTGTATCAATATGACCGTAAAAACGATATAGCCAATATGGCGCGCGCGTTCGGTCTGGGTTCGCGGACGGGAATCGGTCAGATCGCCGAAGCCGCCGGGAATATCAGCGATCCGCAAACTGCTATTGATGTTGTCAATCAAGCCATCGGTCAGGGCGATATGCAAGTCACGCCGCTGCAAGTGGCGCGCTTCATCGCCGCGCTCGGCAACGGCGGCACGTTATATCGTCCTCAATTGGTTGAATCCATTCAACCCATTGAGGGACCTCCCACATTGGTCTTCAAACCGGAAGCGACGGGCGTTCTGCCCGTCACGCCGGAGCGATTGCAAGTCATCCGCGATGCGATGATCTCAGTGGTAGAAAACTCGCTCGGCACGGCACACTTCCGTTTGCGCGGCATCCAAGTGCCTGTCGCCGGAAAAACCGGCACAGCCGAATCCGGCAGTGGCAGACCGCATGCGTGGTTTGCCGGTTACACACTTTGCCAGGAAGCCATAGATCAATATCCCATCTGCAAAGACAAGCCGGATATTGCCATCGCGGTCGTGCTGGAAAATCAAGGCGAAGGTTCAGACTGGGCGGCGCCGGTCTTCAAGCGCATCATCGAGACGTATTACTTCGGTTCACCCCGGACCATCTACTGGTTCGAATCCAACTTCGGCGTGACCGAAACCCCGACGCCCTTCGGCGGAATCCCGACCGAGACGCCGGAACAGTAGCAAGTGAAGAGACCTGACAGGTCTTAAAGACCTGTCAGGTCTAGTTCATTGGAGAACTAGAGAATTGGAGATTCGCGGTCTTGTCGTCAAAGCGCAGTCTGGTTTCTTCACGGTAAAAACTGAAGATGGTTTCATTATTTGTCAACTGCGAGGAAAACTAAAGCAGGGAAAAGCCACAGGCGACATTGCCGCGCTGGGCGACAAAGTTGGGATAACAATTTTAGATGACGGAAGCGGGATCATCGAAGAGGTTGAAGAACGCAAGCAAGCCATCACACGGCTTGACCCGCGTCCGCAAGGCGAATATCAACAAGTCCTGCTGGCGAATCCCGACCAAGCCGTGTTCGTTTTCGCGTGCGCGCATCCGAATCCCAAATTGAAAATGCTGGATCGGTTTCTGGTCATCGCGGAGAAACAAAAAATCCCTGCCATCGTTGTTGCAAATAAAATTGACCTTGTTGACGATGCAAAGAAAATTTTCTCTTTGTATGAGGCAATCGGCTATCGCGTCATTTACACGTCGGCAAAAATCGGCAATGGGTTAGATGAATTGAAAACGATTCTCGCGCAAAAAATCAGCGCGTTCGCGGGACCCAGCGGCGCGGGGAAATCGTCACTGCTCAACGCAATTCAACCCGGGCTGGGACTCGCAGTCAACGAAGTAAGCACGGCGATGAATAAAGGAAAGCATACAACCGTCACACGCGAATTGTTCGCGCTCGACGACGGCGGCTATGTTGCCGACACACCGGGTTGGAAATCGCTTGCGTTGTGGGACACCACTCCCGAAGAAATGGACGCCTACTTCCCCGAACTGCGCGACCTTGTACAACATTGTCAATTCAGCGACTGCACACACATCCACGAGCCGGGATGCGCGGTGGTGGAGGCGGTGAATGAGGGGCGTGTGCATCGCGAGAGGTATGAGTCGTATTTGAGGTTGAGGGAGGGGAGGGAGTAATTGGTAATTGGGGGGAGTGAGAATTGGAGGATTAGAGAATTGGAGATTGGAGACTAGAGATTGGAGATTGGAGACTGGTGATTGACGATTGACGATTGACGATTTACGATTGGGGGAGATATTCGCTGGTTGAGCGCAGGCAGTCGAAACCAGCAGGCTTCAAGAAACATCTGTTTACATGTTGCATGGTGGTTTCGATACGTCCCGCGAAAAGCGTGCGGGACTACTCAACCACCGAAATAACCAAACTGATGACTGATAACTCGATCACTGATAACTGGCACTTAACAGGTCACCACTGGGCTGTGGATATGTTGCGGAAGCACATCGTCCGCGGGGCAGTGCGACATGCGTATCTTTTCGCGGGACCTCCCGGGCTGGGTCGCCGCACGCTGGCATTGCGATTCGCTCAAGCGTTGAATTGCCCCACGCCGCTTGAAGCAGGCGTTCCATGTGGAGTGTGTCGAGATTGCAAGCAGATCGAGTCCATGAAGTACGCGGACTTGAGCGTGGTCGAATCCGAATCAGAAGGCGGAATCCTGAAAGTGGATCAGATCCGCGAGGCGCGGAAATTGCTCACGCTCAAACCGTTTCAATCCAAGTATCGCGTGGCGTTGTTTTTGAGATTTCAAGAGGCAAACGACAATGCCGCAAACGCGTTGTTGAAAACACTCGAAGAAGCGCCGTCGTACGCGGTGTTGATCCTCACTGCCGATAACCCTGAACAATTACTGCCAACCATCGTTTCGCGGTGCGAGGTGCTGCGGTTGCGTCCACTGCATGTTGAAGAAGTGCAAAGAGAATTGGAAAACCGAGGATTAGAGAATTCGCGCGCGAAGTTGATCGCGCACATCTCGGGCGGGCGGATGGGATACGCTCTGCGGCTGATCGAGAACGACTCCCTGCTTGCAACGCGCGAGGAACGACTGAACGATCTTCTTTCCCTTCTGCCTGCCTCGCGCGTGGAAAAATTTTCCTACGCCGATAAACTCTCGAAAGACAAAGATGCGATGCGTCAGACAATTTTGTTCTGGCTTTCGTATTGGCGCGACGTGATGCTGAGAGTTTCGCAAGCCTCGACCCCACTCGTCAACGTGGACCGCAACATGGAGATTGAAGACATCGCCTCGCGCATGGACTTGTCCGCTTCGCGGCGCGTGGTTAGCGGGCTAGAAGAAACACTTGAGAAGATGGACAGGAATGTGAACTCGCGCATGTTGGCGGAAGTCCTGTTGATGGATCTGCCGAGGGTGTAGTTCCGTGAACAAATCCCTCTACCCTCGCGCGGGCAGACTGCGCTTTCCTCCCGAGATCGAAAAACAATTCCTCGAAGATTATCGCGTCAACGTACAGTCCACGGCACGGTTTGCTTTGGCGTTGGGCGCGTTGTTGTATGCGCTGTTCGGGATTCTGGATATGTACGCTGTACCTCTCTCGAAGAACGCGGTCTGGTCGATTCGATTCGGGATCGTCGTTCCTATATTTACGCTGGTTTTTGTTTCCACTTATTTCAAGCGATTCCAACCGTACATCCAACCGTTGATGTGCGCCGCCGCCGCCATTGCTGGATTGGGAATCGTCGGCATGATCTCGATCACGCAAGAGGTGGAATTCGGAAGCCGCTTCTACGTGACGGGTTTACTGCTCGTCTCGATGTGGGCATACGGACTCTCGCGCCTGCTCTTCCGTTATGCGGTCATCGCAAACTTGATCATTGCCATCGGCTACGAAGTCAACAGCATCTGGGTCAAAGAATTGCTGGAGACCGAAACAGGCACGCTCATCTTCGTCATCTACAATTTTTTCTTCCTCGGCGCGAACGTGTTGGGCGCATTCACCAGTTTTTATCTCGAACGCTACAGCCGCCGCGAGTTCCTGCAAAAGTACAACATCCGCTTTCAACGCGACCAGGTCGACTCCCTGCTTCACAACGTGTTGCCAGGTTGGATCGCCGACAAATTGAAACAGGGCAATAAAACCATCGCCGAGGAATACGACTCGGCCAGTGTGCTGTTCGCAGACATTGTCAACTTCACGCCGATCTCGGCGAAGTTCGGTCCGCATGAAGTGGTGAAAATGCTCGACGATGTGTTCACTCTCTTCGATGAACTCGTAGAAAAACACAAAGCCGAAAAAATTCAGGTGGCGGGAGACGGCTACATGGCCGCGGCAGGCGTCCCGTCGCCCAGACCCGATCACGCGCACGTCCTCGCGCGTCTCGCGTTGGACATGTTGAAGCGAGTCCACGAGGGGAATTTCCTCGGCGGCAAACATCCCATCGAGCTTCGCATCGGGTTAAATTCGGGTTCGCTCATCGCGGGCGTGATCGGTCGTCGAAAAGTATTTGCGGTGTGGGGCGATATGGTCAACACCGCCAGCCGCATGGAAAGTCACGGCGTCAAGAATCGCATCCAGATCACGCGCGATGCGTACGAATTATTGAAAGATGATTTCGAGTGCGAATACGTCGGCGAGATTCACGTCAAGGGCAAAGGGCAGATGGAAGTCTGGCACCTGCTCGACGAAAAACGCGCGGAGAAATTCGGACAAACCGCCGTTTCTCTCGCCCCCCAACTTGCCTCAACCCTGGATGCCGATTCCACCCTTTGACATTCCCTCCCTAGGAGTAAACCATGTGCCGAAGCATCAAAACATTACGCAGTGAAATCCCCGCTACCGAGGAGGAAATCCGCGCGGCGGCGTTGCAGTTCGTGCGGAAGGTGAGCGGCTATCGCAAACCGTCCAAAGTCAACGAAGCGGCGTTCGAGAGGGCGGTGGAAGGGGTGGCAGAGGCGACAAAAATTTTACTCGATAGGCTAAGATTCGCAAAATAATAGACAAATTGCCACCACGTCCCTCGACCATACATCATAGGATTAACTACGAACCTCCTTTTTTTCATTTCTTGTATTGTCTAAATACTTTTTGATTATTTCCATGAATACCGAAAAATATAATGTGTACACAAAAATATCTATCAGGATAGATGATTCAATATATGCCGGAACAAGAATTTGATGTATGCCCCAAAGACCTAGAAGCAAACCAAAAGCCACTTCAAAGAAACTATCACTGGCAATATAGTTGAGATATGGAACAATATAAAACAAGGAAATGAAGAAAACAAAGAAGATCACCCTATATAGGTTGGGTCTTTTTAAATGAAGTGTTGGCTCTTCTGTTTGTCCGGTATCAATAATTCCATCCCACCCAGGTTGAACAACTAAGATTTGAAGAGATGGGGAGAAGGGTTCAAAATCGTCACTCATTACAGTAATATTTAACTTAATTTTTTGCTCATCAAAAGGATACCACAACGACGCATAAAAACCATCTACTAAGCCATACACCGCAGTAGAATCAACCGACACTATGCCTAGTAAGATGTGCGGTACTATATTTTTCCCTGCTTGTACACATCTGTTACCTTGAAATTTGTTTATATAGGAATCACCTTCAATTTTTAGATTCGGCGGCCAATTACTATCTGAAAATAATTGGATAGGATCGCCAGTGCCTCTCGTCAGAACAATGCTTTGCAAACAAAGAAGGTCTGTAGAAATAGCACCTTCATCAACAATAATATAATCTAGAAATATTTGTGCCGCAGGATTGGAAGACTGCAATAGGTAGCTGGCAACACTATCCGATACTGAGGTCTCAGAATTATTGCTACTACGCAGGTCTCGCAGTATCGCAGCCGGGTCTTGCACAACTATGCTTAACCCTAATTCTACAGGACTCCCGCTGGAATACGAAAAAGTAGATGCATTCTTTACTGCATTATAAATGAAATAACCAGCAATGAAAAAAAGAAAAAGAAAATAAAACAGTGTGCGAATATGAAGATTTTGAAACGCTTTCACGTATTTTCTCCGTTTCTAGTGTTATAATAAAGCCCTATTTTGTTTTTTTGGCAATAGTACATTGGTTAGCAAATCCTATTAGCCATCAGGAGGTTAAAAATGAAATTTAGACTTTCCATTATTATACTATTACTTACAATATTCCTCGCGGGTTGTAATCAGGGTAGTAACATCCCTAATAATACGCCATTAAGCACACTGGTCGTGAAAGAATCACCGACTCCCGATGTCATATTATTTTCAGCTGTTACGAAAGAAGATGCCACCTGTTACTTTGGAACCAACGAGGGATACAATGCGTTCGTTATGATTCCTCAATTCTCGATTGTTTCAGTGCTTGGCCAGGATCAACGTGGCGAGTGGATGCTGGTGACATTGGAAGAATTTACGAACTGCTGGATTCAATCATCATCATTGCAGCTTCAGACAAATGATCTATTGCCTTTTTACTCTAGCTTGCCCCTACCGGTGAAAACGCCAATACCATCCCCAACATTCGCCGCGACGCAATTGGCGAATCAGACTCCTAATCCTACATTAGGATTGACGTGGAAGATACTAAAATTTGAGTGCTTCGACAAGAAAGCAACACGCGCATATGTAGATTTGAATGTTTCAGGTGGAGTTCCTCCTTACACATATTCTCAAGATTTGCCAATGTATGCAAGGCCGCAGCAAGTCATTTCTATAAAAGTAAGTTCGAGCACGTCAGATGGCGAACCAAGTAATATAATCAGTTTTACGATCCCGCGCGCCTCTGACTTCAAATGTGATAACGAGGGCAACAACCCGGTTATACCGGCGCCTACAATCAAGCCTATCACGCCCACTAACACTCCTGTTCCACCGGCATGCAGAGATGGGATAGATAACGACGATGATGGTAATACGGATTACCCGAATGATAAAGAGTGCGGTTCTCCTGATGGCAATCATGAAACTCCATGATTGGTTGAGCAGGTTTTGATTCATAGACGTGGAAGGTCAACTTCCACGTCTATTTATTTTATAGGTTAGGAACCTCCCAACCTTTTGCGGTGTATACGGGGTAAAGCAAGGAGAGCACCATGCAAAGACTTTATTTCACCTTCCAGATTCTTATCCTCACATTGCTTCTGGCAAGTTGCACAAACCTTCAACCGCAGGAAGCCAAAGCGCTCGAAGACTATCGTATGCCAACGGACATCCCCGCGCCTGTTGAGTTGACGCAAACTGTCGAAGCCGATATCGCCGCGAAGACTCCTCCCAAAGATTGTCCTGTAACGATATTATCAAAACAAAACTTCGAAGCGCCTGAACCGTATTCACTCATCGCGCCATGGGAGGGACTCTTCTGGTTCGGCTCAGATCATTTGTGGACCGCGCTTCACAGCGACGGCGTCTGGGCAGGTCTGCCTCTCAACTCCGATGGATACACTCAAAAGATCATGTGGTGGAGCAGTTTGTATGATCTGCCCAATGAACCTGAACCCGCGCTCCTCGTCACAGGTCGCAGGTTGGACGGCGAATCGCCTGACCTCCGCTTTTACGGCGCGACCAACGCGTTTGCGGATGACATCGGCGATGCGATGCTCACAGGAGTGGAATTTCCGTCGCTGGGTTGTTGGGAAGTGAGAGGGGAGTATAAAAAGGCGAGCCTGACGTTCGTCGTGTGGATCGCGCCGTAAAATGATCATCCCGCAGGTTGTAGGGCAAGCATTGTTGTCTTGCTGAAACCTGCGGGACGTTTTGATTCTCTCAATCGCCGCCTTCAACATCTTTACCAAATTGGGAATCGTGCTGGGTTTATTTCATCTTGACGAGTGTATCATTTATGGTACACTACTATCGTGGACAAAGAACAGAGACAGCCAATTCTGAACGTGTTCTTTTATCGGACCGATGCTGGTAATGAGCCTGTCCGCGAATGGCTGAAAAGCCTTAACCGCGATGATAAAAGGATCATCGGCGAAGATATTAAAACCGCACAATTCGGCTGGCCCCTCGGTATGCCCTTGATCCGCAAATTAGAACGAGGATTGTGGGAAGTGCGCTCGAACACGCATCATGGAATCGCTCGTGTAATTTTCACAGTAGACGGTAACACCATGATCTTGTTGCACGGGTTTGTGAAGAAATCTCAGAAGACACCGCTGGATGATTTGAATACCGCTCGCCGTCGGTTGGCAGATATGGAAAAGGAGTAATCAATGAAGAGAAAAAATACTGGAAGCAACTTCGACGATTTCTTGCGCGAGGAAAAACTGCTTGAACAGGCGCAAGCGGTAGCGATTAAGCGCGTCATTGCATATCAAATCTCGGAAGAGATGAAAATCCGCAAACTCAGCAAGACGGAAATGGCAGACAAGATGCGAACCAGCCGCGCCGCTTTGGAACGCCTACTTGATCCCGCAAATTCGTCCGTCACACTTTCGACGTTGGAGCGCGCCGCGTCCGCGCTGGGGAAAAAGCTCAAAGTGGAACTGGCATAGGCTATTTAATCGCCTTACGCAGAACGTCCCGCAGGTTTTAGGGCAAGCATTGTTGCCTTGCTGAACCCTGCGGGACGGTTTGATTCACTCAATCGCCCCTTTCAACTTCTTCGCCAATTTCCCAAACTGGGACGTGTAACGAATCTCATCTTTGCGTGGACGCGGCAGGTCAACTTCCATGTCCATTTTTATTTTGCCGGGGCGTTGAGTCAACACGAGGACGCGATCTGCCAGAAACAACGACTCGTTGATCGAGTGCGTGACCATGATGACGGTCTTCTGGCGCGCGTGCCAGATGTTGGATAACTCTGTCCACATGCGTTCGCGAGTCATGGCATCGAGGGAGGCGAAAGGCTCATCGAGCAGAAGCAGGTCAGGGTCATGGATGAGGGCGCGCGCGATCGCCACGCGCTGAGCCATCCCGCCTGAGAGATCGCGCGGGAGCGAGTCTTCGAATCCCTGCAATCCAACAAGTTCGATCATCTCGTTCGTTTTTTTGAGCGCGGAGGTTTCATCCACTTTGTTCACTTCAAGCGGAAGTTTGATATTCTCCGTCACCGTGCGCCAGGGCATGAGGTTCGCTTGTTGAAAGACCATGCCAATGCTCGGCTCTTCGCCGCGACCGAACGTGAACGAGCCCGACGTAGGCGGAATCAACCCCGCGAGAATTCGCAACAGCGTGGTCTTGCCCGAACCCGATGGACCCAGCACGCACACAAATTCGCGCGCGCGCACGTTGAAGGAAACGTCATCGAGCGCGCGAAGTCCGCCGTTGTCGTTGGGAAAGACGGCAGAGAGGTTGCGGATGGAAAGGATTGGCGTATGAGGCATTTTTTGAACCGCTAGGCACGCGAATTTCGCAAAGAAAATCTTTAAAAAAACCTTCGCGTACTTAGCGCGCTTCGCGGTTAATTTTTACGGAATGAATTCGTTGGTGAACGCTTTTTTCAAATCTTGTTTTTCCGCGATCAAGCCCATCTCGAGCAAAACATTTTGCATGTTCTCCCATGCTTGCGGATCGGAGTAACCGAGCCGCTCTGTTTTCCATTGTTCGATGGAAACTTCAAGGACTTGTTTTTGCACATCAGCATCGAGGTCTGCAAAGTTCGGGATATATGATTCGCTGATCTTAAACGCCTCATCGGGATTCTCAATCGTATCGTTCAACCCCTTCAAGAACGCGCCGACGAACGCGCGCACCAGATCAGGGTTTTCCGCGATCACTTTTTCGCTTGCGAGCAAACCATTCGCCGCGAGTTGGGCGTAATCTGCCACGCGGATTTCGGTCACTGCGATTCCTTGCGCGCGCAATTGGATCGGTTCGTTCGCGGCATAACCAACAACGATATCTTGTTGCCCCGCCGCCATCAGTTCGACTTGATTGAATCCGATCGCATCGAGAGTCACATCCGCTTCGGTGAGTTTGCCCG
>CAYWCN010000019.1:0-47045 GCA_964456775.1 uncultured Anaerolinea sp.
CAGATTTCCTCTGCCGATTCTTACCTCTTTCTTAAAACTGTCGGGTCGCTAGAAGATAAATAACCATGAAACGAACAATTTCCCTACTCCCTCTCCTCTCTCTTCTTTTCCTCTTGGCGGCTTGCAACGCGCCTGTTTCCACACCCGAAGCATTGGCAGGACCTGCTACATCACTGCCCGAAATTGCCACTGCGGTTCCCGCTACTCCCGCGCCTGTAGAGATCGATGCTCCGCTCGTTCAATCGCCTGAGTTGGTCAAGATCGAATTTCTGAATCCGCTCGATGGCTGGGGCGCGACCGATACCCAGATCGTCCGCACGAACGACGGCGGGATCACATGGTACGACGTCACGCCGCCCGGCATCGGCGACGCCGGCTACAGCGTGGACTGGTTCATGCTGGACAACGATCATGTTTGGATCCAACTGCCCGATAATGCAAACTACCCAAATGCGGGCTTTCAATATCGCACCACCGACGGCGGACTCACCTGGAACGAAATGGACACTCCGTACAGCGGCGCGCGCGTTTCATTCCTCGATCCCAATAACGGCTGGGCGCTTGCCGATCTCGGCGTTGGCGCCGGCTCGAACGCGGTCGCTGTGTTCCAAACGACAGACGGCGGCGCGACGTGGATTCAAAAATTCACCAACGATCCGAACCGCCCCGTGTCCTCCGATTCGCTTCCGCTTGGCGGTCTCAAATTTGGGTTGACCCCGCTCAACATGCAAACCGCGTGGATCTACGGCGTGGTCTACTCCTCTGGCACGCCATATGTTTTCCGTACCGATGATGGCGGCGCAACATGGTCAATGCTCACGCTCACTTTGCCAAAAGGCGGCGAAAATGCCGAACTGAGCGTCGAGCAAATTTCATTCGCAAATGAAAACACAATTTTCCTCCTCATGCGCAACACAGCCGACGCGACCAGCACGTCAATTTATGTCTCGACCGATTCGGGAAGCACATGGTCGCTCACTCCCACGTCAATTCCCGACGGCGGCTTCGTGAGCTTCATCTCGCCGACCGAACTCGTCTTCTACAATCGCGCGCAGTTTTACGTCACGCGCGACGCGGCAAAAACGTGGAGCATCATTCCGCCCGATGTCAACTTCGGCGATTCATTTTCTGGCATGGATTTTGTCACAACAAACATCGGCTACGTCATTTCATCAAACTCCGACACCAATCACAATTCCCTATATCGCACCGACGATGGAGGCGCCACATGGTTTCCAATAATTCCCTAACCGAATGTCATTGCGAGCCACGCTCTTGTTCTTTGTGGCGAAGCAAGCTCCTTGCTGGATTCTTAATCCTCGCCCTCTTTTTGACGGGATGCAGTTTTTCGATGTCTGTGATGACTCCCGCTTCTCCCACAGGGACGGCTGTCCCAGCGGCGTCAGCCATCCCTCCCACCGACGCCCCCACGTCCGCGCCCGAGTACGCCGCGCAGGTACGCAACGCCAAATATCAACTCGGCTTGCCCGACTCATTGCAAGTTGTGCAACTCACGGATGGAGAGTATTCATCCGGCACGCCCGGCGGCGCGGAACTCACTGTAGTGACCATGACAGACTTCATGGCGCGCGGCGACCTGAACGGCGACGGCGTGGATGAAATTGCAGTGGCTGTGGCGGAAAACTACGGCGGCTCAGGCGTATTCGTTTTTATCGCCGTTTACTCAATGACAAGCGGCGAACCTGTTTTTCAAACATCCACGCTTGTGGATGACAGACCGGCGATCAACGCGTTGTCCATTGAAAATGGCGAGATCTTTCTGGATGCCATCACGCACGACTCGGAAGATCCGTTTTGCTGTCCTACGCTTCGCAACGAGCGGCATTATCAGTTGATTGACGATCAACTTCAGATGAGCGACTACGTCACTTTTACTCCCGATGGAAGACCGCGCACGATCACCATCGACTCGCCGCTGAATGGCGGGGAAGCCTTTAGCTCGGTTCAGGTCAAAGGCAGTTTTGCGATTTCTCCGTTTGAAAATACGTTTGCCTATCGGATCTACGATGTGGGCGGCGTGGAACTTTCCGCAGGCTCATTCACCGTGACGGTGACCGACCTCGGCGCGCCCGGCACATTCGACACCATGATCAACATCGGCGGGTTGTTGTCGGGCTCGGTTGTACGCTTAGAGATTCAAGATATCAGCGCAAAAGATGGTTCATTGCTTGCGATGGATTCGGTTGAATTGGTTGTAAAATAGGTAAAGCGGGATATTATCCCGCTCTACAAATTACCGGAGGAACCCATGCCACACCTCGTTCGAGATTGGATGAAAAGCCCCGTTGTTGTCGTTGACTCAGATACAACCGTTTCGTACGCCATGACGTTGATGCGGCGGCGAAACATCCACAGCGTGGTCGTGGAACTGAACGAGAAGAGCAAGGAATACGGCATCGTCACGACCACCGACATCCGCGACAAGATCGTCGCGGTGAATCGCAATGCCGCCGAGACGCATGTGCGAGAGATCATGTCGGGTCCCATCATCACCGGCAAAGCGGAATGGACGCTGGCAGAATGTTCGCGCGTAATGCAAGAAAAGAAATTCCACCATCTGCCCATCGCTGACGAGCATGGCGTATTGACCGGCATGATCTCCGCGACGGATATTTTTATGGCAGTCGAGGAGATCGGCTGGATAGAAGAAAAGGATAAATGATCGCGGGTGGTCGAGTGGCGGCGGGTCTCGATCTGGACTTCGTCTTACCGACCTCTGCCGCCGTATCGAGACCACATGCCGAAGCAAAAATTCTACGTCGTTTGGAAGGGACGCAAGACCGGAATCTTCACCTCATGGGCGGAATGCGAGAAGCAGGTGAAGGGATTTGTCGGCGCGGAGTTCAAGGCGTTCGAGTCGCTCAAAGAAGCCGAGTCAGCCTTCCAGTCGAAGTATGAAGCGTTCAAAGGGAAGGCGTCCACATCGGGGAAGTGGAAAGAGTCCGAAGAGCCGCCTGTCCTGCCATCCATCTGCGTGGACGCGGCGTGCAAAGGCTCGCCGGGCAAAATGGAATATCGCGGCGTGGAAACCGAATCGGGCAGGGAAATTTTTCGCGCGGGTCCGTATCCCGATGGGACGAATAATGTTGGGGAATTTCTTGCCATCGTCCACGCGCTGTCGTGGTTGGTGAAACATAAAAAACAAATGCCGATCTATTCTGATTCGGAAAATGCGATCGCATGGGTCGAGATGGGCGTGTGCAAAACGAGATTGAAACATACGAGCAAGAACGCGTTGGTCTTTGCGATGATCCGCAGCGCCGAGAACTGGCTCGCCGAAAATGAATTGGACGACGACGCGGTGTTGAAATGGGATACGCGCGAGTGGGGCGAGAACCCCGCGGATTATGGAAGAAAATAATTCTGAATGATGAAGGCTTGTCCTGAGCAAAGCCGAAGGAATGAAGGATGAAAACTGCATTGCTGGTGATTGATATTCAAAACGATTATTTTGAGGGCGGGAAGTTTCCGCTGGTGAATCCGCTGGCGGCGGCGAAGAAGGCGTATGAACTGCTTCAGTGTTTCCGCGAACATGGCGGACGTCACGTACACATACAGCACATTTCGCTTGAACCCGATGCCGATTTTTTTATCAAGGGCGATAGAGGCTCAGACATTCATGATTCGGTCGCGCATTTTGAAGGCGAGCCCATTGTGTACAAGCATGAGGTCAACGCGTTTCAAAACACGAACTTGCTCGACCTTTTGAAAAGTTGGGAGGTCGAACGCGTGGTCGTCACGGGCATGATGACCCACATGTGCGTGGATGCCGCCTCTCGCGCCGCAGTGGATTTCGGCTTCGATGTCATCGTGGCGGAGGATGCCTGCGCGACGCGCGATCTGCAACATGGCGGCACGACCATTCCCGCCGATCTCGTTCACAAATCCTTTCTCGCCGCGCTCACATGGTATGGCAAGGTGATGAAGACGGATGAGGTCATTGCGTTGCTGGCGAGTGAAATGACTGATCCGTCATTGCGAGGAACGCCGAAGGCGTGACGAAGCAATCCCCGTCACGGTGTTGGAGACATCGTCCTCATAGGGGATTGCTTCGCCACTCGCTACGCTCGGGCTCGCAATGACGAAAAGGATTTTATGACCACCCTCGACCCTGAAAAACAAAAGCAAGCCAAACAAAATGCTAAGGAGAGGATCGCGCAGTTGGAAGGGTTGATAAATGCGAGACCTCGGAGATTTCAAAAATCTCCGAGGTCTTTTTTGTTTAATAAATCTATATCATCCCTTCGGGATTTGAATCCAAACTCGCCAACGTCTATAATCCTGCCATCCCTTCGGGATGGCCACATGCCTTAGCCGAACTTCTAATCCTCTAATTCTCACCATGCGCAATTACCAATTACCAATTACCAATTACCCTCACTCCTGCCATTCCAATTCAAATTCACCAACTGCAACGGTATCGCCCTCTTGGATTCCCGCGCTACGTAACGCTTCATCCACGCCGAGGGTTTCCATGATCTTTTGAAAACGGCGCACGGAGCCGTCGTGCTGCCATTGCGTCATCGCGGCGGCGCGTTCAATTGCCGCGCCTGAGACGCGCCACTCTTGCGCGCCTTCGCGCGTCACCTTGAAATCGCGCGGATCGTCTTTCGCTTTGTAGACAGGTAGCGGCGACTCGAACGATTCAAGTTCGGGAGTCTCCTGCAAAATTTGATACGCCTTCACAAGCAGTTCGCGCGTGTTCGTGCGGGCTAACGCCGAGATGGTCATCAACTCCACTTTGAGTTTTTTGAATTGCTTTTGAAGTGCGGGAAGTTTCTCTTGCACGTCGGGCTGGTCAATTTTATTGAGCGCCACGATCTGCGGCTTCTTCGCAAGGTTCGCGTCGAACAAAGACAACTCAGAATTGATCTGGCTGTAATCGGCGAACGGATCGTCGGACAACCCGTCGAGCAGATGGATCAACACGCGCGTCCGTTGGATGTGGCGCAGGAAGTCGTGTCCCAGCCCCGCGCCGTGACTCGCGCCCTCGATCAGACCGGGGATGTCTGCCAGCACAACCGACGCGTTCACGTCAATTTCAGCGACTCCGAGATTCGGTTCGAGCGTGGTGAATGGATACGCGGCGATCTTCGGTCGGGCGTTCGTCAACACGGAAAGCAGCGTGGACTTGCCCGCGTTGGGGACGCCGATCAAGCCGAGGTCGGCGATCAACTTCAATTCGAGCCTGAGGCGTTTCTCTTCGTGGGGCGCGCCTTTCTCGGCAGTGCGAGGCGCTTGATTGCGAGACGTCGCAAAGTGTTGATTCCCGCGTCCGCCGCGCCCGCCTTTGCAGACGATGAGTCGCTGGTCGGGCTGAGTCAGGTCGCCGATGATCTCGTTCGTTTCGGCGTCGAAAAGAATCGTGCCGGGCGGGACGGGAATGACGAGGTCTTTGCCCATGCGCCCCGACATTTGCGAAGGTCCGCCTTTGACGCCGTCCTCCGCTTTGAACTTTTGATTCTGTCGGAATGCCGAAAGCGTGTTGAGCGTGGACTTGACTTCGAAGACGACGTCGCCGCCCCTGCCGCCGTCGCCGCCGTCGGGTCCGCCGCGCGGGATGAATTTTTCGCGATGGAAATGCACCATCCCGTCGCCGCCCTTGCCCGAGCGGATGTGGATTTCTACTTGGTCTGTGAACATGGGTTGATTATATCGTTATCGCGAGTACCTTATGCAATTTATTTTGGACGCTGATTCACGCTGAAAACGCAGACTTTTTCTTTTTGTTCAGCGAAGTCTGCGTTTTCAGCATCCAGATTTTTAAAGAGGAAAGATCGAATCCTTATTGTGATTCTTTCAACGAAACAACGCGATGCGTTCTTTAATCCATTCCCGCTTGAATTGCCAGAGCAAAAACGCGAGTGTGGAAATGACGATGAGTTGAGTCATCTCCTCCCAGAACTCGAACCAGACGAGTCGTTCGGCGAACATTGCGCCGAGCGAGAGGCGGAGGATCGAAAATGTGAGCAAGCCGATGCCTGCTGAAAGAAAAACTTTTGCGGCGTTTGTCAATTTTGTTCTCGTTGTTGAAAGCAACGCCAGAGAGAAAAAGGAAATGGATGCAATGGGCAAAGCGCGGCTTTCGACCCATTGATTGAATTCAAAGCGGGCATAGACGTACGAGAAGCCGAAGATGTCGGCGTGGTATCCGCTGGGGGAGGGCGAAACAGCCAGAGGGAGGAAAGAAACGAGTATCCCCATCGCGGCGATGAATCTGACGGTGGGAGAATTCCCAGTTTGAGTCTGCGTCGCGCGGCGGTCGAGAAAATCCAGCAGGACGAAAACGATGCAAGAAAATTCGAGCATCATGCCGAAACTGTGGATGTGTTCGGAGAGGATCAACTCGCGGCGAAAGGCGAAGAAGGTCGCGCCGCAGATGAGTTCGCCGAGGAGCAATGCGGAGAAACCCCAAAGGAGCGCGCGCGCCGAGGAGGACGCTTTGTCCCACACTGTCAAAAGAATCGCAACGGATAAAAACATGTAGATGGGTTTGATGTTGAACAGCGACGCGATCAGCGCAAGTTGTTCGGAGGGATTTACCTCTTGAAGATTTGTCATCTCTGAGACGCCAAGCCCGCCATGCTGTGCGGCGTACACAAGGACGGGGAGCGCGCCGCCTAGCAAGATCAACCCGATAGATAAAAGTGTTCGTGTCCGCGTCATGAGCGGATTATATGTGAAATTGCCTGTTGACTTTTGACCAGTTCCAACGTACCATGAGGTCAACGTTCGATCAGCCATAGGAGGCGAGTATGTCCCCGATGCCGGTGTTGTTCACAGTTGGCGGCGTTCCCATTTATTCACACGGATTTTTTCTGTTGCTTGCGTTGCTGGCTGGCCTCGGCTGGCTGTTGATCGAAGCGCGTCGCCGCAGGTGGTCGCGCGAGGAAGTGATTCCGATCACGCTGGCGGCTTTCGTTGGGGGGATGATCGGCGCGCGCGTCTCCATTTTGTTTTTCAACGGATTTGAATATGCTCCGCTCGTGTTGAACATGTACGCGCTGTTCGACCCGCGCATCGGACCCGGTTCGATCCTCGGAGGGGTGGCTGGTGCCTACATCGGAGGCTACATCGCCAGTAAAGCCATCGGCAAAGACAAATGCTCGTGCGACGCCTTCGCGCCCGCCATGGCGTTGGCGACCGCCATTGGGCGGGTTGGATGTTTCCTTTCGTTCGAAGATGGGCTTGGCAAGGCAACGACCTTGCCGTGGGGTGTACACGTCCCTGGCGCGGATTATCTCGTGCATCCCGCGCCGTTGTACGACATGGCGTTCAATTTAGTCTGGTTCGGAATTTTGCTCGCCTTGCGCGATCACAAGTGGATGCAGAACGGCAACCTGTTGAAGTTCGGCATCGCGGGCTATGCCTTCTTCCGCTTCTTCGTAGAGTTCGCGCGGAATAATCAGGTGATGGCGTTCGGACTCACCGGTCAACAATTTGTGAGCGCGTTGTTGTTCGCGGCGGTGGTTGTCTATTTTGCGAAGAATCGGGAGAAGTTGTTCCCGTCCGCGCAGATTGCCTAAAGACTGTTTCTTTTTGAACACGGACGCCACGGATACTTCGACATTCCTTTCAGTCGCAGCACAAGTTGCATTGATTTTCACGGAGAAGAGCTTTGAAAAATTGTCTTTTTCCGTGCGTTCCGTGAAACTTGTACTGAGCCTGTCGAAGTATCCGTGTACAAATGTTTTTGAGCGATACCATAGCGAGGAATTATGAACTTAGACAATAACTCCCCAATCGGCTCGAACGATAGCGGCGACAAACCGAAGTGGTTGACCCGCAAGGAATATACCGATCCTGCCGAAAAGAAGCGCGATTTCTGGATCGGCGTTGTGATCTTCTTTGTGTTGAACATTGTGTTGACACTCTGTCAGTGGGGAATCAGCGCTGGTTTCTATACCGTTTCACCAAGCATTGTAGATTCCAACTTCCCATCTTCGCCGCTGTTTTCGATTCTTTCATGGGCTTTGCTCCTTATGCCGTGGGTGATCAATATTGCCCTTGTGATCTATTTCGCTCTCACGCGCAGTCAGATCGCTCTCGGCATGGTGGCGGGATTTGGCATCGCGCTCGCCATCGTGATTTGTCTCGGAGTGATCTTTACCGTGTGGTGCTTCGTCGCTCTTGGCTCGGGTAGTTATTAATTCATGTTGTGATGTGTCATTCTGAGCGTAGCGAAGAATCTTCGGTGCAGTATAAGAGACCCTTCGCTGGCGCTCAGGGTGACATGTCTGAAAGTTTATTGATTTTATAGTGAGTAACATCATTCATGACTTTTGGAGAACACTTTGAATCAAACTTTGGTGAAGGAAGATCGCAAGGAAATTTTTTGGGAACTGACAAAATCTATTTGCCCGGAATGTAAAAAAGTAATAGACGCCCGTATCCTCCTGCGCGAGGGGAAGGTCTTTATCAGTAAGCGGTGCCCGGATCACGGTCCGTTCGAGGCGTTGTTCTTCGGCGACGCCGACCTCTACGTGAAGATCGCTCCGTACAACAAGCCTGGCACAATCCCCTTGCAATTTGCGACCGAAGTCCACGAGGGATGTCCGCTCGACTGCGGATTGTGCCCCGATCATCAACAGCACGCGTGTTTGGGATTGATCGAAGTCAATCAGGCGTGCAACTTGGATTGTCCGTTGTGCTTCGCCAATTCAGGGACGCATCTTGCGCAGGGTGGATTTGAGTTAACCTTCGAGCAAGTGGAATTCATGATCGACAGTTTCATCGCGGCGGAGGGCAACCCCGAGGTGCTGCAGTTTTCAGGCGGCGAGCCGAGTCTGCACCCGCAGATCATCGAGTTTATCGAATTGGCGAACCGCAAGGGGATCAAATACGTGATGCTGAATACGAATGGCATCCGCATCGCGCGCGACGATAAATTTTTGGAAGCGTTGGCGAAGACGAAGGCGCACGTCTATTTGCAGTTCGACGGTTTCGACGCGCGCACGAACGAGTTGATCCGCGGCAAAACGGACTTGCTCGACATCAAGTTGAAAGCGTTGGATCGGCTGGCGAAACACGATATGCGCGTGGTGCTGGTCGCGGCGGTCGAGCGCGGAATCAACGAACATGAGATCGGGCGCATCGTCGAGTTCGGCTTGAGTCACCCCGCGGTGTTTGGCGTCAACTTTCAGCCAGCGTTCCGCGCGCAACGTCACATCCCCGCCGACCCGCTCACGCGCATGACCATCCCTGATGTGTTGAAGAATTTGGAAGCGCAGACGAACGGCTTGATCAAACTGGATGACTTTGTCCCCGTCCCATGCTGTATGCCGACGTGCAACTTCGTCACATACGCGATGATCGAAGGCGACACGGTCACGCCGATCACGCGCATCCTCGACATTTCGTATTATCTCAACTACATCAAGAACCGCACGCTCCCCGCCGTGAACGATGATCTGCTCAAAACGCTCGAACGGCTGTGGAGCAGTTCGGCAAAGGTCGGCTCGGACGAAGCCGCGCAAGACATCACGAACATGCTCAAAGGGAAGTCGAATGGAGGAAGCGAGCATCACACCATCGAGGAGACGCGCGCGGGTCAACGCTGTGAATCCTGCCACGCGCATCTGCCGTTGAGCGAGCACGCGCCGCGCGATCTGGGTCGCCACGTGTTCATGATCAACACGCGCGATTTCATGGACCCGTACACCTTCAACGTGAAGAACGCGATGAAATGTTGTGTGGAGTTTTTAATCCCCGACGGGCGGATGATTCCATTTTGCACGTACAACACGGTAGGATACCGCGAACAAGTCGCGGCAAGTTTGAAACCAGCGGTTGCTCAATGAAAGATGGTTTCCCAATTAGATTCAGCCACGGATTACACGGATTATCGCGGATTTGAATTTTTCTGTCCCGAATCGGACAAGACGAAAGCCGACCCGTTTCAATTGGGTCGGCTTTTTTCGTGTAAATCTGTGAAATTCGTGGCTAAGAATTATTTCACGAACTTCCACGCCGCGGGCAACGCGAGCGAGGCGAGGATCAACTTGATCGCGTCGCCGACCAAAAACGGGACTAAACCAAACTCGATGGCTTGGCTAAAACTTTTCAAAAAGATTCCCAGCCACGCGACGCCGAAAAGATAAATGATGACCGTGCCAACGATGAACGGGATGATGGACGTGCGGACGCTTCGCTCCAAGCCTCGTTCTGCCAGCAGACCGACGACATACGCGGCAACGGCGAAGCCAGCGAGATAGCCCGCTGTCGCGCCGGTGAGGATTCCAAGTCCGCGCGCGCCGCCTGCGAAGAATGGAAGACCGAGTCCGCCTTCGACGAGATAGAGGATCAACGCGGCCGCGCCGCGTTTCGATCCCAGCGCCGCGCCGATGAGCAGAACGCCGAAAGTTTGTCCCGTGATCGGAACGGGCGTGAACGGAAGCGGAATTTCGATCTGCGCCAGCGCGGCAACCAGCAAACTGCCTGCAACGATCAGAAAAATATCTCGCGCGCGCGAAGAAATGTTTGGAAAGTAGCGAGTGGAAAGTGTGGGGGCAAGGGTGGTCATGGTGTCAACTCCTGTTACGAATCATTTTGAGCGACCTGCTTATAACATATTTTTATGTGCTTTATTGATTTCTGCCGTCAGGAATCGTAAAACAAAACGTGGAGCCGTTTCCCAACCCCGTTGACTCCACCCATATTTTTCCGCCGTGCGTTTCGATGATTCGTTTGACGAGCGCCAGCCCAACGCCTGTCCCTTCGCTGGCTGGGTTTAATTTTTCAAACAAGCCGAAGACCTTTTGCTGATATTGCGGCTCGATGCCGATGCCGTTATCCCTCACAAAGAAAATCTGTCCCTCGCCCTGATCGCGCGCGCCGATCTCGATGATCGGATTCGACTGATCGCTTGTATATTTCGCGGCGTTGTCAATGAGATTCTCCAAGACTTCCCGCAGGCGGATTCGATCCCCGAACACGGTGGGCAGGTCGGGCGAGATCGTCACCCGCGCATTTCTGGAGCGAATGCGCGCGTCCAATGTCTCGACGGATTCTTGTGTCAGTTTCACGAGGTCAACCGTTTCGGGCGGGTTGATGGTGCGTCCGATCCGTGAAAGTTCAAGAAGGTCTGAGATCAGGATGTGCATTTTATCCGCCGCGTTTGCGATCCGTTGAAAATCTACTTGAACTCTATCCCATTGCTGGTCTTGAATGTCTTTATCCAACATGCCTAAAAACCCTTTGATGGTCACTAGCGGGTTTTTTAGATCATGCGAGACCGTGTAGGTAAAACGCTCAAGCTCGGCGTTGTACGATTCCAATTTGGGAATAAGTTTTTGTTTTTCCGCCAGCTCGTTTTGCAAGGCGGTATATAAGCCGAGATGCCGAATTGCGATTGCCAATTGATTAGCGACATCCAAGGCGATTTCAGCGTCTTCCGAACTGAACTGTTCCCCGATGCTGCGTCCAAGATTTAATGCGCCGATCAGTTCTCCCTGATACATAAGCGGCAGAGAAAGCCAGGCGCGAATGCCGCTGTTTCTTGCAAGTCGTTTGTCCAACTCTGTCGCTTGCGGGTCCAGCGTGATGTCGCTTATCATCCAGGGCTTATTTTGAATTAACTCGTCAATAACTCGCTGTCCGAACTCCTGAAAGCTGATTGGAGTGTGATCAATGTCCTCAATGTTTTCAAAGTCGGCCGCAAGGAAGACCGCTTCTCTTTTGTTTAGATCAAACAGCGAGACACTCGCGCGCGGAGAAGGGATCAGTTGGCGTATGCGAGCGAGCGCGCCTAGGGCGATCTCTTGGGCAGAACGGGCGGAAAGCAAGGCGCGATCAATATCATGTATGATTTCCAACCGCCCGCTGAATTGCCGCAAAACCGCCTCAGCGTGTCTGCGCTCTGTAAGTTCGTTTCGAGCGCGCGTCAGGGCTTCATCAAGACTCTTGACTGCGAGATAGAGGAGAATGCTCACAACGACGAAGACGACTGTAAATGTAATTCCTTGCGTAATCGTGATCGCCAGGCTGGGCGGAGGCAATAATCCATTTTTCTCTGCTATCAAGAAGGCGATGATTGCGACGGCGCTAATGCCAGCCATCCAAATGATGGCGCGTCGGCCGATCGTCAAGCCCGCCATCACGATTGTCAGAAGATAAAACGAGGTGGCTGGAGCGCGGATTGTGCCCAGATTGTATATGGCAAGGGTTGCGGCAGTAAAAATGACGGCTACCGTTATGACGCCTGCCGCAGCCACCCGCCCGGTCTGCATGGTGAATTTCGCGGCGAAGATGGTTAGCCAGGCGCAAGCAATGATGATCAAGATCCTTTCCAGACGGGGAACGTCCCCGCCTAGAATTGCTCCAACAAAAACCACAGGAAGCGCAAGGATGAATGTGATTAGAATGACATTCAGCAGTAATGCGTTGCGCGTCTTATCTTCATTTTCAGGAAAGACAGGAGGGCGAGACCATTTCGCTATCGCTCTAAACATTTATTTTTTCCTTGATGCAGGAAATTCTCGCAGGGATTAACGGCTTGCGGATATAAAACATGAGGCAGATGAATTCTATCATCTGCCTCATGTTTTTCGCGTCAAACAACTCCTCAAACTTGTTGGAGCTCTCAGCCAATCTTAACGGAGAGTTCTTCGATATAAAATCTTACATCACATCCGGGGCTTGAATATCCAACAATCTCAGCGCGTTCGCAATTGTCTGCTTTGACGCGGTAACCAAACTCAAACGTGCCTGCTTTATTTTTTCATCTTCTGTTTGCAATACCGGCACGGCGTGATAGAACGAATGGAACGCATTCGCCAGATCGTACGCGTACTGCGCCATCACGAGCGGACGATACTCATTCGCGGCTTGCTGAACCTTGGCTGAGAATTGCGAGATCTGCTCGATCAACTCGATCTCATGTTTCGTCAATTCGTAGTCGAAGGTCAAATGTCCAAGGTCGCCCGACTTTTGACCTTCGACATTTGACTTCTTGAGAATCGAATTCGCCCTCACATGCGCGTTCTGAATGTACGGACCCGTCCGCCCGTCGAACGAGAGCGCCTCGTTGATGTCGAAGACGATGTCTTTGTTGTTGTCCACTACCAGCATGGAATAGACCAACGCGCCGAGCCCGATCTGTTCGGCGATCTTCACACGTTCACCCTCGGGGACATTTCCGCTTCGTTCCGACTCCACTGCCAGCACGCGCTTAATGGCTTCATCGTACACTTCTTTGAATAGCACCACCCGTCCGCGCCGCGAGGACATGGCGCCTTCGGGCAGGCTCACGAACCCGTAGCCAAGGTGATAGCACTTGTCCGCTTGCGGGAAACCCCACAATTTTAAAATGGCAAATGCCTGTTGCAAATGCAATGACTGACGCACATCCACAACATAGATCGAGCGGTCAACGTGATACGTTTCAAATTTAACTTTCGCCAGCGCGAGGTCTTTCGTCAAATACAAAGTTGTGCCGTCGCGCCGCAGGATCACGTTCGTGCGATATTTTTCTTTGGTGAGCCCGAGTTTCTCATCAATTTTCACGATCACCGCGCCGCCTTGCGGACGTTCATCGTCTGCGATGCCTTTCTGAATCAACTCTTCGACGATTGCCTTCGATGGCTCATCCACTTCTGATTCGTAGAACCAGACGTCCATCTTCACGTCGAGGATTCGCAGAACATCGCGCAATTCTTCCAGCGCCCACTCGCGCGTCATGCGCCACAGTTCGCGCACAGACGGATCGCCCGCATCATATGCGCGATACATCTCGCGGCGTTCGGCTTCGTACGCCTCGCGTTGCGCGGTTTGTTCAGGTGTTTCGTTCTCTTTCTTTTCCAACAACGCGTTCGCTTCGACGTACAACTTCAACATCCACTGTCCGCGTTCGTGCACGCCTTGCGGTTCTT
Source organism: uncultured Anaerolinea sp. (assembly GCA_964456775.1). GTDB lineage: Bacteria > Chloroflexota > Anaerolineae > Anaerolineales > Villigracilaceae > Defluviilinea. The sequence continues at coordinate 13,890 of CAYWCN010000019.1, forward strand.
GTCCCTTGTAAAATCTGTCATACATCCACATCACGGTGATCACGCCGAGTCCCAAGTCGCCGGGATACGAAGCGCGGATCGTTTTAAAGCCCGCGAACTCTGTCAGCCTTGCAAGCGTTTCACCTAAAACAGTATTGCGCGCATGACCGATGTGAAAAGAATGGAGCGTGTTCGGCTGGGCATATTCCACCATGACTCGCTCGCCCTTTGGCGCACCCCGCCCAAAGTCCGCGCGCGAGGCGAGCACTTCATCCACCACACGATGAGCGTATTCGGATGTTTTGTAATAGACGTTGAGATAACCCTTCACCGCGTCCACGCGGCTGACTCCCTCCACGCTTCCGATCGACGTTTTGACCTGCTCCGCCATCTCCTGCGCTCTCGCCGGGACAGGTTTCCCCGCTCCCTTACCCGCGCGCGCTTCATCCGCCGCTGTCTGAAAAAATGACGTGGCGATTCCCCATTCGCCCGCGAACGGAATCGCTGTCCACTTCAATGGCGCGAGCGCGATCCCATTTGCATCGCAATAGGCTTTGATTTTTTCTTCGATGAGTCGTTGTTCTTTTTCAAACATAGTGAAGAAATCCTGTGGATGGTTTTGGATTATATCATTCAGATTCCGTGGGGCGGATTGGTAATCCGCCTTCGCGCGGGATAACCCTTCGACATGCTCAGGGCAAACAGCCCGCGCCACGCAGAAAACAAAAGCGGGAGCCTTACGACTCCCGCTGACGGTGGTTACTGGATAGACAAGACCTCGATTACTTCGAAGCCTTTTCCTTTGTTCCGCCCAAGGCGTTGAGACGCTTCATCAAACGACTCTTGAGACGCGCGGCTTTGTTCGCGTGGATGACGCCCTTGCCCACAGATTTGTCCAACTCGCGGATGGCTTGCAGGACAGTTTCTTTGGTTTCGGGAGCGTTCTTTGCAAACGAGGCGCGCGCCTGATTTACGGCTGTGCGAGCCGAGCCGCGGATGTTACGGTTGCGCAAACGGCGCTTCTCGTTCTGGCGGTTCCGTTTGATCTGAGATTGAATGTTAGCCAAGGTCTTCCTCTTTCATTTACAGTTATTGATTTGCGCCTGCTATTTCGGCACAGGAGCGGTATTTTACATGATGCTTGCGGAAATGTCCAGAAAATTTACGGCTTGGCGGTGACCAGCACGAAGTAGCCGCCGAACAGGCTGTCGTCCGAGGCGACGTAGGCGATGCCGAATTCGGTGATGGACGTGTTGAGGATCTCCGCGCGCGTTTGCGCATCGTTCATCCACCAGTTGAAGGCGGTGACCGGGTCGCTGGCGGAGGATGGGTAGCGCGCGAACAGATGCTCCAACACGATCGTGGAGGTGTATCCCTGCGTGCGGACACGGGTCTGCGGCGTGGAGCCGTTCAAGCCGTTGTCGCTCAAATAATTGTTGCAGAGCATGTCTACGGCGTGGGCTTTCGCGGCCGCGGCAAGTTTTTGATTCACGGTCAACGCCGCCGCGCGGTTGTTTGTCCGTTCGGTGTTGACGAGATTTTGAAGTTCGGTCACATACGCGGAATTTTCAGTGAAGGCGCATGCGCCACTTGAGATCGGCGTCCCGGTGACGGAAGCCCCCGAGGTCGGAATAGCCGTCCCCGTCGGCTGACCCGGAACTGTCGGCGTGATGGGCGTGCTTGTGGGCGGCAATGTCGGAGTCGCAGTGACGAGGTTGATTGGCACAACGAGGAGTTGCCCCGCGAAGAGCGCGTTGGCATTCTCGATGTTGTTCTCTTTGATGATCTCTTCTTCTTTGCTGTTGAATTTTGCCGCGATGCCGGCTAATGTGTCGCCTAGTTCAACAACGTATTCGATCTTTGTCCCGGGCTTCACATCCGCTGGAATGGGTGTGGCTGTGGGGAGGGGCATGCCGGGATAAGGCAGTTGGATCACCAGCCCCGGGTAAACGATCTGTGTCGTTGGGTCAATGCCTTGGCCATTTTCTGGGTTGAAGGGATTGAGTGACAGGATCAATTTGATGCCGTCGTTGCCAAGACTGTATTTATCCACGATGACTGCGAGCGAGTCGCCTTCCACGACCGTGTATGGAAATGGCGCGGAAGGCGTAGCAGTGAATGTGACCGTAGGCGTAAGCGTAATTGTGGAAGTTGCCGTGGGCGTGCGCGAGGAGGTCGGCGTGAAGGTCACTGTGGCGGTGGGTGTATCTGTTGCGAACATGCCTGCCAGCGGCGCGTTCGTTCCGCTCGTGAGCCAGACAATCAGGAGGATCACTCCCAAGACTGCGAGCCCGATGGCGCCGTAACGCAAGAACGCGCCTTGCTGTCTGCGCTTGCGGAAGGAGTTGAGCATGTTCGATGTATTGCCGGACGAATTTCGATTCAGCATTTTTGTTCCTTTAAATACGCCGCCAAGCGATGAATGTCGTTTGGCGCGGTGGAATAATTCTACCTGAAAAAGGGAAAAGCGTAGGATTGGAAAGTCGTGGGTATGAAGATTGGTACAGACGTAGACACGTACACACGAAGGTGCGTTAACCTGTCTACTTGTTTACCTGTTTACTTGTATTCCCATTACTTGCCTACATGCTCTCGTAAATATTTCCCCGTGTAGGAACTTTTGATCTTCATCACCTGTTCGGGCGTGCCTTCGGCGATGAGTTCGCCGCCGCGGTCGCCGCCTTCGGGTCCGAGGTCAATGACCCAGTCTGCTACTTTGATGATGTCGAGGTTGTGTTCGATGATCAACACCGAGTTGCCCGCATCTACAAGCCTTTGCAAAACTTCGATCAGCTTGTGCACATCTGCCGCGTGGAGACCGACGGACGGCTCATCCAGCACGTAGAGAGTCCGCCCTGTGGCGCGGCGCGACAACTCTTTGGATAATTTCACGCGCTGCGCCTCGCCGCCGGAGAGCGTCGTTGCGGGTTGACCGATGCGCACATAACCCAGCCCGACTTCCTGCAATAACTTTAGTTTGTTCTGCATCTGCGGATAATTCTCAAACTCGCTTAATGCAAAGTCAACGGTCATGTCCAAAATATCGGCAATTGAATATTTATCGCGGAACAGCACTTGCAGAGTTTCGCGGTTGAATCGTTTTCCATGACACACGTCGCACGGCACGTACACATCGGGTAAAAATTGCATCTCGATCCGCAACTCACCTTGCCCCTGACATGCCTCGCATCGTCCGCCGTGCACGTTGAACGAGAATCGACCGGGTTTATATCCGCGCACTTTGCTTTCGGGCAACTCGGCAAACAACTTGCGGATCTCGTCGAATAGACTGGTGTATGTGCCGGGGTTTGAGCGCGGCGTGCGCCCGATCGGCGACTGGTCAATGTTGATGATCTTATCGAGATGCTCGATGCCCTGAATTTTTTTATGCTCGCCGGCTTGCGTCCGCGCGCCCATCAACTTCGCGGCGAGCGCGTTATACAAAATATCGCTCATCAACGTGGACTTGCCCGAGCCTGAAACGCCGGTGATGCACACCAATTCTCCAAGCGGGATGGACACGTCAATATTTTTCAGATTATTTGCGGACGCCCCCACGATCTTGAGACTCTTCCCGTTCCCCTCGCGCCTCTTCTCCGGGACTTCGACCTGTTTGCGCCCTGAGAGATATTGTCCCGTCAGCGACTTGGGGTGCGCCAAGATCTGTTTTGGTGTTCCCTTCGCGATGACCTCGCCGCCCAGTTCGCCCGCCGCGGGACCGAGGTCTACCACCCAATCAGCCTCTCGGATCGTTTCGTCATCATGTTCGACGACCAAGACGGTGTTGCCCAGATCGCGCAAGCCTTTGAGCGTTTCAAGCAATCTTGAATTATCACGCGGATGTAGTCCGATGGAAGGTTCATCCAACACATATAACACGCCAACCAACCGCGAGCCGACTTGAGTCGCCAAACGAATGCGTTGCGCCTCGCCGCCGGAGAGCGTCACAGCGGAACGGTTCAAGGTCAGGTAATCCAAGCCAACGTTGACGAGGAAGGTCAAGCGCTCATGGATTTCTTTGATCACGCGTTCGGCGATGGCTTTTTGTTTTGGGGTGAGCGGAGAATTTTTGGCAGAGAGTTTCTTCACCCATTCCAGAGTCTGTAACACGGGCCACGAGTTGGCTTCGACGATGTTGACGTCGTCCACGGTCACTGCCAGCGCGGCAGGATTCAACCGCTTGCCCTTGCAACTTGGGCACGGACGGTCGGACATAAACTCAGAAATTTTCTCGCGTATGTATTCCGAATTTGTTTCGCGGTATCGCCGCTCAAGGTTTGTGATCACGCCCTCGAACGCGCGCGAGAACTTGAATTCATTTCCGTTCCCGCTTTGATACGTCATCTGGATCTGTTTATCACCGGTTCCGTACAAAACGATCTTGAGTTGTTCCTTTGTTAGGTCTTTGACCGGTTCATCCATGTCTATCTTGTACGCTTTAGACGCGTTGATCAAACTTTGCCAATAGAAGCCGCCTTCCACTTTCGGTCCGCTCCATTCCATGCTGGCGATGGCTCCCTCGTTGAGAGACAGGTCGCGGTCCGGGATGATGCGGTCCGGGTCAATTTCCAGTTTGGAGCCAAGTCCCTGACAATCTGGGCACGCGCCTTGCGGGGTGTTGAACGAGAACGTGCGAGGCTCCACTTCGGGAATCGTCGTCCCATGTTCGGGGCAGGCGAGGTGTTCGGAGAATTGGATGTCCTCTTTTTTGTCCACGAGGTTGATCGTGAGATAGCCCTCTCCGAATTTCAGCGCGGTCTCGATGGAATCGGTCAACCGCGTCAGCGCGGACTTTTTATCTTCCTTCGAGCCTTCGTGCGAGATGACGAGGCGATCCACAACTGCTTCGATGGTGTGTTGCTTGTAGCGGTCGAGTTCGATCTCATCGTCGAGTGAATGAACCGTTCCGTCCACGCGGGTGCGGGTGAAGCCCGCTTTGCGAATCTCTTCAAAGACGGCTTGATACGTGCCTTTGCGTCCGCGCACCAATGGCGAAAGCACGAGAATGCGCGTGGCTTCTGGAAGCGCGTGAACTTTGTCCACGATCTCCTGTGCCGATTGCTTGGTCACCTCGCGTCCGCAGACCGGACAGTGCGGAATGCCCGCGCGCGCGAACAGCAAACGCATGTAATCGTAAATCTCTGTGACCGTGCCGACGGTCGAGCGCGGATTGTGGCTGGTGGATTTCTGGTCAATGGATACGGCGGGGGAGAGCCCTTCGATGTAATCTACATCGGGCTTGTCCATTTGCCCGATGAACTGACGAGCATACGCTGAGAGCGACTCAACATAGCGGCGTTGTCCCTCGGCAAAGATCGTGTCGAACGCCAGCGACGACTTCCCAGACCCGGATAAACCGGTGATCACCACGAATTTGTCGCGGGGAATCTCAACGGTGATGTTCTTCAGGTTGTGTACGCGAGCGCCCACTACGCGGATGTTGTTAGATGTCATGAACTCCTCGAAATTCGATTATAGCACATTTGTTTCATTTATCCTCATTCTGACGCGCGAGCAATGAAGAGGACAGTGATTTTGCAACTCGTCATTATACCAACCGCATTCACAATGAAATTAAAATGTTGCATGTTATACTCCCTGAAACTTCTAAAACCCGGCGGGGTTATTATGTTCAACTCCGCCGGTAGGAATTTTCCTTGGCGGATCTGGAATTTAGCGAAGATGAGGCATTGACTCGCGCGTCGCTTGGCGACCGGGACGCGTTCGGTCAACTCTACGAGCAATATGTAGACCGCATCTTCAACTATGTGTACTATCGAACGGGCAACCTCCACGACGCGGAGGACTTGACGGCTCGCGTTTTTCAGCGGGCAATGAACCACATCAAGAATTACCGCGATCGCGGCGTTCCGTTTTCGGCATGGTTATATCGCATTGCCCACAATCTGGTCGCCAACTGGCACCGTGACCGGAGCCGCCGGCAGGAAATACCGCTGGATGAATTGCCGGTCCTGCCGACCAAGGGCGATCACCCCGAACGGAATTTGGTCCGCTCACAGGAGCAGGGCGCGCTGTTGAAATTGATACGACGCCTTCCTCCAGATCGGCAAACCCTGCTGATCCTCAAGTTTGTTGAAAACCTGTCCAACGCAGAGATCGGACAGATCATGGGCAGGAGTGAAGGCGCAGTGAAGAGTCTGTATCACCGAACCCTGCTGGCGTTACGGGACCAGCTGGGAGACCAAAACATAAATCTGGAAGGAGAGTAAACCATGTTACGAATCGTAACCGATGGCGCCGGAGATATCCTCCCTGAATGGGGCAAGGAATACGGCATAGACGTGATCCCTGTGAATGTTCTGTTTGGGGAGAAATCATACATTCAAGGCACAGAGTTGAGTAACGAGGATTTTTACAAGCTGGTCGAAGAGAATAAAAAGATCCCGAAGACTTCCCAGCCCTCGCCTCACCAGTTCGTTGAGTTTTACAGAAAGATCGCGCAAAAAGGCGATACGATCCTGTCCATCCATGTCACTGCCAAACTTTCTGGCACCTACGCCTCAGCCATTGCCGCGGCGGAAGAGGTGAAGGCTGATTTCAAAGTCATTCCCATTGATTCGGCGCTCGGCTCGTTGGGCATCGGTCTCTTGTGCCGCGAAGCTCGCAAGTTGGAGCGGGCAGGCAAAAGCGTGGATGAGATCGTGAAGTATCTCGAAGCCACGAAATACAAAGTGCGCGTCATCCTCACGTTAGACACCTTGGAATATGCCAAAATGTCTGGGCGCGTGAAAACGCTTCAAGCCGCGCTCGCCTCGGTGTTGAACGTCAAGCCGATCGCTGTCCTGCGCGATGGCGACCTGAGCATGGCGGAACGCGTGCGCACGCGCAAAGCCGCATTGGATCGCGTGATCGAAATGGCAAAGGAAGAATATAAAGACAAGCCGGTGTACCTTGCGACTGTAAACGCGCAGGATCCTAAATCGGGCGAATCGCTTCTTGAGGAAGCCAAAAAGCATTTCAATTATAAAGAAACCATGATGAGCGAACTCTCGATCGCGGTCGCGGCGAACCTCGGGCCGGGAACCGTGGGGCTCATCGTCTATCCCATTGAATAAGAAACGCGAGAACGAATGGAACGACGCACGACGACTGATTCGGATTCAGTTATGAACGCCCTTGAAGCGCATCTTGCCGGGACGTTGAAACGGGTCTCGCCTCCGGGCGACCTGCTTCAACGCCTGCGGGACCGCATCCGCTTGCCGGCGCGCGAGGAGATCGTTCTGCGGTTCAAAGATTGGCGCAGGCTTTTCCTCATCTTCGGCGGGGTGATGTCCGGACTGTTATTGCTGATCACTGTCGCCCGGGTGTTCTTTCACTTGGCACGAAAACAGATGTGAGTCGAAACATCCCGCAGTTCATTCTGCGGGATGTTTTATTTTAACAACTCGTCGCACAATGTTCGCGCTTCGGCGATCAAGTCGGCGTTGATGGGGAGTTTAAAATCCTCGGTGACGCGCAAGGTCAAATGGTCGGCGATCAGTTTCAAGTCGGGGGAAAGAAGCGGGTCTTCTTTGAGCAGATTCAATAAATCCATCGCGCTGACGCTGGGAGGGCGAATCCCTTTACGAATCAGATATTCCCGAATGGCAATGCCCGCCGCCCGTCTTGCGCAGACGCGCGCCTGTCCCTCGTTGCCCAGTGCGCGGGCTTGTTCCGCTTTTTGCAGTTCAGCGGCGATTTCGGGTTTTACATCCACGATTATTCCATCACCCTGTAACGAATTAACGCCCAGACGGCTTCGAACGCGTCTCTGAGTCTGATCTTTTTTCCATCCGAGTAATCGCGCGGGTTGAAAGAGATCGGCACTTCGTAGATTCGAAATTTGCGTTTCAAAATCTTGGCGGTAAATTCTGGTTCGAAGTTGAAGCGTTGGGAACGGATGCGGATATCTTTGATCACTTCGCGTCGAAAGACCTTGTAGCCCGTTTCCATGTCGGTCAGAATTGAGTCGTACAAAATGTTTGTCATCAGGGTGAGAAGTTGGTTCGCCACCTGATGCCAGAACATAGCCACCCGGCGAGGCGCGCCGAGGAAGCGCGAGCCGTAGACCACATCGGCGCGATTCTCTTGGATCGGAAGGAGCAAGGCGGGGTAATCGCGCGGATCGTACTCCAGGTCGGCATCTTGGATCAGGATCACATCTCCCTTTGCGGCTTTCATGCCGGTGACGACCGCGGCGCCTTTCCCTTGGTTTTTCTCGTGGAGGATAACGCGGATCTTTCCCTTTCCGTTCAGGGCATCGAGGATCTCACGCGTGTCGTCCTTTGAGCCGTCATCAACGACGATGATCTCCTTTGCAAGTTTTGTGGCTTGCACCCTTTTGATGATCTCGCGGATGTTGTGGACTTCATTATAGACTGGGATGACAACTGTAAGGTTCATGATTTTGATTATATATGATTGCGCTTTACGGAATTGACAGGATGAGCGATTCCAATGCAGATGCAACTTTGCCCGCCAGCGATTAATCCAATCGGCAGTATAATTCGGATGGTTTGGACGGAAAACTTTTTGAAATCATCTGCTTGTGAGGTATCATGACTAACCCTCTTGGAAAATCCGCGTTGGGGACGGGTTTATTCTCGCCGCCGCCGATCAATTCGCTTGAAGATACGGGGCTCCCTGCGCTTTGGGTGCAGGACTTAACTCTCAAAATTCTTTACTTGCAAGGTTATCTGAGCGGCTTCAAGGTTGCCGAAACGATCGCGCTCCCCTTTGCCGGCGTGACAGACAACGTGCTCGAGACGTTGAAACGCGAAAAATTGATCGAAGTGAAATCGTCGCAGGGAGGTTTAGGAGAGGGCGCTTACACCTACGGGATCACGCAAGCCGGCGTTGCCCGCGCGCGCGAAGCGATGGAACGGAGTCAATACGTCGGCCCAGCGCCGGTGCCGTTCGAAGTGTACAACGAAGCCATCCGTCGTCAGCGCGGCGGGCGCGTGACCGTAACACAGCGGACGATGCGACAAGTTCTTTCCCAATTGATCATCTCGGAAAAAACGTTCCAGAAGTTGGGTCCCGCGCTTAATTCAGGGACTTCCATTTTTATGTATGGACCGCCCGGCAACGGCAAAACCAGCGTTGCTCGCGCGTTCGGCAATCTCGCATTGAGCCAGACCCTGCACATTCCCTATGCGTTATATCTGGATGGTCAGGTCATCAAAGTTTATGACCAGGTCAGTCACCGCCTCGTGCCGGAAGGGGAGGGCGCTTCACTATCCGGGCCGGGAGGCACAACGGGAAACCTGCGCACCAGCCAGCGACGCGATCCGCGTTGGGTGAAGATCCGTCGTCCATTCGTTGTGGTGGGCGGCGAATTGACCCTCGAAGGCTTGGACCTGGTCTACGATGATGTTCACAAATTCTATGAAGCGCCGTTTCAGGTAAAAGCCAACGGCGGCATTCTATTGATCGACGACTTTGGGCGTCAGCAAGTGCGCCCGCGCGATCTGCTCAACCGGTGGATCGTGCCGCTCGAAAACCGCGTGGATTTTCTCACGCTTCACACCGGGCTAAAGATCGAAGTGCCGTTCGATGTGCTGATCGTGTTCTCGACCAACCTTCCGCCGAAAGACCTCGTGGATGAAGCCTTTCTGCGCCGTTTGCGGCATAAGATTGAAATCGGCGATCCGACGTATGAGGAGTATCGCGAGATCTTCAAGCGTGTCGCCGCCGACAAGAAAGTGGAATACAGCGACCAAGGGCTGGCGTATTTGCTCCAGGAGTGGTACATCAAACGTAACCGCAAATTGCGAGCCTCCCATCCACGCGATCTGTGCGACCAGATCATTGACATTTCGAGTTATCTCGGCGCGCCGCCCGCCATGACGCGCGATATGCTCGAACGCGCCGCCAGCGCCTATTTTGTAGAAATTTAGCCAACCAAGACCCAACCCGTGTTGATTACGGATTACGCTTCGTAGTATCATGTGCGTAATCCGTAAATTATTTACCATGCTTGAATCACTCTCCACCCCCACGATCTTCGCGCATCGCGGCGCTTCCGCGTATGCGCCTGAAAATACTCTTGCCTCATTCGAGCTTGCCATTCAACAAGGCGCAGACGCCATCGAATTGGACGCTAAACTTTCTGCCGATGGTCACGCGATCGTATTTCACGACTCGACAGTTGACCGCTTGACCAACGAAAAAGGCAGAGTTCAGGATCTCACGCTCGCGCGACTGCGCGCGTTGGAGGTGGGGAGTTCATTTTCGCCGAAATTTCACGGAGAAAAAATTCCATTGCTTGAAGAAGTGTTTGAATCCTTTAGCAAGCGGATAATCATCAACGTGGAATTGGCAAACCATAAGACGCCCGACGATCATCTCGTGGAAACCGTGTGCATGCTGGTTAAGAAGTTCAATATTCAGAAACGCATCCTCTTTTCATCGTTCCACCCTCGCAGTCTTGCGAAGGCGCAGGCTTTGCTCCCCGAAGTTCCGCGCGGACTGCTTGCCAACGATGGGTTTCGCGCCATGTTGGTGCGCTCTTTCATTTTTTATTTCGGAAATTATCAGGCGCTTCATCCGAACCATTGGACGACTTCGCCGCAGCAGATTCGGCGCGTGCATCGGCTTGGCAGGCGCGTGCATATTTTCACGGTGAACGAAGAGCCGCAGATGAAAAAATTTTTCCGATGGGGGGCAGACGGTATTTTTACAGATGATCCCCTGCTGGCGTTGCGCGTGCGCGGTGAAAAAAAATGAAGGGGTTGATCAAGCATCCGCTGGCGAAGCAGACGAAATGGGGGATGAAGCGGAATTCCATCCTGAAACGATTTGCCCACGCGGTCATCCTTTTGACGTTCGCCGCGTCTTTGTTCGGACCTTCGTCTGCCGCGCGCGCGCAGACTCCCACCCCGTCTTCCAGCGTGCAAGCGATCCTCGAATCGATGACGCCGGAGGAGCGCGTTGGACAGTTGTTTCTCGTCACATTTCGAGGCACGAGCGCCGCGCCTGAGTCGCAGATCTATGATCTCATTGTCAATCATCATATCGGCGGAGTTGTCTTGCAGTCTGCGAATGATAATTTTGCCGACTCACCCGAGACGGTTTCTGCCGCGCATACATTGATCGGCGCTCTTCAAGGCGTTGAATGGAACGCAAGTTCCGACGCGCCTCAGAATACGTATGTGCCGTTGTTCATCGGCATTGCGCAGAACGGCGATGGCGCGCCGCAAGATCAGATCCTGAATGGATTAACGCCTATGCCGTCTGAGATGGCTTTGGGCGCCGCGTGGAGTCCCGATCTGGCAAAACAAGTGGGGAATGTGTTGGGAAGCGAACTTTCGGCGCTTGGCTTCAATTTATTTTTCGGGCCCTCGCTCGATGTGGTCGAGTCGCCGAGTCCCTCTGCAAGCACAGACCTTGGAACGCGCGTGTTTGGCGGCGATCCGTTTTGGGTGGGCAAGATGGGGCGTTCTTTTATTACGGGGCTGCATGAAGGCAGTAACAACAACATGCTGGTCGTTGCGAAACATTTTCCGGGACGGGGCGATTCTGACCGCATACCTGAGAAAGAAGTTGCGACCGTTCGTAAATCGCTGGAACAACTCAAACAAGTGGAGTTGCCTCCGTTCTTTGCCGTGACAAATTCCGTTGACCTCGCCGGGCTTGCCGACGGCTTGTTGGTCTCGCACATTCGTTATCAGGGCTTTCAAGGAAATATCCGCGCAACCACGCGCCCGGTCAGTTTCGATGCGGGCGCGCTTTCGGCGATTCTCGCCCTCCCCGAGTTGGCAACATGGCGGACCAATGGCGGATTAGTCGTCACCGACGCGCTGGGAAGCGACGCGGTGCGAAAATTCTATTCGCAAGGCGGCGAGAATTTTTCGATGCGTTCTGTGGCGCGCGATGCGTTTCAAGCCGGCAATGACCTGCTCTATTTGGGCAACATCTCCTCTGATACCGGCGCGGATGATACGTACGCGGCGACGGTGAGAATCCTCGAATTCTTCGCGCAGGAATACCGGAGCGACCGCGCTTTCGCTCAGCGCGTGGACGATGCCGTGACGAGGATCCTCGCGCAAAAGTATCGTCTCTACGATATTTTCACCCTCTCAAATGTTTTAACGCCGGATAGTTCGTTGGATACTGTGGGCGGTTCTCAGCAAGTGGTGTTCGATGTGGCGACCCGCTCCGCAACTTTGATCAGCCCGGATGCGCAGGAATTGAGCGCGCTCCTACCCGCGCCGCCAAACTTAAGCGACCGCATCGTGTTTCTGACGGATGTGCCTGTGTACCAGCAGTGCAGTACGTGCGTGGTGCGTGATGTCTTTCCCGCGGATTCGCTCCAGAAAGTGGTTGATCGCCTGTACGGTCAGCAGGGCAGTGGGCAAGTATTTTCTACCCGCATGAGTTCATTTCCCTTGCGCGAAGTCGAGTTGATGTTGAACGACGAAAGTGAAACGAACATTGAGAGCGCGCTCGAACGCGCAACCTGGGTGGTCATCTCTTTGGTGGATGTAAACAACGGACGCATCTCGACGCTCAGGCGATTCTTGTCCGAACGCCCGGACTTGATCCGCAACCGGAACGTGATCCTATTCTCGTTCACCGCCCCGTATTATCTCGACGCAACGGACATTTCCAAGTTGACCGCGTATTATTCTTTATATAGCCATCAACCGCCGTTCATGGAGGTTGCCGCGCGTTTATTGTTCCAGCAAATTGCGTTGCAAGGCTCATCACCGGTCTCTGTTGCCTCGGTCGGCTACGATCTGATCGCCGCGACCTCGCCGAACGAATCTCAGATCATTCCGCTTGCCCTCGACCAGTCGAATCTAGCGACCACGCCGGCTCCCGGAGCGGTGACCGCTGAGCCAACCCCGATTCCCTCCTATGCGATCGGGGATTCGATCAGTGTCCGCGCGGGTCCCATCTTTGACCGCAACGGTCATATCGTGGCGGATGGCACCATCGCACGTTTCACCATGACCACCCGCGATGAAAGCGGCGACATTCTTCAGCAATTCGATTCGCCGACCGTGGACGGGGTTGCGCGCACCTCGTTCGTGATCGATAAGCCGGGTAACGTCGAGATCCATGTGGTCAGCGAGCCGGCGCTGGTCTCTGAAGTGTTGCAGTTTGACGCTTCGAGCGCAGGGGTGGCTGTCACAGTGGTGGTGCCGGTGGTCAGCGTCACGCCGGAGCCGGAATTGCCCACTCCCACGTTGACGCCGGTCAATGACTTGATCTCGCCGGAAGGTTATCCGCGCATCGGCGCGTGGATGTTGGTCCTGCTCGCCCTCGCGGGAGGCGCCGCGCTGGTCTTTTGGGCGGTCAGCAATTTGATCTCTGTCCGTTGGGCATTACGATTCGCCCTCTGTGTTGTGATCGGTGGACTGGCGACCTACAATTATCTTGTATTGGGATTCCCCGGCGCGGCAGATTGGATCGCCTCCGGCGCCGGCACTGTTGGGATATTAACGTTGACGTTTAGCGGTGAGGCGTTGGGAGTCGTGGCCGCGTGGGCATGGATGAAATGGTTTAGCGGGCAAGGGTCACGAGCAGGCTGACCAATAACATCACTGCCGCGCTCCAGGCGAGCGTTGTTTCAGCGGGGTTTGAAAAATAATCCGAAACAGAGTCGGATCGTACGCGTCGAACCGGAAGAGACAGGGAGGGAGATTCGCTGTACCCCAATAAGGCGTTGCGAAATTCATTGATCGTTTGCGGTCGTTCATCGGGATGCAGGGACATTGCCCATAGCACGGCTTTTTCTGTGCGGGCTGAAATGGAGGAATTAATTTCCCGAATGGGAGTCAGGCTCTCTGGGGAAAGGAAGCGTTTGCGCGCATCCGCTGGCGATTCGTTCGTCAACAAGTGATACAGCGTCGCGCCGAACGCGTAAATGTCCGAACGAATATCCGTATGCACATCACTGCCTCCGTATTGTTCGAGCGGAGTGTATAACGCGGTGCCTTGTCCTTGAATGATCGTGATCGTCACTTCTTCGGGGGCAAGAATTTTTACGAGACCGAAATCCACCAGTTTGATCAGACCATTCGGCATGAGTTTGAGGTTGCTGGGCTTGATGTCGCGGTGAACGATGGGCGGTTCCTGACTGTGCAAGTAGGTGAGCGCGCTGGCGATCTGCTCTGCCCAGGTAAGCACTTCCTCTTCCGGTAGAAACTCGTGTTTGCGTTTCGCTTCCATCATCATGTGGCGCAGGTCGCTGCCCGGCACATAATCCATCACGAGATAATCGCGCGGACCGTTCGAGAAGAAGTCGGATACTTTCGGCAGGTTGGGATGATCGAGACGCGCAAGCACAGTTGCCTCGCGTAAAAATTGTCCGCGGGCTTCTTCGCGAATATTCTCCGGGAGCGCGCGGTCATATTCGACCTCTTTCAGCGCGCATTCGCGTCCCTTTAAACGCGTATCGTCGGCGAGGTAAATCGAGCCCATGCCGCCCTGCCCGATCTGTTCACGGATGCGATAGCGGCTGCGCAAGACCTCCCCGCTCTTGAGGGGTGGAAGCACTGTTCTCCTAAATTGTTTTTTGTTTACTCCGCAGTTCAACTGCGAAGCGAACGGGGCTTTGTGCAAAATCATTTCGGCGTGAGTTCTGCACAGAAACGCTTGTTTATGCTATATTACAAGTCACTCGACCGACCGTTTGTACTATTTTCACCGGTCGGTTCGCTATTATAAACTTGTTTCGATGACCTTGTCATCCGACTTTCATATTGATTTCCATGACGAAACCTAATCAAGATTATCCATTATTGATCGCCGACGAAGGTCCTCTAAAAGGTCAACGCTGGCAGTTGAGCGAAGCCATTGTGCTTGGACGCGAGTCTACGTGCGATGTTGTAGTGAACGACCGGCAGATCTCGCGCTTTCATGCGCGTCTCACGCCCACGCCCGAGGGCATTGTGCTCGAAGATCTCGGAAGCAAGAACGGCACGTATCACAATGGATTGCTGCTCACCACGTCTGTGGTTTTACAGGACGGCGATCATATCGCTGTGGGTATCGCGCAACAATTTCAATACCTCACCTCCGACGCGACCATGCCGCTGCTCGATGGCGGCAAGCCCGGCAGGTTGATGATGGATCAAAAATCCCGCCGCGTTTGGGTGCGTCAACAGGAACTCGCCCCTCCGCTCTCTGCCCAGCAATTTCGATTATTGTGGTTGTTATACGACCACCAGGGACAAGTGGTCACGCGCCCCGATCTGGTGACGGCCGTGTGGGGCGACGATCAATCTGCGGGTGTGTCTGATCAGGCATTGGACGCCTTGATCCGCCGCCTGCGCGACCGCCTCGCCGCGCTCGATCCATCGCATCAATTCATTGACACGGTGCGCGGACACGGAATTCGATTGGATAATCCGCCATCGTAGTTTGATGATCGAATCAAAATTCCTGTGAAAGTTCACAGGAATTTTGATTTTGGACTTACTTATGGTTCGTAGTAATTTTGGGTGCATTAACGGTTTGCGTTCCTGGCGGGTGGGTGAGCGTGGATAATGTTCGAGACGAGAAAAATGCCGAAGCAAGAAAACTGCTTGTAAATCGGCAGACTCCCCGCCCGTCCAGCGCACGCTTTGTTAGGCGGCGGTTATGGGATTTCAACCCATCCATCCGATGGCGTGCAACTTAAAACAGTTGGTATTGAAGACTCTGATGGATATTCATTTGGCAACAATGGACGAGCACGCACCCAATAAACCTTATCTCCTTCTACAATGTTTATACCGCAATTCATGCTTTGATTGAATAATTCATAGACAGATTTTGCATTTGCGCCAGTCAGGACGATGTTTGGGTCATCACCAATATGTCCTTCTGGGAATACTATTTGCGATAATTTTACCGATTTGAGTGGCCATATTGGTATGTTGTTTTTATCTGTATATTTGTCAACTTCAACCCATACACCTATTCTATTTGGTTGATAAACCTGCAAATTTTCAGGTTCATAATTACTCAATAATCGATAAGTTTTTCGGATTGAGGGCAGAACGGTTGGAAGTCCTAAATCAAGACAATCTCCACAGCCCCATGCTTTTTTGATAAAGTCTAAGTTGTCAATGAAATCATATAACGCATACAGCCCAACTGAATTGGAACGCCATGCTTTAATTGAAATATAAGTTACTGCTCCTCCCATGATTATATGGGGTTCGTAAACATATGTGGACGGATCGTAATCAAAAAAGCCAGCCTGATCTATTGAATTTAATAAATTACATGTATTTTGCCTTGAAAGGGTTGTGGTTTTAATTTCAAAGGCTTTTAAATCATTGTTCCAGTCGACAATATACAATTCTCCATTTGATAACAAAGTGAAGTCGATTGGAGTTGTAGCACAGGCTCCATCGCCGCCAAGGCTGCCAAAGGTTACTAATGGTTCACTTTGGCTCCATTCGTGAGAAACCAATGTTGGCACAGGAGTGCTCGTCTGTGTAGGGCTAACAATTGGAGTAAAAGTTTCACTTGGAAACGCTGTGGCAGGAATTATTGTATGAGTTGATAAAGGCATAATAGTTTTGCCAACATTTGGTTTGTTTGTGGACGAAATGCTACAAGCCCACAAAAACAGGACAGTGGTAAAGAAGAAGAGTATTTTTGTGATGACACCTATGTATTTTTGCATTTTGAAGTTTGGCAAGGTAGCCGCCTAACTATGTCTTAACCAGCCGATATACTGTATAAGACGTCATTTGGGAGGTTATACAGCCTGCATACTGTATAACTGCCTTTGTACAGCATTATACGCTTGCGCTTCTAAAAGGCAAACGTTTTCACAACCTTATCTGAATCCGTGCAAAGAGAGAGTGTGTCCTGCCATCAAATTCCCACTCGATTCCCAATCCTCCAATTCTCTAATTCTCCACTTTCCATTCCGCTTCCTCGCTTGTCATTCATCCCAAAATCGGGTACATTAACTCTCAGCACGTTCGTTCTAAATTTGTTTAGGAGAAATTCATGACAGACTCAAATTTTTATCTTGGACGCGAATACGATCCGAAAACGCAAAAAGTAACCGCGAACAACATCAATTACGATCCCGCTGACCTCACCACTCACGCAGTTGTCACCGGCATGACCGGCTCCGGCAAGACCGGCTTATGCGTCGCCTTGCTCGAAGAAGCCGCGTTGCAGGGAATCCCCGCCATCATCATTGACCCGAAAGGCGATCTCACCAATTTAATTTTGCACTTCCCCGAGCTTGCGCCGCAAGATTTCCAACCGTGGATTGACGCCGACCTCGCGCGTCGCTCCGGTAAAACCCTCGAACAAGTCGCAACGGACGCATCCACTTCGTGGCGCAATGGATTGAAAGAGTGGGGGATGACTCAAGAACGCGTGCTCGCGTTGAAAAATTCCGTGCAATTTTCCGTTTTTACACCAGGCTCCGATTCGGGAATCCCCGTGAGTGTGCTATCGTCGCTTGCCGCGCCTGATATCTCATGGCAAGACAACCGCGAAACCCTGCGCGAGCGGATCGCAAGCACAGTAACAGCCTTGCTCGGACTCGTTGGCATCAATGACATTGATCCCATCCGCTCACGCGAACACATTTTGCTGTCCAACATTTTCGAGAATGCATGGAGTCAAGGCAAAGATGTTGAACTCACTGAATTGATTTTGCAAACGCAGACCCCGCCGTTCGACAAACTAGGCGCGTTCCCAGTAGACACTTTCTTCCCCGCCAAAGACCGCATGGAATTGGCGATGGTGTTGAACAATATCCTCGCCTCGCCTGCGTTCGAAGCATGGCGCGAAGGGCAATCGCTTGATGTCGCCTCATTGCTTTACACCCCGGAAGGTAAACCGCGTCATAGCATCTTTTATCTCGCGCATCTCTCCGATGCCGAGCGCATGTTCTTCGTCACACTGCTTTTCTCCGCCGTCGAAACTTGGATGCGCACCCAAAGCGGCGCAACATCCCTGCGCGCGCTCCTCTACATGGATGAAATTTTCGGCTATCTGCCTCCGCTCGGCAACCCTCCTTCCAAACAGCCTCTGCTTCGCATGTTGAAACAGGCGCGCGCGTTCGGGCTTGGCTTATTGCTCGCCACGCAAAACCCGGTGGATGTGGATTACAAAGGCTTGTCCAATGCCGGCACGTGGTTCATCGGCAAACTGCAAACCGATCAAGATAAAAACAGATTACTCGACGGGCTCGAAAGCGCGGCGGGCGGCGTCTCGCGCGGCGTGTTCGATAAATTAATTTCATCGCTCGGCAAGCGCGTGTTCGTTTTGCATAACGTGCACTCCAAAGCGCCGGAGTTATTGCAAACGCGCTGGGTGATGAACTTCCTCGCCGGTCCCATCACGCGGACTCAGATCCCCGCGTTGAATCAACTTGCCAATGCGGAGGCTTCGCTTCCGACGCAGGGTCAGCCTGCTTCAGCCTCCTCAACATTTTCCACGCCTCAACCTTCTTTCATGGCGTCAGCCCCCCAAAGACAATCACCAGCCTCCAATCTCCAGTCTCCAGTCTCTAATTCTCCCTTCTCCTCCACAAAACCTCCCGTCCCCGCCGGCGTCCGCGAATATTTCCTTCCGCAAAATTATTCCCTGCCCGAAGCGTTCAAAGCCGCGAATCAACCGGCTCCCTCCGAAGCGATGATCGAAAGCATTGTGTACAAGCCCGCGTTGCTGGCTTCCGCTCAGATCCGCATCCTTGACCGCAAACTCGGCGTGGATAGCGAGATCGCGCGCACGGCGGTTGTCGCCTCGCCTGAAAAGCGAGGCACAGTCCGCTGGGAGGATTACGCGGCTACCGGCAAACCAATGGATAACGTGGATACCTCTCCCGCGCCCTCCACCAAATTCGGCACATTGGATGCGCCATTGAACGATGCCAAACTGATGACCGCATTGCAAAAAGATTTCACCGATTGGGTCTTCCGCAATTCGTCCGTCACTGCGCGAGCGAATCAGGCGTTGAAAGTATTCGCCGGTCCCGATGTGACCCAGGCGGAATTTATGACCGCCTGCTCCGACGCCGCGCGCGCGTTGCGTGACGCCGAACTGGACAAGAAAACATCCGCGATCGATAAAAAGATAAAGTCCGTTCAAGACAAACTCTATCGGGAAGAACGCGAACTCCGCCAGGATCAAGAAGACGCGAGAAACCGCAACATCGAAGCCGGGATAAACGGAGTCGAGGCTGTGGCTGGTTTGTTTGGGCTGGGACGCAAGAAGAGTCTTTCCACGCCGGTGTCAAAGTTGCGCATGGCGAAAAACGCGAAAGAAGATGTGCGCGAGTCGGAAGAGGCGATCCAGCAATTCAACAACGATATTGCCGATCTGCAACGACAGCGCGAAGAGATCGCGGCGGAGATCAATGAACGCTGGGGTAAAGTAGCCAGCGACACGACTGAAGTGACCGTCAACCCCAAAAAGACCGACGTGTATGTGAATCTGTTCGGTGTGGGGTGGTCGCCGTATTATTTAGTCAAAACAAACTCCGGCGTGATCGAACTTCCCGCCTTTGGCGCGGAGTAGATTTGAGTCGCAACATTGATGGGAACAAATCCTGTCAATGTTGCGTTCTAAAGCCGCAGTGTTATTGAACGATGTAGATCACAACCAATGACTTCCATTTCCCATCCCTATCAAAAATTACCTTTAGTTCCGCAAATTGTCGCCGCGACGATCAGCGGCGTGACTCTGTTTTTCATCCTCCTCCTCGCGTGGACGTTGGGCTATCAACTCGTGTACGCCGGGCGTATCTTTCCCGGTGTTTCGGTCGCGGGTGTTGACCTTTCCGGGCTGACGCGCGATGAAGCCGCGGTGAAGTTGAACGAGAAGTTGTCGTATCCGCTCACGGGGAAGATTCTCTTCCGCGATGGCGAAAAGGCGTGGGTAGCGAGCCCGGCGGAATTAGGCATGGTGTTCGATCCGTCGTCCAGCGCCGCAACAGCCTACCAGTTGGGAAGAAGCGGCGGCTTATTCGGCGCGTTGTCCGGTCAATCCAGCGCGCTCGGACGCGGTGTCAACGTCCCGCCGGTCATCCTGTTCGATCAGCGCGTGGCGTACCAATATTTGAGTCAGGTCGCCTCGCAGATCAATCAGCCGGTGACGGAAGCCAGTTTGCATTTGGAAGGCGCGAACGTTGTTGCGACGCCCGGTCAAATTGGGCGCGAACTAAAAATTGACGCGACGCTGATCTATCTCGGCGCGCAATTGCAAACATTCACCGACGGCGAAGTCGGGCTTGTGATTCAGGAAGTCCAGCCGCAGATCCTTGATGTGAGCGCGCAAGCCGAAACTGCCCGCCAGGTGTTGAGCCAACCGCTGACGTTGACGATTCCGAATTCGACGGATGCGGGTCCCTATGTGTACGACACGCCCATCCTTGCGAGCCTGCTCGGCGTGCAACGCGCGCAGAATGGAAATCAAACCGAAGTGCGCGTGGTGTTGAACAGCGACGGCTTGCGCAGTCTGCTCAAGCCGGTGAAGACGCAAGTGGACCGCCCAGCCTCGAACGCGAAATTTATTTTCAATGACGACACCAAACAATTGGATTTGATGGAAGATTCAAAGACCGGGCGTGTGATGGACCTGGACGCCAGCATCACAGCCATCAACGACGCGTTGCTGCGCGGCGAACACACCGTGTCTCTCGTGATCGTCGAAGACCAGCCGAAAGTCTCCGGCTCGGCTACCGGACAGTCGCTTGGCATCACTGAATTGATCGCTTCCGAGACATCGTACTTTTACGGTTCGAGCGAGGAACGCATCCAAAACATCCAAGCCGCGGCGGAGCGATTTCACGGCGTGATGGTCGCGCCGGGCGAAATTTTCTCGATGGGTGAGACGATGGGCGACGTGAGCCTCGAAAACGGATTCGCCGAAGCGCTCATCATCTATGGCGGGCGGACGATCAAAGGCGTGGGCGGCGGCGTGTGTCAGGTCAGCACCACGTTATTCCGCACGGTGTTCAACGCGGGTTTCCCGGTGGTCGAACGATATTCACACGCCTATCGCGTTTCTTATTATGAAATGACCGCCAGCGGCGCGGTGGATAATCGCCTCGCCGGGCTGGACGCAACCGTCTACTTCCCGTTGGTGGATTTCAAATTCAAAAACGATTCGCCCTATTGGATTCTGATGGAAACATACGTGAACGTCTCCGCTCGTTCCCTGACGTGGAAGTTTTACTCCACCTCCGATGGGCGCACTGTCTCGTGGGATACAACGGGACCCGTAGATATTGTCCCCGCGCCTTCGCCGTTGTTTGAAGAGAATCCCGATCTCAAGAAGAACGAAATGAAACAAGTGGATTACGCCGCAAACGGCGCGGACGTGACCGTCACGCGCACGGTTTACCAAAACGGCGCTGTGCTATTTCAAGACCAATTCATCACACACTACGAACCGTGGCAAGCGATTTGCCAATACGGACCCGATTCAAAAAAGCCCGAAAAACTTGCCGCCGAGAATAATCTGTGCCGAACTCCATCCTCGTGAGGATGGTACAATTCGCGCCTGTTAGAAATGAGGTTCCATGCTTGATTCTGCCCTAAAAGAAGTTTTGCGTTGTCCGAATTGTGTCCGCACCACTGGCGGCGCGCTCACGCTGTACCGCGACGCGTGGTTCATCTGCCAAGACTGTAATCGCAAATATCCCATCGTAGACGACATCCCCGTCATGTTGATCGAAGAGGGCGATAAGTGGGTCGGCACCGCCGAAGCCGCGCTGCCGGTGCCGCCTCCTGCAAAGTAGCGTGAACGAACTGCAACGCTTGCTGAGCGATCTCACAAGCGGCGATGAATCCCGCGCCGAACGAGCCGTCCCCGCGTTGATCGAGTTGGGTGAAGAGGCAATTCCCGCTTTGCTGGATCTGACTAAATCTTCCAATGCGGATTTCCGCTGGTGGGCATTGCGCTCCCTAGCCGCCTCGCCTCATTCCTCGACGAGCTGGCTGATCCCGTTTCTCGACGACCCCGCCCCCGAAGTGCGACAGTGTGCCGCGCTTGGTTTGGCGGACAAAGCCGACGAAGCCGCGACCAACTCTCTCGTCCGCGCGTTGAACGATAGCGACTCAATGGTCTGCGATCTCGCGGCGCATGCGTTGGTCAAGATCGGCAAACCCGCTGTCCCGTCGCTGATCGAAGCGGTGAAGCAAGAGTCGCAGGCGGTGAGAATCCATGCGATCCGCGCGCTGGCAGAGATCAAAGACTACCGCGCGATCCCCGTATTGATGCAAGTGATCGAAGAAGATTCGGCGGCTCTCGGCTATTGGGCAAAAGAAGGCTTGGAACGACTTGGACTTGATATGGTATATCTGAAACCGGTGTAATGAAAATGAATTTTCTCAAAACAATGAAATTTGCACGCCCATCAATTCGCACGATCATCTTTTGGGTCGTGACTTTGGCTGTGGCGATCGGCGCGTATGTGTTTGTGCGCAACCTCGCCACGTGCTGGGTCATCACGCCTTTGCCCGGCTCGCCGCCCGCAGATTGCGGAACGGTCGCGTCGAGCCCTGATGGCCCAACCATCACGAACTCTTCCGGCACGCCCGTGCCGGGGTCTGAAAGTTTACCGCCGCCACCGGTGGTTGCGCCTCCGGCGAGCGATCTGCCTCCCGCATGGGACGGAGCCAGCCGCGTGACCGTGTTGATCATCGGCTTGGATGCGCGCGATACCGACACCAGCGCGCCGCGCTCCGATACGATGATCCTGTTGACCATCGATCCGCTGACGAAAACGGCTGGCATGTTGTCCATCCCGCGCGATATGTGGGTGAACATTCCGGGCTTCGGCTATAGCCGCATCAATACGGCATATTCCTCCGGCGAGGGCGCTAAACTCCCCGGCGGCGGACCGGAACTGGCGCGCAAAACGGTTGAGCAATTCATCGGCGTGCCGATCCAGTATTATGCGCAGATTGACTTCAACACGTTCGTTCAATTCATTGACCGCATCGGCAAGATCGAAATTTACAACGACGAAGAACTGCGCCTCGACCCCGTCGGCGGCGGGACAGACAAGATCAAGTTGACCTGTTGCGGCATGCGCACGTTGAACGGCGTCACCGCGCTCGCGTACGCGCGTTATCGCCATGACGATGAAGGCGATTTCGGACGCGCGCGCCGCCAACAAAAAGTGATCATCGCCATCCGTGACAAAGTTCTCGACCCGGCAAATTTCCCCACACTGATCGGGCAAGCCGACGACTTTTACAACGAGTTCTCATCCGGTATCCGCACCAATATGACGTTGGACACCGCGATCAGACTGGCGGTGCTGGCGAAGGACATACCCGTTGAAAGCATCAAGCAGGGGCGCATTGACGAGACGATGGTCGCCTTTGACAGCGTAATTCTCGGCGGAGAGAATGCCAGCATCATCAAGCCGTTGCACGATAAGATCCGCATCCTGCGCGATGAAATTTTCACCTCCAGCGGCGCGACCAGTCCGCTTGCGCAAGGCGATCTCACTTCCCTAATGCGAGCCGACGGCGCGCGCGTGCGCATCTTGAACGGCGCGTATTCGCCGAACCTTGATGTGAATACCGGAAACTATTTCATCGCGCAAGGCATGGCAGTGACCGAGGTCGGTCCCGCCAATGGCGCGTATGACCGCACCGTGATCGTTGTGTACTCGCCGAAACTTTACACGTTGAAATACCTGCAACAAATATTCGGAATATCCTCCAGCACGCAGATATTGATACAACCCGACCCGAATGCTTCGGTGGATATCGAAGTGCGGCTCGGCAACGATTGGGCGAATAACAACCCGATGCCTTGATCGTAAACATTCGATCTTGTGTTGAAATAATGAAAGTAAACGTAGAGCGAGATAGTATCTCACTCTACGTCATTAACCAAAAAATCATCTTCGCGTAAAAAATTCGTTTTACGGTTGTTGGAATGTAAGTTTAAACCCGCCGATATATTGTTGCCCGTCCGATGTTTCGCACGCGGGGGCGATCAGCCCGATGGCGGCGTCGCTCCCTTGCGCCAGTTGAACCGTGTAATTGATCTCCGGCGTCATAATGAAATCCGCATACCCGTTGCCTAGTTCGGGTTTTAAGCCGGTGAAGAACCGGTCTTCGCCGCCATCCCATGTGATGCGGATCTCCGCGCCGGGCACTTGCCTCCGATTTGGATTCAATACCAAAATTTGCAACAATCCGTCCGGCAGATTCGAATCGCAAATGGATTCCTGTCCGGTCAATGCGAAGGGCGAGCCCAACGTGGGAATGGGCGTGCGCGTGGGGCGCGGCGTGGCTGCGAAGATGATCGTCTGCGTTGGGGAAATTTCAGGCGTGGATGTGAAAATTTCTTGCGTAGCGGATGTAGGTGCCGCTTCATTCCCAGTGGAAGTTGGTTCAACCGTAGGAAGCGGATTCGCCGTTGGAGATTCGACCGCCGCGACGAATGCCTCTCCCTGCGCGAGGGCGGAGGCCAGTGCGGCAACATCATCGGCTTGTTGAATGTCTCCGCTGGCGAGCAGGCGCTGCGCTTGCGCGTTCAACGCTTCGACGGAATCCGCATCACCGAGCAAACTAAGCCGCGCGCGGGCGCGTTCGAGGTTGCCGGTGCTGTTGAACGCGGCGGCGATGGCTGAGCGATATTGGTCTTTGAAGTCGGGGCGCAATGCGATGGGAGCCGAGTCCACAACTCGGGCGGGGGATAAGACCCACGAGTAAAGCAGACCAACTCCAAGTCCGATAAGAAGCGCGAGCAGGAGGTCAAAGGGAATCCGCCTCATGGGATTCCGCTCCAGGCTTGCAATGCGGTGACGAGTTCCTGAATCAGCGCGACATCTGAATCGTCGAATCCGTTGGCGCGGGCGAAGTCTAACCCTTGTGTTGCGATGGAGGTGGGGGATTGCGAACCGAAGATGGCGAGCTGGCGCGCGGCGAGACCGGGGTCGTGGTTGGCGCGGTATGCCTCCGCGACCATCAACACGTAATCGGCTTTGTAATCGGCGCGGAGGGTGTCGGGCGTGAGGTCGAAGAAATCAACGGGGTCAATGAGCCAGCCATACGCGAGACCAAGCGAGATGCCCGTGATCAATGCAAGTACGATGAAGACCCAGCGATTCGATTTCATAAAAATATCCGAGCAGGTGACCGGCGGCACCCAGAGACACTTCCTTACCGTTGCTGTCTTTCGACCCTGGCGGGGTTCGGCAGGCTCTGCCGCGCCGGGCCTGCCCGGACGCGCAAAGGATACTCGAAGTGAGGAGGGGTGTCAATTATGGGAGTTTTGCGGCGCAGTTCATCGGATCGTTGCCCCGCTTCAGCTTGTTTCGGTCATTCGCCGATCTGTGGATTTGTGTTCCATCCAAGCCAATAGAATCCGAGGTCATCCATTAATTTTTTGAACTCATCGAACCCCACAGGCTTGACCAGATAACTGTTGGCGTGGTTTGTGTATGCTTTGGCAACGTCTTTCTCTGCCTCAGAGGTGGTTAGCACGACGACGGGAATGCTTTTGAGGTTATCGTCTTCTTTTATAGACCGCAACACATCAATGCCGTCCACGCGCGGGAGCCGCAAGTCGAGCAGGATGACGTGAGGACGATGCGCTTTTGCCGGGTCGACAAACTCGCCTCGATGGAATAAATAATCCAGCGCAGTCTGTCCATCCAGAAAGTGTTTCACCCGATTCGCGATGCGGTGTTCTTCGAGCGTGCGGATGACCAGTTCTGCATGATCCGCATTGTCTTCGACGAGCATGACGAGGATGGGTTCACCGATCATGGGTACTCCTGTTCATGTTGGGGAGAATTCTAACCGGAAATCGTCCTTTTTGTAGTAAATCGGCGCGGGAATTCGTTACACTGAAATTGCAATCGGCAGGGTGAAGAAAAACACAGTCCCCGATCCGATGACCGATTCGAGCCAGATCCTGCCTCCATGCACTTCCACAATGCGCCGCACGAGAGTCAAACCTACGCCTGTGCCTTCAATATCCGGGTTGAGCCGGTTGAACAGCCCGAAGACTCTCTCATGATATTGTTGTTCGATCCCTATTCCGTTGTCGCGGACAAATAATGTTGCCATGCCGTCTTCGCTTTGTCCATCGAATCCGATCTCGATCAGCGGATTTGGCTGGTCTCCCATAAATTTCACGGCGTTGCTGAGCAGGTTTTGCATCACTTCCACCAATCGTTTGTGGTCGCCATAGATGACGGGCAGGTCTTCGCGAATCTCTACGCGGATGTTTTTCGCTTCGAACATTCCTGCCAGTAGGTCGAGGCTTTCCCGCACAACCTGCGTGAAGGGCACATTTTCAGGCGGGTTTATGATCCTGCCAATACGCGAGAGTTCAAGCAGGTCGTTCAAGAGGTCTTGCATCCTATCTGCCGCATTGGCAATTTTAGAGAGGTCGTTTTCAAAACGCGGCATATCGCTCTTTTTCACATCTTCGGGGAGGAAGCCGAGAAATCCGCGGATCGTTACCAGCGGCGACTTGAGATCGTGCGAGACGGTGTAGGTGAACCGTTCCAGCTCGACGTTCTTGCGCTCCAACTCCTTGATGAGGGTCAGGCGTTCGTCGAATAATTGCGCGTTGTTGATCGCGTTGGCGATCTGGTCCGCCATGGTCTGCAGGGCGGTGACATCGGCACTGGAAAACGCAGACGGAAGTTCGGATTGAATCGTCATCGCTCCCATGACCTCGCCTCTTGAGATAAGCGGAAGCGAGATCTCGGAGCGCGTCAGCGGGAGGAGGGGGTTCTTAAAATGCACCGCATCCTCTCCCACGTCGAGGGCGATGCGCGCTTTTTGGTGGGTGATGCTCCAGCCGATCATCGAAGAGTCTGCTGTTTCAAGCCGGTGCCCTTCGGCGATCATCTGTTTGCCTGCTTCACCGGTGCCGGCTTTTAGCATTGCAAAAGTCCCTTGTTCGTTGAGCAGAAAGATGCCCGCATAATAATAATTGAAATGACTTCGGATGAGTTCGACCACGGTGGCGAGCAGGGTTTCAGGGTCGAGCGTGGAGGATGCCGCGCGCGAAACTTCTGCGGCGGTCTGTAATTGTATGGCGCGTTTGGTCATCGCGCTGACCAGGTCAGCCTGCTGTTCGACTGTCTGTTTCTGCGCGGAAATATCCGTCCACGTTCCGAGCCAATATTGCGGGACGCCTTCCGCCGACTTGATGAGCGCCGCCTCATCCCTGACCCAGACGACGCGGCCATCCTTTGCGTTGAGACGGTAGTCTATTTGAAAGGGTTCGCCAGACGCGCTGGTGATGCGGTTTTCCGTAAGCACCTTGTCGCGGTCTTCCGGGTGGAGAATTTTCTTCCATAAGCCGGGCTCGTTCAAGAATTCCTCGCGGGAGTATCCGCATAATACAGCC
Source organism: uncultured Anaerolinea sp. (assembly GCA_964456775.1). Lineage (GTDB taxonomy): Bacteria > Chloroflexota > Anaerolineae > Anaerolineales > Villigracilaceae > Defluviilinea. The sequence continues at coordinate 41,181 of CAYWCN010000019.1, forward strand.
ACTTGAGGGCTGATATAAGTTGTCGGGGATTCTTCGCCGAGTCCGTTGATGTATGTGATCGTGGGAATATTTTCCAGCAAGGTTCGGTGTTGCGTTTCGCTCGCCTGGGCGCGTTGTAACGCCTTGCGCACGGTGCGCGCCGAAAGGAGTTGCACCACATTGATGACGAGCAAAAGTATGGACGTGAGCGTCCAGATCTGCGCGCTGGTGTCCCGCTCAGCGTCCGCGAACCGCAAGCCGGAGGTTTCAAGGTAAGTCAGCCAGCCTCCAAAAAGGATGGTGAGCAGGGTAATGACAAGGGAAGCCGTACCGCCCAGCAAGATTCCCGCAATAACGACCACCGTCGCATTCCCAAGGATGAACGATGTGCCCCTCACTCCCAGGTTTGAGTAAGATACCAGCGCAAAAAACAGCCAGAAGAAACCGATCTGCAAAATAGAGGCGACTTTAAGATAGCCCTTGCGGGTGAGCGTAAACAAGCCGATGTTGATGATCTCGCTGGGAATGGACTGCGCCAGAGCGGCGCCGAGTTCTTCCGGGTCTTGAACATACGTGAACGCAGTGTAAAGTACCGGAACGGTCAGTAACGCCAGCAGAATATAGTGAAGTATGTACGCCTGACGCGTACGCGCTTCGTCTTCAAATTGGGGAGGGGTCAGCCAACTCTTGGTGATGGATATCATCGCGCGGCGAAGGGTTGTACCGGGAAAGTTTTCGTACCGCCAAGTATAGCATGTCGAATTCAACCGTTTCAATTCTCGTGATATAATTTTGTCCATTAGCACCGCAATTTCAACCCGGAGGATGTGTCATGGAAATTACGCATCAGGAATTCAAGCATTGCGAAATGATCAAGATCAAGGGACGGGTAGACAGCGCAACCGCGCCGCAACTTGCCCAAACTCTTGAAGCCGCAGACGAAAAAGGGGTCCACAAGCTCGTGTTGGATATGAGCGAGTTGGAATATATGTCTAGCGCCGGCTTCCGCGCCTTGCTCGCCGCCCAGCGGAACTCAAAGAAGTACAATCGCGGCGAAGTGGTGCTTGCCTCCGTGCCGGAACGCATCCGCGAAGCGCTCGAACTGGCGGGTTTCACCGAACTGTTCAAGACTTTCGATGATTCGCTTCAAGCGGTTGGGTACTTTTAGGGCGGATGTGCAGGGGTCGGAGCCGATGAGCAAAATAAATTTGGAAGCCGCTTTCGTCGTTGCTGGCTGAAGCGGCTTTTAATTTCTACTCCCATGCAAACGACACACTTCCCGGCAAAGTTTGAATTCCTCGACGAGATCCGCGAATTCGTGGGTGACAGCGCGCGGAATAACGGTTTTGGCGACAAGGATATTTATAACATCCAGCTTGCCACCGACGAAGCCGCCTCGAATATCATCGAACATGCTTATGACGGCCGGACAGACGGCGTGCTTGATCTATCCTGCGGCATGAAATCGGAAGAGTTCACGATCGTTCTGGTGGATCACGGCTTGCCATTCGACCCATCCGAAGTGCCTCTGCCTGACCTGCAAGCCGACCTGTCGGATAGAAAGATCGGGGGATTGGGAATCTATCTCATGCGCAAGCTGATGGATGAAGTGCATTACCACTCCAACTCGAAAACTGGTAACGTGCTCACGATGATCAAACGAAAGGGTTAAGACGCATGAAGTCGGCGTCTTCGTCCGAGTGGCGCGAACTTGCCAGACTCGGCGAACAACTCATCGGCACGACATCATTATCCGCGCAACGCGACCGCATCGTGGCGGTGGCTTCGCGCTTGCTCAAAGGCGACCTCGACCTTTGGCTTGATGAAAAACTATTCCGCCTGCCCGACGCGCGCGAGGAAACAACATTTCCGCAATCCCCCGATTCGCAAGGGCTCACGCGCGCGCTGAAATCTCGGGGGCTTCTCACCAGCAATCAAAAAGGCAAAAAGAACGGCGCTGCGCGTCAGGCGTGGGCATCCGTCCCGTTAAAAAATCAGGAAACGACTCTGGGGGCGATTCAAGTGACGCGCTCTCGCGGACCCGATTTCAAAAAGGATGAACTCGATCTCCTCATCGGGTTGGCTGGTGTTATCGGCGTCAGCCTGGTCGCGTCCCATCGCGTGGCAGTGGAGGGGTTCCGGCTGAACCAACTCAATCTGGTGCGGGAGGTCAGCGCGCAGATCGCCAACGTGTTGGACTTGAACGAATTGTCCGAACGCGTCACCCAATTGATCCAGCAGACATTTCAGTATTACTACGTTGCCATCTTCACCCTGCGCGAACGGTCTACCGCGCTGCGATTCCGCGCGAGCGCGATGGCTCCTCGCGAAGGGAAGCGCCGCGCCAAAGTCGCGTTAGAGGTGAAGATCGGTCAGGGATTGATCGGGGAAGTTGCCGAGACCGGTGAACGGATCCTCGTCCCGGATGTGCGCAAGGATTCGCGCTACCGGTTCATCAACGCGCTCCCTGAAACGCGCTCCGAGGTGGTGATCCCGCTCAAGATCGAGGGGAGGGTGTTGGGCGCGCTCGATGTGCAAAGCGATCAGGTCAACGCGTTCCATCCGAATGACTTGCTCGTCCTCAACGCGCTCGCCGATTCGGTTGCGCGCGCCGTCGAAGGGACGCGCTTGTACCACGACTTGCGGCGGCATTCCGATCATCTCGCCCTCATTGCCGATGTCAGCAAGAGCGTGAGCTCCTCGCTAGAATTGAACACGCTCATGCAAAACGTTTCGGACCTGATCCATCAGCGCGTCAAACACCAGCATGTGAATCTGTACACTGTGCATAAGAATCGCCGCATGATCGAATGTCAGGCCGTGAGCGGCGAACGGAGCACGGACTCGATCGGCTTCACGATCTCAATGGACGACGAAATGGGTATCATCCCCTGGGTGGCGCGCGAAGGGAAGAGCGTGGTCGCCAACGATGTGCGCAAGGACAAACGCTACGTCCCGTCGCCGTTCCCTCCGGAGAACATCAAGTCTGAAATTTGCGTGCCGCTGTTGTACGATGGCGAAGTTGTCGGTCTGCTGGATATTCAATCGGATCGTTACAACGCGTTCACCGCGGATGACCGTCTCCTGCTCGAAGCGGTTGCGGATAATATCGCGGTCGCCACTCACAACGCCGCGCTGTACCGCTCGGAGCAATGGCGGCGGCAAGTGGCAGACAGCCTGCGCGAAGTTGCGGGCTTGATCTCTGCCGACGAGGATGTGGACGATGTGCTTGAAGTGATCCTCCTCGAACTGGAAAAGAATCTGCCCGTAGATGTTTCCGCTATCTGGCTTCTCGAAGACGACGAGTTATATCTAGCGGCAAGCCATAACGTGGACGAATCGATCCTGGAAAATACGCTGTATGAATCGCCCGAGGCATACAATGCCTTGATGCGCGTGATCGAGTCGGAAGGCGCCGAAGTGCGCAAGCCGACGGATGTCATCGGCGCTTCAGGTTTGGTGGCAGGCTTCGACCAAAATTATTCCGGGCTGGCTGTCCCGCTTCGCGTGGGCAACCAACCGTTTGGCGTGATCACGCTCGCGCATCACACCGCAGGACGATACGGCAACGAAGCGCAGATCATGACGACCACCTTTGCGAGTTACGCCGCCGTGGCTATCGAGAACACGCGCCTCTATGACATCGCGCAGGAGCAAGCGTATGCCTCCGCCGCTTTGTTGCAGGTGGCGCAAGCCATTGTCAGCCTCAAAGACCTCGATGAAATTCTCGACACGATCATCCGTATCATGCCGATCCTTGTCGGGGTACAGCGCGCCGCGTTGTATCAATTCGATTCGGTCGCCGAGAAATTCATGCCGTCTCAGCAATATGGGTTAAGCGAAGTTGACGAAGTTGATTTCTGGGCGCGTTCGTTTGCGGCGGGAGAGTTTGCCCTGCTCGATCTATGCCGTGGCGCGACAGGCATGGTGGCGACTCCGCTCGACGAGGCGCGCGGACTCTCCGCCTGGTTTTCAGCCAGCCCGTCGAATGAAACGAATCTCGCCAATCCGAATGCCTTGTTGTTCGCGGTGCCGATCGCAGTCAAAGACGCGCTGTATGGCGTCATGCTGATCGAGGAGGCGGAAGGCGGATTGCGCTTCCGCTCGCGCAGGCTGGAGATCATCAACGGGATCGCGCAACAAGCCGCGCTTGCGATCCAGAATGATTTGTTACAACGCGAGATGGTGGTGCGCGAACGCCTCGAAACGGAAGTGCAGTTGGCTCGCCAAATTCAGCAGACCTTCCTCCCCGACTCGTTGCCGCAAGTGGAGGGCTGGGAATTTGACGCGCGTTGGAAAACGGCGCGTCAGGTGGGCGGCGACTTTTACGATGTGATCGATCTACCGAACAACCGCGTCGGCTTGTTCATCGCCGATGTCGCCGACAAGGGCGTGCCTGCCTCGCTCTTCATGGCGCTCACGCGGACTCTCGTCCGCGCCGCCGTGTTGGAAACCGAATCTCCCGCTGAAGCGCTGCGCCGTGTGAACGACCTGCTCATCCCCGATACCAAGCAGGGAATGTTCGTTACGGCTGTGTATGCCGTGTTGGATTTTGAGAAGAATGAACTGACGTACGTCAACGCGGGGCATAACCCGCCGCTTCTGGTGAAGCATGGCGGCGTCATCGAGAAACTCACGCGCACCGGCATTGCGCTCGGCGCGTCGGAAGAGGCGCGTTATGAACAGCGCGCGATTCAACTTTCATCGGATGACAGCGTGTTGTTTTATACCGACGGCTTGACTGAATCCTATGATAACGACGGCGAGTTCTACGGCGAAACGCGCCTCACCGAAGCGATCCTTGCCAATCAATGCTCCTCCGCATCGCAATTGATGGACGTGGTCGAAAAGTCCCTGCTCGATTTTGTGCAGGATGTCCCTCCTGCAGATGACTTGACGATGTTGGTGGTGAGGAGGGCGTGATTGGATGGTTGGTAGGCGTTTTACTTCGCCTTATATCAACCGATTTTTGCAGCCGGATACGATTATTCCTGACCAGTCCAATCCGCAGAGTTGGAATCGGTTTGCGTATGTTACCAATCGGCCTGTCAATCTGAATGACCTGACAGGTCATTGCCCCGGCGTGATAATATGTGCAATAGAAACAATAAATGCTGCATTGTTTTTATCCGTCCGCATGATGCAAAATGGTGGATTAACCGATTCTGATTTTGGTGATGCGGCTAATTACGCCGTTCCCACAATAGCCTCCGCGTCAAAAGAATCATTCAGCCTGTCGTATGGTGTTCATGTCGCGCCAACGGTAAGATCAATATCACTTGTTACTACTGCAAGAGGCGAAGCTCAGTTCTTTCATGAAAAGACCGAGACCACAAATATTTCGACCGCGCATATCAATGCGGTGCCAATCGACAACACTCACTATCAACTCAACGGAAAAGGGCTATTAATCTGTCGATTATTATCTATGTGTGGAGCGGCGCAATGAAAATGAGAAAGATCACTATTGCCTTGATAGCGTTGATGATTATATCTTCGTGCAAATCCAACGGTACTTCGTCGCCCCCAGTTGTATCAAACTTTCCGCTAACTTCATACACTGTCATACCCATTAACGGGAGCGTTCAACGGCTCGCAGTAGCAGAAACATGGTTTGCAACACAAACTACGGACAAAATAATTGCTATGGATATCCAAACGCAGCAAAAATTATGGAGCAAAGTTTTTGTCAGTGATGTATATTCGGAATTTCAAATTATCAATGACACCTTGGTTACGGCTTCCAGCGATCAGATTATCTTAGTAAATAGACAAGGTGAGGAAAGATTGATCACTCTTGAGCCAAATGGGGATCCAATTAATATAATAAATCTAGCGACCCGACAGTTTTAAGAAAGAGGTAAGAATCGGCAGAGGAAATCTGTT
>CAYWCN010000020.1:0-46495 GCA_964456775.1 uncultured Anaerolinea sp.
CAGATTTCCTCTGCCGATTCTTACCTCTTTCTTAAAACTGTCGGGTCGCTAGAAGTTAACTATACTTTATATTTATTGAAATGTATAAATATAACATTAGAATTTTATACCGATACAATTTGCGATTATGGTTATTGAATTGCTTTCGAAACTCAACTCTTTTAGCGGGCAGATGGTACATTCTACAAATAAAGAAATTTTTTTGCAGAACTTGTAAAAGGAAAACCTTATCCGCTAAGCGCGCAAAAAATATTCTTCGCAGTAAACAATAAGAAAACAGCCAAGTGATGACTTGGCTGTTTATGTCTTATCCACCAGTGGGGAGGCGCTTCTCGAGCGTTCGGTTGAGGATTTCTTCCCGCTCATCCGATATGCCAGATTTTGCGCGTCTCACCTTGAAGGCTTTTTCTGCATTTGCTCTGCTCATCGCTTCTTGCCACGCGATCTGCATCCCCGTCATTTCGGGTTCTTTCGGTTCTTCGGGTTCAACGGCTTCCATCATTTCTTTTTTCGCGTGACGTTTGCCGTGTCCCTTTTTCTCTTCTTTCGCAGGCTTGAATTCTTCGATCACAGGCTCAAGCGCTTTGATGCTCAATTTGATCTGTTTCTTCTTGCGGTCCACATTCAGGATCTTCGCTTCAACTTCATCGCCCTCTTTGACGACTTCGCTGGGTGATTTTAAGTACCCGTGAGTCAACTCGCTTACGTGGATCATCGCGGGACGTTCCGCGCCGATCTCGACGAACGCGCCGTAGGTCTCGAGTCGAATCACTTTGCCTTTCACGGTCATCTCAGGTTCGAGGTCCTTCCAATCGTACGCGAGGGGTTCGATCATCGTCAACTCGATGCGATCTTTTTTCACGCGGCGCACCCACACATCAACGGCTTGTCCTTCTTTCACAACATCTTCCACTTTGTTCACCGAGTCTTTGCTCAATTGTGAAATGTGAAGAACGCCTGGGATGTTTTGTCCAACATCCACGAGCGCGCCTGCGAGTGTGGTCTTTAAAATTTTTCCGCTGAGTTTTGTTTTGGGTTCAAGCGCCGCGGCGGGCGCGAGTTCTGGTGTTGTCATGTTTTGCTCCTGTTTTCAAATCGTTGCGAAAAAGCATTATATCTTCCGCGTAAGTTTGCGTCAATGTGAAATTTAGTACATTTTCAGATTCTCGAAGCGGATTCTGCAGAGGCTGAGAAAAAAGTTGACGAGGCGAATCAGCCTCACTTGTCGGATGAAGCGCACGAGTCCTCCGCAGGGGATGTCTGATTCAGTCATCCCATCCTTTTCTAAACCTGACAGGTTTCCGCGCGCCGTGATTCATCATGCTTCGCCCAAAGCTGTCAGGTTTTAATTTGTCCTTGACGCCTTTCCACCCATCGGGCATAATTCGGCGAATTCCAGTCCTTTTCGGAAGCGAAAATAATCAGCCATGTATGAATTCGACAAAATAGACGTGAAGATCGTCAATCTCCTCTTGGAAGACGGGCGTATGTCTGCTTCGGAGTTGGCGCGGCGCATCGGCGACATTTCGGAGCGGGCGATCCGCTATCGCATCGAGAGGATGATCGACGACGATGTGATCCGCATCAGCGCGGTGATTCGACCTGAGGCGTTTGGCTTGACCATCAAAGCGGACGTGTGGCTCGAGGTGGAGTCGGATCTGATCCTGGAAGTGGCGAAGAAAATGGTGGAGTTCGAAAACGTGACGTATGTGGCGTGCGCGATCGGGCAAAATGACATTAGCATTCAAGTTGTGGCGAAAGACACGGCAGAAATTTATCACTTCGTGACGGAGGTGGTTCGCAAAGTGCGCGGCGTGCGCAAGACGACGACGTCCATTGTGCCGCTGGTGTTGAAGGATGTGTATCAATGGCGCGTGCCTGAGCACATTTCGCAAGAGTTGGATGAGAAGCAAATTACTTAAAAAACAAAGACCCGTCATTGCGAGGGCGATGTTTTTCGCCCGAAGCAATCCCCGACGAGGACGATGTGCCCAATGCCATGACGGAGATTGCTTCGTCGGGCTTCGCCCTCCTCGCAATGACGGGAGAAAATTTCGGAGGAATATTTATGTTCGGTGCAAAGACGCAATCGTTACAGAAACGCGCGATGGAAGTTTTGCCGCTGGGGGTGAATTCAAATTTTCGTTTTTGGGGGGAAGGGATCACGCCGTATGTTGAGAAAGCAAAAGGCGCGTATTTGTGGGATGTCGATGGAAAGAAATACATTGATTATCGCATGGCGTTCGGTCCCATCATCTTGGGACATTCGTTTGACGAGGTTGACCAAAAAGTAATTGATGAAATAAAAAATGGATTGTTGTTCGCCATGACGAGCGAACTCGAAGTCGCGGTTGCCGAGATGATCACCGAGATGGCTCCCGCTGTCGAGATGATCCGCATGGCTTGCTCAGGCACCGAAGCGACGATGCACGCGATCCGCGTAGCGCGCGCCTACACGGGACGCGACATCATCCTGAAATTCGAGGGCAACTATCACGGAATGCACGACCATGCGCTGTGGTCAACATACGCGCCTGTGGATGCGTATGGCAATCGTCGTAGTCCAATCCCTGTGCCAGGGTCATCGGGCATTCCGAAATCCATGCGTGAATTTATCATCACGCTCCCATTCAACGACTTTGAAGGATTCGAGCGCGTGATGCGTTCGTATGGCGAACAGATCGCGGCGGTCATTACCGAGCCGTGTCAGGGAAATTGCGCGGCGATCAACCCGCAGGATGGATTCCTGCAACTCATCCGCCAGAAGACCGAAGAGTATGGCTGTGTCTTCATCCTCGATGAAGTGAAGACGGGCTTCCGCATTGCGAACGGGGGAGCGCAGGAATATTACGGAATCAAACCTGACTTGGCGACGTACGCGAAGGCGTTGGGAAATGGTTATCCCGCCGCGGCGTTCGGCGGGAAGAAAGAGATCATGTCCATTATCGGGCATGGAGTGGCGATCGGCGGGACGTACACGAACAACAAGCCTGGCATCGCTGGCGCGTTTGCCACGTTGAGTCTCTTGAAATCGAAACCCATCTTGAAATCCATCGCCCAGCGCGGACAGCGACTCATGGACGGATTGAAAGACATCTTTGAAGAGAATGACATCCCTGTTGTGATGACAGGCTACCCAGCAATGTTCTCGTTCTCGTTGAACATTGATGAAGTGAAAAGTCAACGCGATTGGGCGAAGAGCGACCACAACCTGTATCTCGAACTTGTTGAGAAAGCCATCACTCGCGGCGTGATGCCCGACCACGATGCGCGCGAGCCGTGGTTCCTGTGTTACGAACATTCCGACGCGGATGTGGATGAGACGTTGAATGTGTATGCGGAGATTGTGAAAGAGGTAAAGAGGTAGATAGGTAAACACGGAAACAAGTAGACACGGTGGTTGAGCGCAAGCAGTCGAAACCACAAGTCCGCGTACAAATTTTTGCAACAAAAATACTTTACGGCGTGGTGGTTTCGATACGGCGGCGAAAGAGCATCGCCGCCTACTCAACCACCGAGGTATAAATAAAACATGACAAAATTATCTTCCCAACAAATCATAGACCTCAACAAGGAATACACCTTTTTCTCCTGGTCGAATCAGGGACAGGTAAATCCGATCCCGATGGAGAGGGCGGAGGGGGTGTACTTCTGGGATGCGAACGGCAAACGCTATCTCGATTTCGCGTCGCAGTTGGTGAATACGAATGTGGGGCACCAGCATCCCAAAGTCGTGAAGGCGATTCAAGACCAAGCCGCAAAGTTGACATTTGCCAGCCCAGGCATGGCGACGGATGTGCGCGGACTGCTTGGCAAGAAACTTGCGGAGGTGACTCCAGGCGATTTGAAGAAAACGTTTTTCACATTGGGTGGCGCGGAAGCCAACGAGAACGCGATCAAGATTGCCCGCTTCTACACGGGACGGCATAAAGTGCTTGCGCGGTATCGTTCCTACCACGGTGCGACTCACGGCGCGATGGCATTGACTGGCGATTACCGCCGCCTGCCCGCCGAGCCTGCGATTTCGGGCGTCGTTCACTTCCTTGACCCGTATTGTTATCGCTGTCCGTTCGGGTGGACGCGCGAGACTTGTCACCGCGAGTGCATCAGTCACGTGGAAGAGGTGATTCAGCACGAAGGTCCCGACCAGATCGCGGCGATCTTCCTCGAAGGCGTGACAGGCACGAACGGACTCATCATCCCGCCCGATGACTATTGGCCCCGCATGAGAGAGATTTGCGACAAATACGGCATTCTGCTGATCTCCGATGAAGTGATGAGCGGATGGGGTCGCACGGGCGAATGGTTTGCCGTGGACAACTGGAACGTCGTCCCTGACATCATCACGACGGCGAAGGGAATCACGTCTGGCTATGTACCACTCGGCGCGGTGATCGTCCGTGAGAAGATTGCGAAATTCTTCGACGACAAGATGTTGTACGCGGGACTCACCTACAACGGACACGCGCTGGCGTGTGCCGCGGCGCTTGCTACGATTGAGGCATACGAAGAAGACAAGATTTTCGAGAACGCCAAGAAAGTTGGTAAACATCTCGGTCAGCGACTTAAAGACTTGAAAGCCAAACATCCCTCCGTGGGTGATGTCCGTTATATCGGCATGTTCTCCGCGCTCGAACTCGTGAAGAATCGCCAGACCAAAGAACCAATGGATTTGACACCGCTCAAGAATTTCATGGTTGCCAACGGTGTGTATGTGTTCAATTTCAAGAATATCCTGTTCATCGTCCCGCCGCTGGTGATTACGGAGGAGCAATTGGATGAAGGGTTGAATCTGCTGGATGAGGGGTTGGCGGAGTTGATGGATAAACAGGCAGTATAAGAAGGCCACAGGTTGAAAGTTGTGTGATGTTGGCAACAGTTCTAAACAATCTCAAGAACGGTCAATGATGAATTTTCTACTTACTGACTACATTTACCCGATTAGGGAAAAAGTCTTCTTGTCAAATAACCTTGGAATTTGCTTTGATAATCCAAGAACTGGCGAAGAAATTGAGGCGGTCACAGAATATATACGCCAAGCTTATTCGGTTGAATCTGCGTTTCAGTATTCTGAAAAAGACATCAATCAAGCAATCGTAGAATTTCTGAGTCAATATTCACAAGAAGATGATTACATCAGCAAATTTCGTGATAATCATTCTAATTTGAGCGCATATGAAATTTTAGCCCGAATGTGGATTGTCGCGAGATACAATGATGAAGGGTTGCATGATGCCATTACAAATGAAGGTAAAGAGATAGTAGAAAAAGGTCAACACGGATTCTTTATGTTTGAGGATGACAACCCTATCGTGAAGAATTCGCGACAATTATTAGATTATTGCCATTTGGTTTCCCTGCTTATCCACACGTCTCAAGATTATTATGAAGGTAGATCTTTTATACTCGACACCCGCACTCATTGGTTTCAAGAAATCAAACCTAACCATTTTTTATGTATTCAATTCTTCATGTTCGTGGCTTTTTCAGGATCACGGGAAGTCGCAGAAAAAGATGAAAACAGATGGCTTTATTTTCCAGTGGTAAGAGAAAGGCTTATTGAAACAGGCAATCTTATTGATAATCTCTTGGTAAGTGAAGCAAAAGATAAGTTGCTTTATGTCGCGAGTCTACTTAAAAATGCAGGTCGCGATATAAAAGAGGATAAAACGAAACTTGTTGTATTGGTAAGCATTATAGAATTGTTGCTTACCCATAATCCAAGTTTTGAACGCTACAATGTTGAAGATTCCATCAATAAACAATTCCAACTGAAAGCCGCAACTCTAATCTACTTAAATGATAAATCAAGGAATGTCAATCAGCTCAAAGCACGGTTAAGAGGGATTTATGGTCTGAGGTCTGGTGTCGCACATGGAGACTTCAAGGCTGTGACCAAGTATATTGAAGTTGGTAAAAAGAAAGGCGAAGAGTATCCAATTAGTGCAGTTATTAGCGAGTTGTACACTTATTTGCGAGCGATTATCACAGAGTATTTACTAGACGATATATTCGTTGACTTCTTGAAGGATGGTTAATGTTGGAGAAACCATGGAAATCCTCAACTACATCAACAGCCAATGGACAACAAACGAGCGGGGCTGAAGCCACCTGCTCAGTACATGGAAGCCCTTCGGGCTGATGAGCGAGTCCGCTTGAGCGGACTTCCACGAACTGAGGCAGGGCTTTAGCCCGCCGAATCGAAAACAAAATGCAACCGCTTCACGGAAATTCGACCTTCGACGTTTGACCTTCGACTTCAACCAATTGCCAATTTCTACTTACCAATTACCAATTACCAAGTCTCTAATCTCCAATCTCAAGGTGAACCATGGAAATCCTCAACTACATCAACAACCAATGGACTAAACCCACCGCCACCGAATACTTCGACGTCATCAACCCCGCCACAGGTCAAGTGATTGCAAAAACTCCCCTCGGAACAAAAGCCGATGTGGATGCGGCGGCGAGGGCGGCGAGTGAGGCGTTGCCTGCTTGGCGGCGGACGCCCGTCAATGACCGCGTGCAGTATTTGTTCAAGTTGCGAAATCTCATGCGTGAGAACGCCGACGAGATCGGCAGGCTCATCACGAACGAAGCGGGCAAAACATTCGAAGAGGCAAAAGCCGAGATGGTGCGCGCGTATGAAAATATCGAAGTGGCGTGCGGGATGCCGATGATGATGAAGGGCGAGTTCGTCGAAGACATCGCCACAGGCATAGACGAGTTGATGATCCGTCAGCCCGTGGGTGTGTGCGCCACGATCGCGCCGTTTAACTTCCCTGGCATGATTCCGTTTTGGTATCTGCCGTACGCGCTGGCGGCGGGCAACACGTACATTATCAAGCCGTCTGAAAAAGTTCCGATGACGATGCAGTTCATCATGAAACTCATCGAGCAGGTTGGTTTTCCGAAGGGCGTGGTCAATCTCGTCAACGGCGCAAAGGATGTCGTGGACGCGATCCTCGAACACCCGTCCATTCGCGCGGTGACGTTCGTCGGCTCGACCAACGTCGCAAAATATATTTATGCCACCGCCGCCGCGCATGGCAAACGCGTGCAGGCGCAGGGCGGAGCGAAGAATCCCGTCATCGTCCTGCCCGATGCGGATATGGACATGGCGACGAAGATCATTGCGGACTCCGCCTTCGGATGCGCGGGACAACGCTGTCTCGCCGTTTCTTTCGCAGTGACAGTTGGTTCTGCCCGATCAACTTTTAGTGAAGCGATCTGCGACGCCGCCTCGTCGCGCGTCGTCGGCTACGGACTCGACTCAGGCGTCCAGATGGGACCCGTCATCAACGCCGCGTCGAAGGCGAGAGTCGAGTCGCTGATTGGACTCGGCGTCAAAGAAGGAGCAAGCCTCCCCGTAGATGGACGCGGGGTTTCCATCCCAGGCTATGAAGCAGGTAATTTCGTGCGTCCAACCATTTTGGCAGACGTCCCGCGCGGGAGTGAAATCGCAAAGACTGAAATTTTCGGACCCGTGTTGAGTCTCATGCACGTCGAGACGGTTGATGAAGCCATCGAGTTAGTGAACAGCGGACAATATGGAAATCAGGCGAGCCTGTTCACGTCGTCGGGTTCTGCCGCGCGGAAGTTTCGCTACGAAGCCGAAGCGGGCAACATCGGCATCAACATCGGTGTCGCCGCGCCGATGGCGTTCTTCCCGTTCAGCGGTTGGAAGGATTCGTTCTTCGGCGACATGCACGGGCAGGGCATGGACGCGGTGGAGTTTTTCACGCAGAAGAAGGTGGTGGTGGAGAGGTGGCCCAAGGAGTGGACGAGGAAGTTCTAATTCAGAGATTAGAGATTAGAGATTGGAGATTGAGTAATTAGTAATTGGTAAGTGGTAATTGGAGACTAGAGACTAGTCGGTGGTTGAGCAGCCCTAAGAGCGTTCTTTGCGAATGGTGTATCGAAGCCTGACGGACAAGCAGCGGCCTAACGTCAAAGGTTGAAAGTCGAAGGTCAAGCAATGTTAGCCAGTTCTATGCACAATGAAACCATATAATACAGAATATGAAGAAGCCAATTCGTGTTTATGCAGTTGCCTTTCTATGGATTCTGTTTACAACGGCATGTACGGCTGTTAACTCAAATTATCAAGATATCCAACCTTCTCCGACTTGGGTAGCAACCCAAAATGCCCAAGATGAGTATTCTAAGGCGCTAAAACGATGGCAAAGTCATAATATTTCGAACTATCAAATAATAGTCGATATCTTTTCGTCAATGATAGCTCCCCCGTGTTTTATGAAGGGGAAATTAACTGTGCAAGACAACAAACTCGTAGAGACTACAGAACTTGAAACGCCAATGCCCATTCAAATGCCCGATGGTAGCGTAATGTACAACCCCGAATGCCATGTTTATGAAAATTACTTGGTGATAAAACAATTCGAAGTCGTTAAAAATTTATTAACAGGTCAATTACCGTATAAGTGGAATGTTAAGTTTGATGCCGAATATGGTTATGTTACAGAATTGACCTATACTACTGGTGGTGAATCTGTAAAAAGTGTCATATATTCTAATTTCGAGCCGAAGTGATTGATTTAATGCTTGCAGTTTTCCAAACTGTAAAAACCGACAACTACCAATTACTGTTTACCAATTACCAATCTCTAATCTCCAGTCTCTAATCTCTAGTCTCAAGGAACTTATGAACTACACCAACGCCCTCTCCTACTCCTCCCAATGGCTCGACATCATCAAGCAGGAAAATTTTCCTCAACAAGACCAAGCCAAATGGATCATCGAAGAATCCAAAAACAACTTTGCCGAACATTTCAATCGCGGCTGGTTGGAATATCGCAAGTCCGTCACCGAGGCGGGCGATTGGGCGTCGGTCGAATGGTCGGGCAAAGGCTCCACGTTCACCGATGTGATGGGACGCAAATACATTGACTGGCTCGGCGGTTTCGGCATGTTGGATCTGGGCTGGTGTCATCCCGAAGTGGTGGAGGCGGTCATCGCGCAAGTGAAGCGCGCGCCCATGCCCTCGCAGGAATTGCTCGATCCCTTGCGCGGCGCGCTCGGCAAACTCATGGCTGAGATCACACCAGGCGACTTGAAATATTCATGGTTCGCGGCGAGCGGCACCGAAGCCATCGAAGCGGCGATCAAGATCGCAAAACTTTACACGGGCAAGTCCGCGTTCATCGTGGCGGTCAAGGCGTTTCATGGCAAGACGATGGGTTCGCTTTCGATGATGGGCAAAGCCGATTATCGTCAGGCGATGGGCTTGCTCTACGGCGGGCAAATTTATCACGTCCCGTTCGGCGATGCGGACGCGCTCGAACGTCAACTCGACATTTGCGCCAACGTCGGCATCGGCGTGGCGGGCGTTTTGTTCGAGCCGATTCAAGGCGAAGCGGGAGCCATCGTCCCGCCCGACGATTTCTGGTCCCGCGTCCGCGCCGCGACGAAAAAACATAACGTGCTTCTCATTGCGGATGAAGTGCAAACGGGTCTCGGTCGGACGGGGAGGCTGTGGGGCGTTGACCATTGGGACGTCGCCCCCGACATCCTCGCCACGGCAAAATCCCTCGGCGGCGGCGTGATGCCCGTCAGCGCGGTGACGACCACCGAAGAAATCTTCAAGCCGATGATGTATCCGAATCCGTTCATGCACACCACGACGACAGGCGGGAACGCGCTAGCGTGCGCCGCGGCGATAGCAACGATCAACATCACGCTTCGTGACCGACTTTGGGAGGGCGCGGCCACGAAGGGCAGTTATCTCATCGAAAAAGTGACCGAACTCGCCGACGAGTTTCCGCAGTTGTACAAAAAAGTGACAGGCAAGGGACTGCTCATCGGTCAACACTTCCAGACTCCTGAACTCGGCTACAAGGTCGCGGCAGAATTATTCAAGCGCGGCGTGTTGGTCGCGGGAACACTCACCAGCGCCCAAACCATCCGCATCGAACCGCCGCTCATCATCGAACAACACGAAATTGACGAAGGCTTGAATCGCCTGCGCGACGCGGTTGGTGTTGTGGCAAAATCAACATAAACCGTCATTGCGAGCGAAGCGAAGCAATCTCCCACACGGTGTTGGGGATTGCTTCGTCGGCTATCGCCGCCTCGCAATGACGGGTCTGTAAATTATTGATACAATAAGCAAATCCTGCTCTGAGGAGAGAGAGATATGGCAAACGAATTTGCAGTAGAAATGCAAGATGTTGTCAAGCAGTTCATCACGCCAGAGGGAGGTATCTTAGCCGCAGTCAATCACGTATCAATGCAGATCAAAGATGGGGAATTCTTCTCGCTTCTCGGTCCGTCGGGATGCGGGAAAACAACGTCGCTTCGCATGATCGCGGGCTTCGAGTTGCCGACCGAGGGAAATATTCTGATCCACGGCAAGGATGTGAGTCAAGTCTCCGCGTTTCAACGACCCGTCAACACTGTGTTCCAGCAATACGCGCTGTTCCCGCACATGACCGTCGAGCAGAACATCGGCTTCGGCTTGGAGATGAAAGGCGTCCCGCGCGGCGAACGATCCATGCGCGTGTCGGAAGCGTTGGAAATGGTGCGACTCCCTGGCATGGAGATGCGCAAGCCGAAACAACTCTCAGGCGGACAACAACAACGCATCGCTCTCGCCCGCGCCCTGATCAACAAACCCGAAGTGCTCCTCCTCGATGAGCCTCTCGGCGCGCTCGACTTGAAGCTGCGAAAAGAAATGCAATTGGAGTTGAAGACGCTTCAACGCGAAGTGGGAATCACATTTATTTACGTCACACACGATCAGGAAGAAGCCCTCACCATGAGCGACCGCATCGCGGTGATGAGCAAAGGACACGCGCTGCAAGTGGACAAGCCCGAAGAGATCTATGAACGCCCCGCCACGAAATTCGTTGCCGACTTCATCGGTGAAACAAACTTCCTCGACGGTGTCGTCCGCTCGCAAAATGGCACGACGGTTGAAATTGACCTGCCGAGTTCGGGAACGGTCCATGTGGAATCGAGTCGCACGTTCACGAACGGTCAGCAGGTGTCAGTCGCGGTCAGACCCGAAAAGTTAACGTTGAATAAAGAAGACGCAGGCGGCAACAACCTCAAGGGGCGAGTCGAAGAGGTCATCTACATCGGCACAGACACTCATTATGGCGTGCGCTTTGGCGGAAGTCACAAAGTTCGCGTGCGTGAACAGAACGTGACGCAGGGGCAAAAAGAACTCGCCAAGACAGGCGACGAAGTGACGGTTTCGTTCACGCGCACATCGCCGCGCATTCTTACGGAATAAGCGAGGACGCCATGCTCAAATATTTCCGCGGCAAGAAAAATATGCAACTCTTCGGCTTGATCGGTCCAGGCGCGCTCTGGATCCTGATCCTATTTAACCTGCCGATCCTGATCGTGCTGTTTATCAGTTTTGTTGAGCGCGGGCGCACAGGAGGGATCAAACTCCCGCCTGTGTATACGCTCGATAACTACATTCAGTTTTTCAACGCATGTTCGTCCGAATTTTCGGGATCCACCTGCAATCCGTTACTGTACCTGGATATCTTCGGCAATTCCGTCCGCATTGGTTTGATCGTCACCTTTTGCTGTATCCTGTTAGGATATCCACTTTCGTATTTCATCTCGAAGCAGAAACCGATCTGGCGCGATGCGTTGATGATCCTGGTCATCATCCCGTTCTGGACGAACTTCCTTGTGCGCACATATGCGTTGAAATCAGTGCTGGCAACCGAAGGCTTGTTCAATACGCTGCTGATGAATCTGGGGGTGATCCACCAGCCGCTCAACTTAATGTTCAACGAATTTGCGGTCGTGGTTGGGTTGATCTACGGCTACCTCCCGTTTGCGATTTTGCCGATGTACGCCTCCATCGAGAAGTTCGACCATACGCTCATGGAAGCCGCGTCGGATCTGGGCGCGCCGCCGTGGCGTTCGTTCCTGCGCGTGATGCTTCCGATGACCATGCCTGGCGTTGTCGCCGCGCTTGTGCTTGTGTTTGTGCCTGTTGTCGGCGCATTCATCACGCCCGATATCATGGGCGGCGGTAAAGTGGAGATGATCGGCACGCTCATCAACCGTCAATTCGGCACGGCGCGCAACTGGCCCTTCGGTTCGGCGATGTCGCTGATCTTGATGCTGCTTGTGTTGATCGGAGTCATCTACTACTTCCGCTCCAGCACGGAAGAGACACGGAGGGCAATGTGAGCGCTCAATTTCCTGTGTACCCGAAACAGAAAGTCCGTTTCAGCACACGTGTCGGCAATTGGGTTTTGGGCGCGAATGCCGCATTGCTGTTCGGCTTTCTGTACCTGCCCGTTGCGATTCTGATCATCTTTTCGTTCAATAACACGCGCTCCATCGCGGTGTTCACTGGATTTTCCACCGAATGGTACGGGTCGTTGGCGGCAAATCGGGAATTGCTGGATGCCGCCCGCAACAGCCTGCTCGTTGGCTTGATCGCCACGGTTGCCGCCACAGCCATAGGGACGATGACCGCCCTCGCCATGGATCGTTACCGCTTCAAACTTCGTACCGCTTTCGACGCCAACCTCTACCTGCCGATCGTCATCCCTGAGATCGTGATGGGCATTTCGTTGTTGTTGTTCTTCAACCAGGCGTTATTTCCGTTCTTGAACAACGTTTTTGGGATAAGGGCGTCAACGGGGTTGCACACGATCACGCTGTCGCATATCGCCTTCGACATTCCCTTCGTGTATGTGATCGTGCGCGCGCGTCTTGCCGACTTCGACAAAACTCTCGAAGAAGCCGCCGCAGATCTGGGCGCGGACGAATGGAACACGTTCCAACGCGTGACCTTGCCCCTGCTCATGCCCGGCATTATCGGCGGCGCGCTGATGGCGTTCACGCTATCGCTCGACGACTACCTCATCACCGTTTTCACAAAAGGCATACAAGAGCAGACGATGCCGCTCTACATTTATTCGCTTGTGCGCAAGGGTGTGACGCCGGAGATCAACGCGCTGTCCACTGCGCTCCTGGTCGGCTCGATCGGTTTAGTGGGTTTATCGCTTACCGCGCAAAGCGGCGGTGCCGTGTATACGAAAGCGATGGCTTTCGGAGCGGGTTTGGGTCTGGGATTGTTTGGTCTGCTTCATCTTTCCTCTGTCATTGCGGCGTTTACAGTTGCGGGTTTGATCGTGAACTTGCTTTTGCTTGCCGGCTTCTATTGGGCATGGCGCTCGTTTCCCGCGTACCGCGAGGAGTTGCATGAAACCAATCGTTCAGGAAAAATGCTCGCATGGGTCGCGGTCGTTGTGGTAGCCGCGGCTGTATATCTGTCCATGTTCCTGCTGTTGTTAGGATAATTAAAGGAGGTGGTCCCGGGACGTTCAAAGAATAGTAGCGCGGTCATTTCGTGATGAAATGATAAAACAACCATTTGCATTCAAAGGAGAAAAGAAGATGAAGAAAACGCTGTTCTACATTTTGATGCTCGTCGTGCTTGGGCTGTCGGCGTGCTCCCCAGCCAAGGCGACTGAATCAGCCGTCCCTGCGGATGGAGGCGAAGATTCCGGGCGGTGCGGAGATAAATCCAAACTCGCTAAGGAGATCTTTTTGTACACATGGGTCGAATACATTGACCCTGCCGTCAAAGATCAATTCGAAGCCGAGTGCGGAGTTAAAGTGGTCGAAACGAACTTTGCATCCAACGAAGAGTTGCTTGCCGCACTGCAAGCCGGCGGCGCGAGTTATGACATTATTGTCCCCTCTGATTACATGGTCACTACCTTGATCGGCGAAGGCATGGTTATGGAACTGGACTACAACGTCATCTCGAACATCAAGAACATGGATCCCATCAATGTGAATCAGTACTTCGACCCGGAACAAAAATATACCGTGCCGTGGTTCTGGGGAACATCGGGCTTTGCGGTAGACACCAACGTGGTGACCGATTACACCGATTCGTGGAGCATGATGTTCGACCCGAACTCGCCGTATTGCGGCAAGATCAGCATGCTCGATGACGCGCGCGAAACCATCGGCGCGGCGCTCATGTATCTCGGCTATTCGATTAACGATATTGATCCCGCGCACCTCGAAGAAGCCAAGAGCCTGCTCATCGAACAGTCTAAATGCGTAAAGGCATATGACAGCCAGACCAATGACGATCTCATCATCTCCGGTGAAACCGTGCTCGCTCACATCTGGACAGGCGACGCCCTCCTTGCAGGCTCGCCCGATACCGGCGGCCGCGATGGCATTGTGTATGTCATCCCCAAAGAAGGTTGCACGATCTGGCAAGACAACATGATGGTCCCCGTCGGCGCTCCCAATCCATACACCGCGATGGTGTTCATGAATTACAACCAATACCCTGAGATCGCCGCGCAGAACGCCCAATTTGTTGGATACGCCACGCCCAACGCCGCCGCCAAGGAATTCATCGACCCTGAAATGCTGGCAAACGAAGGCGTTTACCCGACGCCGGAAGTGCAAGCCCGCCTGCAATGGATCGAAGATGTTGGCGATGCTTATCAACTCTACGATCGTATCTGGACCGAGTTCAAAGCATCCATAGGAAGTTAGCAGATAAATAGACATGGAGGAGGGGGGATGTTCCCCTCCTCCATTCTTCCCGCTTCTTTCGCAGGGGATGCCTGTTTCAGTTTCGTCGTTTTTTTTCAAACCTGACAGGTCTCATCAGAACCACAATTAACAATGTCAACTGCGTGGAAATAGGTTCCGATTAATCAGCCGTTTACGAAGACCTGTCAGGTTTCATATGCAACACAAACTTGTCCGCCCCCGCGCATAGATGGGACGCGGAGCCATCCGAAAGGAGTTTATGCGAGTCTTACTCGTAGGGGTTGGGGGAGTGGGGGAAGCCATTGCCGCGCTAGCCAAACCACGTGAGTGGATGAAGTTAATGGTGCTTGCCGATTACAACATCAAGCGCGCCGAAGAGGTGCAGAAAAAATTGGGGGATGTGGAACGATTCCCGATCGAGGCGATTGACGCCAGCAAACAGGAAGCCATCGAAGCGCTGGCGAAGAAATATAACGTTGACCTCATTATGAACGCGGTGGACCCCGTGTTCAACAAACAAATTTTCGACGCGGCGTACAACGTCGGCGTCCATTACATGGATATGGCGATGACCCTCTCCGAGCCGCATCCGACCGACCCATTCAACAAGGTCGGCGTCAAACTCGGCGATTATCAGTTTGATAAAGCAAAGGATTGGGAGAAAAAAGGTTTGCTCGCCCTCGTCGGTTTCGGCGTGGAGCCTGGCATGGCAGATGTGTTCGCGCGCTATGCCGCCGACAATCTCTTCGATGAGATTGACGAGATCGGCGTGCGCGATGGCGGCGACTTATACGTGGAAGGCTATAAATTCGCGCCCACGTTTTCGATCTGGACGACGATCGAAGAGTGTTTGAATCCGCCCGTTGTTTACGAGGAAGGCAAAGGCTGGTTCACCACCGCGCCATTCTCCGAACCCGAAATGTTCGACTTCCCCGAAGGCATCGGCAAAGTGGAAGTGGTCAACGTGGAGCATGAGGAAGTCCTGCTCGTGCCGCGTTGGATAAAAGGCGTCAAGCGCGTAACGTTCAAATATGGTCTCGGCGACGAATTTACGGAAGTGTTGCGAACACTTCACAAGTTGAATTTAGACAACAAGGACAAGATCAAAGTCAAGGGAGTCGAAGTCTCTCCGCGCGATGTGGTCGCCGCATGTTTGCCCGATCCCGCCCACCTCGGCGACAAAATGCACGGCAGGGCATGCGCGGGGACGTGGGTAAAAGGCACGAAAGATGGAAAGCAGAAAGAAGTCTACATTTATCAAGTCGCCGACAATCAAGAGTGCATGAACAAGTGGAACTGTCAGGCAGTCGTCGCGCAGACCGCGTTCACGCCCGTCATTGCGATGGAACTGCTCGAAAAAGGAATCTGGAAAGGCGCGGGCGTGCTGGGACCCGAAGCGTTCGATCCGATCCCATTTATGGAGCGGATGGATGATTATGGATTTCCGTATGGGATTCGGTAGACAGGTACACAAGTACACAGGTAAACACGTACACATGGGAAACCTGTTTACTTGTCTACGTGTATACGTGTATACGTGTTTACCTTCCCTCGTCCATTTCGGAATAAATGAATTGCCAACGATTAATCGGAATCGTATAATTTCAACATCCTGAAACTCTTACGAGGAGAAAACATGGACTATAAACTTTGGATTGACGGCAAGTGGGTGGATTCGCAAGGCGGCGAAAAGATGCAGATCGAGAATCCTGCCACAGGCGAAAGAATCGCGGAGGTGCAGGGCGCGTCGCGGGCGGATGTGGACAAGGCTGTACAAGCCGCGAAGACCGCATTTTACGATGGGCGTTGGTCGCGCAAGACGCCGAGCGACCGCTCGAAGGCGATTTGGAAACTGGCGGACTTGCTCGAAGCCAACTCGGAAGAATTTGCGCGCGTCGAAAGCGAGAACACGGGCAAGCCGTATAAATTTTTGAGTCTGGCAAGTGATGTTCCGTTTACCGTTGATAACTTAAGATTTTTCGCCACCGCCGCACGCGATACGCATGGATCGCACGCGGGCGAGTTCATGGCGGGATACACGTCCATCTATCGGCGCGAGCCTGTGGGAGTCATCGGGCAGATCACGCCGTGGAATTATCCGCTGAACATGGCGGGTTGGAAGATCGGTCCCGCGCTGGCGGCGGGATGCACGATCGTGTTGAAGCCCGCGCCTGGGACTCCGCTCACCACGTTGATGCTTGCGGAATTAATTAAAGAAGCGGGGATTCCCGATGGCGTGGTCAACATCATCGCTGGCGGCAATGACGCGGGTCAGGCGTTGACGGAGCATCCCGATGTGCGCATGATCTGTGTGACGGGGGCTTCCAGCACAGGAAAACGCGTAATGAAGACAGCGGCGGATACGTTGAAGCGTGTCCATCTTGAACTTGGAGGCAAAGCGCCGTTCATCGTGTTCGACGACTCGGACCCCGAACTGGTCGCGGCGAAAGCGTCCTTTGCGGCGACGGCGAACACAGGACAGGATTGCACCGCCGCGACGCGCATCTACGTGGAAAAGGGTCGCGCGAAGGATATGCGCGAAGCGGTCGTCGAAGCGATGAAGAATACAAAAGTCGGTCTGCCGTTTGATGATGGCGTTGTGATGGGTCCGTTGATCTCTGGCATTCAGCGCGAGCGCGTCAGCGGATTTGTTAATCGCGCGAAATCACAAGGCGCAAAAATCCTCACAGGCGGCGGCGTGCCGAAGGATTTGCAAAAAGGCTATTACTACGAGCCGACGGTCATCTCGAATGTTCAACAAGATTGGGAGATCGTGCAAAGCGAAGTGTTTGGTCCCGTCATTACCGTGCAGGAGTTTGATAACGAAGAACAGGCGTTGCATTTCGGGAACGACGTGTTGTACGGCTTAGCCGCGTCTGTCTTCACCAAAGATGTCGGTCGCGCCATGCGGCTCACGAGTCAATTGGAGTTTGGCACGGTCTGGGTCAATGACCACCTGCCGATCACCTCCGAAACCCCGCACGGCGGATTCAAACAATCAGGCTTCGGCAAGG
Source organism: uncultured Anaerolinea sp. (assembly GCA_964456775.1). Taxonomy (GTDB): domain Bacteria; phylum Chloroflexota; class Anaerolineae; order Anaerolineales; family Villigracilaceae; genus Defluviilinea. The sequence goes on from CAYWCN010000020.1 coordinate 17,541, forward strand.
ACTTGTCCGCGGAGGCGGTTGGCGATTATCAGATCACGAAGCATGTGATGATTGCGCACTAAGAATGATGTCGTTGCGAGCCACGCTTTTGTTCTTTGTGGCGAAGCAATCTCCTCGCAAGGATAGAGACTGGAGACTGGAGACTGGTCAAAAGTCTCTAGTCTCTAGTCTCTAGTCTCTAAAAGGTTTGCAAAGTTTTTGAAAGCGCCATCGCGTACACTAACAACCATGCGTTACGCAAATAAATCACTTGGAGAACGAAATGGAATACAAATTGTTGATTGACGGTCAATGGGGCGGGAGCGGGACTCCGCTGGAGGTGAAGAATAAATACAGCGGCGAAACGGTCGGTGTGATTCAAACTGCCACCAAAGAAGATTTGAACAAAGCGATAGACGCCGCTGAGCGCGCCGAAGATACGATGGCAGACATGCCCGCGCACAAACGCGCTGAGATTCTTTTGCGCGTGGCGAGTTTGATCCGCGAACGATCGGAAGATCTCTCGAAGACCATCGCCGCGGAGGCGGGCAAGGCGCTGAAGTTTGCGCGCGCCGAAGTGGATCGCGCTCAAAGCACGTTTACGATTGCCGCCGAAGAAGCGAAACGATTACACGGCGAGACGATTCCGCTGGATGCGGTTCCAAGCGGCGAAGGCTTTTTCGGATTCTGGACCCGCCGTCCCGTCGGTGTGATCGCGGCGATCAGCCCATTCAATTTCCCCCTCAACCTGGTCGCGCATAAGGTGGCTCCCGCGCTCGCTTCGGGCAACACGGTGGTGTTGAAGCCCGCCACGACGACTCCGCTTGCGGCGGTGAAGTTGTGTCAAATCCTGCATGAGGCGGGAGTCCCTGCTGGGGCGATCAACTTGGTGGTCGGCGGAGGCGGGACGGTGGGCGAGTGGCTCATCACTGACGAGCGCGTGGACAAGATCACGTTCACAGGTTCGCCTGAAATTGGAAGACATATTCTGGCTGTGGCGGGAATCAAAAAAGTGACTCTCGAACTCGGCAACACATCGCCTGTGGTCGTCGCGCCCGATGCGGATTTGGATTTTGTCGCCAAACGATGCGCGGTCGGCGCGTATTACAACTCGGGGCAGGTGTGTATTTCTGTGCAACGTATTTACAGCGAGAAGAAAGTGTTCGAACCGTTCTCGGAAAAATTCGTCAAAGCGACGGAGGCGATGGTGGTGGGCGATCCGCTCGATGAACGCGTGGATGTCGGACCGATGATTGATATCAAGGAAGTGGATCGAGTCGAAAGTTGGGTCAACGAGGCGCAGGGATCGGGCGCGAAAGTGTTGACGGGCGGCAAACGCGAGGGTGCGGTGTATTATCCGACCGTGCTCACGAATGTTGAATCGGATATGAAAGTTGTGGCGGAAGAAACGTTCGGTCCTGTGGCGTCCGTCATTTCGAGCGACGATTTCGAATCGGCGTTGAGGCAGGCGAACGACTCGAAGTTTGGTTTGCAGGTTGGCGTTTTCACGAACGATGTGAATCGCGTCTTCAAAGCGGTAAAACGATTGAATTTCGGCGGTGTTATTATCAACGACACGCCCGTCTTCCGCGCCGATCACATGCCCTACGGCGGCAATCGCCAAAGCGGACTCGGGCGCGAAGGTTTGAAGTTTGCAATGGAAGATATGACGAATATTCAGTTGGTGGCGATACGGCTTGGTTCGTAAAATTCTCCCGTCATTGCGAGCCCCGAGGCTCAAACGCCGAGTGGGCGAAGCAATCTCCCTCACTGTGTTGGAGATTGCTTCGTCGGGCTACGCCCTCCTCGCAATGACGGAAATAATATTAGAGGAGAAACCATGAACTACAAACTTTGGATTGACGGGAAGTGGGAGGATACGAAGGGCGGGAAGATTATGTCCATTGAAGACCCTGCGACGGGGAAGAATATCGCAGAGGTGGTGGATGCCAGCCGCGAGGATGTGGATCGTGCTGTGCAAGCCGCCAAGACCGCATTCTACGACGGTCGCTGGTCGAAGAAGACTCCGAGCGAGCGTTCAAAAATTATTTGGAAACTGGCAGACTTGATGGAAGCCAATGCAGAGAAATTGGCGAAGGTCGAATCGGAGAACACGGGCAAGCCGTACGAGTTCGTCAGTCTCGGCGGCGACATTCCGTTTGCGGTTGATAACCTCCGCTTTTTCGCAAGCGCGGCACGCGATACGCATGGATCGCACGCGGGCGAATTTATGACGGGCTACACATCCATTTATCGGCGCGAACCTGTCGGCGTGGTCGGGCAGATCGCGCCGTGGAATTATCCCGTGATGATGGCGGCGTGGAAGATCGGTCCCGCGCTTGCGGCTGGATGCACGATCGTGTTGAAGCCCGCGCCTGGCACGCCGCTTACCACGTTGATGCTTGGTGAAATTATCAAAGAGGCGGGCATCCCCGACGGCGTCGTCAACATCATCTCTGGCGGCAACGACGCGGGTCAAGCCATCGTCGAGCATCCCGATGTGCGCATGGTGAGTCTCACGGGTTCCACTGGCACGGGCAAGAAAATCATGAAGACCGCCGCGGATACATTGAAGCGCGTCCATCTCGAACTTGGCGGCAAGGCTCCGTTCATCGTGTTCGACGATTCTGATCCCGAACTTGTCGCGGCGAAAGCGTCCATGGCGGCAACGCTCAACACGGGGCAGGACTGCACAGCGGCGACCAGACTTTACGTCGAGCGAGGCAAGTCGAAGGTCATGCAAGAAGCGGTTGTCGAGGCGATGAAGAACGTCAAAGTGGGGCTTCCGTTTGAAGATGGAGTCCAGATGGGACCGTTGATCTCCAAAGTCCAGCGCGAGCGCGTGTCTGGTTTTGTGGATCGCGCGAAATCCGCTGGCGCAAAAATTCTCACGGGCGGCGGCGTGCCGAAGGGATTCGATCAGGGATATTTCTTTGAGCCGACTGTGATCACGAATGTGCAACAGGATTCTGAAATCGTGCAGAACGAAGTGTTCGGACCTGTGATCACTGTGCAGGAATTTTCGGATGAAGCCGACGCGCTGAGCAAGGGCAACGATGTGTTGTACGGACTCGCCGCTTCGATCTTCACCCGCGACATCGGACGCGCGATGCGCCTCTCTTCGCAACTGGAATTTGGTACGGTTTGGGTCAACGATCATCTCCCCTTGACCTCTGAAACCCCGCACGGCGGATTCAAACAATCAGGCTTCGGCAAAGATTTGTCTGCGGAGGCGATCGGCGATTATCAGATCACGAAGCATGTGATGGTGGCGCAGAGTTGAGTCATGTCATTGCGAGGGCGCACTTGCTCTTTGCCCGAAGCAATCTCCTCGCGTAACTAAAGAGACTGGAGATTAGAGACTAGAGATTGGTTAACATAGTCTCCAGTCTCTAGTCTCTGATTACTTCGTCGTCACAGGCTCAGGCTTGATCGTCGAGGAAACTTTCTCTTTCTTGCCTCTGCGTAAAAATTGGGCGAGCGTTTCCCATTTTTGTTTCAACGTTGTGCCGTACACGACGCCCATGATCGCCACGCCGAGATCGTAGTTGCCGAGTTCACGCATGATTGTAGCCACGTCCCATTTGGGAGGGGCGCCGCCGATGGCGTAACTATATGGGCGAGTAAATTCTAAAAGCCCTTCGCGTCCATGTGTTGTGCCAATCCCAGAATCTTTTACGCCACCCAAAGGAAGCATGGGTATTCCATATTGAGCAAGGCTGTCGTTGATGATAATAGAGGAGGCTTCAAGTTTTTCTGCTACTCGTGTTGCGCGCGCGTGATCCCTGCTATACACGGAAGCGGCAAGCCCAAGCGAATTATCGTTTGCAAGGCGGATGGCTTCTTCTTCATCCCGTACCTTCATGATCGGCATGATCGGACCAAAGGTTTCCTCCTGCATCAATTTCATGGAATGGTTCACGTCCACCATCACCATGGGTTTGTAAAAGGAGCCAGATTCTTTGCCGCCGCAAAGCACGCGCGCGCCTTTATCAACGGCATCTTTTACATGCTTATCAATGATCTGAATTTGGCGCGGATCAGTGATGGGACCAAATTGATACGGGCTGTTTTCGTCTAATGTAAATCCGCTGTTGATCTCTTTTGTATATTGAATGGAGCGTTTCACAAACTCATCATACTTGGACTCAACCACATACACGCGCTCCACAGACATACACGCCTGCCCCGCGTTAAAGTAGGCGCCCCAAGTTCCCCAATGAGCGGCGGCATCGAGGTCTGCGTCCTCTAAAACGATCATGGCATCTTTGCCGCCCAATTCAAGCGTGACTGGAATAAAATTTTCGGCGGCGGCTTGCATGATCTTTTTTCCAGTAGCGGTAGAGCCTGTTACAAAAATATAATCTGGTCTGCTGTTTGTCAAAGCCGCGCCAACTTTTCCGTCTCCATGCACCACGCGCACGAAAGGAGCAAGCTCAGGGATTGTTTTGAACAATGTTTCGAGGAATGCGCCAACGGCAGGCGTCACTTCTGAGGTTTTTAGCACAACAGTGTTGCCTGCCAATAACGCTGAAAGCATTGGCGTTAATGAGATCATCAATGGATAATTCCATGGAGAAATCACCGCCACCACGCCATGTGGACGATGCTCGACGTAGCACTTTTTCATGAGATACAAGCCCGATGAAACCCGCCGCCTCTTCAACCACTTGGCGGCGTTGGCGCAATTCTGTGCGAGCAGGTCCACTGTGACGAATAATTCGATTAAACTATCCTGGCGGTTCTTGCCCGTGTCCTGACTCACCACGCTGGAGATTTCGTTGCGCTGGTTGATCAACAGGTTTTGAAATTTTCTCAGGATGCGCACCCGCTCTTTGACGGATTTCCCGCTCCACGCAGGGAACGACGCGCGCATCTCGTCTACAGCCTGCTTCACCTCCTCAGGCGTGGACATCGTCACCTCGCCGAACTGGGCTCCCGTCGCGGGGTTGATAAAGGCAAGTTTTTCTCGATCCATGGATTGCTCCTCGGTGTTCAAACGAGTATGATTTGTAAAACTGACATCCTACGAATGGTTCTTCGCCACAGAGAGCGCAGAGAAAAAAAAGAGATTTTTCTCAATGGTCTCAGTGAACTCTGTGGCTAAGCAGAATTCATTTATGCAAGACATCTACTAAAACAATTATAAGCCTGATAGCCAATACCCAGAAAAGGATTTTTTATGACCAGCCAACTTTACCAAGACAACTTCCCCCACATGACCCCCGCGTGGACGCGCATCTTCAACTTCGTCGCCGACCGCGCGGAGGGATCGTACATCTACACCGACGATGGGCGCAAACTGCTCGATTTCACCTGCGGCATCGGCGTGACGAACACGGGTCACTGCCACCCGAAAGTCGTCGAAGCGATCCGTGAACAGGCGGGCAGTTTCATCCACGCGCAGGCGAACATCGTCATCCACAAGCCGATGTTGCAACTGATCGAAGAACTGCGGAAAATTTCTCCGCCCTCGATTGATTCGTTTTACTTCGCCAACTCAGGCGCGGAGGCGTTGGAGAATGCGGTCAAGATAGCGAAGGTCGTCACGGGCAGACCGAACGTGATCGTCTTCAACGGCTCCTTCCACGGGCGGACTCACGCCACGATGTCGTTGACCACCTCCAAAACGATCTACCGCGCGGGATTCGCTCCGCTCATGGCGGGAGTCTATGTTGCGCCGTTTCCGTACGCGTATGCCATGAACATGACCGAGGAACAAGCCAGCCAATATTGCTTGGAGCAACTCGAATACCTGCTCGCCTCGCAGACCGCGCCGAAAGAGACCGCCGCGATTCTCATTGAATCCGTTTTGGGCGAGGGCGGATACGTTGTCCCTCCGACATCCTTTATGAAAGGACTGCGCGAAATCTGCGACAAGCACGGCATCATGCTCATCTTCGACGAAGTCCAATCGGGATTTGGCAGAACAGGGAAGTGGTTCGCGCTCGAACACTTCGATGCGATTCCAGACATTATCACCGCCGCCAAGGGAATCGCCTCAGGCATGCCGCTTTCAGGCGTCTTCACGCGGACAGACATCATGAAAAAAGTGGACACAGGCTCCATCGGCGGCACGTACGGCGGGAACGCCATCGCCTGCGCGGCAGGAGTCGCCACCATCCGCGCGATGCGTGATGAAAACATGCTGGAGAACGCGACAGAAAAAGGAATCCAACTGATGACGGGACTTCGCAAGTTGCAGGAGGAATATCCGCAGATCGGCGATGTGCGCGGCAAGGGACTGATGATCGGCACCGAATTTACAGCGAACGGCAACCGCGCGAAAGAAAAGCAAATGGTGAAAGATGTGATTCACTCTGCCGAGGCAAAGGGAATGTTGCTCCTCTCGTGCGGAACGTACGATAATACCCTGCGCTGGATTCCCCCGTTGAATGTGACAAGTGAACAGGTCAATGATGGGTTGAAGATATTTGGGGAGGCGTTAGGGGAAGTGATTAAATGAAATCGATGTAATTAGATTGTTTAATTTTATATTGCTCTTGCAAGGTTGCTGGTATTTAGATTGAATATACTCATGGCTATAGAGATCGATTAAAGGAGGTTCGCCATGTCCCCATTTCAGGCAATTCGCCAGCCGTTCGGAGTAACCACATATGGGTCAACAGTAATTCGCGTTGAGCCTGACGTTGCCTCAATTCAATTTGCTATTTCGAAAACCGAAAACCACCCAAAACAGGCATTTCGAGTAGTTAGAGATATATCTAAAAAGGTGGCTGATTTTCTTCAGCATGCCAATTACAAGAAAGAGACCAGTTCGTCTCGGATATCCTTGACTCAAGCATGGGATTTTATGGGAGGAACTAGAAAATTTATTGGTTATGAAGCCAGAGCGAGTTTTCATACTATGTTATTTGAACTGGATCAATTAGAGCATTTTCTAGTGGGTCTAGTAGACTCTGGAGCAAATGAAATTGGTGATGTCAATTTTCAGACGAGCCGCTTGAGGGAATTACGTGCTGACGCTAGGCGAAAGGCGGTTGAGGCGGCAACCAGTAAGGCGGAGAATTATTGTTTAGCTGCCCAGATAAAGCTTGGTGGTGTCATACATATTGAAGATGTTAACCCAGATACTAGCGACTTCTTAAGTCAAAGATACACAGCTCATGCTATGAGCCAGAATATGATTAATATGGTGAGTAATGATGAGATGGAAGACTTACAAGCTTTCAACCCTGGTGGAATCTCGGTGACCGCCGCAGTTTTAGTAGGTTTCAATATTAGACACGAGTAATCTTGTTGCTATGTGTGTGATTAACTTGATGTTTGATAATCTCATAAGCGTAAGATCCAACAGAATCCTAAAAAGCTCGTCGAGAGAGTCTAAAGCCATTGCTAAATTTTATCTGTTAGCCAAGAAGAATAGTCTCTGAATCTCGTGAGACTTACATCGCTTATGCCAACCTTTGATCGCGCCTACCTCACCCAACTCCTCCAACAAGAAGAATCCCTCTTCCACAATACCCACCCCAAATCACACGAGCTCTACCAACGCGCGCGCAAGTCGTTGCACGGCGGCGTGCCGATGTTGTGGATGATTCGCTGGGCGGGGTCGTTCCCCGTTTTCGTCAAATCGGCGAAGGGTGCGCGCTTCACCGACGTGGACGATAACGAATACATTGATTTCTGTCTCGGCGACACAGGCGCGATGACAGGTCACTCGCCCGACGCGACATTAAACGCCATCACCGAGCAAATTCAAAAAGGTATCACGCTCATGCTTCCGTACGAAGATGTGATCTGGGTCGGCGAAGAATTGCAGCGCCGCTTCAAACTTCCGTACTGGCAATTCGCCCTCACCGCCACCGACGCGAATCGATTCGCCCTGCGCATGGCGCGTCTCATCACGGGTCGCCCAAAAATTCTCGTCTTCAACTATTGCTATCACGGCTCGGTGGACGAAACCTTCATCACGCTCGACGAAGAAGGCACGCCGATCTTGCGCCCCAACAACATGGGTCCGCAAGTTGACCCGCGCGAAACGACGAAGGTCATCGAGTTCAACGACATCGCCGCCCTCGAAACCGCCCTCTCCGCCCGCGACGTTGCCGCCGTCCTTGCCGAGCCTGTGATGACCAACATCGGCATCATCCATCCTGACGCGGGCTATCACGATGCCCTCCGTGAGATCACAAGAAAATATGGGACGTATCTCATCATTGACGAGACTCACACTATCTGCGCGAGCCCAGGCGGATACACCGCTTCTTTCGCCCTTCAACCTGATTTCCTCACCCTCGGCAAACCTCTCGCTGGAGGAGTCCCCGCCGCGGTCTACGGCTTCACTGAAGAAGTGAGTAAACAATTCTCCGCGCGCCTCCACACAGACGACGCGGACGTCGGCGGCATCGGCGGGACTCTCGCAGGCAACGCCCTCTCCATCGCCGCGATGAAAGCGACTCTTCAACACGTCCTGACCGACGACTTCTACACAAAAGCAATTGTCTTGCAAGAGAAATTCACCGCAGGCGTTGAAGCCGTGATAAAAGAATTTGAACTCCCGTGGATCGTCAAACGCCTCGGCAACCGCTCAGAATACTGGTTCCGCCCAACCCCTCCGCGCAACGGAGGGGAAGCGCACGCCGCCATTGACCCCGAACTCGACCGCTACATGCACCTCTTCGCCCTCAACCGCGGCATCTTGCTGACTCCCTTTCACAACATGGCATTGATCTCGCCCGACATTTCACAGGAAGATGTGGATTACCACACGCAGATATTCAGGGATGCGGTTGTCTCGTTGTTTGCAGGTTAAAAGTTGAAGGTTGGAAAGTTCAAAACCTTCCAACCTTCAACTTGCAAACTTTCAACTATTTGAGCCACCGACGAGATTCGAACTCGTGACCTGACGATTACGAATCGTCTGCTCTACCAACTGAGCCACGGTGGCGATTTACCCGTAGTGACGACTTCAGTCGTCACTACCATTTCAGCGAGCGGGGATTATAAAGGAAACCAAATAAACCCGCAAGTTTTCAACCCCACGCATCGTCTGTGTCGTGAGAAAATAAACCTATGCTTCGCATCGCAATGCTTTCCTATCACACCTGTCCGCTCGCCACGCTGGGCGGCAAAGACACGGGCGGGATGAACGTCTACGTCCGCGAGCTCACGCGCCAACTCGGCAAAATGGACATCCACGTGGATGTGTTCACGCGCTCGCAAGACGATCACGTGCCGCACGTCTTGCACGAACTCGGCTACGGCAACCGCGTTGTCCACATCCCTGCGGGACCCGAGCATCCCATGCCGAAACAGGAACTCGCAAATTACATCCCGCAGTTTGTGGATGGCATCAAAGCCTTCGCGTGCGACAAGAAAATTAAATACGACATCATCCACAGCCATTATTGGATGTCTGGAATTGCCGCCGCGTCTCTTTCCGACGGGTGGGCTGGTTCGCCCATCGTCCACATGTTCCACACTTTGGGCGAGATGAAGAACCGCATCGCGCGCACGGACGAGGAGCGTGAAGGGGCGTACCGAATCGAGGGTGAGAAGCAGGTTCTCCGTCGAGCGGACCGAATCGTTGTCGCCACGTTGGCAGAGCTGACGCAGTTGCGATTCCTCTACAAAGCCGACGCGTCCAAAATGGTCGTTATCCCGCCTGGTGTGAATGTGAGTCGCTTTTATCCGATCCCATCCGATGAAGCGAAAATGTATATCGGGTTACAGCCCGAAGATCGGATGATCCTGTTCGTGGGGCGCATCGAGCCGCTCAAAGGCGTGGACACGTTGCTCGAGGCGATGTCTTGTTTGCAAATGAAGGAGTCGCGCCCTGTGCATCTTGCGATTATCGGCGGCGACCCTTCGGCAAGCCCCGAAGAGATGAACGTTGAAATGGCGCGCTTGAAAAATTTATGTGAAGTGTTGGGCTTGGATCAATCGGTGGTGTTTTTAGGCGTGCGCGATCAGGATAAACTTTCGTATTATTATTCGGCGGCGGAGGTTGTCGTGATGCCGTCGCATTACGAGTCGTTCGGCATGGTCGCGCTCGAAGCGATGGCGTGCGGCACGCCCGTGATCGCCTCCGAAGTGGGCGGGCTCGCCTACCTCGTGCGTGATGGTGAAACGGGATTCACCATTCCCGCCGAAGAACCAGAAACGCTGTGCGAAAAATTATCGTGGTTATTGAACGATGACGAGTTGCACGCGAAGATGAGCGCTCAAGCCGCCGCGTACGCGCAAGATTACGCATGGGAGAAAATTGCAAAGCAGATCGTGGATGTGTATGAGGGATTGGGTAAAGACTAACGGCTGGCGTTAGCGGCGGACGGGGGCGGGGGTAGAAAAAAGCCTGAGAGCAGTATAAACCTAAAGCCAGAAAATGTTTCTCGAAGCCGCAGACTCCCCGCCGTCCGCTGCATACTTTGTTAGCCCGCGTTGATGATTTCAAATAGCTTAGGCTCATCAACTACCCTGCCTGTTTGAACAGGTCGTTTGAATATCGCAATTCTTTTATGCCAAGCAAAATAAATACTTACATCGCCTCCTGATGCCATTTGATGGGACACCAACTCCCAACCTGCGGCTCCAAGTAGCCGAAAAGCATAAGAAAAAGGGTTGTAGCTAAATGTCTTTGAATTATTTCCCTCAATCTCGGCAAGTTGATAGAATGATGTTTTTTCGGGGCTATAGTATTGAACCCATACATCGTAAAGATAGCCTTTTTCCTTATTACCTTTCCAGTCATTCATACACAATTCGCAATATTCCCACTGCTCATTTGACATGGTAACCACTCCTTTTTAATGAGATTAAAAACGTTTCAAACTTTCTCAGCAATTTTAAATCTCTAAAAATAAACTCCACGTCCATAACGCCAGAAGGACTCACAAGTTTTACTTTGCCCCCCTTACTCCACTCGCGTCGTTGTACTCCTGTGATCTCAGAAAGAAAAATACAACCTTCGTGACCGTGAGTGGGTGTATCGAAAACGTATTTACCGTCTTTAGCTTCATTGACCAAATAAATGACACATAAAGGAGATATAACGTAAACCCTGAACTCTCTTATTTTTTCGCCTACTAATGAATCTGTATGCACTATACATAAATGCGGTCCTTCATCTTGGTTTAGAAAAGGATTGATTTTTTCAATTATTGGCAGAGGCAAGTCGTTTAGGGAGCATTCAATTGTAGTGAATTCGGGAAGGTTGATAATATCTAACACAATAACCTCACTTGATGATTGGTATTCAAGTCTGTACTCGCTCGAATCGAAATTGCCAGTGGTAAAGGGCGGGCTAACTAGGGGTTATACTGCCGCCGCATAACTGCTTATAAGCGGTCACCGTATAACACCACAAAACGGGAGATTAGGCAGTGGAAGATTAAAATCCCTATTCCTTATCCTCACATAAGAGATCTGCTGACCTTCCATGTCCTTCGTGCGCATTTCGATGTGGTCATTGAGGCTGGCGATCGTACGCGCGAGTTGCTCAATTTTATCATCACCCTCAGCCTCGTCAACCCGCGCAGGGCTATCTCAACCCAACATTGAAGAAATACACCCGCTCGCCGTGAAAGAGTCATTGAAGAGAATTGGTTCGCCATGGGATGAAATCATAAAAACTAAGGCACAACGCCGACCCCAAGAGCAAATGTATCATCGCTATAAAAGAACATCACCGTATAAACTTTGGACGGCAACGAAGGGGCGATGAAAATTTCCCAATTCCCATTTCCTAAATTTGACGCCGAGAGCGCCCAATTGTCACTGCACGGAAATTCCCACGTGAGCGTGGAGTTGTCGCCTGCCACGATAATTCGATGGACTTCCTTGCTTTCATCCACGCCACCCACGACGAGATGATAATCAATGATCGTTCCTTTTCCGTCGTTGCCCGGGCATCCACTGCCGATGACGGCGCTTCCGTCCTGACCCAAGAAGGCGACGCTCAGGCGTTGCAGAATGAGTTTGGGTGGAACGGCTGACTCATTTGACTGTGGCGGCGCGGTGATTTTACACGCCAAAGATGACAGGAATAAGATCAACCAAAGAAGCAAAAAGGATTTTTGTTTTTTGAGGAGATACCGCATTGCTGTTTACTGTTGATAGACTTCCTTGCTAAAACATATCTGAACGGTTCAAGTGCGATGCGTTCAGTTCACACGATCGTCGCCTGACGTGCAAGGAAACGCCACTTTCCGTCTTCGAAAAGAAAAACGTTTGTAAAGCGACGATTCAAAACCTTGTCGCCGTGGCGCATGCCGAGTTCGCTCGTAGGAGTGGGATGCACTGCCTCTCGTCCCATCACGATTCCCACATTTCCGGTGATAGCCAGATCCTCGATCACCCGCTCGAACAAGTCGTTTCCCGTCTTGCCGTGCGCTAACATGTCTACGAGTACGTCCTTGTGCATTACGCGATTCGACGGCCCATTGATCATGTAGTTGGGGTGCATGAATACTTGCTGTGCTTCTGCATCCGCTTGCACAATGATCCGCATTTGCTCAGCGTCTGCCGCGCGCAGGGATTCTTCCGATATGTCTCCAAGTGCGCCTCTCCCAAAATTGTCGGATATTGAAAAGAGAAAGCGGCGGCGAAGAAAAGTGAAGAACATGGCGATACTCCTTGATAGTTGGAAATAACATCCTTCCACAACCGACCTGCTGGAAAAATTCGCTTATTCGCGCACCTGAATATCTTGAATAGCGGAACTGACCCTTCGAAGAGACCTTCCTATCACCCAGAGGAGAACGAAGACATAAATCCCATAGCTCAACCACGGATAGAACCAGGCAGACGCGATGGCAACGAGATATAACCCGTTTACGATTACATAAATTGGAGCAAGCCCACGCAATTCAGCCACGCTCATTGGCGTGATCCGCAGGTTTGGACGCCTCTGCAAGTATGCCAAAATAACAAAACCAGTCACGTTCACCAGGATCAGATTAATTCCATAGACCGTTAGGGGAATTGATTGTAGCGGGTATCGCCCCAACAGTGCCGTAGGAAATGGCAGGATACTGACAAAAAGTAACCAAACAAGATTAAGCCAGGTGAAAGGCTCGTCGATCCGCTTAATCTGTGTGGATACCTGATGATGCAAATTCCAATATAAGCCCACGATGAAAAAACTTAAGATATACGTCAATACTTGGGGGATAATTCTGTGAAGCGCTCCGCCCAGCTCTGCGGGTAACGCTTCTGGGATTTTAATATCCAGAATTAGAAGGGTAATAACAATTGCAAAAACGCCATCAGAAAACGCTTCAAGCCGTTGTTTATTCATGTTGATAGACTCCGTTGGTGCATGTCTCTGATAGGCAAAGCTACTTAGTGATGTCTAAACCCGATTACAAACTGTTTAAACCCCAATTGGTATTAGGCATTTTTTGGTCAGCCTCTGCATTCTTCGTTCAAATTTCGAAGCGGTATTTGAGGCTCGCTCAATCCACATATAGTTAACCGTTGATTATTGATCCCCGCCCATTTGCGGGTTTTTGCCTGGTCCTTTAAGCGCCCGTGGATTACTGTTGGCTTCTATGATAGTTGGAGCCGAGAAACCTAATATAAGTTCCGCCAAGATTAAGATACCAATAATTCTAGTGCGATATTCTGTCATCCAGGCTGTCCACCAAATTTCACCTACTCTCAACGTGAGAATCAGGATAATTGCCAACAAAAAGATGAACAGAAAAATAATCCTCCCCTGAGTGATTTGTGCAAGTAGCCTGATAGCTCGGCGCCGATGTTTCCTCTTGGCATCTTCCGCCTTAAAGTCTTTGTTCATCTCTTTTACTCTTTCATCCTCACATAAAAGATCTTCTGACCTTCCATATCCTTCGTGCGCATTTCGAGGCTGTAATATCCCCGCCGCCTGGCACGCACTTTGTTAGCCATGTTTTAAAAGTGAGGGAAATTATTCTTTTATTTTGCCTTCTTCGATTAGAGTACGTATGAATCGTTCCAATTGACTTGCTTCGATAGAGAATGCGAACCACATAAACAGATATGAAAGAATAATACCTAGTAAAATCTTGTCTAATACAATGCCTGTTGTCGCCAAATGATAAATGAATCCAAATACAAATATCAGCCATACGAGGGATATAGGAATCATAATGAGAGGGTGTAATGTTAATCGTACGTCAATCTTTAATTCGTTTTGGGTAGGGATAAATCTCCCAAACATAAAGATTGTGAATGAATTTTGCATATCTTGAGGGATGCTGATTGTAAACCCCTGAGCCGATACTGTGCCGTGAAATTTCTTTCTGTTCGAAACAGGAGATTCCCATACAGAATATTTCGCTGGTGAAATTGAACTTGAAATTAAGTTTAATAAATATTCCAGACTCAGGGTAGTATTAATAGAAAAATGTTTGTAGGGAATAAAAGTTATCATTGATTTATGAACTGTTGATTTCAAGAGCTGATTTTGTCGCTAGTGAATAACAGCTGAAGGTAAAAAGCTTACTCCTTCATCCTCACATAAAAGATCTGCTGACCCTCCATATCCTTCGTGCGCATCTCGAAGCGGTCTTTGAGGCTGGCGATCATCTTCGAGAGCTGTTTGTGACCGTATGTGCGCGGATCGAAACCCGGGTCGAGTTGGTAGAGCGCGTTGCCCATCCCTGCGAGCGGAGCCCAGCCGTCTTGTCCCGCCGCCATTTCGAAGGCTTGACTGAGCATCGGCATCGGGTCAGTTTCTTCTTTGCCGTCTTTGCTTTTCGTCGTTTTCTTTGCGTGCGCTTGTTTCTGTTGCGCCGCTTTCTTTTCTGCCTGCAAGTTTTCGGTGTAGACGAACAAGTCGCAGGCGTTGACGAACGCCTTAGGCGTTTTCTTTTCGCCGATACCCATCACGAAGATGCCCGTCTCGCGGATGCGGGTTGCCAGCCGCGTGTAATCCGAATCGGATGAGACGAGGCAGAACCCGTCTACGACCTCGGAGTGCATAATGTCCATCGCGTCAATGATCATCGCGCTGTCGGTGGCGTTCTTGCCGATGGTGTAGCGGAATTGCTGGATCGGCTGGAAGGCGTGGAAGTTCAGCGTGTCTTTCCACGAGTTCATGCTGTTCGTCGTCCAGTCGCCGTAGATGCGGCGGACGGTGACTTGTCCGTGCCGACCTGCCTCGACGAGCATTTGTGGGAGCAAGGATGATTGCGCGTTATCGCCGTCTATGAGGATGGCGATCTTATTGCGGAGTGTGTTTAGGTTTTCGTTTGCCATGAGGTTAATTATAGTTGACTTTCTCCCTTGTTACGGGTCGAGATGATTTTTCCGCAGATCGTACAGTTCGAAAAATATCGTCGAAATCTGCGCGATCTGCGGATCGTTTTGCTTACGGCGTGATAGGCGCCGGGGTTTTGAGTCCGCTGGGGACGGGAGCGAACAGGCCGATTTCGGTGCAAGAGGCGGCGCCTTCGCGGGGGAAGAGTCCCTGGTCGCTGTTCACCTCCACTTGAATGGGCGTCGCCTGCTTGTACGTGGTATCCGCTGTGAGTTTCATCGTCACCTGATACCCAATGGGTAGGGACGTGATGAGCGCGGTCTGGTCGGGGTGCGTTTGTTGCCCGGGGTCGAGCGCGAGCAGGGTCACTTTGATGTTTGTCAATTCTACGCCGCCGGTATTTTTCAGCGTAACGTACGCGTCGGTCACTTCGCCCATTCCGTGTGTTAGATCAATGCTGGTTTTGCATCCGATCACGCTGAGCGAGATGGACGGGGAGGTGGATGTTGGCGGAGTGGATGTGGCTGTCGGTGTGGGCGACGCGGCTTCTGCGGTGTTTGTCAATGTTGTGAATGGGGTTAGGCTCGGCGTGAGCGTGCTGACGTTCGGCGTTGGTGAGGCTGTGAAAACTCCGATCACGACCGGTGTGGCGGTGAAAACGGACGGCTGCTGCGTGAACGGCAGGAACGGCGTCGGCGGATTGCCCGGCAAGGGTTGGATGATCCAGCCATTGCACGACGCCAGCAAAAGCGCGATCAAGATGAAAGGTGTTGCTCGTTTCATTTTTGCTCCTCTCCCTCATTGTATCTCTGTTGACCTGCTGAGAATAGTCCCCTACGTGTCATGTCAATTCATGAATTTCTTGTTCAATTCATCCCAACTCGGTTCGACTAGCACTGAGCCGTCGGGGAACACGATGGTCGGCACGCTTCGGAATCCACGGTTGACCTGGGTTACAAATTGGGTGGCTCGTTCATCCCCTTCAAGCCCCACGCGGAGGTAGGGGATGCCTTTCGCCTCGAAATACTTTTTCACGCGGACGCAGTCGGAGCAATGTTCGGTGACGTACATGATGATTTGGCTTGGGTTGAGCGTGTAAAGATCGGGCATGTCCTTGCTTTCTGTGATGTGATGATCGTCCTGAGCGGAGCGAGGAGTGTTCGTTTCGACGAGCGCAGTCGAAGGACGCTCCGCACACCCTGACATGGCGTGGCGAGATGTATCTTACCCCATTTCCTTTGCCGCTTCACGCAGAATGTGAAACCCATAGCGCATCACAGACTTGAACTCGGCTGGCTCCGGGGGATTCCCCTCTTCGAATTGTTCCAACATTTTGAGCAGGCTTCCGCGCAGTCCGCTGGCGCGATGCGCCCAAATTGAATCGACAGAGATCCGCTCGAGGCGGTTGAGGAGCATCTGAATCAATTTTGCTTCGGAGGGAAGATCGCGCATGAACTGGGAAGTTTAGGACGCTGATTTGCGCTCAAACGTAGAGTTTATCTGCGTCCAAAAAATAAAATGGCGTCCCCGGCGCGGGTCGAACGCGCAACCACCAGATTCGAAGTCTGTTACTCTGTCCATTGAGCTACGGGGACGGGCGACGCAGATTATACACGAAACTAAAATGTCGTTGCGAGGAGGAGCGAAGCGACGACGAAGCAATCTCCTCGTTTCAAGGCATTGTTTCGCGGCGTGAGGTGAGTCTCGCAACGACATGATGCAACACCCCTCCATAGAGGGAGGAAATTCACTTGCCCATGCCATCGAATACTCGTACAATCAGGGCGGCAATACAACCTTAGAACGGGAAAGGGAACCTCTTTCATGACCGACCTCAAAGCGTTTGGCGAAAAACTCGCCGGCAATCTCGAACAAGTGATCCTGGGCAAGTCTCAAGCATTGGAACTCGTTGTCATTGGCTTATTGTGTCAGGGACATTTGCTGATCGAAGACGTGCCGGGCGTGGGTAAGACCATGCTCGCGCGCAGTCTGGCGAAATCCCTCGATTGCACGTTCAACCGCATCCAATTCACGCCCGACATGCTCCCAAGCGATGTGACGGGCGTGTCCATTTATAACCAGCAGAAGCAAAAATTTGAATTCCGCGCCGGTCCCATCATGGGACAGATCGTCCTCGCCGACGAGGTGAACCGCGCCACGCCGAAGACTCAAGCCGCGCTGTTGGAAGCGATGGAGGAGCGGCAGGTGACGGTGGACGGGGTCACGCATCCATTGCCCAAACCGTTCATGGTGCTTGCCACGCAGAATCCCATTGAATATGAAGGCACGTTCCCCTTGCCCGAAGCGCAATTGGATCGCTTCCTGTTGCGAATCCGCATGGGCTACCCAAGCCCGGGGGAGGAGATGAGGGTGATGAGCGGGCAACAGCTCAAACATCCGATCGAAACGTTGAAGGCGGTGGTAAAAGCCAACGAGTTGTTGAAGGCAGTCGAGGAAGTCCGCAAAATATTCGTCTCGCCTGCCGTGCAAAAATATATCATTGACATCGTCGGACGCACGCGCCACAGCGGCGATGTGTATCTCGGCGCGAGCCCGCGCGGGAGTTTGGCGTTGTTCCGCGCTGGGCAAGCCCGCGCCGCAATGCACGGACGCGATCACGTGTTGCCTGATGACGTGAAAGCGCTGGCGGTTGCCGTTTTAGGACATCGCATCATCGTCTCGCCTGCGGCGCGTTTGCGCGAGTTGAGCGCGGACCGCATCGTGCAAGAAGTATTGATCAGCGCGCCGGTGCCGGGCGGCGATTACAGCGCGTCGGTTGAAAAAGGCAAAGGCAAAGCGAAGTGACCGCGGGTCGCGCGTTCCTTCTGGTGATCTTGCTGGTTGGGGGAATCGGCTCGTTCGTGGATGGCGCGGTCTTTTATGTGCGCCTGTTTTACACGGGATTACTGCTCCTCCTTTTGACATGGTGGATGGCGGTCACTTCACTGCGAGGCATCCGCGTGGAACGCCGCGCGCGTTCGTTGCGCGCCGCGGTAGGCGATGTGTTCGAGGAGCATTACGAGATCTTCAACGCGAGCCGCACGCCAAAATTTTGGCTGGAAGTGGCGAACGAATCGGGGATTCCCTTCGCACGCGGTTCGCGCGTGTTGACGTTGCTCCTCCCAAAACAAAAACGTTCCTACACCGCCCGCACCTGGCTCACCATGCGCGGCGGATTCGCCCTTGGGCCCACGCGCATCAGTTCGGGCGACCCGTTCGGCATCTTCCGCGTCTCGAAGACTTTCCCCGCGAACGATTCGCTGGTCGTCCTGCCGATGTTGTTCGGCGTGTCTGCATTCCTTTCGCCGCCGGGTTTGCTGCCGGGCGGGCAGGTGATCCGGCGCAAGTCGCACGATGTCACTCCTCATGCGGCGGGCGTGCGCGAATATGTGCCGGGCGATCCGCTCAAACGAATCCACTGGCGGACGAGCGTGCGGCGCGGTCATTTGATGGTGAAAGAATTCGAACAAGACCCCCAATCGGAAGTGTGGATATTTTTAGACGCGAATCAGCGCGCGCATGTTTCGAAAACCAGTGAAGCCATCGAACCTCCGCCGCCAGACGACCTCTTCCTTCTCAAACGCCGCAAGGTGAAACTCGCGCCGTCCACGCTTGAATACTCCATCAGCGTTGCCGCGTCGCTGTCGCGTTATTTTTTGGCGGGGCGGCGCGCTGTCGGTTTAGTGACAGCCTCCGAGAACGCGTACAAAATTATCCCGGCGGAAAGAAGCGAACGTCAGGAGGCGAAAATTCTCGAGGCGTTGGCGTTCATCCAAGCCGAGAGTTCGTTCACACTGCCCACGCTCGTCACCGCGCAGATGGGGCAGTTGCCGCAGGGCTCGAGCGCGATCCTCATCACGCCGACGGTTTATCCCGAATTGCTGATCGCGGTGGACAGTCTTCAGCGTCGCGGTCTGCGTCCCGTTGTGGTGTTGATGATGACCGTTTCGTTCGGCGCGCGCGCGAGCAATGAAGACCTTGCCCGATCGCTCGATGAGCGCAAGATTCCCGTCTGCCGCGTGCATTGCGACGAAGACCTCAGCGTGACGCTTTCCTCTTTCTATGATAAAACCAACTCGCAGGATACCTCATGGCGCAAACCCGTATTGTCACACTTGACTTAAATTTTCAAGGGCGGACTCATGCTATTGCTTCTTATTTGATTCGATTGGGGGATGCTGTCGTCCTCATCGAAAGCGGACCGGGCTCGACTCTTTCCTCCCTTGCGGCTGGTCTCACAGCGGAAGGCTTATCCACCCGTGATGTGACTCACGTCCTGCTCACGCACATCCATCTCGATCACGCGGGCGCGGCGGGCTGGCTCGCAACGCAAGGCGCGGAAATTTATGTGCATCCCATCGGCGCGCCGCATATGCTCCACCCTGAAAAATTGATCGCCAGCGCAACGCGAATCTACGGCGACCGCATGCAGACTCTGTGGGGAGATTTTTTGCCTGTGCCTGAGAATAAGTTGCACATTGCGAGCGATGGCGAAGGGATCAAGATCGCCAACGCGGAATTTATTCCGCACAACACGCCGGGTCATGCGGAGCATCACTTCGCTTATCAATTTGAAGATATCGTCTTCTGCGGCGACGTGGGCGGCGTGCGAATCCCCGGTTATCAATATCTGCGCGTGCCGATGCCTCCGCCTGAGCTGAACCTCGAACGTTGGATGGAAAGTGTCGCGAAACTGCGCGCGCTCAAATCCCCGCGCATCGCGCCGACTCACTTTGGGATCTATGCTGATGTGGATTGGCAACTCACCGAAGTGGAAAAAGGACTCGACTCCGCCGCGCGTTGGATGGAGCAAGCGATGCCCTCCGAACCGCCCATCGAAGAATTACGCGAGAGTTTTACAAAATGGATGATGGATGAGGGCAAGTCAGCTGGGCTGAGCGAGGCTGTGGTCAAAGCCTACGAACTCGCCAATCCCCTCGGCATGAGCGCGGATGGGTTGTTGCGGTATTGGAAGAAGGGGAAAAAATCAGGATGATACAAGTCGTATCATCCTGATCCATTTTTCTACGAAAGGTTCTGATCTGTCGGCAGTGCCCACAAAGTCCCGACCACGACAATGCCGCCCACTGGAACGAGCAGGAACGCTAGCCACCATCCGCTTTTGCCGATGTCGTGAAGGCGGCGCGCTCCCGCCGCCAAAAGAGGGAGCAGGGTGACGATCATGAACACACTGCCCAATGTTTCGCTCAGATAAGTAAACGCGGCGCTCGCCAGCGTTATGAACAGGGCAAACCACCAGAACTCGGGCCGCGCCGCCCGCCCATTGAAATCCGCGTATTTTGCCAAGCAGACGCGGATCGCGCCAAAGAACGTGGACGAGTCTGCTTCGCTGTTGGCTTTTGAATTCAACAAATTTTCCATTCTTAACTCCTCGCCGATGATAGAGACGGCTTCTCTCAAGTGTGCGACCCAATTCCTGGATTTGGGTCGGTCTCCATTTTCGGCGAGTTCGTCCCCGCCCGCAACTGTGGAATCCCCTAGTTTTTTGGCTGTGGACTTCCCGAGCGCCAAAACCAACTCCACCCTGGAGTTGACTCGATACTTGGCAAAGATATTCTTCAAATGGAATTCGACCGTCCGCTCAGAAATATGAAGGGATGAAGCAATTAACTTATTGCTTTTGCCATCAAGGAGGAGATTTACCACGTCCTGTTCGCGGCTGCTCAATCGATTCGAGTTCGTCATTAAATTCCCTGCTGTGGAAACGACCTGCGGCTTACTCGGACTTGTTTGCTTTTGTAGCGGCTCGAAAGGAAACAGCAAGAAGCGCGCCCGCCGCCGCAATGAGCAGAAGGACAACTGGTATGACCACCTTGATGTTTGCATTGAGCGCGCTCCCGATCGCGATGACCAACACTGCGGCGATGGCAGCTAGCGCGGCGGTTACACCGGCAATCGCGGCTTGAGTCCGCAGTTTTTTCTTCGATTGTTCTGACATAACATATTCCTTTTTAGGGTGTTTGTTGTGGCGGGGGATAGGAAAATGCCAAGCAAGGAAATATTCGTAGTTGCAAAATCTCCGCATTCCCTGACCGCTATACCGGTTCGCTGACGTTTGCTGTTCAGTGCAGAAGGAAGAACACGCCAACAGCAATCAGCCAGATAGACCACAGGATATAACTAATGGCGTTGATGAGGGCCGCCGCCTTGAAGCCCGCCTCTTCAAACAACCCGATAAAGATACCGAGCGCTGGAACAAAACCAGCCCAGCCAAGCCATGTGCTAAATTGCGAGGATTGGGTTAGGGCGAGCGCAACCAGGGCGGTCCATACGCTAGTGCAGAGATAGCCAAGATGCTCGCCGATTGCCATTCCTGCAAACCGATGAAATGCTTGAAAAATAATGGAGATACTATCCCGGCTGGCTTGGCTGCTATTCGGTTCAAAGTAGGTTTTTGCCAGATAGGGCACCAAAAACGTCCAGCGTATCAAACCAAGAAATTGCACAAGCCCAGCCAACACGCCAACCGTGGTTGCCAAAGCCATGTAAGGCATTGTATTTTCTGCCAGCACTTGGTTTACTAATAGCGCCATGGGTATGAACAGTAATCCTGTCCATGCAAAGCTGTACCACGTAATGACGAGTCTGCTGCCGCCCGCGTTGAATTTGTCAAGGATGTACTCCGTGGGCTTGCGAAGAATATCAGGATATTCAAAGGTCTTTTGTAATAAGAAGAAAATCACATTGAATGCAATTGGCAGGAAGATCAACAATACGCCTGTAATTTGAAGAATGCTCATGAGCTTACTCTCCTTTGAAAACCACTCTGTAAATTCTTTTACCATGAAGCGGACTAACTAACGTTTACACGATCATCATCCATACAACATAGTAGGGCGGAATTATACGTCCATTGACCTGCGCTGTCCAAACCTTGATAGTAAAAAGCAGGAAGCCGAGAGTGGTCGTCTGGGTATAATCGGGGTTGAGACTTCATTATGAATTTCGTCACTGCCCTGTTTTTATTCCTGTTCTTGCCGTTCTTTCTCATCACATATTTTTTTGCGCAACCGCGCTGGCGGCCCGTCATTGGGATTCTCGCCAGCCTGTTGTTTTATGCGTGGGGTGACGCGGTCAATCTCATTTGGATTCTCATCCTGATCCTATTCAACTATTGGCTCGGTCAGCGACTTGATTCCAAGCCCGCAAAATGGATTCTTCCATTCGGCTTGCTGGTAAACATCGGGGTTCTGATTGCCTTCAAAGTGTTTGTCACGTATGGAGATAATTTTCTTCTGCGCTACGGCGACCTGCTTCCAACGCGCGCGAGCAACTGGCTGGATACCCTGACGTTTCCGCTCGGTTTATCCTATATCAGTTTCCAGTTGATCTCCTATTTGCTTGACGTGAAAAAGGGAGCGGTCAAGAGTGAAAAATCGTTGATCGCTTTCGCGTTTTACATTCTGTTATTCCCGAAATTGCTGGTGGGACCCATCGTCCGCTACCGAACGTTGGCGGAGCAGTTGCCCGCGCCGACTTTGAATCCGCAACAGGTAGCGGACGGCGCGCGCCGATTCCTGCTCGGCTTGGCGAAGAAGATACTCATTGCCGACACGCTCGCCAAAGTGGTTGACGCGGTGTTCAGCCTGCCCGTCGGTTCGACCGCGCCTCTTGTCGGCTGGCTGGCGTTGATCGGATACACTCTGCAGATCTATTACGATTTTTCAGGATACACCGACATGGCGATCGGTCTCGCCTCTATGATGGGATTGCGCTTTACGGAAAACTTCAACAATCCCTACATCGCGGAAGGCATCGGGGATTTCTGGCGGCGCTGGCACATCTCGCTTTCGTCGTGGTTCCGCGATTATGTTTTCTATCCACTGGAACGGCGGCGAATTCCGATCATTGGACAATCGCTAAACATTTTAATTGTCTTCCTTTTGACGGGTCTTTGGCACGGCATCGCGATTGAATTCGCTCTTTGGGGATTGATACACGGCTTTTTCATCGTGATCGAAAACCTGTTCTTGAACCGTTGGTTGCAAAATACATTTCGTCCGATCCGCCATGTGTATGCGCTCGCGGTGATCATGTTCACGTGGCTGATCTTCCGCGCCCCAGACCTGAACTACGTGGGCGATTTCGTTTTGTTTTTGTTCGGAAAGCATCAAGAGGCGTATCAACTTCCGTTTACTGCGACCAGCCCGCTTCCGTTCATCGAACCGTCTTTCATCATTGCTTTCGCGGCGGGCATCTTGTTCGCCCTGCCCGTCGGATCATTCATCCAGCCGCGCGTTGACAAGTCGCTTCCTTTGCGCGTGGTTGCCGATGTCGTTTTGCTGATCCTGTTCGTGCTGTCTGTGGGCGTGATGGCGAGCAGTCAATTCCTGCCCGGTATCTATGAAAGATTCTAAAATGAAAGAACGATATTCATTAGCATTCGTTGTCATCTTTCTTGGGATGTTATTGATTCCCCTGCGGACTCTGGCGCTCGACCCCAACGCCATCGAGGAATCGTTCTACCCCCGTGGACGCCTGATCGCGCTTGTGTCGAATCTTCGACTAGCCCTCGGCGACCGCGTCTTCCCCAAAGTTGTGGTTGGCGACGACGATTGGCTGGTCTACACTGCGGAAGGCGACATCGAGGATTATCAAAAAGTTGAATTGTTCAGCGATGACGAGTTGGCAAACTTTCAAAAGAATCTCGACGCGCTATCGGATAGTTATGCTCAGCGTGGAATAAAACTCCTGATCGTTGTATCGCCCAACAAGAACACGATCTATCCCGAACGCGTTCCGAATCAAATCCCCGTTTTCGGAACGACATCGAAACTGGATCAGGCGGTCAATTATTTGCGCGCCAACGGCAAGACGCAGATCGTTGACTTGCGTCCCGCGCTGCTCGCCGCCAAAGCGGAGCGCCAGGTCTACTACGCCACCGATACGCACTGGAACGACTACGGCGCGTACATTGCGTATTCGGCGATCATGGGTGAATTGAACAAAACGAATCCGAGTCTCTCAGCGCATCCCGCCTCGGACTTTCAGCCTGTGTCGCGCGACCCGGGCATTCTCGACCTTGCGTCCGTGATGGGAACGACGACGCTCCTCGAATCGAAGATCCAATTTGCGCCGCTGTTCGACCTGAGCAGTTCCTATAAATCCGTGAACCTCGGCGGGCGGAAGTTGATGTTTTCGTACAACCGCGATGCGAACTTGCCCGACCTTGTCCTGTATTACGATTCGTTCTTCTTCAGCGTGATCCCCATGCTTGGCGAACACTTCCACAACGGATTGTATGTCCAGAACTACACCGGCAGTGGACTGTGGAATCTTTCGTGGGTAAATGAGCGCGAGCCCGATGTAGTCATCATCGAATTCGCCGAGAGATATTTAGGCGACCTGTTGCGCTTCGTTGACCCGAATCAGTAAGACGCAAAAAACGAGTCTGCTCATTGTCCCTGAGGCGGTTCCCATAGCTCGACTTTATTTCCCTCCGGGTCAATCACCCAGGCAAACTTCCCAAAATCGGATTCGTCAATCTTATCGAGCACATTACAGCCTTCTTCTTTCAAAGCTTTGACCAAGGCGTGAAGGTCTTCCACCCGGTAGTTGACCATGAAAGTGGCAGAACTCGGAGCAAAGTGATCGCTTTCTTGCGGATCGATCAGCCAGGCGGTTGTGCCTGCAACCGGCTTACCCTCGGAATCAATCCAATCGAAGGAGGCTCCGCCCCAGTCTTGGACATCAATCCCCAAATGTCGCTTGTACCACGCCTGCAGTGTTGGAGCGTCTTTGGCTTTGAAGAAAATGCCCCCGATGCCAGTGACTCGTTTTGTGGTTTTCATACGTCCCTCATTTCCTTTCTTCGTGATCGTCGTCTGCAAACTCTTCGACTCGATCCAGCCATTCGCTGACCAACGCGCGAAATAGGACTTGTTGTTCGCGAGCCAGTCCGTGACCAGCCCGGTCTAACACGATGAACGTGCCTCTTGGGTAGTTATCCAAAATATTGTAGGCATCTTGATAGTCGCACCAATGATCGAACCTGCCCGTGAGGATAAGCGTGGGACCCGGAAAAGGTTCTGTCAGTTGGTCTATATCGAACGTGAAATAATAGTTCTGGCTGAGACGCTTCAAGAACGCCTGGTCCGCTAAGGCAAAGGCTGGCGCGATTGAACTCCGAAATGCTTCCAGCACAAGCATGCTTTGCGCAACAGCCACCTCTCGCACGGTTTGTTCAGCCGGCGTTAGAGCGTTTAGAAACGCCTCATCCGTATGAATGACTCGATGCTGGGGAAGTGTAGGCTTCTTGTCTTTGGGAGCAATCGTCGGCGCTTCTAATAAAATCCCATCAATCTGACTGCCTCGGCGATAGATGACCCCGCGCGCCAGATACCCTCCATAGGATGCTCCCGCGACAACGTATCGTTGACCGGGCGCGACCGCATCCATGAACTCCAAAGTTATGTCTAACATGTGGTCTTGGTGTGTGATCCAGTCCGCGGCGCGTGTTTTCCCCATGCCGGGCAGGTCGGGATAGATTCGCCGCCAGCCGTCTCGGTTTTGGAACAGCGGCTCCATATCGTAGGTCATTTGACGATGGTCGCCGGGCAGACCGTGCAACATCAAAAGCGGACGACCCGATCCCGCCTCCTCATAGTACATATCAATATCTCTCACTTTGATCTGCATACGTACCTCGAATCCTCTTCTTGCGCTATCACCTCACGGATTGATTTTCCCCGTGAATCCTAACACCAGAAGCAGAAAAGCGACCCCCAGCGCAAACCCGCTCCCCGATAACCCAACCACATCCACACCCCTCACGCCCTGTGAGAAGCGCAGTAAGCCGAGGCTTCCGAATATGATGAGAATAGTAACCGAAGGGATATATTGCCTTAATTTTTTCATGTTTGATTCCTTTCAAGGTGAATGGATTGTGTTACTTGTGGGCGGGCAGTTATATGTCTCGACAGTCTCGATGACCAGACTCTGTTTGGGAGCAAGAAAAAACTTAAAGCCAGAAAATTATATAAAAAACGCTGCCGCGACCAACAACTCAAATATTTGGAAAGGAAAGCCGCCAAGTTTGGCTTACAACTCGTCCCTACGTAGCTGTTTCTGAGAACGCTTTGTTGGGCAGTTTTTTTCAATCACTTACACAATAATTACCATAACCCTTCCATTCCACAGTTTTGTAAATATACGGATCAGACCACCAATGTTCGTCGTTTAACGTACTAGGCTTTTCTATTCCAATATAACCAATAAATTGTGACTTTTTGATAGTTTCAGCAGTTTGGATGGTTAGAATTTCCAATCCAGTTTTAAGATACAACACTCCCCATATTCCATCACAACGAAAATTTTGTGGTGAGTTATAACCGTGAAGGAGTACATATTCAGGCTCGCCAATTGCTGATATAAGATTATCAATCGTAATTCGATTTTCGTCAAAGAATACTTGTGTGTAGACTACTTGCTTATCTTCATTCAGCACCGCTGCACCGTGTTGTGGAAAATCAATGTTTCTTAATCTCCAAAAGACCGACAAACTGGCTTTGGGATTAGTATACACACCTTCTTCTCCATACTCTTGTATAAGAGTTTCTTCAATGGCTTTTACATCAAGTGTCATTCCAGGCTCAATGCCTAACCAGCAAGGATTCTTGCACTGATTCACATTTAATATTTGCTCCAAATATACTGCGGGGTTCAATTGAGATGTTTTTGGAATACAAGAAGTCAGGACAAAAAAGACAAGCAGAACTGTAACAAGAGTTTTTGGTTTCATTACTTTATTTTGCAAGGAACTGCCCAACGGTTTGCGTTACTTGCGGGTGGGTGGGCGTGGATAAAACTTCGAGAGTAGGATTCTGTTCGGGCGAGGGAAATGCTCGAAAAGCGCAGAATCCACAGCCTCAGGTACGCGCTTTGTTGGGCGGCGGTATTGCTTTTTCTTATCTTGGTTTCAATACTAGACACGGTTCAAATCTCAATAGGCTGCAGTCCATTCATACCAAGGATCAACGAAACCTCGCTGCCATGATGCAAATCGTGTTCCAACACATGGTAGATCACCCAACTGCGCGATACTTCGTATATTTGACCATCTGCTTCATCTGGAAAGGTTTTGGCACAATCCGCGGGCGTCCAGCGCTGCAAGCGAGATTCAATGAATGCCCACGTCTCATCGAGACCATGTACCAGTTCCGCCGCGGTGCGTTCTGGCGAATCGCGTTGACCCCACAGTGTGTAATTGTTCATCGCTTCATCGGCATCCTGGAGGGTGTAGCTGAACCACCCTGCCCGAACTGAGATAATGTGCTGCACAATCTGCGTCAATGGCCACATACGCGGGGCAGGTTGCAGCAACAGTTGCTCGTTCGTCAGTGGGGTGATGCATTTTTCGAGCCTCTTGTTATAGCCCGCCCAGTTCTCGTAAATCACATCGAGTGTCGATTGAGTATGCTTTGGCATTCATTTCTCCTTTCGAATCAATATCCCTATTTTAGCATCATGGTGTGATCAATAGCGGGCTAACGGTCTGCGTTACTTGCGGGTAGGCGGATGTGGACAAAACTTCGAGAGCAGGATTCTGTTTGGGTGTAGAAAAAGCCTGAAAATGTCGCAGAATCCCACCCGTCAAGTGCACGCTTTGTTAGCCCGCTCTTGGCTTTCATGAACCATTATTTCCTGAAAAGTTATTAGACATCATTTTCTTTTTTACTATATATTTGTAATTCATCTTTTCCAATAAGATGTATCTGACCCTTTACTAAGGCTGTGTAGTAGTCTTTGAATATCCAACCCTTTTCTCTAGATGCCAATCTTTTGTACACAACTTTGTATATTGGCATTGCTTCAACTGTAACCTTATATTGAGATGGGAATATTCCTGCTAAATAATGGTTGCTAACTTTATGGTGAAACCCTTGAGGAAATTCGTATTCATACAAACTCATAGATTGGAGAAATTCCATCGGTGCATTGTTGTCAACGCCACGAGTCGCAATGCCGTGAATTGCTTCGTAAAAACCACGCTTGATTTCAGCAGCGAGTAGTGGATTTATCAAAAATGGCAAATCTTGAAACGGCTCATTTTGTGTTTTTGAGTTCCAGACTATATCAAGGCTTTCCGTTGGTTTTTCATATTCATGCAATCCACTATCAGCCGCTAGAAAAGTAAAAAATATACGTTTATCAGAATACATCTTGTTGGCATGACCAATTTTTATTTCGGAGTCGTCGAGAGGCTTTGCTTCAAAATTATATTTTTCGTGGATTTGGGCTTCCACTGTGAAGCGAACATAAATATCCCCCGCAATTGTTGAAACTTCAAATGTGCCTGAATCATCAGGTAAAGATGACTTATAGTTAATTTTTGCTTTGACAATACTGGACAATCTGTCAATAATTTGAGTATCAGTCAATAATGGATTTTGTTCAACATACTTACTAATAACTTCGCTTAAGTCGTCAATACTCGCTTTAATTTCGCTTTCGGTGATTGATTGAGACTTAATTTTTTTAGTGTTTTTGCTCTTCAAAACAACTTTAGATTCATCGGTCTTCAAAGAAATTAACTTTGGAATTTCTTGCTCTCCCAAATTCTCTAGGCTGATTTGATTTACGCCTAGCTCAAAGGCAGTCTTTATGTCTTTTCCATAACCGATTGCACGATAAAATGCCGTTGAAAAGGTTTTGGCGGATTCATCTGTGATTTTATCTGACATACCAATTACATAATAGACCTCTTGCAAAAGTCAATTTGCGTTGAGTTCAAGGTTGTAAATGGCGGCGA
>CAYWCN010000021.1:0-45647 GCA_964456775.1 uncultured Anaerolinea sp.
ACAAAATATTTTCCTTCACCGTGCCAGTGAACAAAAACGGATCCTGCAACACCATACCCATCTGCCGCCTCAACGATTGCTGAGTCACCGTCCGCAGGTCAACGCCGTCCACGCGCACACAGCCCGACGTCGGGTCATGGAAGCGCGCCAGCAGTTTCACGATGGTCGTCTTGCCCGCACCCGTCTCGCCAACCAACGCGACTGTTTGCCCCGCATCCACATCTAAATTAATTTGATTGAGGACGAGAGTCGGATCATCCGAATAATGAAACTGGACATCTTCGAATCGGACGCCGCCGACGATTGCCTCTAACCCTTTGGCATTTTCCGCGTCCCGAACCTCGACGGGCTGGCTGAGCAATTCGAGAATCCGTTCGCCGCCCGCCATCGTGGATTGAAGCGTGTCGAAGCGCCGACTCATATCGCGGATCGGCTCGAAGAAGCGATCAATGTATAAAATGAACGCGATCAACACGCCCGCAGTGATCTCGGTATTCAACACATATTTGCCGCCGACATACACGACGATGGCAGTTGCGATCGCGCCGAGGACATCCACCACTGGCGTGAACAGCGACGCAACCTTCGCCGCATCGAGACTCGTTTCGAGATAATAACGATTCACATACCCGCTGAAGTTGGAATAATTTTTCTCCTGCCGCGAGAACGCCTGCACCACCCGCACGCCATTGACATTTTCCGCCAGCACCGAGTTTGTCCACGAGACGGCGGCGCGGACCTTGCGATAACTCTGCCGCGCGGCTTTGCGGAAGATGACGGTTGCCAACACCATGAATGGCAGAACCGTGAACGTGAGCAACGACAACTTCACATCGAGCGCGAGCATCGCAACCAACGTGCCGATGATGCCGAGCAGGTTTCGCACGATCGCCAGCACCGCCCACGTAATGAACTCGCGCAATGTCCCAACGTCATTGATTACTCTTGTGATGACGCGCCCAACACTGTAACGATTATAGAAACTCAACGAGAGATTCTGTAAATGCTCAAACATCGCCGTGCGGACGTCGTACAACACATGCTGTCCCACGCGAGACATGATTCGCACGCGGTAAAAGTTGGTCACCAGTTGAACGACCGACACAATCAAATATGCCACCACGATATTTCTCAGTGCGTTGACATCTTTCGCGCCGATTCCCTCATCAATCGCAAGTTTGACGAAGTACGGTCCCGACACAGCCGCGGCAGTGACGATGATCATCAGCATCAACGCAAAGAACATTCGCGGCGCATATGGCTTCACGAATCGCAACAATCCACGCGCAACCTTGGGGTCGTACCCCTTATCCAATTGCTCTTCCGATTGGGTGATAAATTGAGGAGGGATGATTTTGGTGGTCATAGTTTTTGTTTACCGCTAAGCGCGCGAAGAGCGCAAAGAAAAAGCCTTTAATCTTAGCGTTCTTAGCGCGCTTCGCGGTTAATGAATTAAGCGATCACGTGCGAGTCCTCATCTGGCGCAATGTCTTCGATCTGCATCTCTTCCATTTCCTCCGCAAACCCAGCATGATCCACCAATTGCAGATCGTGGATTTCTTTGTACAGCCCACCGCGCTTGAGCAATTCTTCATGCGTGCCGCGTTCGGCGATCTGACCTTTATCCAGCACAAGGATCAAATCGGCGCGGCGGACGGTGGAGAGGCGATGCGCGATGACGAAGGTGGTGCGTCCTTCCATCAGCGTATCCAGCGCGGCTTGGATCAACTTTTCAGTTTGAGTATCAACAGAAGATGTCGAGTCATCGAGAATCAATATGCGCGGATTCATCAACAGCGCGCGCGCAATCGCCACGCGCTGACGTTGTCCGCCTGAGAGAGTCACACCGCGCTCGCCGACGATGGTATCGTAGCCGTTGGTGAAGCCTTCGATAAATTCATGCGCTTGCGCGGCTTTCGCGGCGGCGATGACTTCGTCCATCGTCGCTTCGGGGCGACCATAGGCGATGTTTGCCTTGATCGAGTCAGAGAACAACAACGAGGTTTGCAGAACGATGCCAATTTGTTTTCTCAGAGTCACCAAATCCATCTCGCGGACATCCACGCCATCCACGAACACACAACCATCGGTCACATCGTAGAAACGCGGAATGAGATTGATGAATGAAGTTTTGCCCGAACCTGTCGGTCCGATCAACGCGATGATCTGATTCGGTTGGACATTCACACTGACCCCATTCAACGAGGCGGTCCTCTCGCCTTTGTAATTCAACCGCACATCGCGGAACTCGACCTCGCCGCGTAAAGATTCCATCTTCTCAGCATTCGGCGCGGACTGGATCGCTGGCTCAACGTCCAACACTTCGAAGACGCGTTGCGCGCCTGCCGCCGCCTCACCGCCCGCGTTGACGAGTCCCGTCAACTGTTGGGCTGGTTCCGCCATCATCAAGATGTACGCGTTGAACGCGACGATCGCGCCAATGGTCAGCGTCCCGTCCATGACCATTTGTCCGCCGAACCACAGGATCAAAATGACGCTGATCGTGGTGAGCCAGTTGGTGGTTGGCATGATCTTCGACCACTCGTCAATGACGTGCACCCACGATTTGAAAACGACATTATTCGCATCAGTGAACCGCTTGATCTCATATTTCTCCCGCGCAAACGCGCGGACAACTTGCACGCCGACGACATTTTCCTGCAAGCGATTCGAGACCTCGCCCATGGCTTGATCCACAATGAAAAATAATTTGCCGATCTTCGTGCCGAAACTGGAGGTCATAAGCACCAGCGGAATCATTGGCACGAGCGCGATACCCGCCAGCATCGGATTCTCCGCGACCATGGAATAGATCACGCCGACGGCGAGCATGACAAACTTCACAAGGTCGGAAACCGCTGTCCCCGAAAATTTTTCTATCGAGCGGACGTCCTCGATACAGCGCGAGATGAGTTGTCCCGATTGCGTGTGATCGTGGTACGTGAACGTCATATGCTGGATGTGATCGAACATGCGGTTGCGCAGGTCATAGCCAACGTGAGCCGCGATCCATTCGGTGAGGTAGCGGTTGAGTAAGGCTAGCACTGCCGAACCAAGCCCAAGTCCGAGAAGGAGAAGCGCGGATTGAATGATCTCGCGCAAGTCGCCGCGAGTGAGTCCGTCATCCACCGCTGTCTGAATGATGCGCGGGACGAGGAGGTTGAGCGCGGTCATGATGAACAACATCAAGAGAGTCGTAAGGATCTGCCACGTGTATGGCTTGAGGAAAGTTCGGGTTCTGAGTAAATATTTCATGGCGGGCTTGATAGGATACCATAAAAGATAGTTCATGCGACAGTTGCACTGTCGCATGAACGCGACGCAGTGCAACTGCGTCACAAACATCAGGGTGGTATAATGCCCGTGCTTTTATCTCGAAGAACTTGAAGGGAAACATGAAACTTCACGAATACCAATCCAAAACGATCTTTGCAAAATATGGAATCCCGATCCCCAAGGGACGGGTAGCGGCTACCGCGGTGGAGGCGAAACACATCGCCGAGGAACTGGGGGGCCGCGTTGTTGTTAAATCGCAGGTGCTGGTGGGCGGACGCGGCAAAGCGGGCGGCATCAAAGTTGCCAAGAGCGCGGCAGAAGCTGAACAACTGGCGCAACAGATCCTCGCGATGGAGATCAAAGGCTTGCCTGTTCGCAAAGTGCTGGTGGATGAAGCCGCCGCCATCGAACATGAGATCTATTTCGCGGTCACGAACGACCGCGCCGCGAAGAAGCCTGTGATGATCGCCTCGGCAGAAGGCGGCATGGACATTGAAGAAGTTGCCGCGACGAAACCCGAAAAAATCATCAAAGTGCATATCGATCCGCTGTTGGGCTTGCGCGATTATCAGGCGCGCGACATCGCCGCTTCGATTGACCTGCCGCGCGAACACTGGCGCGAGTTCAACAAGATCGCATCGGGCTTGTGGCAGGCGTACCTCGAGACCGACGCCACGCTGGCGGAGATCAATCCGCTGGTCATCACAAAAGACAAGCGATTGGTCGCGCTCGACGGCAAGATGATGATTGACGACAACGCGATGTTCCGTCACACAGACTTGAACGAAATGCGCGACATTGACGAAGAAGAACCCGCCGAAACCGAAGCGCGGAAGTACGGACTCTCGTATATCAAACTCGATGGCAACATCGGGTGCATGGTCAACGGTGCGGGCTTGGCAATGACCAGCATGGACATCGTCAAACTGTTCGGCGGCTCGCCCGCCAACTTTTTAGACATCGGCGGCGGCGCAGGCTCAGATAAAGTCGCCGCGGCGATGAAAATCATCTTGTCCGACCCGAACGTGAAAGCGGTTCTGTTCAACATCTTCGGCGGCATCACACGCTGTGACGAGGTCGCGCGCGGCATTCTGGTCGCGATGGACGAAGTCAAACCGAAAGTTCCGATGGTCGTGCGGCTCGTCGGCACGAACGCGGAAGAAGGACGCGAAATTTTGAAATCTGCAAAGATGATCACAGCAGAGACTCTTGCCGACGCGGCGAAGAAAGCAGTGGAGGCGGCGAGATGAGCATCCTGATCAATAAAAATACACGCTTGCTCGTGCAAGGTATCACCGGCAACGAAGGACTCTTTCACTCCACGCAAATGCTGGCGTATGGAACGAACCTCGTCGCGGGCGTGACACCCGGCAAAGGCGGCGAATGGGTGCTGGATGGAAAAGTCCCTGTGTTCGATTCGGTCAAACTCGCAAAAGATGCGACCGACGCGAATTGCACCGTGATCTTCGTCCCTGCCCGCTTCGCTCCCGACGCGATGTTTGAAGCCGCCGACGCCGGCATTCCCCTCGTCGTGTGCATCACCGAAGGCGTCGCCGTGCAAGACATGATGCGCGTGCGCAGTTATCTCGACCACAAAGGCGTGCGGCTGGTGGGACCTAACTGCCCAGGCATGTTGACTCCCGGCGAATCGAAAGTTGGAATCATCCCCGGCAACATCGCTATTCCCGGTAACGTCGGCGTAGTGTCGCGCTCAGGTACATTAACGTACGAAGTGTTGTACGCGCTAAAACTCGTCGGCATGGGCGCATCCACGTGCGTGGGCATCGGCGGCGACCCGGTCAACGGGACAAACTTTATTGACGTGTTAGAAATGTTCGAGCATGATCCGCACACCGAAAAAGTTGTGCTTATCGGCGAGATCGGCGGCTCGGATGAAGACAAAGCCGCGGAATTCATCGCATCGAAGATGACTAAGCCTGTCGTTTCATTCATCGCCGGTCAGACCGCCCCTCCCGGCAAACGGATGGGTCACGCCGGCGCGATCATCGAAGGCGGCGCAGGAACCGCCGAAGGCAAAGTCAAAGCCCTCGAAGCCGCTGGCGTGAAAGTGGCGAAACATCCTGAGGAAATTCCGTCGTTGTTGAAATAAATTCGTAGGGGCGGGGTTTCCCCGCCCAATGTTTTCATCAACACAACAGGGCGAGAGAACCTCGCCCCTACAAGAACTAATTAAACACGTAGAGCCGTCCAACGAGGACGGCTCTACGGTTATAATCACCAAAAGGATTTACTTATGCGAGTCGATATAGGTAACGGCATCGCCGACGGTAGCGATCTTTTGGGCGGCTTCGTCGGAGATCTCGGCGCCGAACTTGTCTTCAAACGCCATGATCAACTCCACCAAGTCGAGCGAATCAGCCTCAAGGTCCTCGCGGAAGCGAGCCTCGGGTGTGATCTTCGCCTCGTCGGCGCCCAGTAAATCCTTGATAATCGCCTTTACGTCGTTAAATGTGTCAGACATGACAACCTCCTCAGAGAATTTCTTCTATTGTACTAGATAATACAACCACAGGAACACTGCCCCATGTCAAAAGTTGCGCCGATAGACCAGCGAAAAGCCGACCATATTAAGATCAACTTAGAACAGGATGTCCGCTCCGCGCTGACAACAGGACTGGAGAACTACCACTTTATCCATGAAGCCTTACCCGAACTGGACTTAAACCGCCTCGATACGACGGTCAGCCTGTTTCGCAAACTTCTAGCGGCTCCCATCCTCATCTCTTCGATGACTGGCGGCACAGCCGAAGCCGAGACCATCAACCTGCGTCTCGCCGAAGCCGCGCAAGAGATGAATATCGCCATGGGAGTCGGAAGTCAACGCGCGGCGATCGAACACCCCGAACAAGCGCGGACGTTTCAAGTCCGCCGCGTCGCGCCAGATATTTTATTGTTCGCCAATCTCGGCGCGGTGCAACTCAACTACGGCTACACCATTGACCACTGCCGCCGCGCCGTAGACATGATCCAAGCTGACGCGTTGATCCTCCATTTAAATCCATTGCAAGAAGCCGTGCAAGATGCGGGCGACACAAATTTTGAGGGACTTGCAAATAAAATCGAAGATGTCTGCAAACAAATCGAAGTCCCCGTCATCGCAAAAGAAGTTGGCTGGGGAATCTCCGAACGGACAGCAAAGTTATTATCCGATTGCGGAGTATCTGCAATAGATGTCGCGGGCGCGGGCGGGACGAGTTGGTCGCAAGTGGAAATGCACCGCGCGCCCGACGAATTCACCCGTCAACTCGCGGCGACGTTCGTCGGCTGGGGCATCCCAACTTCGGACTCAATCTTGAACGTGAAGAAAGCAACTCCCGACATGACCATCTTCGCCAGTGGCGGCATCAAAGACGGACTCGACATCGCCAAGTGCATCGCCTTAGGCGCGACATTGGGCGGCATGGCAGGTCAATTTTTGAAAGCGGCGGCTGTTTCAACAGAGAATGCGATTGAGATGATGAAGTTGACGAAGCGGCAGATCGAGGTAACGATGTTTGGGTGTGGAACTGGAACGTTGCAAGACTTGAGAAAAAACAAGCTTGTGGTTGTATAATTGAGTTAGAGGTGTCGCATGACTATTCAAACTACGCCAAACACAAAATACGCCAGAGGAGTCCGCTGGCTGGCTGAACTCTATGAAAAAAAACAGGTCAGCAACCTGACCGCGCAAACCTTGAATAAAGCAGTGGAATATGAAGTCAGCCAATCGCGAACACAGTTAGCGGAAATCGAAAAAGTACTTACCGATTACGAGAAGCAATTCAAAATGTCTACCGCCGAGTTCTTCCGACGTTACCGAGCGGGACAAACGGACGATAGCGCAGAATCAGTCGAGTGGGCTTCACTTGCCCAGATGGCAGACAGCATCCGCAAGCGACTTGAATTGCTTAGCGAATCATCGGAATGAATCCAATCGAGTATGTAGAGTCGGTCAAGGAACGCCTTTCGACCGACTCTATTGTTATCAGCTTTGATGTCATCAGGGAATTTGCCAGCCTTGAGGAAGGGTTTATCCGTGTTCGAGCAAATTTGACCAACGGCGACATCCTCGATTTCTCTGAATTCGTACAATGGCTGGACAACTTGGAATTAATTAGCTACCGGTATCATTGGATGGATAAAGACAAACATCTCATTCGTCGCTGGGATAATGCGAAACACTTCCCTGATCTCCAAAACTTTCCGCATCACATCCACATCAGCGAAACGAATATCACATCAGGCAAGCTCGTCAATATCTTTGAGGTGCTGGACGAGATCGCGTCAGCCATTAACAAGTAATTTCGTTTGGCTTTGCAATCTTCCCGACCCTTAATGCCTCAAGATCTGTGATAAGAACAACTTCGTCCGATCTTCCTTGGGGGAATTGAAGATCTGCTCAGGCGTCCCCTGCTCCACGATTTCACCTTTATCGAAAAAGATCATGCGGTCCGCGACGGCGCGGGCGAAGCCCATTTCGTGAGTCACGGCAAGGATGGTCATGCCCGATTTTGCGAGTTCGGTCATTACATCCAATACTTCTTTGATCATTTCGGGGTCGAGCGCGGAAGTCGGCTCATCGAACAACATGATCTTCGGCTGCATCGCCAGCGAGCGCGCGATCGCCACGCGTTGCTGCTGTCCGCCCGAAAGTTGACCGGGGAATTTCTTCGCCTGTTCAGGGATGCCCACGCGTTCGAGCAATTGCATGGCGATCTCCTCCGCCTTCTGCTTCGTCCACTTGCGGACTTGGATCGGCGCAAGCACAATATTCTGCATCACGGTCAAATGCGGGAACAGGTTGAACTGCTGGAAGACCATGCCCGTTTCACTGCGAATCTGCTCGATGTTGCGCACATCATGGCTCATCTCGATGCCGTCCACCACGATCTTCCCGCGCTGGTGCTCTTCAAGGCGATTGAGCGTGCGGATGAACGTGGATTTGCCTGAACCCGACGGTCCGAAGATAACGATCACCTCCCCTTTCCGCACATCCATGTTAACGCCTTTCAATGCATGGAAATTCCCATACCACTTGTGTACATCCTGCACTTTGATGATCGGTTCGTCTGCCATAGCGTTATCCTCGTTATCGAATTCCAACACCGAGCCGAACTTCCAACTGCCGACTCAAATACGACATACCATAACTCAACACCCAAAAGATCAATGAAATGAACACATATACTTCGCGCTGTAAACCCAGGAACTCCGGCTGGGCTAGCACCGTCTTTCCCATACCCAACAGGTCGAGCAAGCCGACGATCGCCACCAGCGACGTGTCTTTGAATACCGCGATGAACTGCCCCACCAAAATCGGAATGATCAATCGCAACGCCTGCGGCAAAATAATAAAAAACATCGTCTGCGCGCCGTTCAAGCCCAATGCTTCCGCCGCTTCATATTGACCTTTTGGAATCGCTTGCAAGCCGCCGCGCACATTTTCGGCTAAATAAGCCGCGCTGAACAACGTAATGGCAACCATCGCGCGGATCACGCGGTCCACCTTCCAGCCTTCAGGCAGGAAGAGCGGTAACATCAACGACATCATAAAAAGGATGGAGATCAGCGGCACGCCGCGCACCAACTCAATATATCCCACGCTAAACCATCGGATGATTGGTAATTCCGAGCGGCGCCCCAACGCCAGCAATACGCCGATCGGAAAAGAGAACATAATTCCAACCACCGTCAGCAGGAACGTAAGCAACAACCCGCCCCAAAGATTGGTTCGCACATCCGGCAGGAATCCCGTTTCGGATTCGGAGAGTCCGCGCGTGAGCAGGATGATGATGGGCAGTGAGATGACCCACCCCGCGATCACGCTTCTTTTCAGGACCTCCGGGCTGGTTCGCCCGATTCCCCAGCCTGCCAGCCCCGTGACGGTTAAGATGACCAGCCACTTCCTCGGCTCATCGCCAAACGGAAACGCGAACGCCAGCACAACGGGGAGCAATAAAAGGAGGAACGCATAGCGCGAGCCTCGCCCCCAGATCGCCAATGAATTCCCGGAAAGAAAAACCAGAAGGGCAAGCCAGACCCACAACCTCCAAGCCTGCTCGATTGGATATTGCCCGATCATCAACAAACGCATGTTGACGACGATCACTTTCCATTCGGCTGTGGTGAATACCCACGTCAGCAGACCGCTCAACGCCCAATACACGATCCACGCGCCGAGGATCGTTAACAGCGCGTCGTACCAGGAGCCGAATAAATTCTTGCGCGCCCAACGCAGGAGGTTGGAACGTTCGGTCATCGGCGGGAGGACAGAGTCAGCATTTGCCATTTTAACGCTCCATCAATCTGATGCGCTGGTTGTACCAGTTCATCAACACCGAAGTGAGGAGACTGATGAGGAGATACGTGAGCATCACCAGGGAGATCATTTCCACCGCGCGGCCAGTTTGATTTTGAATCGTGTTCGACACATAGAAAACATCGGGGTAGCCTACCGCGATCGCCAGCGACGAATTTTTTACAAGGTTCAGGTATTGACTCGTCAGCGGCGGGATGATGACGCGCAACGCCTGCGGGAAAACGATCAGGCGCAGGGTTTGGAAACCATTCAAGCCTAACGCGCGCGAGGCTTCCACTTGTCCTTTCGAAACGGATTGAATGCCGGCGCGCACCACTTCACCGATGAATGCGGCGGTGTACAGCACAAGCCCCGACGTGAGAGCCATGAATTCAGGCGTGAGGATTTTTCCGCCGGAGAGATTTAATCCTTGGACGGTAGCCAGATCTAACGTGAGCGGTCTTTCAGGGAGGAGAAACCAGCCCGCCAGTCCGATCACAATGAACGTGAGGAAAGACCACAACAGAGTCAACGGGGCACGGCCCGTGCGTTGGCTGTAGGCGCGAAGAGCGAGGAAAACGATCACAGCGAGGATCAAGCCGCCCAGCAGGATCAGGCGGAACGTCGGGAACGAAGCGGTTGGAATCCCCCAAGGGATGCCGACGCCGCGATTCGTCAGAATGATATCACCGGGCCACAGGACGGCATCCTTCACGCGCGGGAGTTTGAGAAAAACACCGAGGTACCAAAAGATCAAAAAGACTAATAACGAAAGATTGCGGATGAGTTCAAGATAGAAAGTTGCGAGGCGGTTGATGATGAAGTTCGTCGAAAGGCGGGCTACGCCAAGCATCACCCCCAGAATCGTCGCAAAGATGATCCCAACAACACCGACTTTTACCGTGTTCAATAACCCGGCAAGAAACGCCTGCCAGTACGCGGAGTTGCGGTCGTAGGGAATGGATGTTTCGGCAAGGTCAAACCCCGATATGTTTTTGAGAAACGAATAACTTAACGAGATGCCTTGTTTGGCAAGCCCGGCTTTCATGTTCTGATAAATGAGCATGCCCACGAACAGCACGGATAAAGCAAAAACGATTTGCCCTAGTATTTTGAGAATGCGCTCGTCGCGCCAAAATGGAATTGCGGCTGTTTCGTTGTGTTCGCTATGCTCGCGTTGCATAAAGATTCATCCCAATGAAAACGGAGGGCGGGGAATACTCCCCGCCCTCGCAATGCGTTCTACATGGTTTAACGGAACGGCGGCGCGTAGAGCAGACCGCCATCGGTGTACAGGCTGTTCAAGCCGCGCGGAATGTACGTCGGGGTGTCGGGACCGAGGTTGCGGTTGTACACTTCCTCGTAATTGCCGACGAGCTTGATGATGTTATAAGCCCAATCGTTGGTGAGCCCGAGTTTCAAACCGAGATCGCCTTCGAGTCCAAGCATGCGGCGGACTTCCGGAGCGGTGGCATTGGCGCGCATGTCATCCACGTTGGCGGAAGTGAGACCGAATTCCTCGCCCGAGAACAAGGTGAAGACTGTCCATTGAGCGATGTCGAACCATTGATCGTCGCCGTGGCGGACCATCGGTCCGAGCGGTTCTTTCGACATGGTCACATCAAGGATCTCGTGAGCAGACGGGTCTGCGAGCACGGAGCGGCGCGAGACCAAGCCGGATTTATCGGTGGTGACGGCATCACAGCGCTCTTCAGAGTACGCGGCGAATGTGGAGTCGGCGTCTTCGAAAACAGCCGGCGTATACGCGATGCCTAACGAAGCCATCACGTCGGCAAGGTTAAGCTCGGTGGTTGTTCCAGTTTGAACACAGATCGTGCCACCTGCCAAATCTTGAAGAGTCTTAATGCCGCTGCTTTTGGGAACCATCATGCCTTGACCATCATAGAAAGTGGTATGCACGAAATTGCCGCCCAATTCAGTATCGCGGACGAGCGACCACGTGGTGTTACGGCTGAGGATATCGATCTCGCCCGATTGCAAAGCGGTGAAGCGCTCGGCGGCGGTCACAGGGCGGAATTCGACTTTCGTCGCATCGCCGAAGATCGCGGCAGCAAGGGCGCGGCAATAATCAACATCAATCCCCGCAAAATTTCCATTGGCGTCCACGTACCCAAAGCCCGGCACCTGTGAGTTAACACCACAGACTAAATTACCGCGCTCCATGACGGTTTTCAATGTTACGCCATAGCCAGTAGGAGCGACAACAGCCGGCGCGGATGAGGTCACTTCAACGAC
The DNA here is from genome assembly GCA_964456775.1 of uncultured Anaerolinea sp. Taxonomy (GTDB): domain Bacteria; phylum Chloroflexota; class Anaerolineae; order Anaerolineales; family Villigracilaceae; genus Defluviilinea. The sequence continues at coordinate 11,831 of CAYWCN010000021.1, forward strand.
TACAGTTTCCTTCACGGTCACAGTGTCGCCACCGGACGGAGCAGGAGCCGCGGTGCCACATGCGGCTAGAGCAAGGCTTGCCATCACAAGTATGGCAACGACAGAAAATACTTTACGCATGACAGATCCTCCTTAGGGGATTATTGGTTGACTAACATCTCGATCGAACGATCTTACGATACGAACTTTTTCTTTTCTTACACCTCCTCTCCTCCTTTAAGATTGTATAGATTGTTCGTACACGAACCAACAAAGTAATTATAAGGGAACGACGAGTGTGTGTCAAACAAATTTTTAAAATGACGATGAATTTCAGTATAATCCGACCATTATTCAGCCTCTGCAAATGAAAGCAACTATGGATCTTCCATCCATCCGCCGACTCCTTCCACAATTTGATTCTGCCAAGTCTTTCGAGATCAAAGAACTCACGGGCGGCATCACAAATAAAAATTACAAGATCACCGTAGACGGAGAATCCTACGTCTTGCGGATGGGAGGCAATGAGACGAAACATCTCGGCATTGACCGCGCAGTGGAATACGAATGCTCCCGCCTCGCTTCGCAGATTGGAGTTGCTCCAGACCCTGTTGCCTTTATCGCCCCTGAGGGATTCATCCTCGCGCGTTTCATTTCAGGCAAAGGCATGTCGGCTGAGGAGATTGGCACGGAAGAAAATATCCAGCGCGTGCTTGAGTCAATGAAAGCCTATCACGCGCTAGAGAAATTCCCTGGCTTCTTCTCCCCCTTTCGAGTGGCGGAGGAGTATGCCAAAACCGCGCGAAGTTTCAATGTACAATTGCCCGCAAAAATGGACTGGTATCTCGAAAAATCAAGCGAGATCGAAAAAGCGATGTACGCGCGCGAACCGCTCACCCTCCGTCCCTGCCACAACGATTTACTCAATGGAAATTTTATTGACGATGGAAATCGCATCCGCATTTTGGATTGGGAATATGCAGGCATGGGCGACATCTTCTTTGATCTCGGCAACTTCGCCGTTCAACACGATTTCACCGTAGAGCAAGATACCATCTTGCTCCGCACCTACTTCGGCAACCCAACAGACTCACAGTACGCACATCTCAAGTTAATGAAGATCATGTCTGATCTTAGAGAAGCGATGTGGGCGCAAGTGCAACGCGGCGTCTCGCAACTTGATTTTGATTACGAGGGATACGGGCAGAAGTATTTTGAAAGATTTGAATCTAGTACGAGCGGAAGTGAGTTTCAAAGGTGGTTGAGGGAAGTGTGAAGCGTGAGGCGATTGGGCGTGGAGCGTGAGGCGACACCGACAATCGGTATCCAAAAATTTTCATCGATTCACAAAAAGGAGAATACAATGGCGACCGCTGCATCTCACCGTGATTTACGCGTGTATCAACTGGCTTTCAAATCCGCAACACAGATCCATGAAATCACCAAGAAGTTTCCTTCCGAAGAAAAATACAGCCTCACCGACCAGATACGGCGCTCCTCGCGTTCGGTCTGCGCGAATATCGCTGAAGCATGGCGGAGGAGAAAATACCCGAAAAACTTTGTCAGTAAATTGACCGATTCCGATTCGGAAGCCACCGAAACAGCCGTCTGGATTGATTTTGCATTACACTTCGAATACATCACACCCGTGCTTCACAAAGAACTCTCCGACCATTACGACCACATTTGCAGTCAACTCTCCATCATGATGTCCAATCCAGATAAATGGACCCCGCGCGGCAAAGAGTAATCCATCGCCTCACGCACCCTCGCCTCACGAATCCACGCTCCACGCCTCACGAATTTATCCTCAAACACCACCAAGGATTAACACTCTCATGAATCTACCCACACACGCACAAGCGATCATCATCGGCGGAGGAGTCGGCGGGACGAGCATCGCGTATCATCTGACTCAGATGGGATGGAAAGATATCGTCGTCATCGAACGGCACGAGTTGACAAGCGGTTCGACATTTCACTCGGCGGGTTTAGTTGGGCAACTTCGCACATCATCCAGCCTCACCAAGATGATGCGTTACAGCACGGACTTGTATCGCAAACTCAAAGACCTCACAGGCGTTGACCCAGGCTGGAACGAAGTGGGCAGTTTGCGAATTGCTTCATCTGATGCGCGGCTGGAGGAGTTGAAACGCGTTGTCGGATATTCCAAAGCGTTCGGGATGCCGCTTGAAATCATTTCACCGAAAGAATGTCAGGAATTGTTTCCGTTGATGTCGCTGGAGGATGTGCGCGGCGGTGTCCACCTCCCCACCGATGGACAGATTGACCCAACGGGACTCACCAACGCGCTCGCGGCGGGCGCGAAGAGTCGCGGGGCGACGTTTATGTTCAACACACGCGTGACTGGAATCACTGTCAGCGGGAATCAGGTTCGGAGTGTGATGACAGACAAAGGCGAAGTAAGAAGCGATGTCGTCATCAATGCGGCGGGATTGTGGGGCAACGATATCGCGTCCATGGTCGGCATCACGTTGCCCATCATCCCGATGGCGCATTTGTATCTCATCACCAAGCCCGTCAAAGATCAACCGCAGACGATGCCGACGATGCGCGATCCTGATAATCTCGTTTATTTTCGCGGCAGTGACAGCGGCATGGTCGCGGGCGGATATGAACGCCAGCCCGCGCCGTGGGGACTCGATGGCGTGCCGCAAGATTGGAATTTCAAATTGCTCGAACCCGATTGGGATCGCTTCACGCCGTTGATGGAAAATATTATCAAGCGCGTGCCCGCGATGGAAAGTGTCGAGATCGTGCAGTTATTAAATGGACCCGAAGGCTTCACGCCCGATTCAGAATATTTGTTGGGACCAACTTCAGTGCGCGGCTTTTGGGTGGCGTGCGCGTTTTGCGCGCATGGCATCGCGGGCGCGGGCGGCATCGGCAAAGCGATGGCGGAGTGGATCATTGACGGGCATCCCGAATGGGACATGTGGAAACTCGATGTGCGCCGTTTTGGAAATCAATACGCGAGTCAATCGTTCACGTTGGCGCGCACGATCGAAACGTATGGAAAGTATTACGACATCCACATGCCGTATGAAGAACGCGAGTCGGCGCGACCTTTGCGTGTTTCGCCTGCCTATCATCGCTTGCAGGATTTGGGCGCGGTCTTCGGTGAAAAAGGCGGATGGGAACGCCCGAACTGGTTCGCCCCAAATGAACTTGACTCACGCGCCGCTTCTCTTCCCGACCTTTCGGGCTGGTCGCGCGACAACTGGTCACCCGCCATCGCCGCAGAGACTCGCGCCACGCGCGAATCCGCTGGCTTGTTCGATGAAACGTCGTTCTCGAAAATCGAAATCCAAGGACCAGGCGCGTGCGACTTCCTGCAAAAATTATGCGCCAACGATATTGATAAACCCATCGGCACTGTGACCTACACTCAAATGCTCAACGCGCGCGGCGGCATCGAATGTGACTTCACTGTGACGCGTCTCGCCACCGATCGCTTTCAAATCGTGACTGGCACAGCCTTCGGCACGCACGATATGACTCACCTGCGACGATACATGCCGCTCGATGGAACGGTGTACATCAACGACATCACTTCTACTCGAACATGCTTCGGCTTGTGGGGACCCCGCGCTCGGGATATTCTGCAATCCGTGACACGCGATAACGTATCTAATGAAGAGTTCCCTTATATGACAGCGAAACAGATCACGATTGGGAATATTCCCACGCTCGCGTTGCGCGTCACGTATGTCGGCGAACTTGGCTGGGAGTTTTACGCGCCGTCCGAATATGGCGAACAACTGTGGGATACATTGTGGAACGCAGGCAAGCCTCACGGCATGGTCGCGGCGGGATATAAAGCGATTGAGTCCATGCGGCTTGAAAAAGGCTACCGCTATTGGAGCGCAGATATCACACCCGATTACACTCCGTACGAAGCAGGGTTGGGGTTTGCTGTCGCTGTGAACAAAAATGTAGACTTCATGGGAAAGCAGGCGTTGATAAAGCAGAAGGCAGAAGGCATAAAGCAAAAACTTTGCTGCATTGTTTTAAATGATTCAAACACAATCGTATTCGGCAGTGAGCCGATTCGTCATGATGGAAAAGTTGTCGGCTGGGTCACATCGGGCGGATTTGGGTATTCGATCAACAAGTCCATCGCGTACGCGTATTTGCCAATTGAGTTGGCGAAACCAGGAACGCGGGTAACTGTTGAATGTTTTGGAATCGAAATTCAGGCGGAAGTGCAGAAAGAGCCGTTGTTTGATCCTAAGGGAGAGCGAGTGAAAGCGTAACGCGACATTCATGTCGCAAGGCGCGAGATAAATCTCGCGTTACGTAAAATTTATGAACAACATCAAAGCCATCATCTTCGACTTCGGAAACGTCTTGCTCGAATGGAATCCCTGGTATGTGTATCGTCGTCACTTTGAGAATGAAGAGGCGATGAAAGAATTTTTCCGTGAGGTGGATTTCGCGGGATGGAATGCGCAACAAGACAAGGGGCGCACTTTCAACGAAGGCGTGGCGGACCACTCGCGGAAGTTCCCGCAATATGCGCATTTATTTCAGGCGTATCACGATCATTGGAAAGATTCGATTGGCGAGGCATTTGCAGGTACGGTTGAGATTTTGAAACGACTCAAGCAGGCGGGCTATCCGCTGTATGGGTTGAGCAATTGGTCGGCGGAGACATTTCCGTTCGCGCGAGAGAAATATGATTTCTTCGACATGTTCGACGATATGATCATTTCGGCGCACGTGGGTTTGATAAAACCCGAGCCTGAGATTTATGACCTCATGCTTGAAAAGATCGGCAAACCCGCGAATGAATGTTTATTCATTGACGATTCGCTCACAAACATTGAACAAGCAAAACAGATGGGATTTGTTACAATCCACTTCACATCGCCCCAACAATTGGAAGATGAATTAACTCACATGGGAATTTTCTAACGCATGGACACAAAAGAACTGATCTCAGCCATCGAAGCCGAACTGCAAAAACAAGTCGCGCGGTTGGATTCGCCGCGCACAAAGCCATTCCATGAGATGCTCACCTATCACATGGGTTGGACGGGTGAAGGCGCGGGTCCTGAAGCGACGGGCAAGCGGATTCGTCCACTGTTGGTGTTGTTGTGCGCTTCGGCTTGCGGGGTAGCGGACTGGAAGTCCGCGCTCCCAGCGGCCGCCGCGATTGAATTGGTGCACAATTTTTCGTTAGTGCATGATGATATTCAAGATAATTCATCGAAGCGACGAGGCAGAGATACGGCGTGGGTCAAGTGGGGCGCGCCGATGGCGATCAATGTTGGGGATGCGTTGTTCGTGATGTCGAGTCAGGCGATTGTTGATTTGAAAGACAATTATCCCGCCGATGTGGTGATGAAGGCAGCGGAGACATTGCATAACACTTGTCTCGATCTCACACGCGGTCAGTTTTTGGATATGTCATACGAAGAGCGAAACGATCTGGGCGTGGAAGATTACTGGCATATGATCTCAGGCAAAACGTCCGCGTTGATCGCGGCTTGTTGTCACATCGGCGCGTTGCTTGGCGGCGCAGATGAGGAGAAGCAGGAAGTCTATCGCTCGTTTGGGAATTATCTCGGGCTGGCGTTTCAAGTGCAGGATGATATTTTGGGAATCTGGGGCGATGAAAACGTAACGGGCAAATCTATTGCGGGCGATCTTGTGGAAGGAAAAAATTCTCTTCCCATTTTGGCGGGGTTGGGTAAAAAAGGAAAATTCGCAGAGCGTTGGGCGCAAGGTCCGATAAAGCCTGAGGAAGTTGGCGAAGTCTCGCGGTTGCTTGCGAGTGAGGGAGGTTTGCTCGCGGCGCAAGAGGCGGCGAAGCAGATGACCGATCTCGCGTTGATGAATCTGCGCGAGGCTGATCCGCAGGGCGAGGCGGGCGAAGCATTGTTCGAGTTGACGAATCGCTTGCTAGGGCGAACACAGTAGCCCCGTCGAGGCGAAGCGGGTTTTTATCGTCCTTTTTGCATTGACACGAGAGATTCGCGTGGCTATAATTTTGAAAATCTAGCGGGTGTAGTTCAGTGGTAGAACGCTTGCTTCCCAAGCAAGATATCGTGGGTTCGAGTCCCATCACCCGCTCATGCAGGAAAATGTCGAGGCGAACCTGCCTCGACGTTTTTGTAGGGCAATCTGTAAGGTGACTGTTATGCGCTCCCCCAATGGTAATATGTACAATCGGTCTTGAGGCGCCCACAGAATGACAGAGAATACAAAAGGCACGATCTTATATGTCGAAGATAACCCGGATAACCGCATGCTTGTTCGACGCGTGTTGCTCGCGGAAGATTATGTATTGCAAGAAGCCACAACCGCCGGTCAAGCATTGGATTTTTTAAAATCGGATGTACCCGATCTGATCCTGATGGACATCAACATGCCCGATATAGACGGGTACACATTGACGACACAGATCAAATCAATGCCCGGGTTCGAGCGTATTCCGATCGTTGCCATTACCGCGAACGTGATGCGAGGAGACCGCGAGAAGACCCTGAATGCGGGGTGCGACGGCTATATTCAAAAGCCGATCGATATTGACCAACTGACGCGGGAGATCGAAAAGTTTATTGCGAGGAGCACAAATGCCTGAGAATATTCTGGACACCCAACCCATCCGAAAGCCCACGATCCCAAAGGACGCGACCGTTCTGGTGGTGGAAGACAACGTTGCCAACTTTGTTTTGATCGCGAGGATGCTCGGCTACCTGGGAATACATTGCGAGTGGAAAACATCCGGCTACGAGGTGGTGGAGTATGCCGACACGTTGTCGCGCTTGGATCTGATCCTGATGGATATCCGCCTGCCGTACGAGGATGGGTATGGCGCGCTGAAGAAGATCCGCGCTTCGGAAAAACTGAAAGGCATACCCATCATTGCCGTCACCGCCGAAGCCAGCACCGACCAAATGAACAAGGCGAAAGACTCGGGCTTCGATGGCTTCCTCGGCAAGCCTCTCGATCCCGATAAATTCCCGGAGCAGATCCGACGCATTTTAAATGGAGAAGCCGTTTGGGAATTCAGTTAGGTTCACCTGAGTTGACATGAATCAAAGCAGCGCTCCACAGTCATCATTTTTCTTTACCGCATACTTCATCACCAATGGCGACCGCCTGATCCTTGCGCAGTTTTCCGACCCGCAAGGATACGAAGCGCAGGCGACGTTTCCGCGCGGTCATGAATTGTCCATCGGCGATATTGAAGATCATCTCGTGCGCGGTTTCGTACGGGTCGATGCGGCGAACGCAACATCCCTCCCCGAATCTCTCACTCAATTTAACTTGCTTCATTACATCCGCCAGTTCGGGTGCGAATCGGCGGTGTTCATCCCTGTCATGCAGGAGGCGGAGATGCGCGGCTTGGTGATGATCGGCGCCCGCCCGGGACAGATCATCAGCGACGATGTGGTCGACTCGTTTCTCCGCACGATCCGTTTGACGGCGAAAGTTGTTGCGGCAGCGCCGGCATTATCCCAACCCGCGAATAACGAACGGCTTTCGATAGAGACCAAGGCATTGAGCGCCCTCGCCGCCAACGCCGCCACGGTCAGCGATCTGAATTCCTTCTATACAACCATCCACAATCAATTCAGGAACGTGATCGGCGAATCCAGTTTTGTCGTCGCGCTGTACGATGAGAACACGAATTCGATCAGCGTTCCTTATTTATATGAAGACGGGCGATTCTCTTCCTTAGACACTTTCCCGCTGGGCGAGGGACTGACCTCCATCCTCATCCGCACGCGCGAACCTTTGATGATCGTCTCGGATACCGAAAAGCGGATTACTGCGCTGGGAGCAAAAATATCCGGTAGACCTCCGCGTTCATGGATGGGTGTTCCCATGCTGTTCCGAGGAAAATCCATCGGCGCGCTCATCGTGCAGGATCTAGATGAAGAATATAGTTTCGACGATGAAGACCTGCGTTTCGCCGTCGCGGTAGCGAGTCAGGTCTCTGGCACGATCTACAACGTCCGCCTGCTGGACGAAAGCCGGCAAGCCGCGTTGCAATTCGAGACGGCGGCGGAGATCGCGCGCGACATCAGCAGTTCGCTCGATCTGGATGAATTATTGCAAAAAGCGGTAGACCTCATCCGCGAACGCTTCGACTTTTATCATGCCTCCGTGTTCCTCAAAGACCTCGCCGGCGAATCCGTCGTGATCCGCGGCTCGACGGGAGAGACGGGCGCGCAATTAAAACGGACTGGATACAAGCTTGGCATCGGCTCGAAATCCATTGTGGGTTTCGTGGCAGAGAAGGGCGACTCTCTTGTGGTGAACGACACCACCAGAGACGCGACGTATTTTCCAAACCAGTTACTGCAAGATACGCGCGCAGAAGCGGCGATCCCATTGAAGGTCGCGGACCGCATCCTTGGCGTGCTCGATGTGCAAAGCAAAAAACTGTACGCGTTCTCTGAAGACAATCTAAAAATACTACAGATCCTTGCCGACCAATTAGCCATCGCGGTGGTCAACACCGAACTGTTCTCGGAATCACAGGAACACCTTGCGCAGCATCGGCTGCTTCATCACATCACCACCACAGCCGCCTCTGGAACGACGCTGGAGGAAGCGCTTCAAGCCGCCGTCAACGGATTGCAGGTAACCCTCGGCGGAGACCGCGTCACCATTCTGCTCGTTGATCGCGAGAAGAAAGCGCTCGAGGTCAAAGCCGCGGTTGGATATGCCGATGAAATTTATCGCAAAACGATTCCGCTTGGGAGCGGCATTACCGGCTGGAGCGCATTGCATCGAAAACCCCTGCGGGTACATAATACATTGCAGGATCAGCGCTACATCGAAGGAAGCCCGAACACGCGCTCGGAGTTGGCGATCCCGTTGATCTATCGCGGCGAACTGCTCGGCGTGCTGAATGCGGAAAGCGAACAGATCGCGGCGTACGCTGAAAACGATGAAGAACTGCTCGGCACATTAGGCGGAAGCCTTGCCGCGATCATTGCCAACGCGCGCCTGCTCGAACAGATCCGCGCGCAAGCGGAACGCGAACGCGTGGTCTTCGAGATTACAGACAAGATCCGCCGCACCACCGACATGCAAACGATCCTCGCAACGACAGCCAGCGAGTTGACTCGCGTCATCGGAGCTTCAGGCGTGCGAATCAAGCTAGGCACAAACATAAAGAGCGCCGTCCAAAAGACAGGAGCCGGCGATGAATAGATTTTTCGCGTGGTGGTCGCGGCTCAGCCAAAAGGGCGACGGCAGGCAACTCTACTACACCCTTCTCGCGGCGCAGGTCGTTGCCTTGTTCGGCGCGATCCCCGGTTTCCTATCCATCCTCTTCAACGCGGATTTCACCGAAGCGCAGACCCTTTCCTTATCCATCGTCATGCCCGTCTCGGTCATCTTATGTTTTGCCGCGAGTATGTTCATCACCTGGCGCTTTACAACAGTCGCGCGCAAAAGACTCGACGAGTTCGCCAGCGGAACGAGAAGCGCCGATCCCGCCGCTGAGTTGGGCGCGTGGCGCGAAATCACAAGTTTCACGCTTCGATTTGGAATTCTCGCGCCGATCACAACCTTCATCTTGATCGTCCTGCCCGCTGTGATTCTCGCCTCCGTGCTGGGAGAAACAATCGCCTCGCCGTTTCAACCCAACTCGGCAACATCCCCCACCCCTCTTTACATTATTCTCGGCGGCACCGCGGCGATTTTGGGATGGACAATTTCGTGCATCTTACTGATGGACCGCGTCACCCTCCCTTTCAGGCTGATCCTGGTCCCTTCAGATTTTGAGACCCAGCGCAAAGGACGCGCCGGCGCTCTCATCGTCGGCAGGATCCTTGTCCTGATCTTGGCAATGATCGCCATCGGCATCCTGCTCATCGCGCCGATCGGTTATCAACAGACCGTGCGCATTCTTTACAGCGAGGTCAGTTCGCTGGATGTGTTCAGAGACCTGCGGACACAAACCTTCCTTTTCACCGCGCTCGCGCTCGCGCTGGGAATTGGCTATTCTTACTTTGTATCGAGGTCAATTTCCAATCCTATTCGCGGACTGATCGAGGCGTTCGATAAGGTTGAAGCGGGAGACTTGTCGGTGCGCGCTCCGATCACCGCTACCGACGAGTTAGGCATCGTCGCCATGCACTTCAATCGCACGGTCGCCCGCCTTGAGGTCTTGCAAAATACGCTCGAACAACAAGTGGCTGAACGCACGAAACTCCTCGAAGTGTCCAACGAGGTGGGACGCGTCGCCTCTTCGAGTCTCGATCCGACAGAATTGCTAACCCGCGTCATCCATCTATTCACAGATCGCTTTGGCTACTATTTCGCGGCGATCTACATCCTCGACTCCAGCGAAAGATGGGCTGAACTCCGCGAAGCCACGGGCGAGATCGGTAAACTGCTGAAGCAAAATCGCCAAAGGCACGAAGTATCCAGCAAGAGCATGGTAGGCAGCGCAATTCAGGATCGAACTCCCAAGATCGCTCAGGTCGCCCAGGAGGAAAAGAATCGTTTTCAAAATCCTCTGTTGCCATACACCCGCTCGGGGATCGCTCTCCCATTGGTCGTCGGTAACCGCGTGTTGGGAGCGTTGAACGTGCAGTCCGTCAGAGAATCGGATTTCGGACCCGAGGCGATCCGCACCATGCAAAACATGGCGGCGCACGTTGCCGTCGCGCTGGAAAACGCCCGCCTGTTTCAGGAAGCGCAGCAAAACATCCAAGAGATGCGCGCCATCCAACAGCAATATTTGCTCAGCGGCTGGAACGAGATCTCCAACTCTTCCGAAGAGATGGAATACAGCGTCGGCGATGAACCCGATAGCGGCGCAAAACAAGTGGACATGCCCATCAGCCTGAGAGATCAAATTCTAGGGCAGATCCAACTGGAAAACCCGGAGCTGTGGACGACGGAACAGGAAAATCTTGTGCACGCCGTCGCGTCGCAAGCGGCGGTCGCATTAGAGAACGCGCGGCTGGTCAGCGAATCGCGGCAGACCGCATTGCGCGAGCGCATGATCGCGGAGATCAACTCGAAGATCTGGTCCTCGGCAACGATCGACAGCATTCTTCAGACAACCGCAAAAGAACTCGGCAGAAGGCTGGACGCCTCGCGCGCCACCATCGAATTGAACATTGACGAGATCAAGTAGAACATGGAAACCAGACGTTACCCAACTTTGCAATTCCGGCTCGCCCTCGTGTGGATCGCCCTGGCGATCCTGGCGGTCGGAGTCACTTCGTTGGTTTTATATGCAAATTTCCGCGCCGAATTGCGGGATGACTTGCGTCACCGCCTTGAAAACATCACCACGCTGGCTGGCTTACAGCAAAACGGAGACCTGTTCGAAACCGTTCAGGCAGAGAACGATCCCGCCTTTCAACAGATACAAGCGCAAAACCTGAAGATACACCGTTCAGACCCCGAACTTAGATTCGTGTACACGATGCGAAAAAACGCCGATGGGATCTACTTTGTCGTTGACGGTAGTTTGCCAAGCGAAGACGGCTATTCGCCATACGGGATGATTTATGAAGAACCCGGTCCCGCGCTGGCTGAGAACTTCGATTCCATGACGGGAACGATCCTTGAGCCGGATTATTACAAGGATGAATACGGCGAGTTCCTCTCCGGGTACACGCCCATCAAAAATTCCAAGGGGCAACAAGTCGGCGTTTTAGGCGTAGACATCACCGCCAACACGATCCGAGCGCAAGAACGCGCCTACCTCGTTCAACTGCTGACAATAGATTTCATCGCCGTCTTGTTCATCGTCATCGCCGGCTACTTCATGGCAGGATACCTCGCCAAACCAATTGTTAAACTGAGCAGCATAGCCAATCAGATCAGCAACGGAGACATCACACAGCGCATCACAGAGATTCCCGCGACGCGCGAACTGGCGGAACTCGCGATAGATTTCAATTCGATGACCACCAGATTAAGCGGATTGATCACCGATCTGGAACGCCGCGTGGCGGAACGAACCGAAGAACTCACGCGCAAGACCGATCAACTTCGCGCCGCGTCGTATATCGCCCGCCAAACCGCAGAAGTGCAAGACCTTCGCCTGCTTCTAGAAACAGTTGTCCGCCTCATCACCGATCAGTTTGGTTACTATCATGCCGGGATTTTCCTCGTCAATGAAGCCGGCGATCAGGTGATGCTCTTATCCGCATCCTCCGAAGGAGGCAAGCGGATGATCGAAAAAGGACACGCGCTCAAAGTTGGGACTCAAGGCATTGTGGGCTACGCCGCCGCGCAGAAGAAAAGCCGCATCTCTCTCGACGTGGGGACTGACGCAGTTTTCTTCAACAACCCCGACCTCCCGCTCACCCGCTCTGAAATTGCCCTGCCTCTGTTGATACGAGACAGCCTGCTCGGAGTCTTAGACATCCAGTCCGATAAACCGAGCGCTTTCAATTTCCAGGATGTGGACGTGCTTGAAACGCTTGCGGGACAGGTTTCCGTCGCGATCGAAAAAGCCCAATTGCTGGATGCGTCGCAAGCGGCTTTCAGCCAGTTGGAAGCGCTCACCGGCTCCCGCTCGCGCGAGGCGTGGACTCAAAAGCTCAAAGAACGCGAACGAGTCGTTACCTACACTCCGCTTGGTCTGCGAGCGGAAAAAGCGTCCACCCTTGAACCGAACGCGCTGACCGTCCCGATCACACTACGAGGACAACATATCGGCACGATTTCGATCGCGCGAAAAGGCAACGCGGCTTGGAACAAGCAGGACGAAGACATGATCCGCGAAGTGGCAACCCAGACCGGTCTCGCAGTGGACAACATCCGCCTGCTTGAAGAAGCGACACTGCGGGCGAAGCAGGAACAAACCGTCGGCGAACTCGCGTTTCGTTTCAGCCAGGCGCTCGACATGGATTCCCTGCTTCAAACTGCCGCGCGAGAATTCGGTCAACTTCCCGGGATCGAAGAGACCAGCATTTACATCGGTCAAACGGATCACCGTGATGACCAGCCTGCCGTTTCGAGAAAGCGCAAGACGGCGAAGGGGAACGGCTCATGATCCTCACTCGCCGCTTGATCATTCCCGCCGCGATCATGTTCACCGCTTTTCTTGCGGGCTTGTTCGTGTACTTCTTCAGCAGTCTGCATAACGCCTATCACGAAGCGGAGGAACGCAGTCTCGTCGCCATCGCCAATTCTTTCTCCATCGAACTTGAACACCAAAAGCAAGTTGCATTAACGCTGGCAACGACCGCGGCAGACAATCCCGCCATCCAGGAAGCGTTTGCAAACCGCGATCACGAAGCCCTGCGCGAACTGGTTCTACCGGGCTATTCCATGCTTCAAGACACTGGCGCGAATGTTACCCAGAACCGTTACTTCCTGCCCGATGGTGCGTTATTCTTTAGCGCCAACACCTCCTCAACCGAAGATGTGGAACCGAGCGAATCCATCCTGCTAGCCAACGCGCAAGAAAAATCCCTTGCCGGGTTAGAGGTGGAAAACGGCGCGTTGGTCATTCGCGGGATTTCACCGGTGTTCTATAACGATCTCTATGTTGGCGCCGTGGAATATCAGATCGGCTTGACCGCGGCCATGCTCGAAGAGATGCAAAAGAACTACGGCGCAGATTGGCAGATCCTTCTTTCGAAAGATTTGGTCCCTGCCGGAGCGTCGGCGGAACCCGGACCCAATACCGATTTGCTGGTGGTCGCTCGCACCCCGGGCGCCTCGATCTTCAACAGCCTCGATAGTTACAAGAACGCGCTGAACGGCACGTTAACGATCACCCATCCGAGCAAGAACGGCCGCGACTACGCTCTGCAATCTTCGCCGATCTACGATTACTCAGGACGCATCATCGGCGTGTTGGATATTCTTTACGATCATACGCATATTTCCGCCGCGCAGAACACGCGGCTGGTCTTTGCGATCACAGCCAGTGTGCTGGTGCTGATTCTCGGGTTGGTAGGCTTATACCTGATGATGCGCCGGACACTCCAACCGATTCAGGCTCTCACGCGCGCCGCCTCTGAGATCTCTGAGGGCAACTCGATGTCGTACGTCAACACCAAGCCCGGCAGTGACGAGATCGGCGTTTTGATCGAAGTCTTCAACCGCATGACAAACCAACTGCGAAATTCCATCACAGACCTTGAAGGTCGCGTGCTGGAACGCACCCGCGACCTTGAAGATCAATCCCGGCGTCTGCGCGTGGCGGCGGAAATTTCACAAAGTTCCGCATCTTTGAAACGACTCGACGAAGTCCTGGAACGATCGGCGCAATTGATCCTCGACCGCTTCAACTATGACCATGTAGGCATCTTCATTGTAGACAGCGACAATAAAGTCGCATCGCTTGCCGCCTCGCCTACCGACGCCGGCAAACAAATGCTCAAAGAGAAGTATCAGGTTCGCATCGGGGACGCGACAGCGGTAGGGCGCGTGGCGGCAACTGGCGAACCTCGCATCGTCTCCGGCGCAACAGCCGACTCGCTCTTCGCGGCCGGTCCAGCATCCCTTCCGGAGACGCGTTCGGAATTGGCGCTGCCGCTCAAAGTGGAAGATCGCGTGATCGGAGTTCTGGACATCCACAGCAACAAGGAGCAGGCGTTCAAGTCGGAAGACGTATCCGTTATGCTGGTGCTTGCCGACCAACTCGCCAGCGCCCTCGAAAGGACGCGTTTGCTGGAGTCGTCGACCAACACGCTCGACGAACTTGAACGCGCCTATGGACAATTCACAAGCTCGGGCTGGAAAAAATTTGTGTCGAGCGGCAGGCTCCGCAACATCGGCTACCGATTCAACAACATCCGCATCGAACCGATCACCAACCTCGCGGAAACAAGCAAAGAAGCCCTGGCGCATGGAGAGCGCGTGATCACCGGCGAGAACGAAACAGATCAAGAAGTAGCCATCCCGATCAAATTCCGCGGGCAGACGATCGGCGTTGTGCACGCCAAACTCCAACCGGGGTACGGAGACAACGCGATTTCCACGCTTGAACTTGCCGTAGACCGCCTCGCCTCTTCATTGGAAAGCGCGCGACTCTACGAGGAAGCAAGGATTCGAGCCGACCGCGAACAGACGATCGCGCAGATCACAAACGCGATCAGTTCCTCCAGCGATTACGAAACCATCCTCCGCACCACGGTCCGCGAGATCGGGCACGCGCTGACCGAAACGGAAGTGGGCATTCAGATCCTTGGCGACACATCCCAAAATCCGTTCGACGAGGGAAGGAATTAACCATGCGCCAATTGATCAGAAAATGGTTCGCCCCTCCAATTTTTGAGGACAACGAAGAAAAGACGCGCATTGCGAGCGTGCTCAATTCCATTCTGCTCTTCGTCATCATCATAACGGCACTGGTGCTTCCTCTCCTGCTGAGTTTATCCAAGCCGTCCGACTGGGCTCCCCTCTTGATCTTGTTGTTGCCGTATCTTTTTGTCAACATCGCCGCTTTGATCGTCATGCGCCGAGGGACAGTCACGGTTGCGTCGTATCTGTTTTTGTTCAATCTCGGGCTGGCGATCTTCGGCTCCTATGCGGTGAGTCCTATGGGCAGTGTCGGCGCGGCGCTCAGCATCGCCATCATGATCGCTTTCGCAAACCTATTGCTCGGCGCGCGCGCCATCCAGCAATTGACCATATTTGCCGTGGTCTTCACCTTCGCCGTCACAGTTGCGCACATGCAAGGCTGGATCACGCCGGTCTTTGCCCTCACCGTTGATCCGATGGCAAATTGGGTTGCTAATTCCGTGGTGTACATCCTCATGGGCATAGGCTTGTACTTGTCGTCGATCAGTTTGAAGCGCGCGTTGGACAACTCGCTCGCAGCCGGTAAAAACTTGGAGCGCGCAAATAAAGAATTGGCGAGCCTGCAAAAGGAACTTGAGACCCGCGTCAAAGAACGAACTGCCGACCTTGAAAAACGGGCATCCCAACTTCATACGGTTTCCAATGTAGCCAATACGATCGCGTCCGTGCAAGACCTCGACACCATCCTTCCCTCGATCACCGATCTGGTGAGCGAAAAATTCGGTTTCTACCACGCGGGCATTTTCCTCGTAGATGGCGCGCATGAATACGCCGTACTGCGAGCCGCCAACAGTCTCGGCGGAAAACGGATGCTCGACCGCCAGCACAAACTTCCTCTGGACGTAAAGAGTATGGTCGGCTACGCCACATCACTCGGACAACCCCGCCTCGCCCTCGACGTGGGAGCGGATGCAGTTTTCTTCAACAATCCCGACCTCCCCGCCACTCGCTCCGAAATGGCGCTCCCCCTGCGGGTTGGTAATCGCATCATCGGCGCGCTGGACGTGCAAAGCACCGAGAGGAACGCTTTCACCCAGGACGATGTGGAAGTGCTGACGATCCTGGCAGACCAGATCGCCATCGCCATCGAGAACGCCCGCCTGTTCAGCGAATCGAAAACCGCGCTCGAAAAATCGCAAGAGACTGTGGATCAATACATTCGACAAGAATGGAAAAGTTTCAGCCGCCAAACGCGACAGAACGCTTTCATCTTTGACGGGAGACAGGTCGCCCCGTTGATCGCGCAAGGTCAAGCAGAACGCGTGAAACGCGCAACGCAGACGGGCCGCCTGTCGCTTGAAAAAGACTCGTCGAATATCACCATCCCGATCAAATTGCGCGGGCAAACCATCGGCGTGCTGGACGTCAGACCGAAAAAAGACCAACGCAAATGGACAGACGATGAGATCGCTCTTCTCGAGGCGGCGGCGGATCGCGCGGCGTTCGCATTGGAGAACGCGCGCTTGGTGGAAAGCGCCCAGCGCCGCATCTCGCGTGAGCGCGCCATCGGGGAGATCGCCGGGAAGATCAGTTCGATCGGCGAGAGAAACCTCATTTTGCAAACCGCAGTGGAAGAACTCGGCCGCAAAATTGGAAACTCCGAGATCATCATCGAATTAGGCGCGGAGGAATGAACAGGTAGATTATGTGGAGATCAGTGGCAAACTTTTTTGCGCCGCCTGTATTTGAGAACGATGAGAATAAAACGCGTGTCGCGCTCAGCGTGCATTGGATCGCGCTTATCTTCATGGGCGCCATCTTGTCTGCCATCGTTTTCAGCAAGGTCGGTTCTAGTCCCATCACGTTCAATTTTTTCGATGCGCTCCTGTTCGGCGTATTCATCGTAATTGCCCTGATCTGGGGCATGGCAAAAAATGGATACGTGCAAGCGGCGAGCATCCTGCTGGTGACCATCTTGTGGATCGCGGTGAACGGCACGGCATACGTCGGTTCAGGCGTGCGTGACACATCGTTCATCGCCAACTTCATGGTGTTGATGGCTGCCGGTTTATTGCTCGGTTGGAAGGCGGCAGTATCCATCTCGCTCCTGACCGTGCTGGTAGGTTTTGGTCTCGCAAACGCGGAAGTGACAGGGGTAGCGCCCTCCGTGTATTCGCCCACATCGCCATTGATAGTGATCCGGGATATGTCGGTCATTTTCGGTATTTTCGCCGCGCTGATCTTTCTTTTGATCAGCGGTCTCGAAGGCGCGATCGAAAAAGCCCGGGCTGGCACAAAGGAGTTAGCGGGCGCCAACAAGGAACTCAACGCCGCCCAACAGCGGTTGGAAGAAAACCGCAACGAGTTATTGGAAGCGAACCAACATCTCCAACAGCGCGCCGAGAGGATCAACGCCATCGCTAACATCTCGAAAACGATCACGCTGGTTCAAGAGATCGAGCGCCTGCTTCCATCGGTGGTAAATTCGATCAGCAGCCGGCTCGGCTATTACCACGTCGGCGTTTACCTGCTTGACGAGAACAAGCAGAATGCTATTTTGCGCGCCGCCAGCAGTGAAGACGGCTTGAAGATGATCCAACGCAAACACCGCGTGAAAGTTCCGTCAGACCACGTCATCGGCATTGCCGCCGAACGCGGCGAGGCGCTTGCGGTTCACGGAAACGAAACACAAATTTCAGGGAACAGCCAAAACGAACTCGCTGAAACGCGCTCGCAACTCGTCCTGCCGCTCAAGGTGAACGAGATCGCCATCGGGGTATTGGACATCCAATCCTCCACGTCGCAGGAATTCGGAGCGGAAGATATTTCCACATTGCAAATTCTTGCCGATCAGGTGGCGATCGCCATCCAAAACGCGCGGACATCGGATCAGGCAAAAGAGGCGCTTCAGAGAGCCGAGATCGTGTCGCGCCAATTGACCAATCAGGCGTGGGGAGAAGCCTCGAAAGATCAGGGCGGAAAAGGCTATCGCTACGACGGCATCAAACCGGAACCGATCCAGGGAAAGCTCGAATTCAACGGCTCAGAGAAACCGTTGACCGTTCCAATTCGCCTGCGCGGACAAACGATCGGGCACTTGAGACTAAATCCATCCGATTCGACCAGACGTTGGACCGACGACGAGATGGCAATGGCAGAAGCCACCGCCGAACGCGTGGCGCTCGCGCTCGAAAGCGCGCGCCTCCTCGAGGAAGCCCAGAAGCGCGCCCAGCGCGAAACGTTCCTTTCGGAAGTTTCCACAAAACTCGGCGCCTCATTCCAAGTAGATTCGATCCTGCGCGACACCGTGGAGGAACTCGGACAAACTTTCCGCAATGCCACGGTGTCATTCCAATTGGTCAGCCCCTCCTCGCATCAGGAGCGAGGCAATGGCAAAGATGAAACAATTCGAGGAAACGGCTCATAGCCGGAGTTGAAGATGAACACACCAGTGGACACGAAACGGAAAAACCTGCTCGCCCGGCTTTGGGCGTTCCTTACGGAACCTCATTCAGCGGTACGCGAAGTGGGCGAACGCAGGCGCGCGCAATTGCTCGCCTCGCTCACCGTGATCTTGGTATTCCCGCTTACCCTCGCGATCATTTCCGTTCCATCATCGCCGCAAACTTTCATTGGCTTTCTCGCGATCACGCTCAGCGCCTATGTCCTCAGCCGAACGCCCTACTACCGCATCGGCGCATACTTTTTTTCGTTTGCCTTCACATCGGTTGCATACATCACGATCTATCTCGGCACAGCCAATGGCATCGATTCCGCGATCAATGCCATTGTGCCCATTTCGTTGATCCTGGCGAGCGCGCTTCTCTCACAACGCGGCTTCATCTTTCTGGTCATCGCAACCGTTGCCGCAACGATGAGCATCAAAGCGTATGCCGACCCAAAATATCTTATCGACCCCGATGTCGGCATGGGCAGGATCATCGGCATCACATTCTCGTTGTCCGCAATTCTGCTTGGCATCACAGTTTTCCGCACGGGCGTTGAAAGAGAACGCTTGAAACAGATCAGCGATTCAAACCGCGAACTCGAAAAACTCACCAACGAACTGGAACAGCGCGTGGACGAGCGGACCACAGAGTTGAATCAAGCCAACACAACAACAACGCGCCGGGCGGCTCAACTCGAAACCATCGCGGAATTGTCGCAAGCCATTTCTCAACTGCAAAACCCGAATGAGATCTTCGTCGCCGCCGCCCAGCTCATCAGCGAACGGTTCGGTTTTTATCACGTCGGCATCTTTTTGCTCGATTACGAAAAAGAATATCTTGTTCTGCAGGCGGCGAACAGCGCCCGGGGACAAAAGATGCTCGAACGCGGACACCGCCTCGCTGTAGGAACCGGCGTGGTCGGGTTTGCCGCCCAGATACGAAAACCCCGCCTCGCCCTCGACGTGGGAGCGGATGCGGTTTTCTTCAACAATCCCGACCTCCCAGAAACGCGCTCCGAGATCGCCTTGCCGCTGATCTATGCCGAGCAAACGATCGGCGTGCTGGACGTGCAGAGCACAGTAGCTGGCGCATTCACCGAGGAAGATTTCCGCGTGCTTGGCACGCTTGCCAACCAACTCACCACAGCCATCGAGAATGCCCGCCTGCTTTCAGAAGCGCGCGCCGCAGCCCGCCAGGTGGAGGAAGTGTACAATGAATTCGTCCGAACACAGTGGAGCCGCGCCAGCGAACGGACAGATTACGCCGGCTTCCGCTATAACGCCGGCAGGATCGAAATGGTCGCCGCGGGAGAGAACGGCGGCGCAGAGTTGACGGGGGGCAAAGACATCAAAAGCGCGAACCAAGCCGACCCGTCGGAAGAGAACCGCGGGCGCATCCTCGTCCCGGTCAAGTTGAGAAATGAAGTCATCGGTATGTTGCAGATCGAATCGAATGACCCATCCAAAATATGGCGATCGGATGAGATCAGCCTGATGGAAGCGGTGGCGGAACGCGCCGCGTTCGCTCTTGAAAATGCGCGGCTGTTTCAAGACGCCCGCCGCCGCGCCGCCAAAGAGCGCATGATCGCCGAAGCCACAACGAATATTAGCAGTTCGATGAATGTGGAGAATATTCTCCAGGCGACTGCCGCCGAACTTGAGCGCGTGCTGGGCGGGTCTGAGGTTCTGATTCGATTCAACAATAAGGACACGGCATGAACGCCAATCAGATCATTATTTTCATCGTTGCCCTTATTGCCGCCGGGATCGTAATCATTTTCTTGATGTCGCCGAGGCGGGCATCGAGCCTCAGTTTGCGCTCGCGGGTTGCTTTCGGCATTTTATTCACCGTCGGTATCGCCGTTGGTTTTCTTTCCGTGTACGCGATCAATAGCGCCCTGCAGATCACCAATTCGCTGTCGCAAAGACTCGAAACAAGCGTGCAGGCGCTCGCCGAGGAACAGTTGGTCAATTCGGTGAACAGCGAGACCAGCAAGGCGAACCAAACCTTCGAAACGATCGAATCGAATGTGGTGGAACTCGCCACGCATTTGAGCACACTCCTTGCCGAACAAGAGAAACTTGAACACGGCGGTTATTGGGACGCCGAAACATCACTCATCAAGTTCGAAGGTGGACAGTATGGAAACTCGCCGGACGATGTTTCAGCGGTGTATATTCCCGCACATGTCACGCTCGACCAAAGTTTGATCAATGAACTCAACACTTCCGCCTATTTAGATTTTTCCGCGCCATCCACGATCGCGGCGAACCCAAGTCTGCTTGCCGTGTACAGCGTTGACCCGCAAGGCGTGACTCGTTATTACCCCAACATAAACCTCGCCTCGTTGGTGCCTCCCGATTTCGACCCATCGCAACGCGCTTATTACAAGATCACATCCCCCCTGTTCAACCCGACAAAGACAGCGCGGTGGGCGATTCCCTATGTGGACGCGGCAGGCGGCGGATTGGTCGTGACGGTCGCGGCGCCGGTCTACAACGGCGAAACGTTCAATGGCATTGTCGCGGCGGATATGCAGCTTTCCACCATCACCAGTCAGATCGAGGAGATCAAGATCGGTCAGACCGGTTACGCGTTCATGATAGACGACGCGGGACGCATCATTTCGATGCCGCCCGCCGGCTTCGAACTGTACGGCATCACGCCGGAAGATATTAACGGCGAGGATTATTTCAAGACCACGGTCTTGAACATAGGTCCGCCCGAACTTGCGGCGATCACCAAGCGTATGGCTGTCGGCGGAAGCGGTTTGATCGTTCTCTCGGTCAACGGTGTGGATACCTATGTGGCATTCGCGCCGGTAAAATCCAATGGATACAGCGTAGCCATCGTAGTGCCTGTGGCTGAACTGCAAACCGCCATCGTCACCGCGCGGAACGAAACACGATCACAGATCCAATCTGCGGCGCGGCTGGCGGGAGCGATCCTTGTGGTTCTGCTCCTCGCTTCGATCCTGATCGGATTGCGAATCAGCGGACGCATCACGGAGCCGATCGCGCGGCTCACCGAAACAGCGAATAACATCGTGGCTGGAGATTTGACCGCCCAAGCATCGGTCGCTACGACCGACGAGATCGGCACTCTCGCAAGCGCGTTCAATACCATGACGGGACGTCTGCGAGAAACGCTGGAAGGCTTGGAGCAACGCGTTGCAGACCGCACCGCCGAACTGACGCTTGCCAGCCAGCAGATCGAAGAACGCGCCGCGCAACTTGAAAGCATTGCGAGAGTAGCGCACACCATCGGGTCAACGCAAGACCTCGATGAGCTCCTGCCGCAGATCACAACAGCCATCAGCAAACAATTCGGTTTCTATCACGCGGGCATCTTCCTGCTCGATCCGCGCGGCGAATATGCGGTGCTGAGCGCGGCGAACAGCGATGGCGGTAAAAAGATGCTGGCAAATAATCACAGGCTCAAGGTCGGCGAGACCGGCATCGTCGGTTACGTCACCGGCTCCGGAAGACCCCGCGTGGCTCTCGACACCGGCGCGGATGCTGTGTTCTTCGATAACCCCTTCCTCCCCGATACGCGCTCCGAGATCGCGTTGCCCCTGCTTGCCGGCAAAGAAGTGATTGGCGCGCTGGATGTGCAAAGCACCGAAGCCAACGCGTTCGGCAGCGAGGATGTGAATCTTCTTTCGATCCTTGCAGACCAGGTGAGCATTGCCATTCAGAACGCAAGGCAGTACGAACAAACGCAAAAGGCGTTGATCGAATCCGAATCGCTTTCGCGCCAATTGGTGCGCGGAGGCTGGCAGGAATTCGCCAAAGACAGAAAACTGCTCGGCATTCGACATTCCGGCGCGCGCGCCACGCTGCTTTATGCGAAGAAAAATGGAAATGAAGACGCCGCCCCGAATGAAGACGAATCGATGTCAAGGTCGCGCGGTTCAGCAGTCGCTATTCCGATCAAACTGCGCGGCGTAACGATCGGCGCGGTGGAAGTGCGCGCGCCGGGCAACCGCCGCTGGGACCAGGACGAAATGGATATCGTCACCGCCATCATTGACCGCGCGGCGCTCACGCTTGAAAATGCCCGCTTCCTTGAGGAAAGCCGAAAACGCGCGGCAAAAGAACGGACGATCGGCGAAATTTCCGCCAAGATCAGCACGCGCAGTAGTATCGAAGAACTGATCAAAACAGCCGCGCTTGAACTGAGCCGCTCGCTCCCGGGCGCGGAAGTCGCCATCCAATTCAACAGAGATCAGGAGGCGGAATGATCCGTAAATTTTTCAGCCCGCCGGTCTTCGAGAATGAAGACGATAACTTCCGCGCAAAATTCATCAATGGGTTTGCATGGGCGGTCGTGGGATTCCTCGCGCTGGCGATCATTCCGTATGCGCTGAACCCCGAAGGCGGCTTGACCGTTGTTTCCCTGTCTGCCCTAATCCTCATCTTACTTTTGTCTGTTGCTCTATTAAAGAGAGGCAGGGTCAATGCCAGCGCGTGGATACTTGTGACCCTCGGCTGGATCGGAATCGGATTTCAAGCGTTTACCGCCGACGGTGTTAAAGATGTGATCGTCGTTGGATACGTTGCCCTGGGCTTGCTGGCAAGCATCGTAATTGGTCAACGCGCGGGCAGTATCGCCATCACTTCAAGTATTCTGGTGATCGCACTGCTGGCATGGCGCGAAGCGAACGGATTTTTTCTGGCGCGCGAACAGGATCCTGTGATTTACGGCAGAGACCTGTCGTTTACTTTTCTCGCCATCGCCACGCTGATCTATTTCAGCACAACCAGCCTAAAAGATGCCATCGCAAGGGCAAGCAAAAGTGAGGCTGGTTTGCGGGCGACCAACGAATCCTTGCGCGATCTGAATCAAACGCTCGAACAACGCGTCACCGCGCGCACGACGGAATTGGAACAGGCAAACCAGCGCAACGAGCGCCGCGCCCGGCAATTCGAGGCGATCGCGCAGGTGACCAAAGCCGCCGCGGCAAACCAAAGCCTCGAAGACCTCATCTCCCTGCTGGTGGAGGTCATCGGCGAAAAGTTCGATTACTACCACGCCGGCATCTTCCTGCTCGACTCGCACCGGGAATATGCGGAACTCCGCGCCGCCAACAGCGAAGGCGGAAAAAGAATGTTGAGCAGGAATCACAAACTGCACATCGGGCAGACCGGCATCGTCGGATATGTTACCGCCACGGGAGAACCCCGCATCGCCCTCGACGTGGGAACTGACGCGGCTTTCTTCAACAACCCCGACCTCCCGGAGACTCACTCTGAAATGGCGCTGCCGCTCAAGTCGGCCGGGCAGGTCATCGGCGCGCTCGACATCCAAAGCACGGAAAGCAACGCCTTCACCGAGGAGGACGTGGAGATCCTCTCCACGCTGGCAGACCAGGTTGCCACAGCAATCCAGAACGCGGAGTATTACGAATCCACTCGCCAACTCGTGGAAGACGCCCAGAGAATGACCGGCTCGTATCTGCGCGAGGCGTGGCGCGCGCTTGAGTCTCAAGAGCAGATGCTTGGCTACGTCTCCGATGGAAACCAATTGAAACGGTTTGAGCCGATTGAAGACGCTTCGCTTCTTTCGAGGCTGTCACACGATACTGAGCCTGTGGTTGAAAACGGCGAGAAGCCGAAAATTACCATCCCGATCAGCGTCGCGGGCAAAGTGGTTGGCGTGATGAATGTGAATCCCAACGAAGAACGCGAATGGGATCGCGACGAGGTCGATATTGCCAAAGCGGTGGCTGAGCGCCTTTCACTCGCATTGGAGGCGGCAACCTTACTCGAAACGACTCAAAAACGCGCGGAGATCGAGCGCGTCACCGCGGAGATCACCGGCAAGATCGGCTCGACCACGCAGTTCGACTCGATCCTCCGCACTGCGGCAGAAGAACTCAGCCAGGCGCTCGGCGGGTCAGAGGTGTTAGTGCAAATCCAATCCGAATCGTTAGAGTCGGACGAAGCGGCGCGGCAGGTATAGGTCAGAAGAGAAGCGAAACCGAATCATGAACAACTTCTTCAGACAGTTATTGTCAACTCCGCAATCCCAAACACTTGAGCCGCAAGAGGCGCGCCGGCGCGTGTTAGCGATTCGCCTCCACCTGATCACCGGCGTGCTTCTCACGCTGATTTCAGTCCCCAGCCTGCTGATCAAGCCAGCCCCCGAGTTGACGCCGGACTTCATCGGCACCATCGCCACGCTGGTGATGGGTTTGCTCGCTCTCGCCAGCGCGTGGATCTCCTACCGCTACAGCGCAACCCGCGGAAGTTTGATCTTCATCGCCGCGATCTTGTTGATCTCATTAGGCATTCCTTTTTACGCGAACGGATTGGGCTTGCAGGCGGGAATCATCGTCGCAATCATTGTGATCGCCATCAGCGTCACCACCCTCCCGCCCACGATGCAAGCCCCGGTCAACGTGGGAGGCATTCTCGTAGAGGCGATCGTTGTCCTCATGGACTTGTACCTGCCGGACTACGGGCTGGGCAAATTGGAAAGCCTTTACATCAACCCGATCCTTGTTCTGATCCTTCTCGCGTTTCTCTATTACCTGTACCGCCAATTTTCGGCGTATGCCTTCCGCGCCAAATTGGTCATCTTTCTTGTGATCGTCGCGGCAATGACGGTCAGCGCGGTCGCTATTTCCATCAACTACATCAGCGGTCAGCAATTGACGCAACAAGCCGGCTCGAATGTGGCAGAACTCGCCGATGGAATTGCCGAACGCGTGGGAACCAGTCTGGCTTCGGAAATCCGCCTGCTTCAAACGGCTGGCACTCAGTTCGAGGAATCCGCGTACGAAGCGAATTACAAATATACCGGCAAATCCGAGTCTCAGATTCGAGATGAGATCGCCGCTCTCGACACGAAATGGCGCGCAGGCGATATCACAGACCCGCTCATTCAAAGAGTGCTCAACAACTCGATGTCGAAAGAACTAAAAGAATTTCAAGAGATCGCGCCCCAGCACGTCGAGTTATTCATCACCGACCAGTACGGCGCGAACATTGCCTCATCCAACCTCACCTCCGATTACTACCAAGCCGACGAGGATTGGTGGCAGGCGGGATATAACGGCGGCAAGGGAGCCATTTACATCAGCCAGCCCGAACTGGATGAAAGCAGTAATACTTACGCCCTGCTCATCGCGATCCCGTTGATCCACGAAGGCGAAGTGGTCGGCATCCTGCGCTCCACGCTCGACGTGACCTTCCTGACCACTTTGCTTGAAAATGAACCACTGGCGGAAAGCCAACAACAAGGCATTGCCAACTTGCGCATCGCCCACGATCAACTGCTGACCAAAACACTCAGCCCGTCTGAGGTCACATCGCTGAATCAGATCCAATCAGCATACGGCGAGATGAGCATGGATGGAATTCCCAGTTTGGTCAGCGAGCAACAGATCACCTCGCCGACCGATGACGCCGCGACAGACGCGATCACCGCGTTGAATTGGAGCGTCATCGTTCATCAGGACGTGAACGAAACATTGGAGGCGGCGGAGGCGCAATCGCGCGCCACGGTCACCATCGCCATGGCGGTATTGATCCTCACCGCGTTGTTGGGTTACGTTGTATCGCAGCGACTCGCCGCGCCCATCGTCGCGCTCACAGAAGTCACGAGCGCGATCGCGAACGGCAACCTGCACGCGCGCGCCAACATCCAAACGCAAGATGAGATCGGCGAACTCGCGTCCTCGTTCAATTCGATGTCTGTTCAATTGCAGGAAACGCTCAAAGGACTCGAACAGCGCGTCGCAGACCGCACCTCAGACCTTTCTGCCGCGCGCAACGAAAGCGAACGCCGCGCCACCGAACTGCAAGCCATCAGCGAGATCTCCAGCATCACCGCGAGCGAACAACGGCTTGAGATCCTGCTTCCGCTCATCACCCGTCTGGTGAGCGAAAAATTAGGCTTCTACCACGTGGGTATCTTCCTGCTCGACCCCACCCGCCAATTCGCCGCCCTGCAAGCCGCCAACAGCGAAGGCGGACAGCGGATGTTAAATCGCGGTCACCGGCTCGACCTCGGAAAAGGAATTGTGGGTACGGTCGCCCAAATTGGAGCCGCCCGCGTCGCCCTCGACGTGGGAACTGATGCAGTTTTCTTCGACAACCCCGACCTCCCAGCCACCCGCTCCGAAGTGGCGCTTCCGCTCAACGTGCGCGGCGAAACCATCGGCGTGTTGGACGTGCAAAGCACAAGACCGGGCGAATTCGAAGAAAGCAACGTAAATACTTTGAGCATTCTTGGAGATCAGATCGCCATTGCCATCGAGAATGCGCGCTTATTTACCCGCACTCAGCAGGCGCTCTCCGAAGCGCAAGCGCTTTATAACCAATACTTGAAAAAAGAATGGAAGACCTTCCGAAGCAAGACCACGAACGTCGGCTATCACCAGTCGGTGACCGGCGGCAAACCTTTGGAGAATCCGGTTGAATCGGCTGAGATCCAAAAAGCCATCCAGCAGGGCGAGATTGTCCGCGGCGGCGAAAACGGATCCCAGACCGAACCTTCCATGATCGTTCCCATCAAATTGCGCGGCGAGACCATCGGCGTTCTCAACATCAAAGCCCCCGCCAAGAACCGCCAGTGGAGCCGCGACGAGATCAACATGATCGAATCTGTTTCAGAACGTTTGGCGCTCGCGCTCGAAAACGCACGCCTGTTCGACGAGACCAACCGGCGCGCGGAACGCGAACGAATCGTCTCCGAGATCACCGGCAAGATTCGAAGCGTGAACGACCCGCAGACGATGATCCAAACCGCTCTCGAAGAATTACGAAGCGTATTGGGCGCAAGCCGCGTCCAAGTGATCCCGAGCGCCCCCGGCGACGGCAAGTAAAACGAATGAAATCCGAGGACCTATGACCTATACGATCGCAGTTTCCAATGAAAAAGGCGGCGTCGCTAAGACGACCACAACACTCTCTCTCGGCGCGGCGCTGGCAGAGTTGAATCACCGCGTCCTATTAATTGACCTTGACCCGCAGGCAAACCTCAGCCTGGCGCTCGGGTTGGAAACCGGCGAAGCGGAGATCACCTCGGCAAATGTGCTGATCGAGAACGCGTCCATCCGGTCAGCCATCCGCAGGACCGATGTGGCGAACCTCGAACTCATCCCATCCAATTCGCGGATCGAGAGCGCGGAGCAATACCTGCCCATGCGAAGCAACTATCTTCAGGCGCTCCGTCAGGCGATCCACGCGGGCGGACTAAACCATGATTACATCCTGTTCGACTGCCCTCCTGCACTCGGAGCGATCACCCTGAACGCGCTTTCGGCGTGCGACCTGCTCGTCATCCCCACGCAGGCGGAATATTTTTCCGCGTATGCGTTGCGCAATATGATGGGTTCGATCCGCCGCGTGCGCCAGGAAAGCAACCCGAATCTCGCGTATCGAATCCTCGTCACCTTGTTAGACCGCAGGAATCGAACGCATCGCAACATCTTCGAGCAATTGCAGACCACGTTCGGTCAGGGCGTATTTACCAGCGTCATTGAAATTGACACAAAACTCAGAGAAAGCCCCATCTCCGGAATGCCGATCACCCAATATCGCCCGACAAGCCGAGGCTCGCAGCAGTACCGCGTCCTTGCCCAGGAGTTAATCGAGTATGCCAAAGAAGAAGCCGGCCGCCAAACGGCTTGATAAGTTATTCCAGAATATAACGCCTGAGGAAACTTCTTCCGCGCCGAAACGCGCCCCGCGCCAAAAGCCGGTGGAAGAAAAGGCGGCTACCGGTCAACAGCCTCCCCAAGCGGAGAGACCCGTCAGCATTTCCCCAGCGACTCGTCCTGTGGGGCTGATTCAACGCGCGCCGGCAAAAAGCGACCAGGTGCTCTCCGTCCGCTTTCAAGTGGGGCAAAATAATTGGGCGACCCTGCAAGCCCTGGACAATGAACGCGAAGGACAGTGGACGCCGGACGATGAACTGCTCGTGAGCCAGGTGGCTGACCAGTTGTCGCTCGCGCTGGAGAACGCCCGCCTATTTCAGGAAACCGAGACGCGAGCCAAGGAAGTGTCGGTTCTAAACGAAGTGGGGCAAGCGCTTGCATCCACGTTGAACCTCGAGCAGATCACCCAGATCACGTACAACGGAATTTCGCGCTTGTTCGACGCCAGGAATTTTTATATCGCGTTCTACGATCGCCAGAACAATGAGATCATTTTCCCTCAGAATATCTCCGAGTCGGAAGTGGACCGCGCGATCACCCGCATCCCCTTAGGGCAGGGCATCACCTCGCACATGATCCGCACCCGCGAAAGCGTCTTGATCAAAGACGGAAGCGATAAGTGGATGCTGGAACGCGGCGAGACCCCGGTCGGCGAGCCGGCGCAATCGTTTGCCGGCGTCCCGCTCATTGCAAACGAAAAAGTGTTGGGCGTCATCGCAATTCAGGATTACGTAAACCAAAACAAATACGACGACCAAGACCTACAGCTTCTCACTTCTTTTGCCAGCCAAACCGCAATTGCCATCGAGAACGCGCAATTGTTCGAGGAGACCGCCTCCAGCCAGGCAACGCTCTCTGAGGCGCTCCGTATTGCGAGGATCGGTTATTTCGAGGTGGAGGTTGTCTCTCAAAACATCAGCATCACCGATGAATTGTTCGCCATTCTCAACACCACGGCCGAGATCGAAGGCGGTCACCAGTTCCCTGCCCGCGATGTGCTCAAAAAGTTTGTAAGCCCCGACGATTACACAGCCGCGATCAAGGCATACGAAAAGGCGATCAAGACCGGTAAATTAGGGCAGGAAGTTTCTATCGAAGCCCGTTATCTCACCCGCGATGGCAGGGTCATCTGGGTCAGCACAACGTACAAAGCGGAACTCGATGAAAAGGGACGCGTTTACAAAGTCGCGGGTTCGTCGCAAGATATTACGGAACGCAAAACGAACGAGTTGATCCAAAGCGCCATCACGGAAATCTCAGACGCCACGCTGACCGAATCGAGCATTCAAGGGTTGATCAAGTCGATCCATAATGCGATCCGCATACTTGTGCCCGCAAAAAACTTTTATGTTGCGTTGTACGACGCGCAGAACGACTGGATGACATTCCCTTATTACGTGGATGAGCACGATCAACCCATGCCGTCGCAGAAACTCGGACGCGGACTGACCAGTTACGTCATCCGCACCGGCAAGGCTCTGCGAACTACACCGGAAATCTATTCGGAATTGGTTGCCTCGGGCGAAGTGGTCGGCGGGGGCACTGCCAGCGTGGACTGGCTCGGCGTCCCGTTACGAAGCGAAACCGCGATCCGCGGCGTCATGGCGATCCAATCGTACGACCCGTCAGTTCGCGTCACGCCTCAGCATCAGAATATCCTGACCGTTCTCGCCACGCAGGTTGCGGCATCCATCGAACGCTTGCTCGCGAGAGAAGCGTTATCAAAATCGGAAGCCGATTTGCGCGCGCTGTTCTCGTCCATGCAGGATGTGGTGATCGTGTACGACAAAGATGGACGCTATGTCCGTATCGCGCCCACCAACCCATCGCTGTTGTTTCGCCCTCCGCAAGACATGGTCGGTAAATTGCTCCACGAGGTCCTCCCGGAGGATTTGCATGAGCAATTTATGACGACGATCCAAAGAGTGTTAGCGGGCGAAGAAAACGTAAACACGGAATATCCTCTTATCCTTGAGGGAAAACAATTCTGGTTCGATGCCAGCGTCTCGAAGCTTACAGACGACCAGGTCTTTTGGGTGGCGCGCGATATTTCCGAGCGCAAACACTCTGAAGAGGCATTGCAGCGCCGAAACCGGTATCTTGCTATTTCCGCCGAAGTTGGAAAACTTGTCACATCCACGCTCGACCTGAACAAGATCTTCACAGAAACCGTAAGTCAGGTGAAAGAGGGCTTCGGGCTTTACTTCGCCGCGATGTATAGCATCGAAGAGACTGGTTTCAACGCCGGTCTGCGCGGCGCCACCGGCGAAGCCGGCGAGCAGATGCTGGCTTCGAAACATTCTGTGGGCGTTGGCTCGCAAACCGTTGTTGGGCTGGTCGCAGAATCTGGAACAGCGAAACTCATCGAAGATGTGTACAACGAACCGCTGTACAGACCGAATCCGCTCCTTCCAGACACTCGCTCGGAAGTAGCCATCCCCCTGCGGATCGGATCGCGCATCGTAGCGGTGCTCGACCTGCACTCGAATCAACAGAGCGCGTTTACCGAGGATGACATTTCGGTTCTGCAATTGCTCAGCGACCAGGTGGCGGTAGCCATTGACAACGCCCGCTCCTACGAACTCTCACAGCAATTGATCAAGGACTTGCGCGAAGTAGACAAACTCAAGAGTCAGTTCCTTGCGAACATGAGTCATGAGCTGCGCACACCGTTGAACTCCATCATCGGTTTCTCGCGCGTCATCTTGAAAGGCATAGACGGTCCCATCACCGACATGCAGCAACAAGACCTGACCGCCATTTACAACTCAGGTCAACACCTGCTCGGCTTGATCAACGATGTGTTAGACCTCGCCCGTATCGAAGCCGGTAAGATGGAATTGAACTTCGAAGAGGTTAACCTCGCCGAAATGGTTCAAAGCGTCCTTTCCACGGCAAAAGGTTTGGTGAAGGAAAAACCGATTCAATTGATTTCGAACGTGCCCGCCGAAACCTACACGGTGCGAGGCGACACGATGCGCATCCGCCAGATCTTCATCAACCTGCTCTCGAACGCATCCAAATTCACCGACGAGGGCGCGATCAGAGTGGAAGCGCTGAACCAAAAGAATCCCGACGGAAGATCGGAAGTTATCATTCGAGTGACAGACACCGGTCCCGGCATATCGCTGGAAGATCAGGAAAAATTGTTCAAAGCGTTCTCGCAAGTGGACGGCTCCGCAACGCGCAAGAGCGGCGGCACAGGCTTGGGACTTTCCATTTGTTCAAACCTCGTTCAACTCCATGGAGGCCGCATCGGCGTCACCAGCGAAGGAGGCAAAGGCTCCACCTTCTGGTTCACGCTGCAGCCCTACCATCAGCCGCTCGGCGAAATTCCAGCAAACCAAAAGGTGGTGGTCGCGATCGATGACGATCCCAAAGTGATCAGCCTCTACGAAAGATATCTCACGCCGCAGGGATACTACGTGGTACCATTCCTCGAAGCCAAAGGCGCAAAGGAACGCATCCTCGCCATCAAGCCGTACGCCATTACCCTCGACGTGATGATGCCTAACATTGACGGTTGGACGCTTCTTTCGGAATTGAAGTCTGATCCGGCTACCCGGGATATTCCCGTCCTCATCTGCTCGATCCTCGAAGAGGCAGACAAAGGTTTCAACCTCGGCGCGGCAGACTACCTGACCAAGCCCATTTTGGAGGAAGACCTCGTCCACGCGATGGGCAGGCTGGATAAAAAGGGACAGATCCACAACATCCTCGTCATTGACGACAGCGCGGAAGATCGGCGTCTCATCCAAAAGATCCTCGGCTCGAACGGGAAATACGAAATTGAAGTGGCAGACGGCGGACGCGAAGGCTGGGAAGCCATCAAAGCCAAAACGCCTCACGCCGTGATCCTCGACCTCTTCATGCCCGACTGGGACGGGTTCACCGTGCTGGAAAAACTTCGCGAGGATTCGCAACTGCGCAACCTGCCGGTGCTGGTCATCAGCGGCGGAGGTTTGAATGAACAGCAATCGAAACAGTTGCAGGATTTTGGAAAGCGTCTCTTATTGAAGGGCTCTCTCAAAGAAAACGAACTGATCACCAGTATCGAAGAGGCGCTTGAACTTCTAGGCTGACCGGTACGAAAAATTCAACAAAGGCTACTCATCAAGTATGTTATTTGTCATACGTTGTCTCGACTGCGGGCATGCCGCGCCATTCATGCCGCGTTCCATGCACTGCCCCAATTGCAATAGCCAGTGGCGCGAAGCGGAATATAACCTCGAAGAGGTTGCAAAAACTTTTCCCGTTGAGCTAAAAGATCGCCGCTTCGACCTGTGGCGTTATCGCGAACTGCTTCCCATTCACGCGCCAAATCCAACTTTGCGTCTTGGTGAAGGCGGCACTCCGCTGATCAAAGCTGCAAACCTCGGCAACATGCTCGGCTTGCCGAATTTATACATCAAGGATGAACGGCAGGGACCGACATCTTCGTTCAAAGACCGCCAGGCGGCGGTGACGATCGCCGCGCTCAAAGAAGGCGGCGTGACCGAGATGGTCGCCGCATCCACAGGGAATGTCGCCATTGCGCTTTCCGCGTATGCGGCTCGGGCGGGGATCAAACTTTGGGCATTTGTCACCAGCCTCGTCCCCGGCGTGAAGATGCGCGAGATCGCCCTCTATGGGAGTCAGGTGGTGAAGATCACCGGTTCGTACGATCAGGCGAAACAAGTCGCGGCAGAGTTCGCGCGTCAACGCGGACTCTATCAAGACATGGGCGCGCGTACGGTCACCGCCGTGGAAGCGATGAAGACTATCGCATTCGAGATCGCAGAACAACTCACAATGGAAGAAGGCGCGCCTCCGCAGTCAGATGGAAACACAACGAAATGGCGGACACCTGACTGGTACATTCAAGCGGTCAGCGGAGGCATGGGTCCGCTCGGCGTGTATAAAGGATTCCGCGAGTTGAAACAACTGGGGATCATTGACCGCATCCCTGCGCTCGCTCCTATTCAAGCGGAAGGCTGCGCGCCGATGGTGGATGGCTGGCGGAAAGGTTTGGAAAAAGCCGAACCTGTCCTTTCGCCGAACACAAGGATCGAAACGCTTGCCACCGGCGACCCCGGCAGAACCTATACTCTCCTGCGAAAAGAAGTGATCGAAACGAACGGCGTTTTTGAAAGCGTCTCCGACGACGATGCCTTCCGCGCCATGCACGTGCTGGCAAAACTCGAAGGTATCTCCGCGGAACCAGCCGCAGGCGCGGCATTCGCCGGTTTATTCAAACTCGTCCGCGCGGGCGTGATCAAGCCGACCGAAACGGTCGTTGTGAATTGCACCGGTCATACAGTTCCGGCAGAACAGTTCCTGTTCGACGAAAATTGGACGCGGGATGTGGACTACTCCGGCGCGATGGCGCAATCGGAAACGCCGCAAGAAGGCTTGCTCTCCGCGCTCAACAACGTGACCCCGAACCGATTCTCGCGCGTGGCAGTGGTAGACGACAGCCCCGAAGCGCGCCGCCTCATCCGCCGCATCTTGCAATCGCAGGGTGATTTCG
>CAYWCN010000022.1:0-44070 GCA_964456775.1 uncultured Anaerolinea sp.
TTCGATTGTGTTGTAGTTCATGTGCCTATTATGGCACACTTATGCAAGAGGTCTACTGAAACAGGAAAAGAAACAAAAAGGATAGTTTTTCCCCAGCGGGTAATATCGCCCAATAACAAAAACTCCGCGCCTTTATCAGCGCGGAGTTTCACTTTCCATTTTCTACTTACAGACCTATCTCCCCTACTTCTTCGCCATCGCAGAGATCGCCTGCAACAACGCGTTCCCAACCACCTGACCCGATTGCTGGCGGTGGGAGCTTTGCCCGAGCGGTCCAGCCGCCATGAGCGCGCTGAGACCCGCCTGCAAATTGTCTTGTCCTTGATTCTTCGCGTTCATAAACGCCATACCCGCGTTGAGCAGATCGCCCGCGTCGATGCCGCTGTTTTGCTGTCCCTGTTGCGGCTGTTGCGATTGAGTCACCGCGCCGAGGAGCGAGCCAAGCAAGTCCGCGCCGCCGCTTTGTTGCTGTTGGGCGGGTTGACCTCCGCCGAGAAGCGACTGCACCAACATCATCGCGTTATCTGGGTTGACGGATTTCTGTCCCTGAAATTGTTGCGCGGCTTGAGCGAGTCCCTGCGCATACACTTGCGACGATCCGCTGGTGGCGTGCTGTTGAAGATACTGGCTCGCGTTGCTCAGTTGTTGCGAAGGCGACGCGCCTTTCTGCTCGCCCATCACCTGCGTGAGCATGTTGAACATCTGCACCATGTTGTCGCCGTGATTGCCGTTATGCGCATCTGCTTGATTCAACGCTCCTTGATTTGCGGCAAGCGCTTTCGCCGCCACGCCGAACAACGCAGACAAGTCCGCGCCGCCTTTCGCGGACGGTTTCGCCGCGTTACTTGGAACTCGTGCCTTCCGTGTTGCTCCTGATTTTTGTGCCATGATACAAATTCCTTTCGTTTTTTGACGTAGGGGCGACCCGCCTTGTTCGGGCACGGTGTCTTGCTTTCGCTTGACGGGTCGCCCCTACTAGCTACAAATTTATTTTCAACATGAGTATATCAATAAATACTCAATCACTTTCGTTCCAAACTCGTGATCGCGTTCCGCAATCGTGATAACACTTTTTCACGCCCGATGATCTCCATACTTTCGAACAACGGCGGGCTGACTTTTTGTCCCGTCACTACGACGCGCAAAATGCCGAAGACTTGATTCGCGTTCAACCCCGCCGACTTGACGTACGCGCGCATCGGCGGTTCGGCGGTTTGATGCGACATATCGGGCAACGCAGATAAAATCTCGAAACATTTTTTTGCGATCTCAGCAGACTGCTTCGCATCGAGTCCCTTCGCGATTAGTTCATCTGGATTCGGCGACACGTCCTCTTTGAAGAAGAAACTTGCAAACGCGAGACAATCATCCAGCGTGACGAGTCGCTCGCGGATGAGCGGCGTGATTCTGAGCAACGCTTCCTCTTCGACGGGTAAGCCTGCCGCGACAAAGTACGGCTTGATCCGCGCTGACAGGTCTTCGGTCGTCAACAAGCGGATGTGAGTCCCATTGAAGTGATCCAGTTTTTGGAAGTTAATCGCCGCGGGCGAGGGAGTCAACGTGTCAATGCTGAAGCGTTGAATCATCTCATCAAGGGACATCACATCGTCCTCGGCAACGCCCCATCCCATCAACGCGATCCAATTCAGAACGCCTTCGGGTGTGTAGCCCAATCCTTTGAAGTCATCCACAAAAATGGAATGACCATCCTTCATCGCTTCGGCAGATTCGCGCTTGCTCATCTTGCCTTTGCCGCTTGGCTTGAGGAACACCGAAAGATGAATCCAAACGGGCTCCTCCCAACCAAACGCGCGGACGATGTTCACATGAAGCGGAAATGACGGTAGCCATTCCGATCCGCGCAAGACGTGTGAGATTTCCATTTCATGGTCGTCTACCATCGCGGCGAGATGATACGTGGGCAAGCCGTCCGATTTGAGGATGACCGTATCATCGAGATGTTTATTTTCGGTCACGATGTCGCCACGCAAATGATCGTGCGCGGACGTTGATCCTTCGTGCGGCATCTTGAATCGAATCACATATTTTTCACCGCTGGCGACACGTTTTGCGGCATCGCTTGGATCGAGCGTGCGGCACAACCCATCGTAGCGGACGCGATCCACTTTCCGCGCTTCCTGCTCTTTGCGCGATCGTTCGAGTCGCTCAGGCGAACAGAAGCAGGGATACGCTGATCCTTTTTGCACGAGTTCATTCGCGCGTTGTTGATAGAGGTCGCGTCGCTCGGTTTGGCGATACGGGCCGAAGGTCCCGCCATGAAGCGGGCTCTCATCGGGAGTGATACCAAGCCAATCGAGGCTTCGCATGATCTCCTCTTCCGAGCCTGCAACGAATCGCTTTTGGTCGGTATCTTCGAGACGTAAGATAAATTGTCCGCCTGTTTTGCGCGCGAGCAGATAATCGAAGAGCGCGGTGCGCGCGCCTCCGAGATGAAATCTTCCTGTTGGCGATGGCGCCATGCGTGTGCGTGCTGGTTTCAAAATAATCCTCCAAGACTACCCCCACCCCAGCCCTCCCCCAAATCCGACGAACTTCAGTCGGATTTGGGGGAGGGTGCCGAAGGCGGGAGGGGGTTAAAACTCCAATTGCCTGAACCGCATGGCAACGCTTTCTACAAGCCCAATGCCGAGCATCAACGAGGTGAGACCACTGCCGCCGTAACTGATGAACGGAAGCGGCAAGCCAGAGACTGGCACGATGTTCAAGTTTACCCCAATGTTGACCATGCCTTGAAAAAAGATCAGGGTCGCTACACCGTAGGCAATGCACATCCCTGCCACATCGCGCGCTTTTTGCGCGGCGCGTAAACACCGCCAGACAACAAGCACAATGATCACGATGACCAATGTGGAACCTACAAAACCGAATTCCTCCGAGATCACTGAGAAGATAAAGTCTGTGTGGCGCACTTTGAGGAAGCGCAATTGCGTCTGCGTGCCGTGACCATAACCCTGACCCGTCAAACCACCTGAGCCGATGGCGATGGACGACTGTTGCACGTTGTACGTCGCGCCGAAGGTGGCATTCGGATCGGGCAAAATAAAGTTGGCGATGCGGTCTTGTTGATATTCCTGCAAGAACGGGATGCGAATACCCGCGACGGTCAACACCACCACCGTGATCAACGCAAGGAAGCCTGCGCCGCCGATAAGAACGAGGTGCTTGACCTGCATGCCGTTGAACCACAACAACGAACCGAGGATCACTGTCAGCACGACCACATTGCTCAAGTTCGGCTGAAGTAAGATCAAGAGGATAATACCGGATGCCCATAGCACAGCGCCAGCCAACCAACGCCAATCGCGCGGCCGGCTTTCTGCGGCATCGAAGTAACGCGCCAGCACCAAAATGGCGACGATCTTGGCGAATTCAGTGGGTTGAAGAAAAAGCACGCCCACTTGAAACCAACGCTGAGCGCCGAACGCGGTTTGCCCGAACCCCGTCAGCGTAACGAGAAAGAGCAAAATCACGAGGTACATCGGACGATAGAGCGCCATCCAATAGCGATAGTCAATTGCCGCGACGACGAAGATCAAGACAATGCCCAAAAGAGCAAAGTAGATCTGGCGGTTGATAAGCGGAAGCAGCACTTCATTCCCCGCCACAGCAGAGCGGATCATGGTTGTGCCAAACGCGGTGGCAAGCACCACCGTGCCTAACAGCCAGAAGTCAAAGTATCGCCAGGAAATATTTTTTAACATGAGTGGGGTGTCTTACAAGTTCATTCCGCAGTTGAACGTCGGAATGAACGGGAGCGCGTGGATCACTTACTCTTTCGTGTTTTTCGCCGCGCCGCTTTCAATGGAATATCTGCCACGAGTCGCTGCGAACGCCCATCATGCTCCACGCCGATCTGCATGGCTTTCGCGTCGATCTCGACGTGGCGGCTGATGGTGGCGATCAGATCGTCCCGAAGCGAATCCAGCTCGGCGGGCGTCAGATCGGTGCGGTCATGGATCAGCACAAGTTGCAGGCGTTCCTTCGCGCTGTCGGCGCTGGCTTTTTTTCCAAAAATTCTGTCGAAAAATCCCATGCTACTTTCTCCCTGCCAGCCGCTGGATGCGTTCCCATAAACTGCCCTGCGCGTCGAGATCGAGGAACGGAACGGTTTCACCCTTTAACCGTTTTGCGATATTGCGGAAAGCCTGCCCAGCTTTGCTCTTCGCGTCATACGCAACAGGCGCGCCGCGATTGGAAGCGATGATCACATTCTCGTCTTCGGGAACGATGCCGATCAATTCGATCGCAAGCAGGTCAAGCACATCTTCGGGCGAGAGCATATCTTTGCTTTTCACAAGCGCGGGATTCAAACGATTCAAGATGAGCGACGCGGGACCTTTCTCCTCCGACTCGAGGATGCCGATGACACGATCCGCATCGCGCACCGCGCTGACCTCGGGGTTGGTCACCACGAGGACGCG
This sequence comes from uncultured Anaerolinea sp., assembly GCA_964456775.1. Classification (GTDB taxonomy): domain Bacteria; phylum Chloroflexota; class Anaerolineae; order Anaerolineales; family Villigracilaceae; genus Defluviilinea. The sequence continues at coordinate 4,443 of CAYWCN010000022.1, forward strand.
GTCTGCGGCGGCGATGGCGTTTCGAAATCCGCGCTCGATGCCGGCGGGCGAATCGATCAACACAAAATCGAAATCAGACCGCAAGTCCTTGACGACGCGCGTCATGTCGCTAGCGGAAACGGCGTTCTTGTCGCGCGTCTGCGCGGCAGGGATGAGATACAGGTCGGGTAATTTTTTATCGCGGATCATCGCCTGTTTCAAACGACAGCGTCCTTCAACCACATCCACCAGATCGTACACGATGCGATTCTCCAAACCGAGGATCACATCGAGATTGCGAAGACCAATATCGCCGTCAATGCAAACCACTTTCGATTTTTCAGCCGCAAGCGCGACGGCAAGATTGGCTGTGGCAGTGGTCTTCCCCACTCCGCCTTTCCCGGATGTTAGCGTGATGACTTGTGCAGGCATTCGATGTTCCTAATTTTTATTATCGGTCAAGCGACCAGTTCTCGGATTGAAGTTTGCCGTGGTCGTTGATGCGCGCCATTTCGGGCATCGGTTCATCCTGTGGACGTAGAGTTGTCGCAACCTCGTCGGCAATTCTCAACTGGGTGGGCGAAAGATCAAGAGCGCAGATCACGGCGGCAGTATTGCCGGCGGAACCGGCGTGTACCATGCCGCGCAACCTGCCCCAAATGATGATGTTTCCCTCGGCAATGATCTCCGCGCCGGGGTTTACATCACCTAACACAACCACGTGACCGGGAAATTCGATCCGCGTGCCGGAACGCAGTGTGCGGTTCAACAGCAACGCCGTTTCCTCTCCGAGGTCTTCGACCGAAAACTGACGAGTCTCTTCCGGTCTCGGCTTCGAGATGCGCGTGGCGAGCCCAAGCAATTGCGCCGTCTGTTCAGTTGTCGGCGATTCGCTGATGACTGCCCAGAGAAAGATGCCGCGTTCCGAAAGTTGGTCGCGCAGCTCAGCGAGATCGTCCACGCGCAAGACTTGTGTTGCGACATCCAACGCGAGGCGCGCGCCCTGGAAGAACGAAGGTTGTCCGTCCACTTGCGCGATCAACGCGGCGCGCTGTTCTTCCCACGACGCGTCGTCGAGCGAGACGAGCAAACCATCACGCAACCCTTTGATCTGAACGAGCGACTTTGTCTCTTCCATTCTTCAATGACCGAGATTATAGCATGGAGTTTTTCTCAAGCGTTCATCCACCGCCGTTTTCAGTGAGATCAATGGTCTTCAATTCAAAGTACGCCTGCATCACGCGCGCCACGATTGGGGCGGCGACCGTTCCGCCTTCGCCGCCGTTGTAGGCAAATGCGAGGATGATGATCTCCGGGTCTTCAAACGGAGCGTATGCCAGCGTCCATGCGTGAGTGGGCCACGCGCCAAACTGACATTTACCCAAGGCGCGCGCAACATCGTCGCAATATTCGGCTGTGCCAGTCTTACCGGCAACCGCCACCGGTAATGGATACTGATCAGTGAAAACCCTGTGCAAAGTTCCCAGCGGATCTGCAGAGACTGCCAGGCGCGTTCCCGCGCGGACCGCATCAATGGATGATGGTAGAACGGTCTTTGTGTTTCCGGTCGGGTCGCAATATCCGGCATCGCAACTCCACTCGCGGATCAGGGGATCAACCGTCACATCCCATTTCATGTTGGGCGTGAATGGCGAGATCTGATAACTGCCGGGCGGCGGCGAAGAAAACACTTCCGTTTCGTCCGCCACATTGATCCACACGCGCCTGACTCTGTCATTCTCATCTGTCACTTCCCCCTCCGCATAGATCTTGAAAGTCACCGGGTCGAACCAAAACGGGACAACCCGGCCTTCTTCATCCTGCACCTCGCGGATCACCGTTGGCTGCATGAGTTTGCCAAAATTGGCGATGGTCGCGCCGGACATCAACACTTGCAACGGCGTTGCCGTCACGAATCCCTGTCCCACACTGGCGATATAGGTGTCGCCTGTGGACCAGTTTTCCCCGGTGTTGATGCGTTTCCACTGCGGCGAGGGGATCAGCCCATCTCCTTCACCAGGGAGTTCGATCCCCGACCGCGCGCCATATCCGAGCGCGCGCGCATATTCGCCAAGGCGGAAGATGCCGAGTCCTTCTTTGATCTCATCTTCAAATCCGCCGCCGAGTTTGTAGAAACAGACATTGCTCGAATAGGCGATGCAGTGCAGGAAATCGAGCGAGCCGAAACCGGCTTCATTGATGACGCCGTTGCGTTCGTAGATCCAATCCACGAACGGACGCATGTTCCGCCCTTCGATACATGGGTCGTTCGGCGAAAAGCGTTCGCACAACACAAGCCTGCCCGGCGTTTGCACGATCTGACCCAGTTTGATCACGCCTTCATTGATCGCGCCGGTTGCTGTGGAAAGTTTATACGTTGAACCCGGGGCGAGTTCGGCAGAGATGGCGTTATTGACGAGCGGGTGGCGCGGGTCTTCCGCCAACTGTTCGTAGTAATAGCCCGGTATGAAGCGCGCAAACCGATTGTTCTCATACGAAGGATAAGAAACCATGGCGAGTATCTCGCCGGTCTTCGGGTTCATCGCAATGACCACGCCGCTGGAGATACGATATTCTCCGAGAGTGGTGTTCCAATAATTGATCTCATCGATCAGCGCGGCTTCGGCGGCTTTTTGCAAGCGCGTATCGATCGTGGTGACCACGTTGTAGCCCGGTTTCGGCAGGATGGGCGGTTCGAGATTTCTCAAGACTTCGCCAGCCACATCCACTTCAACCACGCGGAGACCGTTCCGCCCAAGGAGGATATCGTCCATTGATGTTTCGACGCCGGCATACCCGATCTTGTCGCGGTTGGTGACATAACCTCGTTCTTCGTAAGCCGCTTGCTGTGAGGCGGAGATCGGTCCCAAATAGCCGATGATGTTTGCGGTCAATGAGCCGGTGGGATAATCGCGCACCGGTTCGATCTCCAGCGCCACGCCGGGCAGATCCACCGAACGTTCGCGCACGATGCGCGCCAGTTCCTCGTTGATGTTGCAGGCGATCTTCACCGGGTCGAACGGGGCAAGCGAATCGCCCAGCGCGACCATATCGGCAATGCTTGGACCAGGCACACAAGCGGAAAACAATTTGGCGTTCTCAAGCGTTTCGTCGGTCACGGGTCCGCCCGCCGGCACGCCGGTCAATGCGGAGACTTCGCGGTAGATGCGTTGAATATCGGCATCGTCATCCGGCAGGCTGGCAGGTGTGATGACCACGTTGTACGAAGCGATGTTACGCGCCAAAATGTAGCCGTTGCGGTCATAGATAATGCCGCGCGGCGCCGGGTCGCTGATCTGGGATGTGTAATTTTCGACGGCTTGCTCGACCCATCCATCTCTGCCGATGATCTGCAAAGAAACGAGGCGAGCCACCATCACGCCAACCGCCGCGACGATGACCACGTACACCAACCAGACGCGCCATGCCTGGGGTTGATATTTATTATCTGATACTCTCATTCAAACTCCGGAAGCGGGTACACCCAGCGCGCGAGATCGCGGATCATGGGAAAGACAGGAATGGCAAGAAGCAAATTCAACAAGATGCTTGGCAGGGTAAACACGCCGAGCGAATCGAGGATCGGCAGAGGCGTGCCTAACACCCTCAATGTTCCTAACGAAAAAATATGATAGAACGCCGTGCCGATCAAACACACGAGGAACATGGCAAGCAAAGGAGATTGCCAGATGCGCATCTGAAATCCGCGCGCGAGCAGGACGACAAAAAGATAGCCGACGACGGGAACAAAAAAGGGAATGGCGGAGACCAATCCAACAAGCAAGCCAGCCGCCACCGCCCAATGCCACGACGTTTCCACGCCGTCTTGCAAAGCCCATGCCGCAAGGATGACCAGCGGCAAGTCGGCGGTGCCGGAAAGCAAAGGCACGCGGCTGATAATGGATAGTTGCAGCTGCACAGATAGAATGATCACGGGAATCGCAATGAGGTTGCGCATGAGAATTTATGGGGCTGGCACAAGAGGCGAGATGTCGACCGGCGTAAAATTCACAATGACCAGAACGATCTCGAGCCGGTTGAAATCTACCACCGGCTGGACGGTGGCTTGCTGGAACAGATCTGATTCGCGCGTGCGGATGTTGATCACCTGTCCGACGATCAGATCGGGAGGATAGCCGCCTCCCAAACCGGAGGTCAGCACAAGGTCGCCGGGTTCGATGACAATATCCTGGGGAATCAATTCCAGCGCCACATCACCCGTGACCGAGCCGACAAGGGATGATTCAGTTTCCGCATTTTGAAGGCGGACATTCACCTTCGACGCCGGGTCTGTTATGAGCTGGACCCGCGCCGCATCCGCGATGACCGCGTCAATGCGCCCGACCAAACCTTGATCGGTGACCACCGGCATCCCGCGCCGAATCCCATCGTTCGAGCCGCGATTGATGATCACATAATGCAAGAACGGACTGGGGTCTTTGCCGATAACCGCCGCCGCAAGCGGAGTGTATTCTGGATTCGTGCGCGAGAAATCAACCAGCGCGGCAAGGATGGCGGTCTCGCCTACCTGTTGTTGCAATTGGATCACTTGGGCTTGCAATTCAGCCACTTCGGCTTCCAACTCGTCGTTGCGCTGCCGCAGGGATGCAACGTCGCGCGGCGCGGTCAGCATATCCTGCACGGCGACGAAGCGGGAAGAGAACCACGTTTGCAAACCGACGAGCGATCCTGAGACCGCCCTCGAAACGGGTCCGAAATAACCGGCAAGCGCCAGCGCGATCACCCCTCCCACGACCAGAAAGATGATCGTTGTTTGAAGTGTGCGTGAAAATAGATTCTTCATGTCAATAGGTGGAATTCAATTCATCGCCCTCGGCGAGGACGATTCGAACGATCACACGCTGTGACGCGTGCTCCCGCGTTCAAGCCCAACGAGATAACGGCTCAGGTTGTCGAAGTCTTCGAACACCATGCCGGCGCCGCGCGCCACACAAGTGAGCGGGTCTTCCGCCACCCACACGCGGAGTTTCAATTCATCCGTCAGCCGGTCCGCCAGCCCTTGTAAGAGTCCGCCGCCGCCTGCGAGGCAGATTCCCGTGTCCATAAGATCCGCGACGATCTCCGGCGGAATTTCATCCAGCGCGTCGCGGATCGTATCCACGATCACTTGCACCGAACCGGCAAGCGCCTCGCGCATTTCAACGGACGAGATCTCGACGCTCTCCGGCAAACCGGTGACGAGGTTTCGTCCGCGCACTTCCATCGTCTTTTCGGGTTGAAGCGGATACGCCGAACCGATCTTCCATTTGATCTGCTCCGACACGCCCTCGCCGACGAGCAGGTTATATTTGTTCCGCAGATACTGCACGATGTCCTGATCCATTTCATCGCCAGCCACGCGCAACGAACGAGACGCGACCACGCCGCTCATGGACAAGACCGCCACTTCCGTCGTGCCGCCGCCGATGTCAACCACCATACTGCCGCGAATATCGCCGATGGGCAAACCCGCTCCCAACGCGGCGGCTATCGGTTCTTCGATCATGTACGCGGCGCGCGCGCCGGAAGCCATGACCGCGTCGTACACGGCGCGTTTTTCCACTTCGGTCACGCCGGTGGGAATCCCCACCACCACGCGCGGGCGCGGAAGCGGCACAACGCTTTGCTCATGGACTCGGTCAATGAAATATTCAAGCATCACTTGGGTAATATCGAACTCCGAGATCACGCCATCGCGCAAAGGTCTCACGACTGCGACATTGCTCGGCGTGCGTCCCATCATTTCCTTGGCTTCCAAGCCAATGGCAAGAGGCTGACGCAGGCGTTTATCGATCGTCACCCACGACGGTTCGTTGATCACAATTCCTTTGCCGCGCACGTTCACTAATGTATTCGCGGTCCCCAGGTCAATTGCAATATCCAGAGAAAACAAACCCAACAGCCAATTAATCGGGTTGAACGCCAAAGCAGGCTCCTCGAAATTTGTTCATATAGTACTTTCAGGCGAGTATTATACCTAACAATCAGCATCATCGTGAATTCACGTATAATCAGGCGTATGAAGAATCCAGACCCCCTCGTGATCGGCATCGCCGGCGGATCAGGCTCTGGAAAAACCACCGTTGCCCAAACCATCCTCTCCAGAGTTGGGCGCGACCGCATCGCATTTCTACAGCACGATTCGTATTACAAAGACCTGAGCGGACTTCCCCCGGTCCAGCGAGCGGAGATCAACTTCGACCATCCCGACTCGCTCGAATCGGACCTGCTCATTCAACACATCGCTTCTCTCCGCGACGGGGAGCCTGTCGCGGTTCCCATCTATGATTTTTCCACCGACCGGCGGACCGACAAAACCTTCACCGTCGAGCCGTGCCGCGTCATCCTCGTGGAGGGAATCCTCATCTTCGTCGAGCCTGAACTGCGGAAGATGTTCGACGTGAAAATTTTCGTAGACACCGACGCCGACCTGCGCTTCATCCGCCGCCTCGAAAGAGACATCACCGAACGCGGACGCGCGACCGAATCGGTCATCAAGCAATACCAATCCACGGTGCGACCGATGCACCTCGAATTTGTCGAACCATCGAAACGCTACGCCGACGTGATCATCCCCGAAGGCGGATTCAACACCGCCGCAATGGACATGGTGGTGGCGAGGATCGAGGCGTTGTTAAAATAGGAATAAAACCTGACAGGTTTCCAAATCGCCTTCACGGACATTTACTGCTCCTCTCGAATATCTCACAACGGAAAGGAGTCTGCGAAAACCTGTCAGGTTTATAAATCATAGGAGAAAACAAATGTCAAAACAATGGAAGACCCCGCCCGCAATGCAGATCGACCCGAAGAAAAAATACAAAGCGCACATGGAAACGGACAACGGCACGATGGTCATCGAACTGTTCGCCGACAAAACGCCGAAGACCGTCAACAGTTTTGTTTTCCTCTCTCGCGAAGGATTCTACGACGGTGTGATCTTCCATCGCGTGATCAACAACTTCATGGTACAGGGCGGCGACCCGACCGGCACCGGCATGGGCGGACCGGGCTACAAGTTCGAGGATGAATTTCATCCCAGCCTGAAACACAGCAAGCAAGGCATCCTCTCGATGGCAAACGCGGGACCCGGCACGAACGGTTCGCAATTTTTCATCACACACGGACCCACTCCGCACCTCGATAATCGTCACAGCGTTTTCGGTCAGGTGGTTGAAGGGTTGGATGTGTTGATGTCCATTCCCGCGCGCGACCCGAACAATCGCAATGCGCCAGCGGTGAAGATCCTCCATGTCACCATCGAAGAAAGCGAATAAGAAAGTTTCATCAAAGAAAACAATGAACGCGCAGAGTAAATCCTCTGCGCGTTCTTCTCGCGTCAAAAGTTCGGCGAGGAAAATAAAAGTGGCGCAGAAGAAAACTTCCGCGCGTTCACCTCGCGCGAAAAAGCAGGAAAAGCGTGTTCAACAAGCGAGAGCATCTGCGCAAGTCATCGCGCTGCCTGTTGGCGCATCAGCAACGCCATCCGCCGCCGACACGTCGAAGGGTTCATCCTTTCAAACGAATGTCTTCCGCGTCCTTGCTTTGGTCGCCGTCATCGCCATCACGGTGTTTGTGTTCAGCATCCGCGACCGCGTGCAGGAATTTGCCGAATTCGGCTACCCCGGCATTTTCCTCATCGCGCTGCTTGCCAACGCGACAATTTTGTTCCCTGCTCCGGGCGCGGCGGTGATCTACGCGATGGGCGCGGTATTCAATCCACTCGGCGTTGGCATCGCGGCAGGGACGGGTGGCGCAATCGGCGAACTCTCCGGCTACCTCGCGGGATTCAGCGGTCAAGCCGTGATCGAAAACACGGACGTTTATGACCGCATCAAACCCTGGGTGGATAAATACGGCGGCTGGGCGATTTTAGTTCTGTCCGCGATTCCCAACCCGGTGTTCGACGCGGCGGGCATCGCCGCAGGCATCGCCAAAATGCCGATGAGAACGTTTTTGTTTTTCGTGTGGATCGGTCAACTGATCAAGATGACGATGTTCGCTTATGCGGGAAGATATTCATTGGAATGGATCGAGAAGTTTCTAAACTAATTGCAGACCTCACAGGTTTTGTAAACCTGTGAGGTCTACGAAATTAAAAGGAGTTCAACATGTCCGACTACAGCAAAATTGATTCATACCTCGAAAAGAACATGGATAAAAGCATCGCCGAACTTTCCAAACTCGTGGCGCAACCGAGCATCAGCGCGCAGGGAATTGGACTCAAAGAATGTTCCGCGATGGTAGCCGACATGCTCCGCGCGCGAGGCTTCACCGCCGAAGTGATGGACACCGATGGCGCGCCTGTTGTCTTCGGCGAACGCAAAGGCAAATCGGATAAGACATTGATCTTCTACAACCATTACGATGTCCAACCGCCTGAGCCATTGGAGTTGTGGGACTCCCCGCCGTTCGAGCCATCACTGCGCGAAGGGAAACTTTACGGGCGCGGCGTGAGCGACGACAAATCGCATATCACATCACGTTTACATGCTATTGACGCGTTGCTCGATGTGGACGGCGAACTTCCATGCAATGTCAAGTTCATCATCGAGGGCGAAGAGGAAACCGCCAGCGTTCACTTGCACGAGTTCATCGTAAACAACAAAGAGAAACTCAAAGCCGACGCGTGCATTTGGGAATTCGGCGGCGTGGATCACCGCGACGTGCCGATGCAATACCTCGGCTTGCGCGGCATCTGCTACGTGGAACTATCGGTCGAACGCCTCAGCACCGACGTCCATTCGGGATTAGGCGGTTCGATCTTTGAAAATGCCGCGTGGCGGTTGGTGTGGGCATTGTCCACGCTGAAAGGACCCGACGAAAAAATACTCATCCCCGGCTTTTACGACGATGTCAAACAGCCATCCGTACGCGACCGCGAACTGATGGACGCGCTCCCCGACGTCGCCGAAGAATACAAAAAACGATACGGCGTGAAAAAATTCATCAAAGGATTAACAGGCGGCACCGATCTCAAAATGGAAGAGGTCTTCGTCCCCACCTGCACCATCTGCGGACTCACCAGCGGATACCAAGGTCCCGGTTCGAAGACGGTCTTGCCCGCGAAAGCCTCCGCCAAAGTGGACTTCCGCCTCGTACCCGACCAGAAGCCTGAGGACATCGTCCGCAAACTTCGCGCCCACCTCGACGCGCAAGGCTTCGACGATGTGCGCATCGAATTTCTCGGCGGCGAACCGGCGGCTAGGACGAGTCCGGACGACCCGTTCGTGCGAACCGTGGTGCAAACATCCGAAGAGGTGTACGAGTTCCCGATGGAGCTCGTCCCGATGATCGGCGGCTCCGGTCCGAATTATCCGTTCGTGCATGATCTTGGTTTGCCCGTTGCGACCGCCGGGCTTGGTCACCCCGATACGAAAGCGCACGCGCCGAACGAAAATATTCGGCTCGACTTGTACCTCAAACACGCGCGGCACATGGCGCGATTGTTGAAAGAGTTTGCAGTTTCTCGTTCGTAGTGTAGTGACGACTTCAGTCGTCGAATGAAAGTAAAAAGCGGATGTTCTAACGTCCGCTTTTTATTATCACTTTTTTCGCGCGCCGAATTTCTTATTCCCGTTTTTACGCGCCGCAGGTTTCGCGGGAGTCTTTATCCCCTTCAATTCATCCACCTCGTCTTGATACAAATACCGCCAATCGCGCGGTTTTAGATTTCCTAATCGCAACCCGCCGATTCGGATTCGCAAAATTCGCACGACGGGCAGACCCAACTGTTTGCACGTCTCGCGGATCTGACGTTTCCTCCCCTCGCCCATGATGACGCGCACCCACCCGCCTTTTCCCTGCGCCGTTTCAAAACGGACATTCACCGGCTGGGTCTTGTACCCGTCTTCGAGGATCACGCCTCGTTTCCACGCTTCGAGTTGCTCCGCGTCGGGACGCCTCGCCAACAGGACGCGATATTCTTTTTCATGCCCATAGCGCGGATGCGTGAGTCGATTCGTCAAATCGCCGTCGTTGGTCATCAACACGAGACCTTCGCTTTCAAAGTCCAGCCTGCCGACGGGATACAAATGTCCCGCCACATCCACAAGATCGCGGACTGTTTTTCTGTCGTCGCCTCGTTCTTTTTCCACAGTGGACAGAATATTGCGCGGTTTGTATAACGCGATGTAGGTCAACTGCTCCGGCGCGGCGATGGGCTTTCCGTCCACAGTAATTTTGTCCACGCGCGGATCAGCCTTCCCGCCGAGAGAAGCGAGTTGGCCGTTCACGCGGACACGTCCCGCAGAGATGAAGTCTTCGCAGGCGCGGCGCGAGCCATATCCCGCTTGGGCAAGTATTTTTTGTAATCGTTCGGGCATTGTCACAATCCTGAAATTTTTTTGTGATTATATCAGTGAGGGCATGTCATTCTCCCGAAGAGTATCGGGACGATGTGAGCCCCGCATTTGTTTTTTGCGGCGAAGAATCTCCAGTCCATCTCGGAGACCCTTCGGTCGCTATCGCTCCCTCAGGGTGACATGATACAAGAATTGATTGAATTTCAAATGGCGGGGTGCTATACTCCGCGTCAGTCGAAATTTTGAAATGAGGAGGCCGCATGTACACAACTGACATGAACGAAGGCATTCACGCCGAAACAGTGACAATGCTCGGCGCAAATGGAGACCGCATCAACGCGTTTCTGGCGCGCCCGCTCGGTGACGGGAAATTTCCCGCGATAGTGCTGGCGCATCACATGCCGGGCTGGGACTTGTTGTACCGCGAGTTCGCGTATAAGTTCGCGCATCACGGCTATGTGACCATCTCGCCGAATTTGTATTTCCGCGCGGGGCATGGGACGCCCGAAGACGTGGCGGCAAAAGTACGAGCAGAGGGCGGCGTGTCGGACGATTCGGCGGTGGGCGATCTGGCAGGCGCGGCGAAATATCTCAACACGCTTCCATACGTCAACGGCAGGATCGGAATCTTCGGCACATGCTCCGGCGGACGTCATGCGTATCTCGCGGCGTGCCGCACAACGGAGTTCAACGCCGCCATTGACTGCTGGGGCGGACGGGTCGTGATGACTCCCGATCAGTTGAACGAAAAGACGCCGGTCTCGCCACTTGACCTCACCAAAGATTTGGCATGTCCGTTGCTCGGCTTATTCGGCAATGACGATACTTCGCCGTCGCCGGAACAAGTGGACCAGCATGAGGCTGAATTGAAGAAGCACAACAAGATGTATGAATTCCATCGCTACGATGGCGCGGGTCACGGATTCTTTTATTACACCCGTCCCGCCTATCGCCAAGCCCAAGCCATGGATGGATGGGAGAAGGTCTTCGCGTTTTTAGAAAAACAATTAGGCAAACAGAGGAGATAAATATGGGACTGCTCGGAAAACTTTTCGGTAATCCAACACCTCGGCTCGAGTCGCCAGACGATGATCCTGAGGCAAAACGTCTTCGCAACGCGCAACAAAAGAATGACTGGAAAAATGTGCAAGGTTTTTTTAGTAAGCTGACCGATCCGACTGAGCGTGAATTCTATGTTGAAAATCTTTCGGATTGGAAACAGCGCCCAACGTTCTTCGATGCATGGGTAGAAGGCAATCCGGGTTGCGCCGAAGCTTGGTTGCTTAGAGGCGCGCATGGCACTCAATGGGCGTGGGAGGCGCGCACAGGAGCTCAAGCGGAACAAGTACCGCAGGAAGCCTGGGCAGTTTTTTTTGAGAGACTCAAGAGCGCCTGGGAAGATTTGAACCGCGCGATAGAAATTAATCCCGCAGACCCCACTCCGTTTGGATTTCTCATCCCTTGTGCAATGGGCTTGCAAATGGAGAAGGAACTCGTGTTCCGTTGTCTTGAAAATACCATCGCACGCTCTGTAGTTTCCTGGAAGGCGCATTCCGCGACCCTCTTTTATCTATGCAAAAAATGGTATGGGTCGCATGAGGAGATGTTCGAGTTTGTTCGTTCTGTGAGCGCATCTGCCCCAGACGGAAGTGGGCTGCACGCGCTCATACCCATTGCTCATCATGAAAGATACCTTTACGCATTCGCCTTTGACCGCGACAAGGAATTTGCTGAGGCATATTATGACCAGCCAGAGATCCGTCGTGAAATTGTGGATGCTTATCATCGGTCGTTAGGATCGCGAGCCTTCAAGCCCGATAAAATGACCTATATGCAAAGTGGGTTCTTCGCGCTCGCTCTGGTTCAATGTCAGGCTTATATGCAAGCGCGCACCGAATTGGAAAGACTCAACAATATCGTACCTAAATTCCCATGGGGTCACTACGGAGACCCAATTGACAGTTTTACTCAAGCAAAGGAAATTGTCAAAAGGAAAATGGGGTGAAATCGATTCTTTCAATCAAGGAGAGTTCACCATGTGCACCATGATCGTCGAAAAAGTGAAAATTGACGGAAGCGGCAAAGGCGCGAGCGGATGGTTCGCGCTCGACGGAGTCAACGTCTCGTACGACCATCCCTTCCATTTGCCGATGGAACACGCGCTGAACATCGACTTCGTGAACGAATCCAAAGGACCCTCCGCCCGTGTGGCAGTGGAGTTGAGCGAGTCCGCGGCGCGGGAGTTGGTGAAGACGATCCTTGCCGTGCTGGATCAGGCGGAGGCGGGAGGGCATTTGGAAAATAGAACTGGTATGGGTATATAATTGCAGAGTATTTTCAAGATGGGTTGAACGGACGCCGTGAAGCTCGCGATTGAACTAACGCGTAAAAATGTTTTGCCTGTTGTGCAGTTAGAGAATGTGCGTCAATTTGCTAATTGATTAGGAGGAACTCATGATAAAACACGAGGATCTCAAGAGGTTTAAGGGGCAATATCCATACGGCAGCGAGTTGTTTGGCACCTACCAGACGCTGATTGGCTGGCGTGGTGAACTTGCCAAAGGCTATATGGAAGCGGCGTTCGCGCGAGAACGGCGCGACCTGAGCGACTCAATTTTCCGCAAGTTAAACCCGGATATCAAAACGGAGTTGAATGCGGACCAGATTCTGCAACGCATCGAAAACATCGGCGTTGGCCGGGCGAACGACAGAGCGCGTTACTTCAGCAAGCTGGTCGAGTCCATATCACATCGCATCGAAGACGGCGATGACACCGACAATCCGAGGTTTTGGAGGGAACGCCTGAGCGACGAAAGGTTACTCGCAACCTTGGAAACCGAAGTACGCGAAGAAGCCGAAAAAATACTGCGGGGAGATTCACAGTCGCGCAGGATGTTGGAACGCGAGCTATCAGGTCCGTTCGAACGTTCCCGGGGAGCTATCGACTTTCTCAATTACGAATCGCGGGCTGCCGGATATCTCAAAATCCTTCGTGACCAGGGCGCGACGGCAGAATTGAAACGGCTGTTTTTCAGCGACTCCGCCGCGCAGGATAAGTTGAATGCCTCCGCGGCGCTCTTGGCATTCGAGTCGCTCATCCCCTGGCTTGGCGTGGCGAACGAGCTTGCCGACGCTGTCCTATCGCCGATCGGGATCATTCATCTCTTCCGGCAGTATTTCTTCGAGCTCGATAGCTTCTTAGGACCGCCGGTTGGGCATGTCTGGGTTGCCCCGCATACGACGGTGGAACTCATCGAAATCAACAGGCGTCGCGTGCTCACCGAGTCTATGATTGACGAGTTCGCGTTCGCGCGCGTCGAGCAGTCCGGCGAGAGTCTCTCGCTGGATAATTTGCACGAAGCGGTCTCGCGCTCGAATCAGCAGGACCTCAGCTTTGGAGCATCCGTAAGCGGCCGCCACAGCTGGATTGTTGGCAGTGTTGAGGCAACCTCGTCGCTGGGCTACCATCAGACCCAGTCGGAGGCGCGGACAACCGTGCATGATCTGATGCGGCGACAAACCCAGCGGATCGCTTCGGTCATGGAGGAAAGCCTGCGCACCACGTTCAAGACCGTGACCGAGACCGAAGAGACGGACTCCAAGCGTTACGTTGTGTCCAACCCGGAGAACGAGGTGATCAACTATGAACTGCGCCGCAAGATGCGACGGGTCGCCGTTCAGGTTCAGGACGTTGGCACATACCTGTCGTGGCAAACCTTTGTGGACGAGCCAGGTCGAGGGCTTGGCATCGCAAACCTGATCCATATCGCCGAGCCGCCGAACCTGGCGAGCATCCCCCACCCGCAGAGGATCGAACAGAAACCGCAGAAGGTTACGACTGAAGTGGTGATGATCCCGTTCGTACCCCAAGACCATCCTTTGGTCGAAGTTGATGCTGCGGATGAAGGTGACAAGGACGACGAGGAGTGGGAATCCGGCATTGAAACTTCAATAGAGGCGGCCGACGCGGTCGAGGGTATCCAGTGGAAGTTTCCCCAGAAGGTTCGCGCCCCCGATAAGGACTACAAGTTGGCGGCGGTGAAGGCAACCGCCCAAGGTGATGCGAAGGTAGAGACGCTACTTAATGGAGAAGGATTCACCGATTTGGGCAACGGCTACTGGGAATTTATGCTCTATCTCGTGAGGGCTCATTTCCATGGGGCTGACTCCATACCCGTGCAACTGGAACTCGTTTGGGAATCGACCGAGGATTTGGCGAAAATCCAGACGGAGAACGAGAAACGAATGGATAAATTCGTCGCCGAACAGAAGCGCGCCTATGAGGAAGCGTATGTGAAAGCCGCACAGGAACGGATCAAGATTGCATCCAAGTTCACGCCTCGTCGTTACGAAGACCTGCGGATGGAGGAACGCATCGCCGTCTATCGGCGACTCCTGCGGTCGTTAGCGCCAAGTTCCGGTAAGGCGAACATGAGCAAATCCAAGCGCAAGAAATTTAGCTACGCCGGCATGTCAGATCAGTTGCGCCACATCTGGTCGGAGCTCCTCAACAGTATGTTCGACCTGGAGAAGATGCTTTACTTCGTCGCGCCCGACTGGTGGAAGCCGCGCGCCAACGCTTCGCAGACCATGGGCGCAGAGACCGCCGTGCGCAACAGCGTTGGAGACATCGTAAAGGCTGAAGCCAGCACCGCCATCCCGGAGCGTAGCAAAGTCAGCTGGGGAGGTGGCGCGGAAGCCGGCCGACCGAACTATTACATTACCGAGGATGCCGACCCTGCCCGGTTTGGCAGTTCGCTCGGCTGGCTGCTCCAACTCGACGGTGATTCGATGCGCAACGCCTTCCTTAATGCGCCGTGGGTGAAAGCAATCATCCCGATCAGGCCTGGCAAGGAGAAAGAGGCTATTAAATGGCTGAAGGGCGTAATGGAAGGCGATGATGGGCTAACCGAAGAACTCGAAAACCAACTTAACGAGTTAGCAGAAAAAATCGCTTCTAAACATAAAGAGGCAGTCGTTGTCGAGGATTATCCAGACCCGCTGCAACCCGGCGAGGATGATGCGACGGTCAATTCCACCCCCGTTGACCGCGTTTTCGAGTTTGGTTTCGATCCACTCCCGGGTGGCTTTCGCGCGCAATCGCTCGAAGGAAATGAGTTTGAGATCATCGATCAGTGGATTGAGGTTGTGCCCACCGATCAGATCGCCGCAGTCGTTGTGAAGTATGATCCGGCAACAGGGCGACAGCTTCCCACAACATAGTTCCCCACATTGGCATAGAAACTTTGCGTAATAGACCATACAATCGTAGTTGGTGGGTGCTAGTTTCAGACTTTGGCTCTGTCCCATAACGACTTCACTGATACGCAAAAAAGCAACGCGACTGAAGCTGGGCGTTAACAAGCGATTCCCACGATAAATCGAGAAATTTCCAACATGAGTTAAAATGCTCTCAATGTTCAAGCAACGTCAACCGAACATTCGGAGCGCATCGTGAATCGTCGAACTCATAAAATTTTTGCAACTGCCGCAATATTCATCCTCCTCGCCTCCTGCAATACCTCCCTCAGCGAAACCACCCCCGCATCGCCGGGCGCGGTTGTGCCGCGCGCGACGATCAATCCACAGCAGTATCCCCTCCCCGCGTTAGAAGCGCAAGCGACGCTCGTGCAAAATATCTTGCAACAACC
The DNA here is from genome assembly GCA_964456775.1 of uncultured Anaerolinea sp. GTDB lineage: Bacteria > Chloroflexota > Anaerolineae > Anaerolineales > Villigracilaceae > Defluviilinea. The sequence goes on from CAYWCN010000022.1 coordinate 20,377, forward strand.
GCTCCCGATCCTTTTGCTCATCGGGCTGGACTCGCCGCGCGCGCAAGCGCAAGAGATCGCCGTGACCGACTCCCGCTTTCAAGGCGACCTGTGGGACGCGTCCACGGGCGCGCCGTTGCGGAATGAAATTTTTGGCGTGTATCCCATGCGCGAAAGCGACATCACCGATGCCACCGCGCAATGCAGTCAAGCCGAGTGCTATCGCGTGGAAATGTATAACTACGCCAAAAACCTCACCACCGTTGGGTTCGTGAGCGTCACCGATAAAACCCTCCTAGCCGTGACGAAGATGGCAGACACCCAGCCCGATGTCCCGCCGTATCTCGTGGACTTGGCGGTACAGATCGCCAGCGAATCGCCCGAAGTCATCGCCGCGTTGGGGTACAAACCGAACGGCGACGATGCCCGCATGGAAAACACCAAGACCGCGCTCAACCTCACGCGTTGTCAACGTTCGCGGCATCTCTGCCTCGCGCCCACGTTCATTGACGGCGACCGCGCGCTCTGGGCGATCGTGGACTTAACCGATGGCGTCCTCGTCGGAGTCCGCTGGACGGATGTCGGCGCGTACGGGCCCGCCATCACGCAACGCAGTTTGCAAGACGACATCGTCACGCAGTTATATTGCAACAAGTCCACCGCGCTCGAACATGGCGATTGGCGCATGGACTTCATCCTCACCAGTTCAGACGGCTTGCGCATCTCCGACGTGCAGTTCAAGAGTCGCGCCATCCTCGAAAGCGCAAAACTCGTAGACTGGCACGTGAGTTACTCCACCACCGAAGCATTCGGCTACAGCGACGCGGTCGGCTGTCCCATTTTCAGTCAAGCCGCGGTCGTCGCGTTCCAAGGTCCAACCGTCGAAGACATCATCGAGAACGGCGAAGTCGTCGGCTTTCGTCTCCAACAAGAATTTTGGGGCGAGCAATGGCCCCTGCCGTGCAGTTATTTTTACGTGCAACGCTTCGATTTCTACACCGACGGACGCTTCCGCGTGATGGCTGGCAATATCGGACGCGGCTGTGGGACGAACGGGACGTACCGACCCGTGCTTCGCCTCGCTCTCGCCGGTGAAAATTCTTTCGCCTCTTACGCCGACTCGGCCTGGGAAACCTGGTCCACCGAAGGCTGGCAGTTGACATCCGATTCCAAACCAACGGAGGATGGCTATCAATATCGCTTCCAAGATGCGGCTGGCGCAGGCTTTTACATCGAACCCGATCGCGGTCAATTCGGCGACGACGGTCACGGCGACAACGCCTACATCTACGTGACCCTCGACCACCCTGACCGCGACGAAGGCGATTCGGATATGATCACCATCGGTCCATGTTGCAACATCAATTACGAACAGGGACCCGAACGATTCATTGATAACGAATCCATCGAAGGCGCGAATCTCATCTTGTGGTATGTTCCGCAAGTCGAAAACGACGGCGCGCCCGGCGAACAATACTGCTGGGCAGAATCCGTTTTAGATCGCGGCGTCTACACGGCAAAAGAATATCCCTGCTACATGGGTCCCATGTTCGTGCCGATTCCAAGCCCGTGATTTGAGGATGCCGGAATGCGGACTTCAGTCCGCCTGAAACAGGCAGACTGAAGTCTGCGCTCCGTTATTCAAAAATTTCAAGCACAATGGCAAACAAGAAAAAACAACAAGCAAAACAAAAACGCGCGGACCGGCGCAAGTGGTGGCTGTGGGGAATCCTCCTCGCGCTGGTTGTTGGCGTGGTGGGATACATCGTCTATTCCGTCAACACCTCGGAAGAAAAACTCGCGCCGGGCTTCGGTCTCGGCGGCGTGACGTATTGCCAGTCTACGCCGAAGTTTGCCAAAGACATGGGCTACGACGATTCCGCGATCATGAGCACCAACGAAACGTTGAAAGGATTGTTCATCTATGACCGTCCGCTTCAAGTGGGACAACCGCTGACGCACGTGTACCAGCATCCCACGTGGGATGACGCGGGCTATCTCGGCACGCCGGTCAACGATGGCAAGGGGAACATCTACGTCGCGCCCGCGCCGCGCGTCAATCTGTACGACAATCCGCCTGAACAACAAAACACCATCTACAAAGTGGACACCGACACCGGCGAACTGGCGGAATATGTCCGCTTGCCGTTCGCCGCGCCAATGCCGCCTGAAAATCCGTTCGGCATTATCGGGCTGGCATACGATTGCGACACGAACAGTTTGTATGCCGCTTCGGTGTATGGCTCGGGCAAAGATACCGAAGCGGGGATCATTTATCAAATTGACTTGGGTACCGGCAAAGTCGCGTCGCAACTCAAAAATATAGACGCTTTCGGGCTGGGCGTGTTCAACCGCATCGCGGGCAAACGCTTGTACTTTGGTCTCACGCGCAGATCGGAAGTATGGTCGGTGGCGCTGGGCAACGACGGGAGGATTCGCGGCAAGCCCCGTTTCGAATTCTCGATGGCTGGCTGGGGCGCAGACGGCGACGACAAAGCGCGCCGCATCGTCTTCCGCAAAGCCGATGAAATGTTCGTGCGCGGCTCGGCATTCAACTATAATTTGATCGCAGGCACCGAACGCATCCAAACCGATTATTTTCTGCGTTACGATCCCGCGCAAGATATTTGGTTGAGAGAAGAAGTTCCGCAACAATAACACAATGTCATATTGTCTATGATCATGCGACAGTTCGATTTGCCAAGCAAATCGTGTCGCATGGCTCGATGGTGGACATCTTGATGTAGTGCAACTGCATCAAGAACTTTTAGAATGTCATGCTGAGCCCTTCGATGAACTCAGGATAAACTCCACGAAGCATCTCCGTTTACGATCATGTTCATGCGACAGTTCGATCTGCCAAGCAAATCGTGTCGCATGACTCGATGCAGTGCAACTGCATCGAAAACAAAAGGAACACCCATGACCCCAACCCGCATGTCAAAGATCGAATCATCAGTCCGCACCGTGATGGAATTCAACGACGCGTTCAATCGTCATGACGTCGCAGGCATGATGCAATTGACAACAGAAGACACGATCTTCGAGAACACATCCCCCTCGCCAGATGGAACGAAATACTCAGGCAAGCAAGCAGTGACAAATTTTTGGGAGGACTTCTTCCGCGAAGCGCCAAACGCGCACATTGACATCGAAGAAATTTTCGGTCTCGGCATCCATTGCGTCATGCGCTGGACGTACACCTGGGGCGACGGTCACGTCCGCGGGGTGGATGTGTTCAAGCTGCGGGATGGGTTGATCTGCGAGAAGCTGTCGTATGTGAAGGGGTGAGGAAATTCGAGAATATACAGCCATCTCTTTTACAATGCGAGGATTTTGTAATGCGAATCGATAAAAGCGTCTGTGTATTCGTAAACGGAATTGAAACTCAATAATAATAAAGCAAGTTCATGCAGAGAAACATCATGCAACTTATTCGAAGAAATTATCCAATCATACTCGCGTGGCTCGCATATGTTGTTTCTGTGCGACTCCTAAAGTTGTTGCTCTCAATCGGATTGGTGTGGTCGCAAAGATTGTTTTATCTCCAACCACCTTCGAACGCTTATCTATTTATAGGGTTCGTTGTGTTCATTGCCGCAGAGTATATTGGTTTTAGTATTTCCATTCGATGGGTCGCAATTCCATTATCTCTAATTGAAAAGAAACTATCTAAAAAACCAAAAAATAGCCTTCTTCTTATTGACTGGCTCGGTTTTTGTTACATCTTCGTTTTGCTCTGTCTGCCTCTCCTTTTGATCAATTCCTTTCCCGGCATCACGATCAATGAAATTCCGTTACCCCTTCCTGTTTCAGAAGAGGTTGCCGATCTTACGGCTACTGTGTGGAAAATTGTTGCCAGTCTGTTCGCTTATCGCAGTACAGTGGCTTCTTATCTCAATGGAGTTGAAAAAAACAATCCAGGTGCAAGCGAATATGAAGCTGCGATATGAGGCGATGATTAACTACCAAGGAAATCAAATTCAGCGGCTAGATCATTTTCCTTCGTGACTTACGATAGTTCTCCCGCAAATCCAATAATTTATATTTTGACTCACCCCTTCAACAACTCATCCTGTTTCGTCTCTTCCTCTTCAGGCTTTGCCAGCGGGGGCATTTCGAGGATCGAGTTCAACCCGAAGTGCTGTAAAAATTCGGGGGTGGTGGAATAGAGGATCGGGCGACCGGGTCCGTCCGCGCGGCCCGATTCGAGGACCAGGTTCTTGTGCAAGAGACTCTTCATCATACTGTCGCTATTCACGCCGCGGATCGAGTCAATTTGCGGACGCGTGACCGGCTGCTGATAGGCGATGATCGCCAACGTCTCCAGCGCGGCGCGGCTGAGGTGAGATGTCGCCTCCAAGCCGAGGAAACGTTCGACCAACTCCGCGAGTTGAGGCGCAGTCGTCAATTGGACGCGTCCCGCATGTCGCTGGAGTTTCAAGCCGCCCTGTGAAAGCGAAGCGTCCAGTTCGTTGAGTCCGCGCTCGATGACCGAAGGAGCCACATCCAACGCGGCGGCAAGTTGCGCCAACGCCACCGGTTCGCCTGAAACGAACAACAACGCCTCAAGCTGAGCCGAAAGTGACAATTCGGTTTCGGAATTTTGTGTTTCAGAAGCCTGCGAATCGCTCATGCTATAATATCCTTCGATTTACGATTGTCGATTTACGATTTTTGATACTTCGATAAACTCAGATTACTAATAACCAATTACGAAATACGAACTACGCAGTACGGAATACGAAGTTAATGAAACCAACCAAACCCAGCATCTTTTTTATCACGCTCATCCTTGCATCACTCGCCTGCACCGTCTTCGCCGGCGGACCCGATTACTCAGACCTCGATCCCATCCCGGTTTCGACGGAAGCCGCGCAAAGCCTCAAGGATGGCATCCAAAAATCGTTCGAGGACGGATTAACCACCGGCGTTGTGACCATCACGATCACCGAGCCGCAGATCACGTCCTATCTTGCCCTGCGTCTCCAGACCGATCCAAACATGCAACAGGATAGCAAGCCGTTGATCACCGATCCGCAAGTGTATTTGCGCGACGGGCAAATGAAGATCTACGGCAAAACCCAGCAAGGCATGTTCACGGCGAACATCGGCATCATTGTCAACATCACCGTGGACGAGAACGGAAAACCCAAGATCGAGATCGCCTCCGCAGACTTCGGCCCGTTCCCCGCGCCCGAAGGCATCAACGAAGCCATCACCAAGATGATCGACGAAGCATACACCGGCTCGTTCGGTCCCGTCCTCACCGGCTTGCGCGTCGAGACCATCACGATCGCAAATGGCACGATGACCGTCACTGGACGAATCCGATAGCGGGCAAAATTATACAACGGATTATCAAAGCGACTTGAAAATGCTCCGCCTCACTCCGACCTTTCGGTTGCTTCTCCTTCTTTTAGCATTCCTCACACTGACAAGTTGCCGCTCCCCCCAACTTAGCGGAGCAGACATCACGGTCAACATCGCGGTAGACGGAACAACACAAGTCGCTACTGTTGCCTCCGGCAGTACCGTTCAGCAAACGCTTCAATCGGCGGGCATCATCATGAGCAAGCAAGACCGCGCAGACCCTCCACTGTACACCGTGGTGAGCGATGGGGATACGATCGAGATCATCCGCGTTCAAGACCTTTTCGAAACCGAAGAACAAGTCATCCCATTCGATAAACAAGTCGTGAGGAACGAATCCCTGCCGGAGGGCGATACCCGTCTCGTGCAAGCCGGAGCCAACGGCTTGAAAGAGATCACCTATCACCGCGTCCTCGAAAACGATGTGGAGATCAGCAAATCCATCGTCAAGACCGTGATCCTGCAAGAAGCGCTTCCCGAGATCATGATGGTCGGCGCGCAATCGTCCTTCGCGCCTCTGCCGATCCCCGGCAAACTCGCCTACATCGCCGGCGGGAACGCATGGCTGATCGACACATCCACCGCGAACCGCATTCCCCTCGTCACCACCGGCGACCTCGACGGGCGCATCTTCACGATCTCGCCGCGCGGCGATTATCTCCTCTATTCGCGCAAATCAACGCGGCCCGCCGATAAAGAGATCAACACGCTGTGGGCTGTCCGCACCAGACCCGGCAGTAAACCGTTCAGCACCGGCATCTCGAACGTTGTCCACTTTGCCGAGTGGTTTCCAGGAACGAATAACGTCGCATACTCCACTGTGGAGCCGCGCGCCACCGCGCCGGGCTGGCAGGCGAACAACGATCTCTACCGCTATAGTCTTTCCAGCGGCGAGAAGAAAAAAATTCTGGATCCCAGCGCCGGCGGAGTCTACGGCTGGTGGGGGATGACATTTGCGTTCGCGCCCGACGGGAAACTTGCTTACGCCCGCCCCGACGGGATCGGCACCGTGGACCTCGACGGCAAAGCCATCAAACCTCTGCTTGACATTGTCCCTCTGAACACACACAGCGACTGGGCATGGCTCCCGTCGCTTTCATGGGGAGCAGACAGCAAAACTTTATATTTTGTAACTCATGCGCCTCCATCCAGTCTGGTAAGCGATGAAGATTCGCCATTCTTCGACCTGAGCGCAACGTCGTTCGAAAACGACGCCACCGTGGAGATCGCGCAACAGACCGGCATGTTCGCCTATCCGAGCGCGTCGCCATCGCAATCGAGTTCGCGGGAAAGACAATACCAAGTCGCGTATCTGCAAGCCATTTTCCCTGAGCAAAGCGAAACCAGCCGCTATCGAGTCGTCGTCATGGACCGCGACGGCTCCAACCGGCGAACAGTTTTCCCTGCGAAAGACGCGCCGGGTCTCGAGCCGCAGATCCCGATGTGGGCGCCCGGTCAGATCGAAGGGCAGTCTGGGTACTTCATCGCTGTGATATACCAGGGAAATCTTTGGTTGATAGACACCGGCAACAATCAATCTTTTCAGGTGACGGGCGACGGGCTCGTCACACGGATCGATTGGAGATAAATTTAGAGAGGATAAGTTTCATGCGTATTTTGATCACCGGAGCCGCGGGGTTTCTCGGCTCACATTTGAGCGACCGTCTGCTTGCCGAAGGGCACGAGATCGTCGGGTTGGATAATTTCGTCACAGGCAACGCGCAAAATATCGCCCACCTGATGGGGAACAGCCGATTCTCGTTTTATAAACACGATGTCTCGAATTATATTTTTGTGCCGGGCAAAGTAGACGCGGTGATGCATTTCGCATCGCCAGCCAGCCCCAACCCACAATCGCCGTCGGGCTATTTCAACTTGCCGATCCAAACGATGAAGGCTGGCGCGCTCGGCACGCATAACTGCCTTGGTGTGGCGAAAGTCAACGGCGCGCGTTTCCTGCTCGCATCCACCAGCGAAATTTACGGCGACCCGCTTGTGCATCCGCAAACAGAGGATTACACTGGCAACGTGGACCCCGCCGGTCCGCGCGCGGTATACGATGAAGCAAAACGATTCGCCGAGTCCATCACGATGGCATATTATCGTTATCATGGCGTAGACACGCGCATCGTACGCATCTTCAACACCTACGGTCCGCGCATGGACTTGGAAGACGGGCGCGCCCTGCCGAATCTATTGAAGCAGGCATTGCTCGGTCAGCCGCTCACAGTCTATGGAGATGGGGGCCAGACGCGTTCGTTTTGTTACGTGGACGATCTAGTAGACGGCATCGTGAAATTGCTTTATTCCGAGGAGCATCTCCCTGTCAACATCGGCAACCAGCACGAGATCAGCCTGCTTCAATTTGCCGAGGCGATCAATCGCATCACCGGCAACAAAGGCGGCATCACATTTGTCAAAGATGCACGTAGTGTCCGCGACCCGCAACAGCGCAGACCCGACATCACGCGCGCGAAGACCATCCTGAAATGGGAGCCGCGTGTCTCGCTCGATGAAGGCATCGAGAAGACGATTCCATACTTCAAAGAAAAATTGGGAGTTGGATGACGATCATAGACAATCGTGAGCGCGCGCGCTTTCTAAAATTCGCAGTGGTAGGCGCGGTCGGATCTGTGGTGGATTTCGGCGTGATGAATCTGCTCACGCGCGCCTTTTCCATGAAGTTGGTATACGCGGGGACGATCTCGTTCATTTGCGCGGTGATCAACAACTTCACCGGCAACCGTTATTGGACATATCCCGAGTCGCGGTCAAGGCACATCCTTCATCAACTGGGCATGTTCTTCGTGGTGAATATGATTGGGATCGCCATCCGCATCCCGATCCTTCACTTCGTCGAGCCGCCGTTGGAAGGAGTGTTCTCAGGCATGAAGGCGTTCGCTTCGATCTCGCCTGAGGTGTTGGCAAAGAACGCGACACTGGCGGTTGCCATCGGAATTGTCATGTTATGGAACTTCTTCGTAAACCGTTATTGGACGTATAATGATGTAGAGTGACCGCATGGCACAACAAAGCCGCATCATACCGATCTATACCTCGCAGGGAGACGCCGAAGCCTTCCTGCTTTACCCTTACATTTACAACCGCCTCGGCGAATGGATTGGATGGGTGACGCCCCAGCGTGAAGTCTACTCCGTGATGGGATACTTCGTCGGCACGATGACCAGCGATCCGCGCATCGTTCGACATCGTTCAGGCGACGTGGACAAACCCCGGCACAATCCCCCTCCCCAACCAAAACGCATCACGACCCCCGCGCAAGTCCCGCTTGCCCCAATGATGCAGGAATTGTCCTACGGCTTGATCGACGTACTCATTGAGGAACCAGAGAGATTACACACAATCGACAGCGGCGAAATGCGCCAGGATATGGACTAACCGCCGTTTTGTGCCTGATCAATACATGCAAGTAATTGATGTGCAACCTCTTTTGCATACTCAGTGCTCAACAAATTATGGGTGGCATTAAAGTGGAACACTTCCAAGCCGCCGCCCGCCAGTGAATGCCAGCCAAACGGTGTATCATCCGTTTCCTGAGATAAAGTTTCACTCGCGCGGAAGAGGGTGATTCGCCCGGGATACCATTGAGGCGAATACAATAGCAAAGCTTGGGTGTGTGACTTTCTCAAATAATTGAGCAAAAGGTTATCCGGTAGCCTTCTTTTCAAAATCCTGAAAATACTCGCAAGTGAATACACCCATGTCCGCTGTAACCGGTACGTTAGATCGTGTGTAATATAGGCTACTTTTTCTCTGATACTTAAAATAGATAGCCGACGGAAATGCCTGGCAATTTTTTGTCGTCGCGTATTCCGCAGGTTTGACCCCGCGCTGGATGCGTCTACCGAAATTGAATCGGGATCGGCATTCTGCATAGCCGGATTCATTCTTTGCTTTGGATTTCTTGTATCGAACATCACCAAAAGCTTGACGTGTTCACCCTGTCGCCGTAGTTGCTGACTAATTTCAAGAGCTATCTCCCCGCCCAAAGAATATCCGCCTAGGTAATAAGGTCCGCTTGGCTGGGCGCTACGTATTTCACGGATATACAACGAAGCCATATCGTCGATCGTTTTTAACGCTGGCTGTATCCCATCCACGCCCTGCGCTTGTAACGCATAAAAAGGCTGGTCTCCGGGCCAATACGCCAACAAAGACTTCCAAAACAATACTCCGCCTTCATGCCCGTGTATGCCGAAGAAGGGTGGCTTCGCGCCGCGCGCCCGAATAGGTACCAGCGGTTTCCAATCAACAACAGACTCATCTTGCTTGCGGATCACATCGGCAAGTTGTGCAACTGTTTCCGCATGGAAAAGAGTCGTTATGGGAAGCCGTATACCAAACTCATTTTCAATCATCGTGAAAAGCCGAACTGCTAAAAACGAGTGACCGCCGAGATCAAAAAAATCATCGTGGACACCGATCTGCTTACGATTCAAAAGGACTTTCCATATCTCTGCAATTCGAAACTCAGTGTCGTTTCTCGGCTCATCAACATTTGAATCTTCCGAGTCGGTCTTCAAAGGCATCGACATATCTTGAAGGGCAAGGCGGTCCAATTTTCCGTTCGGCGTGAGCGGAAACATATCAAGAAATTGATACGTCGCCGGCACCATATACTCCGGGACTTGGCTACGCATGAAAGTTTTGAGTTCTTTCACGGAAATCGCATCGGAGGCTATGATGAATGCCGCAAGGAAACGCTCATCGGGAGATTTCCCCTTGGCAACTACGACGCATTGCTGTACCTCTGGAAACTTGCGCAACGCTGCTTCCACTTCACCCAGTTCAAGCCGTTGACCTCGAACTTTGACTTGATGATCTCCACGACCAAGATGTTCGAGCAGACCATCCTCCCCTAGGCGAGCCAAATCGCCGGTTCGATACAACCTGTCACCGATCGCTTCGCCGAAAGGATTGGGGATGAATTTTTCAGAAGTTAATTCAGGACGATTCAGATATCCAAGCGCAAGGCATGGACTACTCACACAGAGTTCACCGACCTCTCCATGAGTCACTGGATTAAGAGCGGTATCTAAAATATAGAGTCGGTTACCTGCAATGTTACGACCGATTGGCACAACGCCGTCGTGGTTCCCTAGCTTCTCAGGTTCAACATCGTACGTGGCGACAACCCCTGTAGTTTCCGTCTGACCAAAGATGTTAACCAATCGCGCTCCATGCCCGAGGTTTACTCTCCAATCGTAAGGGATGTCGAACAATAGCGGCTCGCCGACTGACACGATCCGCCGCACTCGATTATCTAATAGCGTCTTCCGTTCGTCAGGTGGTAAAGCCATCAATCTATTAATGCATGCCCGCCACAACGAGGGGACAACATCCATAAGCGTGACGCGCCGTCGTTGTATCAACTCAAACAATGCAATTGGGTCACGAGACTCCGCTTCCGAAGCCACCACAATGCAAGCGCCGCAAGAAAGCGGGATCATCAATTGCCTGACCGATAATGCGTAATTGATCGAAGCAGTTTGCAGGTACACATCTTCGTTGGTAACATCCAGAGCAGATTGAGTAATCTGTACAAAGGCGCTTAAACTCTGACGGGAAACCATAACACCCTTGGGTTTACCGGTTGACCCTGATGTGTACAACACATAGGCAAGACTTTCAGGCGACGCATCATTCGCAGGGTTATCTGCCCGCTGACCCTCAATCTCTATCGCGTCCCGATCGACGCAGACGAGGCGAGAGTTGTGCTTGGAGAAAATATCAATCAACGCCGATTCGGTAATGACGAGAGCGACATTCGCATCTTCCAGCATAAATGTGATGCGCTCTTTTGGATAAGAGGGATCAATCGGGACATATGCGCTTCCAGCAAGGAGAGTCGCTACAATAGCAACCACCATGTCCACGGAGCGAGGCAGGCAGATTCCGATCAGAGTTCCCTCGCCTGCGCCAGATTGACGAAGATAGGAGGCAAGTTTATTCGCGCGCGCGAGCAGTTCAGAATAGGTGACCTGTTTATCGCCGCATTGAACTGCAAGCGATTTCGGAGACTTCTCCGCATGGTTGGAGATCATATTGGTAATCATAATAATTCCAGAATAGTCGTTACCTATTAGACGATTGGATTTTGACAAGGTTACGAAGGCTTAACTAATTTGTCAGTAATGGGAGTCGGATCCATCGCAAAAATTACAGCAGAATGCTCGTTGATACAAGGTCCATTTCTCCTACCGGAGCATGGTAAACTCTTACGCACCCGATGAAAAACACAGCGCTTTCCCCCAAACCCATTAGCGCATCGCGCGTCACCCTGTCCCAACTCATGCACCTCGAACATGCCAACTTGCTGGGTAACGTGCATGGCGGCTGGATCATGAAACTTGTGGACGAGGCTGGCGCACTCGCCTGTATGCGCCATGCCCAATGCAAAGTCGTGACCGTCGCGATCGATTCGATGACCTTCCGCGAGCCGATCAAGATCGGCGACCTCGTTACCCTGAACGCGGAAGTCACGTACACCGGTAGAACGTCAATGGAAGCGAAGGTGGAAGTCCTTGCCGAAAATCCGCTGACCCGCGAACGCTCGCACACCAACACTGCCTACCTCGTTTACGTTGCGCTCGACGATGAGGGCAAACCGATGGAAATTCCGCAATTGATGGCGGAAAATGAGGAAGAAACCCAAAAACTGTTGCAAGCAAAAGCAAGACAAGAACGCCGCTTGAAAGAAAAGAAACTGCGAGAATCGCAATGAGCGAACCCGAATTCACCCAGCCCGAATCGGAAGAAAAAGAACCGGTCGCGCACTCATTCAAGAGTCTGCGCGAACTGGTGGATTTTGTTTCGGGTAAAAATCTCCCGCCGCTGACCTCGGAAGATGGGCGCGTGACCGAGGCGCTTCCCTTCCCGTTCCTCGCCATCGTTGGGCAACAAGAAATGAAGCTCGCGCTATTGCTCGCGCTGATCAACCCAAACGTGGGTGGGATTTTGCTCGTCGGACCGCGCGGCACGGCGAAGACAACGGCTGTGCGCAGTCTTTTGGATTTGCTCCCGATGGTGGAACGAAGCACATGCCCATACGGTTGTTTGCCTGAAGATATCGAAGCGGGCGGAGTGGATGCCGTTTGCCCGGACTGCGCGAAGAAATTCGCCGAGGGCAAACCGCTCACCGCGCCGGACAAAGTCCGCTTGATCGAATTGCCGTTGAACGCGCGGCTCGAAGATGTGGTCGGCGGGATTGACGAACGCGCCGCCATTCACGAGCGGATGCGAATCCGTCGGGGAATTCTCGCGCAGGCAGACCGCAACTTGTTGTACATTGACGAGATCAACTTACTCGCAGACGATGTTGTCGATTCGATCCTCGATGCCGCCGCACAGGGATCGTACACGGTGCGGCGCGGACCCGTCGCGGCGACATATCGTTCGCGCTTCGTGTTGATCGGCTCGATGAATCCCGAAGAGGGACGCCTCCGCCCGCAGATTCTGGATCGCTTCGGACTGCGGGTCATCGTCCGCGGGCTGGACGACGCGTCGCTGAGGCTGGAGGCGTACCGCCGAGTCCATGCGTACCTGGCGAATCCGCGTCAATTGGTGAACCAGTTTGCCCCGGAGATGGAAGCGGCGGCTGGGGAAATCCGCAGCGCGCGCGAGCAGATGAAGCGAGTCGCCATCCCCGATTCGATTGCGAATCCCGCCATCGCGCTTGTCCAAAAAATGGGAATCGATTCACTCCGCGCCGAGATCACGTGGTTCGAGTCGGCGCGCGCGTATGCGGCGGCGGATGGACGCAATGAAGTGACGAATGAAGATTTGAAAATTGTCGCGCCGATGGCGTTGCGGCTGCGGCGCTCTGTGTTCATGAACGATTATTTCAAAGGACAGGCGGGCGAGGAAAAAGAGATGAACGCGTTGCTGAACGTGTTCGGCAAAAAACTCGCAAAGAAAAAAGCGGGCAAAAGAAAATGAGCGATTCAAAAGTTGCCAACCCCGCGTATCGAATCGAAACAGCGCGGCTTGTGGTGCGATGCTACCAGCCGTCGGACGCGACGTTGCTCGAGGACTCGGTGCGCGAAAGCGTGGAGCATCTCAAACCGTGGATGCCATGGGCGCACAACGAACCTGAGCCGTTCGAACACAAGGCAAAACGCGTTGTTGAATTCCGCGGCAAATTCGATCTGGGACTAGATTACACCTATGGGATTTTCAACCGCGAAGAAACGCGCTTGCTTGGTGGAACAGGACTGCATACGCGGCTCGGCGAAAAAGAAATCGAGATCGGGTATTGGATACACAAAGATTTTGTCAAACAAGGACTCGTAACCGAATCCACCGCCGCGTTGATCAAAGTTGCATTTGAAATTATCCACATTCACCGAGTTGAAATTCATTGCGACCCTCGCAACACAGCTTCAGCCGCTGTGCCGCGCAAACTCGGCTTCACGCACGAAGGCACGCTCCGCGCGAAAACACCGTTCCTCGATGACTGGAGCGACTCGATGATCTGGGGTTTGCTCGAAAGCGAATACCCGAACAGCCCGGCGGTCAAAGCGGAGATCAAAGCTTTCGACGCCATCGGCAACACGCTGTTATGAAATCCCTTTTTGGGCGAATCATCCAAAAACCAATTTACCTTTTGCTCGCCGTCAATGTATTGATCGGCGTTTTTGTTTTTCGCAATTACGGGCTTTCGTGGGACGAGCCGCTTTTTTACGATTATGCCGACGCGCTCGGATACGCCTACTCGCCGCACGAGTGGTTCAGCGGACATTTCGATCTCGAAAACTCCTACGGACCCAGCGCGGAGGATCACAAGACGCGCGGACCCGCCTATCTTTTTCTCGCGCGGAATTTTGTCTACGGACTGGAAGACCTCGGTTCTGACCGCGCCTCAGCCTGGCACCTCGTCAATTTCGTCTTTTTCCAACTTGGAGTTTATTTCCTTTATCGGTTGTCCATCCGCTGGATGAATTCCTCTGCCGCGCTCGTAGCGACTGCGTTTTTTTCCTATCAACCTTTGTTGTGGGGACATGCCTTCATCAACCCGAAAGACCCTCCCTTTTTAGTTTTCTTCCTCGCATCAGTTTGTCTCGGCTTTGAGTTGGTGGATGAAATTAAAGCGGGCGCAAAAAATAGTTGGTGGAAAATTATCGCCGCGGCGTTTTGCTTGGGCATCGCAACTTCGATCCGCGTGCTGGGACCTCTGGCTGGACTTATTGTGCTTGGGTATGCCACCGTCATCGTCTTTGCCCGCCGCGGATTGAAATCCGCGGCTAGTCCTACAAAGTCCGCTCAAGCGGACTCGGCTTCACTGAAAAAATATTTTCAGCCTTTTGTGATTTACGTCGGAGTTGCCATCGCAATGATGCTCCTCACGTGGCCCTACCTTTGGGAAAATCCAATTGCAAGACTCTTTGAAACGCTCAAGTTCATGTCCGATAACCCGACGCAGTTGGCGGTGTTGTTCAATGGCGAGATCTTCCGCGCCAACGACATGCCGCGCCGCTACCTCCCCTTCATGCTGTGGTCAACGCTGACGGAACCCACATGGTTCTTGTTTGGATTCGGTTTAGTGATCGGCTTTTGGAAACATAAACCAGTATCAAAAGAATTTGTTTCGTTGGCGCTGACGCTGAGTTGGTTCGTTCTTCTCGTTGCCTACGTTCTGATCCTTCGACCAGCCGTGTACGATGGCTTGCGTCATTTCCTTTTTATCCTGCCGCCGGTGTTCATCTTTGCTGGTTTTGTATTCGAATTTGTGTTTAAGCGAATCTCAACTCGAGTAACTGAACCAGTTTGGCTACGCGCTGGACTTGTTTTGTTAATCCTTTTGCCGGGCATCAACGGGATCGTCCAACTCCATCCCTACGAATACGCGTATTACAATTCATTCGTCGGTGGCACGAGCGGAGTTTTTCGTCAATACGAAACGGAATATTGGCTCACTTGTTATAAAGAAGCGATGCAAAAATTGGACGCGAGTTTGAGTCAACCAGCGAATGTTTTTGTTCTGCGCGAGGCTTACATCGCCGAGTATTATTCCGGGAGTAATACTATCGTCCGCGATCTGCGGGACGAAATGAGCGAAGTGAAATCAGGCGACTATGTTCTGGTCAACACACGCACAAATAATGACCGCTCCGTTTTCAGGGACGCGCCGCCGGTGATCCAAATCCGCCGGGGAGATGCGGTCTTCTGTGAGGTCAAACGAATTCCATGAGTCTACGAGTCATTTCTGGCAAAGCAAGAGGTCGTAAATTGAAGTCAGTGGACAGCGACACCACCCGCCCCATCACGGATCGTGTCAAGGAAGCGTTGTTCAACATCATCGCCAGTGACGTGATCAACTCCAACTGGTGGGACTTATTCGCGGGCACCGGGGCAGTCGGCATCGAAGCGTTAAGCCGGGGCGCGGCATCCGTCCTCTTTACGGATTCGAACCGCGAGCCCGTCGAGACGATCAAATCGAACGTGGAGCATTGCGGATTCGCGGCGCAGTCGGAAATCCGCCGGGCAGATGCGTTTACGTATCTCGCATCGCCTTCCGATAGAAAATTCGAATACATCTACATCGCTCCCCCGCAGTACAAGGATATGTGGGTGAAGGCGCTGGAACTGGTGGACGATAATCTCGAATGGCTCACGGACGATGGCTGGGTCATTGTGCAGATCGCGCCGCGTGAATTCAAGTTCAATACCGTCACACTCAAGAACCTCGAAAAGTTCGATGAGCGGAAGTATGGGACGACATTGTTGGTGTTTTATCAAAGGAAGTAGCCCTACACAATTCATTGTGCAAAATTTTGACCAAACACATGTGTTCCTCTCACGCTAGCGCAATTTGAAATGATTGTACAATTTACTAACTCACCTTACACAGTGGCGCTTGTAGCGCAAAACGCTTCGAGGTCTCGCCCAATGTAAGTCCGCTTTAGCGGGCTTTGTAGGAATAGCACGGACGTTCACGTCCGTGCTGCGCGGAAAGGCGACATGAATGTCGCGTTACGGAATCTGAAATTATCACCATGCCATTCACTATTCTTTTCCTCAACAGCGGACTCGTCATTCTCTTCATGATGACATTGCTCTGGCTGTTGAGTCTCGCGCTCAAGAACGCCAGCATCGTGGATATTTTCTGGGGTATTGGCTTCATCGTCATTGCATGGCTGGGATTTTCATACGGATTTGGCTACATCCCTCGCAAACATTGGATGCTCACAATGATCACTCTTTGGGGACTCCGCCTCGCGCTTCACATCGGACTCCGCAATTGGGGCAAGCCAGAAGATTTTCGCTACGCCAAATGGCGCGAGGAGAACGGTCCGCGCTGGTGGTGGATTTCATTTTTCAAAGTGTTTCTGTTGCAAGGACTCTTGATGTGGCTCATCAGCGCTCCCATCCTTGCCGCGCAATCGTTTGGATACCCTGTAATTCTCACTCCAATGGACTTGCTCGGCGCGTTCGTCTGGGGATTCGGCTTGCTCTTTGAATCCATCGCGGACTTGCAACTAACTTTGTTCAAACGTAACCCAGAAAACAAAGGGAAATTACTGACCTCTGGTTTGTGGAAATTCTCCCGCCACCCGAACTATTTCGGTGAAGCAATCGTGTGGTGGGGAATTTTCATCATAGCCCTCGCGGTTGGCGCGTGGTGGACGATCCTCTCCTCCATTTTGATGACTTGGCTGTTGCTCCGCGTCTCCGGCGTTCCCATGCTCGAACGGACGATGCAAACCAAGCCCGGCTATGAGGAATACGCGCGAAAGACCAGCGCATTCTTTCCGTGGTTTCCAAAGTCGTAGCGCGAAATGACATTTCGCTCTACGAAGTTCATCCTTGCAATTTCCTTCTAGTTCAAACGGGGGCTGTGAAATGAAAACGTCGCCATGCTAAAATAATCGCACCATGACGAACCTCCGCGCCCCGTCGAAGATCATCCCGCGAGCCTTCCCCGGCATCAAAGCGGACGAGATCGAGGAATTGATCAAGAACAGCCAGGTACACGCGTACGCGCCCGGCGCGGTGTTGTGCCGCGAGAACGCGGTGGAAGCCCGCTTCTACATGATCCTCGAAGGCGACGCCGAAGTGACAAAGGTCATCAACAACTCCGAGACGCGCCTGCTCAAAACGCTCGGACCCGGCGACTTCTTCGGCGAGATGGCGCTCATCCACAACGCGCCTCGCGCCGCGACCGTCACCGCGAAGACCGCGCTCACCGCGCTCGAACTCGACAAGCCCGGCTTCGACCGCGTGCTACATTCCTCCAGCAGTATCGCCATGGCGATGGTCAGCGAGATCAGCAACCGCCTGCGCTCGAACGACCAGTTGGCAGTGGACGACCTCCGCTTGCGCGCGAGCGAACTCGCCGAGGCGTATCAAAAACTTGCCGAGCAAGACCTCGCCCGCCGCGAGTTCCTCTCCAACATCGCGCACGAGTTGCGAACTCCGCTGATGGCGGCGAGCGGGTATCTCCAGATGTTGCAAAAAGGCGCGATGAGCGGCGACCAGATCTCCACTGGGATAGAAACGGTGAGTCGCAACGTCCAGCAGATCGTCAGCCTCGTCAACGACATCCTGTTCTTGCAAGAGATGGACCTCGTCCTCCCCGAATTTCAAGCGGTGGATTTAAACGCGGTCGCAAAAAACGTGACGGACAAATATGCGCCCAAAGCCGTCGAGCGGAATGTAAACCTGCGCTTCGCTCCCGACGTCAGCCTGCCTCGCGTGTTCGGCGACTCGAAATCCCTCGAGCGCGCTCTCTCGGCTCTTGTGGATAACGCCATCAAGTTCAGCCCCAAAGGCGGAGACGTGGATGTGCGCCTCAGCGCGCGCGCCGATGATATTTTGCTTTCGGTGGAGGATCGCGGCATCGGGATCGAAAAAGAAAAGTTGACGAGCGTCTTCGACCGCTTCTATCATCTCGAACGACACGAGAACGATCTCTTCGGCGGCATCGGGCTGGGACTCGCCATTACGAAACAAGTCATCGAACAACATCAGGGAAAGTTGACCGTGACTAGCGCGCCGGGCAGGGGAAGCACATTTACGATCATATTGAAAAAGGGAAGTTAACGGGAAACTTTGAACCAACAAACAGGGCGCGGGAAGTCATTCATTCATAAACCGCTAAGCACGCGAAGAACGCAAAGAAAATCTTTTTAACTTGGCGACCTTAGCGTGCTTTGCGGTAAAAATCTTTCATGTACGGTAGAAAAATTTCAGATAGAGTCTATTCCTCAAACCTCACAACCAATTTTCCCTCCTCATCATAAAACGACCTCGCGCTGAACGGCGGATCGCCGCGTTTCATCGCATGAATTCTCCCCAACAGGATCGGCAAATCCTCGACGACCGGTAAGGGCAGACGGCCGTCCGCCCTTACGATTTGTTCAAACTCAACCCACTCCGCCAGACCTTCTTCCGAGGCGATTAATTCGCCGTCCGTTACTTCGCCGCTGAAGACGAACAAGCAAATCCCCGTTTCACCCGCGTCAACAATGACTGTTCCGCACAGCCATAGATCCGCCGTGAGACCGGTCTCTTCGAGCAACTCGCGCTTCGCAGACGCGAGGACAGCCTCCCCTCTCTCCACGTGACCGCCGAGTCCGTTGTACTTATTCGCCCACAGACGTTTCGTCGGCGCGCCCTTGAGGAGCAGGTACGAGTCGCCGCGCCGCAAAAATATCACCGTGCGCGGAATGAGAGTGTAGCGGGTGTTGTTGAGTCCTTGATCGGGTTGAGGCATGAGAGGTTCTCTGAGCCAGTGCTATAATTTCACTCGTTGCACTTTTCTTTCAGATGCATAAGGAATATTATATCGCCCCTATTACTATTAGGCATTGCGCCTCGTATGCAACACAGCGAAGAAAATACTAAAGGATACTCTTATGCCAGTGAACATTCACGCCACCGAAAAGGCCTTGTTTAGAATTTTCAACAACGATTATGCTTTTGAAATTCCACCATATCAGCGTCCTTACGCATGGACAATTGACCAAGCCAGCGAATTGCTAACAGATGTCTTAGCGTTCTTGGGGAATGACAATCTACCCGTCGAAGAAATAAATCCATATTTTCTAGGAAGCATCGTGCTTATTAAAGGAGAAGATTCGCCAAAAGCAGATATAGTTGATGGGCAGCAAAGATTAACTACGCTTACGATACTTATGGCAGTTTTACGGACTAAAGTCGGTGGTGATTTTGCCAATGAACTCACAAGCTTTATTTACGAAAAAGGCAGTTTGACTTTAGGCACTCCAAATCGTTATCGCCTTAAACTGAGAGAACGAGATGAAACATTTTTTCGACAACACATACAGGACGAAAAAGGATTCGATTCTCTATTTCAGCTAAATGAAGCGCAATTAACTGATAGTCAAGCAAATATTCGCGCAAATGCTAAGTATTTTGCAGATGCGATTGACACTCTGCCCGAATTACAGCGCATCAGACTTCTACAATACTTAATGAGACGATGTTATTTGGTGGTTGTGTCAACTCCAGACCTTGACTCAGCATATCGCATATTTTCTGTTCTAAACGCACGAGGATTAGATCTCGGACTTACTGATTTGCTCAAATCCGAGATTATTGGAGCAATTCCATCAAATCAGCAAGAAAAATATACGGGGGTTTGGGAAGATGAAGAAGAAGATCTAGGGCGAGATGCTTTTCAAGAATTATTTGCTCATATCAGGATGATTTATCGAAAAGCCAAGTTAAGAGAAACAGCTCTTAATGAGTTTCGTAAATATATCCAACCTCAAAAAAAGCCTCAAAAATTTATCGATGATATTCTTAAGCCCTATTCAGATTCGCTCGAAATAATAAAAAAGGTAAACTATCAAAGCGACAGAGGCGCTGAAGAAGTGAATTCCTTTTTTCGCTGGCTGAATCAAATTGATAATTTCGATTGGCTTCCACCCGCCATTCTTTATCTTTCTCAAAATCGCCATGCCCCCGATAAACTCGAAAAATTCTTTGCTGATTTAGAAAGGTTGGCGGCGGGGCTGATGATAATTCGGGCTGATGTAAGTGATCGCATTGAACGCTATGGGAAACTTCTTACAGCGATCGAAGAGAAAGACGAATTGTACGTGAAAGAATCGCCGCTTCAATTAACAGCCGAAGAGTCTAAGGCTATAACAACGGTTTTAGACGGTGACATATATCTAGTAAAAAGAATTAGCAAATATGTTCTTCTTCGACTCGATTCGGCGCTCGCGGAAGGGGAAGCAATTTATGATTATCAGATAGTTTCTATCGAGCACGTGTTACCGCAAAATCCAAAAATTGGAAGTAAATGGCTTGAATGGTTTCCAGTTGATGAAGAGCGCGCCAAATACACACACCGTATCGGGAATTTGGCTTTGCTATCACGGAAAAAGAACGCACAAGCACAAAATTATGAGTTTGACAAAAAGAAGGCTGGTTACTTCGCAACAAACAAAGGCGTTTCACCTTTTGCCCTAACCACGCAAGTCTTAAACAAAGCCGAATGGACTCCTGCTATTATTAATCAACGGCAAGCGGAGCTTTTGCAAAAACTAAGAACATTGTGGCGGCTTTAAACAAATGATGTTTTGAAGACTTTCTAAAGGGTTGATCATAAAAATAACAACAAATATGATAATGTGCTACCATTGGATTGTTCCAGCACCAAATCACACAGGAGTAAAAAAGAATCATGAGCGGTAAAGCGATACAAATCACCCAATTCGACCTTGAGCGATTACAGAAACTTCTTGTAGACGCGCAAGCCACCGACTACCGCAAAAGCGAATATTTAGAAAAACTTCAAGCGGAGATCAACCGGGCGCAGGTAGTTCAACAAAAAGACATTCCGAGCGACGTGGTCACCATGAATTCCACTGTCAGCATCGAAGACCTCGACACGAAGGAAGAGGAAGTGTACACACTGGTCTTCCCGGAGGATGCCAACGTTCAAGAAGGAAAAATCTCGATCCTTGCGCCGATTGGAACTGCCATGCTCGGCTATGAAGTTGGCGACACGTTCGAATGGGACGTGCCAGCGGGCAAGAGAAGATTGCTCATAAAGAAAATCTTATATCAGCCCGAGGCGTCGGGAGATTTTGATCGGTAGAGATAGCATCCTCAAGCAAGCGCGACATGAATGTCGCGTTACGGAGTCCCGATAAAAAAACCTCCCGAAGCAATCGCTTCGGGAGGTTTCGTGTTACGCCACCGTCACGCTCTTATCTAAATACACATCCTGAATCGTGTTCAGCAACTTCACGCCTTCCGCCATTGGGCGTTGGAAGGCTTTGCGCCCGGAGATGAGACCCATGCCGCCCGCGCGTTTGTTGATGACGGCTGTCGCCGCGGCTTCGGCAAAATCGTTCTCGCCCGACGCGCCGCCGCTGTTGATGAGTCCGATGCGCCCCATGTAGCAGTTCGCCACTTGATAGCGGCACAGGTCAATGGGATGGTCGCTGATCAAATCGGTATACATGCGCTTATCGAACTTGCCGAACGAGACGCCGTCCTTGTTCAGCGCGAGATACCCGCCGTTGTTCTCGGCAAGTTTCTGCTTGATGATGTCCGCTTCGATCGTGACGCCGAGATGGTTCGCCTGACCCGTGAGATCGGACGACACGTGGTAGTCTTTGTCCGATTTGAAGGCTTTGTTGCGGAGGTAACACCACAACACGGTCGCCATGCCGAGTTCGTGCGCGAGCGCGAAGGCTTGCGCGATCTCGATGATCTCGCGGTGTGAATCGTCCGAGCCGAAGTAGATCGTCGCGCCGATTGCCGCCGCTCCCATCTCGTGCGCCTGTTTGACCGTGCCGAATAGGATTTGCTCGAAACTGTTCGGATACGTCAACAACTCGTTGTGATTGATCTTCACGATGAACGGGATTTTGTGCGCGTACTTGCGCGAGACGATTCCCAGCACGCCGAACGTCGAAGCGACCGCGTTGCATCCGCCCTCGACGGCGAGTTTGACGATATTCTCCGGGTCGAAGTAATCGGGGTTCTTGGCGAAACTCACTCCGCCGGAATGTTCGATCCCTTGGTCAACCGGCAGGATGGACACGTAGCCCGTCCCGGCGAGTCGGCCCGAGTTGTGAATCCAGTTCAAATTCCGCAAGACGCGGTTGTTCCGATCCGAATGACCAAAGACGCGGTCCACCGAGTCGCCGCCCGGCGCGTGAAGTCTATCTTTTGAAATTTTCGGGGAGTTGAAGTTGAGAAGCGATTCGGCTTTATCGCCCAGCAAGGATTGAATGTCGGTTGGCATGGCAATTCTCCAGTTTGAGTTTTGGAGCAACCGTTGAGTTTTCTTAGCCACACATTGTCCCGATGCTTTCCGGGAGAGTACACAGAGATTTTGAGATTTTTCTCAGAGGACTCTGTGGTCTCTGTGGCTACGGCACTGAACCAGTCGCTCTGGAATTTAGTTTTCTTGATTATAATGGGTTTGCGCGACTTACCACACTCTGACTCGTATATCTTTTTTGGAGGCTCACATGGATGATTTTTTTCAAAAAGTAACCAGCATGCAAGACCCGTTCAAGAAATTGGTGTCGTTCATCCCCGGTTTCGGCGGCTACATTGAGCGGCAGAACCGCCGCGATGCGGACAAACTCCTGCGCGACACGGTGGCGCGGCGCTTCGAGGAACAACACAAACGCGCGTCGCAACTGCAGACCGAACTCGTCAGCGCGGGCAAGATCGAATTCGTGGACGATATGGAGAAGGCGGCGATCAAACTGCAAACGTTCATTGACAAGATCAGCCGCGCCCCGCGCGGATACTCCGGGCTGTTCGACGCGGTGAAGATCAACGAAAAGGAACTTGAATCGATCTATCAATACGACGCCGCGTTCTTCGACCTCGCCGAACAGGTTGGTCGCGCGAACGATAACGTGGAACAATCGCTCGGCGACGATGCCGCGCTCCCCGCCGCCATCCGCAACCTCGCCACCATAGCGCGTCAAGCCGTGGAACTTTACGAAAAACGCGACGAAGTTGTGACGGGATCGAAATAATCCCAAACCTCGTCATTGCGAGGAGGGCGAAGCCCTCCTCGCAATGACGAGATAATAATATGTGGCATACCTACATCAACGCAACATCTATTGAGGAAGTATTAAAGACGATCCATGCCAAAGGGGAACACAGCCGCATCATCGCCGGGGGAACCGATTTAATTCTCGAACTCGAACGCGGCGTCCGCAAAGGAATCGAAACCGTCATAGACGTGACGCGCATCCCCGACCTCGACAAGATCACAATGGACGAAGACGGCGTCATCCATCTCGGTCCGCTCGTCACGCACAACCATTGCGTCGAATCGAAATTGATCCGCGAACGCGCCTATCCGCTCGC
>CAYWCN010000023.1:0-44069 GCA_964456775.1 uncultured Anaerolinea sp.
CGTAATTATCGTCGCGGTCATGGAAGCCGTATTTGTATTGTCCAATATCTTCGAGAAGTTGTGCATCTTCAGACATAGTTAACTCCAGATTTCAGAGACTAGATAATCAGAGACTAGAGACTAGTCTCTTTATGCGGCGATTTCCTCATGCTTCTCGCGCACCCATTCATAGCCTTGTTCTTCGAGGTGAAGCGCGAGATCGGGTCCGCCCGATTCGACGATGCGCCCGTCCAGCATGATGTGGACGAAGTGCGGTTTGATGTAATTCAGCAAGCGTTGATAGTGTGTGATGACCAGCACGCCGAGTTCGGATCCGCTCAGGGCGTTGACTCCCTCTGCCACGATGCGTAAGGCGTCAATGTCCAAGCCTGAATCGGTCTCGTCCAAAATTGCCATCTCGGGCTTCAAGGTTGCCATCTGCAAAATTTCGGCGCGTTTCTTTTCTCCGCCCGAGAAGCCGTCGTTGAGGTAGCGGCCCGCAAAGTTCTGATCCATTTTCAACATGGACATTTTTTCTTTCAGCAATTTACGGAACTCGGGAATCGGCATTCCCTTGTCTTCGGGGTTCTCCGCGCGTCGGCGGGCGTTGATGGCTGTCCGCAAGAAGTTGGCAACCGTCACGCCGGGGATGGCGACCGGATACTGGAATGCGAGAAAGATGCCGAGGCGCGAGCGCTCATCGGGTTCGAGTTCCAACACATTTTGTCCTTTGAAAATGATCTCGCCTTGCGTGACGGTGTAATTGGGATGCCCCATCAATGTGTATGCCAGTGTGGACTTCCCCGTTCCGTTCGGTCCCATTATGGCATGGATCTCGCCCTGATTGACATTGAGCGAAAGCCCCTTGAGAATTTCCTTATCTTCGATGTTCACGTGCAGATTCTTGATCTCGAGTTGCGACATGCGTGATTTGCTCCTGATTGATTCACCGTCCCGCAGGTTTTGGCGCAGGATGATCTTCGTATCACAAACCTGCGGGACGTTTTAATTTTAGGTCGGCGGCATTATAGCAGGGCTGGAACGAAAAGTCAATATTTATGATATTTTTCTAGTATATTGACAATACACAGGCAGGCGGTTATACTGCCAACCATGAAAAGCACGAAAGATCGAATTCTCGAAACCTTGCACCGCAAACCCAAAATTACCATCAATGAACTGGCGGAAGCCGTGGGAATCAACGCGATCTCCGTCCGCCACCACCTGACTAACCTCACCGCGGAGGGATTGATTAAAGCGGACGAAGAAAGACACGGCGTTGGGCGTCCGCGCCTTGTGTATTCGCTCACTCTCGACGGGATGGAGCGCTTCCCCACCCGATACTTGCGCCTGACCACGAAATTGCTCGCGCAGATGAAGGAATCCATGCCCGCGCCGGAAGTGGCGAAATTATTCAGCCAGGTGGCGGAAGGCATGGCGAAAGAATATTCCGAGCAGATGAGCGGTCTCAGCATGGAAGAACGGCTAGACTTCGTGAAGGAAATGCTTGCGCATGAAGGCTTCACGGTTGAGTGGGAAAAGAAGGGCAAAGAATATCAGATCCACGAGATTTCGTGCCCGTATTATCAGATCGGCGTTGCCCATCCCGAAGTCTGCACAGTAGACCAGACCCTGATCTCCAAAATGCTCGCATTACCCGCTCAACGAGTACAATGTATTTTAGATGGCAGCGCGCATTGCACGTATGTGGTGAATGCTAGTAATAAAAATTAACTCCAAAGTTCTCACAGGTCTTAAAGACCTGTGAGAACTACTATCATGAGGAAAAATGACCGAAGAAACCATCAACGAAATCCAATGGACGATCCACCAGACCAACCCTGAGTTGGTTCAACCTGCCCGCGCAAGCCTATCCGAAGTGATAGACCCGGAGATCGGGATGCACATCATCCAATTGGGATTAGTCCGCGACATTTCGATCGAGAACGGCGTCGCGCACTTGAAAATGATCCTCACCACGCCGTTCTGCCCGTACGGTCCCGCCATGATCGAAATGACCAAGGCAAAAGCTACCGAGGGATTGAATATGCCCGTCACCATCGAAATGGGCATGGACATGTGGGACTTCTCGATGATGGAAGACCCGTCCGCGCTGGATTGGGGAATGTACGCGTAAGTAGTTGGATAGTTCGATAGTCTGTTCGACACGTAACTAAAAAGACGCCATCCATAAGGACGGCGTCTTTTGCTTTCTTTTCCGTTCGTATTTTATTCTTCCGTGATCGTTATACTTTCTATAGCGTCGCCCGTAAAATTCGGTGACTGGTCGGGGTCACGGCGTGTGATGCCGTTGACCACATCCATGCCTTCGATCACCTGACCAAAGATGGTATAGCCGCCGTCCAGTTGCGGCCTAGCCTCAAACGTGATGAAAAACTGACTCCCGTTTGAATTAGGCATCCCGGTGTTCGCCATCGCGACAACACCCGCTTTATCAAATTTCAAATCACTTTTTTCGTTGTCAAAAGTATAACCAGGCCCGCCTGTGCCGGTGCCGGTGGGATCGCCTCCCTGCGCCATGAAACCTTCCAACACGCGATGGAACGTCGCGCCATTGAAATAGCCTTCGCGCGCAAGGAAGACAAAACTGTTCACGGCAAGCGGCGCTTTATCCGGGAAAAGTTGAATGACGAACTCGCCGCCTTTTGCCAACTTCACCGTGGCAAGATATTTTTTCGCGGGGTCAATCGTCATCGGCGGGTACGCGTCATACTGGAGCGACGTAGATGTGGACGGCTCCTCTGTCACTGGCGGAGGAGTTGAAACGGGCAACTCAGGCTCATTCGAGCTCCCGTTGTTTAGAAACATAAATCCCAGCAACAACAAAACGACAACGATGATCCCCAGCCCGATCATCCGCGTCCGCCGCTCGGTCTTCTTTGCTTGCAACACCTGCATTCGTTCTTCGATCTTCTTCTTGTTAGCCATGTTCGTAGATTCTCCTAAAAATTTTTATCCACCGGCGTTGACGCCGATCCTTTCGCTAAGCTGTCGGACTCTTCCAGACATATGCCGCAACACCGAAACAGCGACTTCGGGGCGGTCGATCAAAATGGAATTGAACGAGTCGCCGTCTATCACCAGCGCGCGCACATCATCGCTCGCCCTCAAGGTGGCAGAACGAGGCGCAGATTCCAAGATCGCCATTTCGCCGACGAATTCACCCGGTCCGCGCGAAGCAATGACGCTCTCCGTTCTCCCCGCGGACACGCTCACATCCACGCGCCCGCTGACGATGATGAACAACGTCTTGCCGGGGTCACCCTCCCGGAACAACAGTGAACGACTCGCAAAGAACTGCTCCTGCGCGATCTCGGCGATCTTCTCCAGATCTTCAGGCGCAAGTTTCGAGAACATCGGCACATCGCGTAACAACAGGATTCGTTCAAGGGTCGAAAGTGTGTTCAATGTTTTCATGTTCACCTCGCCATCCATGCGGGCAAGCGCGTCGCGCGCGGCATCTCGCACGAATTGTACTGGGTCTTTGTCCAACGCGCGTACCTCTGCGTAAAGTCCATTGAGATTCAACTCTGGCACGGCACGGACGGCGAGCGCGCGCAGCCAATAATCCTCATCATTCATCAGCAGAAGCATCACATCAGATACCGGCATTTTCGATCCGCCCTCCGCTTGAAACACGCCACCGCGATCCAGGATGGGCAAAATTTCACGCGTCACTTGTTTGTCGCCGAGAGTTTCAAGCGCCTCCAACGCGGCGGCGCGCGCGTTCGCATCCCCGGCGTGCAAACTTTTGCGCGCGAGATTCATCGCCTGCGGATTTCCAAACAAACCAACCGCCTTGATCAAACGCTCTTCGCTCGCGGCTTCGCGGCTCCGCAAAGTTTGCTCAAGCAAGCGCGTGGCAGGTCCGCGATGATCGCGCGGAATGGACGCAAGCAACATGCGCAAATGTTGGATGTTCGATACTTCTTTCTGGATATATCTTCGCAACGCATCTTGAATTTCGGGATCGCCCGTTGGGATTGAATCCAGCGCGGCATCAACAGTCGCGCCATTCATCGATTCGAGGATGCGAATCACAACGCTTCTCGCCCGGACCCAAGCCTGCTTCAGTGATTCGGACGCCTTTTTCCTCACCCCGGCATCTTCATCCGCCAGCCGCCCAGCAATGGACTTGATCGCCGCATCCGAATTTAACTTCCCGGCCGCTTGAATCGCCTCGCGCCGCACTACGGGAGACGAATCGTTCAGCGAGTCTAAAACGGGTTGAGGATCAAATCGAATCGTCTCAGCTTGTTTCCTGTTATCCAAAATGTGACCATACGAATCAATCGCGATGCGTCGCTCCTCGACCTTTTCTGATTTCAACAAGTTCGCGAGCAAATTCAACGCACGGCGATTGTCACCGAAGAAGATCAATACCGCCGCCGCGTGCGCGCGAATTTCCACGTTTGGGTCTTCGAGCAAACGCTCGAGGCGGCGAGTCAGTTCAGGCGTTGGACCAGCCGCAAGTTGGGGAAGAACCGTCAGCGTCTGCTCGCGCACAGAATCGTCTACATCGTCCAATCCCACCACGATCTTGTCCAACAGCGAGTTCGATCCGAGTTGGGCAAGCGCTTGAATTGCCGCGGCGCGAACGCTTGCATCAGAATCATGCAGGCGCAGAATCAGGTCTGGGAGGGCAAGCACATTGCCCATCTTCGCGAGCATCTCGACAGCAAGTCGCCGCGTGGATGCCTTCGGATCATCGAGCGCGCGGAGGATGACTTGTACCGCCGAAGGATCGCGTTGATAGATCGCAAAGACATCGCCGCCCTCCGTGAAGACCTCCGCGCGACCCGCGCGCAACGCGCTGATCAACGCCTCGCCATACGCGGGAATCATTTTCCGCGTGAGATAGAAAGTAACCAGCGCGACGAGAACGCCAAGCAACAACACAACTTTTGTATCGAGGATTTGCTTGCTCAAAATGATAAGCAACCCCGAAACGATCACACCGATCTGCGATGGGACGCCGTTCGTGAACGCCATCACCTGCCCGCGCCGTTCGGAAGGAATCACATTGAACAACGCGTTCCATGCCGTGCCAGAAAGCCCGCCAAGAATCACGAGTTGAGAAAATCTTGCGATGATCGCGCCTTGAAGATTGAAAAGTAAAAAGAAAACGATGAACCCAACCACGTACGTCAACGGCATGAGCAAAACAGCATTGACGATGCCGAGCCGTGTATACACGCGATTTGCCAGAAATAGCGAAACAAGAAAAGTGACCAACGTTGTGGCGCCGGTGAACGCGCCCTTGAATCCCGCCAAGCCCGCTTCATTGCCCGCAAACTGCCGCGAGAGTGTTTCGCTGAACGGAAAATCTACCGCGAAGAACAACACGGAATAAAGTATCGAAGTGATTGCGACGATCTTGAACAAACCAGATCGCGAGACGAACTCATATCCGCTTCGCACATCTTCCAATGGGTTGAAACGCGCAGTTTGCGAAATAATCTTGGGCTTGAAGTACGCGCGAACGACAATTCGAGTTGTAATGAATCCCACGCCGAGCAACAACGCGTAGAGCAAGACGAGGTTTTCCGTCCCAGCATAATTCGCAAATGCGCCAGTCAGCGCGTTGCCGAGCACGCTTCCCAAAATTCCCATGCTGGCAAACAGAGGAAAGAGTCTCTTCGCTTGCCGCGCGTCGCACACTTCGCTGGCGGTCGTCCAGATCATTGTGCCGAGAATGACGCTCATTCCGAATGTAGTCAGCCAAAGGATTGGATAGATCGAAAGGTTCAAAAAGACGATGGCGATCCATTCAATAAAAAACATCGCGACAATTCCCCCGAACAAATACGTGATCACTCTCGCGTTTTGAAAACGGCTCAAACTTGCCGCGTACATGACCGATGCGATGAACACCGCCACCCCCAATCCCATGTACATGTATGGTAAAAATTCCACATTCAAGCGCGAGAGAAAAAGTGTGAACGCGGCGTTTTCCCCGATCCCCTGCCCCGCTTGCGCCGATAAAAACAAAACCGCCATCCACGCGACCAGCCGCGTTTCCTCGGGTCGAATTTTCAACAGTGCGATAATTCGCGCGCTCATGGATGTTCGCTCGGATTCTAGCACACAGCGCTTGGAATTTTTCTGCCGCGCGAGAGGACTCAACCCTTCGGCACGGTTCAGGACAAGGGTAAGGCTGGTTCTCACCCCCAGCCTGTATCGCATCTGCTACAATTCGGGCAAGAAAAAACGTCCCGCAGGTCTCATTGATCTGTGCAGGTCTTGCTCAAAAGCCTGCGGGACGGTGAAATGGAGTCAACATGGATCAACTACAATGGCAACTGCTCACCGAAATTCAGGGACGCTGGGAAGCCGATATCGTCAAAGCCATGCTCGATAGCAACGGCATCGATTCTGAACTATTCCAGGAATCCGTCGGCTCCCTCTACCCCACGTCGCTGGATATGCTTGGGCGTGTGCAAATTTTCGTGCCGAAGAAAGATGCCGAAAGAGCGCATCAATTATTGGAAGAATATAACAACAATCTGGAGTAATGAATGAACTTTGATCTGACTGACGAACAAAAACTTTGGCAAAAAACGGTTCACGATTTCGTGGCAAAAGAAGTGCAGCCCAAAGCGCATGAAGTGGACGTGACGGGCGAATTCAACTGGGACGCGACGCGTAAGATGGGTCCGCTTGGGTTGCTCTCGCTCAACATCCCCGAAGCGTATGGCGGCTCAGGCGTGGACTCGGTCAGTTCGGCGATCGCGCTGGAGGAACTCGGCTGGGGATGCGGATCCACCGCGCTGGCGATCGCGGCGCACAACGGGCTTGGCTCCGCGCCGATCGTTTTGTTCGGAAGCGAATCGCTCAAATCAAAATGGCTGCCGCTTATCGCAAGCGGAAAAAATAAACTCGCCGCGCTGTCGCTCACCGAACCCGGGGCAGGCTCCGATCTGCAAGGAGGCGTGGTCACAAAAGCCGTCAAAGATGGGAACGAGTGGGTCGTCAACGGCGCGAAGATGTGGTGCACGAACGCGTCCATTGCTGAGTTCATCATCACGCTCGTCCGCACGGATGCAAAAGCCGGCTCGCGCTCGTTGAGTCAAATCCTCGTGCCGACGAGCACGCCGGGACTCAGAATCGGTCCCGCCGAAAAGAAGATGGGATTACACGGCTCCCCCACCCATGCGGTGACGTATGAAGATGTGCGTGTTCCGCTCGAAAATTTGGTCGGCGAGGAAGGGAAGGGGTTACAGCAAACGCTTGCGATCCTGGATGGCGGGCGAATCGGCATCGCGGCGGTTTCGACCGGCTTGGCGCAATCCGCATTTGAACACGCGGTGAATTATGCGCGCGAACGCAAAGCCTTTGGCAAGCCCATCGCCGATCATCAAGCCATCCAGTGGATGCTGGCTGACGCGGCGACCGAGATCGAATTGGCGCGCACGATGTTGTATAAAACCGCGTGGCTCAAAGAGCAGGGACGCAACTACAACAAGGAAGCCGCCATGGCAAAGATGTTCGCCACCGAAATGGCGGAACGAGTTTGCCGCAACGCGATCCAAATCCATGGCGGCTACGGCTATTCGAGCGAGTATCCCGTTGAACGGATTTATCGCGACGCGAGGTTGATGACCATCGGCGAGGGGACGAGTGAGATTCAACGCTTGGTCATCGCGCGGCACGTGCTGGCGAGCGAGTGATTCTGTAATTTTGTCGGCGCAAACTGCGAGTATAATTTTTAGTGAAAGGAAGCAGGTAGGTATGCTAACTTCTTACATTCACGAGGCGATGCGGCTTGCCAAGTATGAAATCCTTGAGGATCGCACTTACTACGGCGAAATTCCCGGCTTTCAGGGAGTTTGGGCAAACGCAGAATCATTAGACGCTTGCCGCGAAGAATTGCAAAGCGTTCTGGAAGATTGGCTCGTCGTGGGGTTGCGCATGGGTCACGAATTGCCCGTCGTCGCAGGGATCAATCTCATTCCTGCCGAGGCTAGTTAGTGCCCGCATTCGGTTCGATCAAGCGTAAGGATTTTATTCGCGCGCTGAAAGATGCCGGCTTTGAGGGTCCCCACTCAGGCGGCAAGCATGAATTTATGGTGAAGGGAAATTTACGTCTTACGTTACCGAATCCGCATCAGGGAGAAATCGGCAGAGATCTGCTTTCGCGAATTCTAAAACAGGCGGGCATTTCGCGCGAGGAATGGGAAAATCTGTAACAAGTTGAGTGAGTAGAAATCAAAAATGCGACTGAGATCAGTCGCATTTTTATGTTTCGCGCGCAACATTCATCACTCTTCTACCGTGATCAAATCTTTGATCCGTTCAAACGTGCCGGGACCAATCCCCGAAACATTCATTATGTCTTCCGTAGACTCGAACGGTCCGTTCTCCTCGCGGTATTCGATGATCTTCTGCGCGGTGGTGGGACCGATCCCCGGCAAAGTCTCCAGCTCAGATTGAGACGCGGTGTTGATGTTGACCAAATTCACTTCGGAGGTATTGCCAGATTCATTCCCGGGAGTGGGAATCACCAACGACGCGCCTTCCCCAAACGGAATATCGAGTTGCTCGCCATCTTCCAATTGACGCGCTAGATTGATCCCCGCTTTGTCCGCATCCGCGAGAAAGCCGCCCGCGGCAGAGATGGCGTCCTGCACGCGCGCGCCTTTCGGAAGCGCATACACGCCGGGACGCGGCACCGCGCCGGAGATATAAACGACGATAGGCGTGTCCGTCGGCACGGGGCGAAGCGTGATCGCCTCCCCGCTTGGGTTGCGCGCCACCAGCCAAATGAGGGCGGCGACGAACAAACCGAAGAGTATTCCCGAAGCCATGTAAAGGATTGATTTAGCGGTCTGCATTTGGATATTTTACTTCAACCTCATCACCAAAAGGCGTTCGCCTCGATGTGTAAAAACCATGACAGCGTTTGCCAGCCTTGTCAATCGTTGATAGTAGCGCGGCATCTCTTCCTGCGTTAAAGACACGAAACCAAATTTCTCATAAAACGGACCCATGCCTGAGAGACAG
Source organism: uncultured Anaerolinea sp. (assembly GCA_964456775.1). Classification (GTDB taxonomy): domain Bacteria; phylum Chloroflexota; class Anaerolineae; order Anaerolineales; family Villigracilaceae; genus Defluviilinea. The sequence continues at coordinate 9,004 of CAYWCN010000023.1, forward strand.
GTCAGATACAAAGGCCGCGGGCTGTCTTTGAGCAGATGTTCGATGATGGCGCGCGCAATTCCCTGCCTTTGATATTCAGGATGCGCGCCGATCGAAGCCAATTCAAGGATTTCCTTCCCGTGCGGCTTGATCTGTCCTGTGCCGATGATCTGCTCGTCAGCATTGACCGCAACGATGAAACGCTTCCAATCCAAGTCCATCGGGTTGATTCCCACCAGATTTATGAAGTCTCTAATTTGGTGAGATTCCGATTCTTGCGCCGGGCGGAGAGTGAAGGCGGTCATTTCGTCGCTTAATCAGGACAGCCCTGCCGCGACGATGATGATGAACGTCGCGATGAACCAATGGATCAAGAACGGATAGAGAAAAGATTTTGTTCTCCACGCCACCCAGCCGAAGGCAAAGCCGCCGAAGATCGTGGAGAGAGTCTCTACTTCGGGTTTGCCGTTGTGCATCAACGCAAACGGGACGGCTTGCACCCACAGCGCTTCGGGTCCGAATTTGCGGACGTAGCCGAACAGGATCCAGCCGCGGAAGATGAACTCCCAGCCGATGAGGTCGAGGAAGGTTGTCCACGGAAGTCCGTTCACGTAGGGCTGATAATACTTCTGCATGGACGCGTTATCCTTGCCGAGGTAATAGATCACCGGAGCCATGACGAGAATCCCAATGGCAGTGATGATGAGACCCGCTTTCCAATCGCCAAGTCCAAAACCATATTCCTTCGGGTTTTCGCGGAAAAGAACAAGAATAACTAGAAGAGGGATAACAAGATACAAAACGACTCGAAACGAATATCCGAAATTCTCGAAGAGAAGTTTGCGATGATAGAAATCCACCATGAATAGTAATGTGGATACGATTGTGATCGTTACGATCTTCCAATCAAATTTGAGGCGTTCGCCGAGGAGGTAGGTCATGGTTATTAGTGAGAAGTGATCAGTTATCAGTGATCAGTAGGGAAAGTAGGATTGGTTTCCGTTGGGACCGAGGAGTTGCGCAATTTTATCCCAGTCGCGGACGAGTTCGAGTCCCCAGTTGGTTACGAGGAGAACGACGAAGAGAATTGAGAGAATTACGAGAAGTTTCCCCGCTTGTGATTCTTGCCAGCGGAGGGATAACGTCTTGAAGCCGTTCACCCAAAACCATGATGCGAGAATGGCGATGTAAGGCACAAGCGCGAGATGAAAACGGTCTTCGGCGAGGATGAACGCGTGAGGGATGGTGTAACAAATAAACAAGAGGGCAAGTAAGCAAGTTTGGGGATTCCAGCGGAGGAGGGACAATCCCAGCGCGGCGGAGGTGGAAATGATGACAAACGGCAAAAGCAGAATGGCGGAGATCGTCAACAAAAGCGGAAGAGGGATAAAGCCAAGAAGATCGTTGCCATAAAAATACATCAGCACGCGCTTTTCCAACCCAAAGAAGAAGCCGAGACGGTTGATCGCCAGCGGAGCGAATCGTTCAGGTTGCGCTTTGATGAATTCAATCGCTTTCTCAGTTCCAATTTTGTCTCGTTCGGCATCGTCGAGGATGGGAAGTAGATCCAGCGAGGGACCGAACACGAATGAGCCGTTTCCCTGCGGGTGATAGCCGAGGTACAAGTTGTAGCCCATCGAAGTTTCGATCCCCGTGAGTTTGCCGTGTAAAAGAGAATTGCGAACGATCCACGGCGCAATGACAAGGACAAAAGCCAGGACGGAGAGAATTGTCCGCTTGCCGTGCAAATAAAACAGAAGGCAGAAAGCGGCGAAGGCAAACACAAGAATAACGGAGCGCGTGAGGGCGGTGAGGGCGAGGAAGGTGCCAGAAAGTAGAAAGTTGAGAGTAGTGGGCTTATCGAGGGATGAAAGAAGAAAGAGGAAAGATGCGAGGAGAAGGACAAAGAATGGATTTTCGGTTCCGAGACCGAGAGGGTAGACGAGAAGCATGGGATAGGCGGCGATGAGCCAGGCAGAAATACGTGAGGCGCGTTCATCCCATTTTCCACTTTCTACTTTCAGGGATGATGGAAAGTGGAAAGTGAAGAATTTCTTCGCCACCCAATACGTGAGCGGCGCAAGCGGCGCGCCGAGGAAAATTGCTTGCGCCAGCCGCGCGGCAAAGAAGCGGGAGAAATCTATCCCATTGAAAAAATAGACGATGGCGAGAAAGGCTGGGTACAGCGGCGCGCGGAACGAGGTGGGAATGCCGAGGCGTGGATCATACTCCTTAGCGGTAGACAGGTCGAAGTCCACGAAAGAGGCGAGTTGCTTTAAGTCCGATTCGGCATACCAGCGAAATCCATGTCCCTGCGCGAGACTGCGCGCGAGCATGTCATATTGGAACATATCATCGAGACCGATCCCCAATCCGCGCGAGGCGAGGATGGGAATCAATCGGAGGATCAGTGCAACGAGATAAATTTTGAAGGCGAAGGATTTAAACATAAAACGGATTGCACCATTGTACCGTGCAATCCGTTTGTGTTACGCGGGAACGGGCAATGCGGCTTTGAGCTTTTCAATGCGCCGCGCGAGATACGGCATGTAATAACCGTCATATTTTTCCCACAGGTCGGGCTTCGTCCAATCGGAGCCTTTGACCTGACCTCGGCAGTTGGGAGTGCCGCAATGACATTCAAACTCGTCGTAGATCGAACCGTCGCACATGGCGTAATCGAAGTTGATCTCCTCCCCCGCTTTGATGTCGCGCATCGCCACCACGCCAACCTGCCCGGTAAAACCCGCATTGGGTTCGCAGGAATGATTGAAACAATCAGAAGGCTCCAACGGATCGGGGGTGATCAAATAATAATCATCTTCGATCTGAAGCACGCGCTGGGTGAAGTGCGGCATGTTGGGGTCGAGTTCGTCTCTCGCCGCAATACGGCCTCCAAACAGCGCGAGCAATTCGCCTTTCTTGATCGGCTCGCGGGCAAACACGCCGCATCCGCCTTTCTCTTCGAACGCTCCCGAACTGCATTTCGGATTCAAATGGGATGTAAATTGACCGGTCATTCTTTCCTTTCGTTTTTTGAGGAGGGCATTTCGCCCAAAAAGATACTTTGGCAATGTATGCCAAAGGTGAAACCATAGAATCAAAAACAGCCAAAACAACAGCTCTTAACCACTGTGTTGACTGCATCTACCTTAAGCAGTCCCGCCGCCTCACCAAGTATCAGTTGGAGGGCGGCGGAAGCCAGATTTTATTCGTGGCGTAATTTAGATGAAGGGCACAAGCATTTGCTCATTCACACTCGTGCGAGTCGTTAGAATATCAACGCTCCTTTATAGAATAATGATGGCAATTGTAATGTGGATTGACGTGCTGTCAATATTTTTGAGGAAGGAATTTTGCTGGATTTTCTCTCCCGCACAATCTTCTTTTTTACCGCGAAGGCGCGAAGGACGCTAAGTTTTTGAAAGTTTTCTTCGCGGTTCACATCTTTCATTTGTGCAGTGACATCGCTGGATTCAAAACCGCTTCGCCCCGACGGGACGCCTGATTCACCCGCGTCTACTTCGTCTCGCCTTCGGTATCTCCGCTCTGCGACGTGAATCGTTCCGCGAGGATGATGGGAATCAGCGTGATGAGGAATGTCAACATGGCAACCACATTCGTCACAGGTCGGTTGCGCGGACGCGCCAACTGCGTGAAGATCCAGATCGGAAGTGTTTCCTGCTGACCCGCAGTAAATGTTGTCACGATGATCTCATCGAACGAAAGCGCGAACGACAACATCCCGCCTGCGAGCAATGCCGTTGCGATATTCGGCAACACAACATATCGAAAAGTCTGCCATGAATCCGCGCCGAGGTCCATCGAGGCTTCGATCATCGAATTCCCCGTGCGGCGGAAACGCGCGATCACATTGTTGTACACGGTCACGATACAAAACGTGGCGTGACCGATCACGATCGTCCAAAAAGTGAACGGCAGACCCACCGACCCAATGGATGTGCGCAAGGCGATGCCCGTTGCAATGCCGGGCAGGGCAATCGGCAATACCAGCAAAAGCGAGACGGCATTCTTACCAAAAAATTCCGTGCGGTACACTGCCGCCGCCGCGAGTGTGCCTAACACAATTGCGATGGCGGTTGAGATCAATGCAACGCCCACCGAGAGGAGCATGGCATCCCACATATCTTTTCGCTGGAACGCGACCTCCAGCCAGCGCGTGGTCAGACCCGGCGGGGGGAAGGAATACGTCGACTCATCGGTGGTGAACGCGTACAGGAAGATGATCCACACCGGGAAATGAAGGAACAACAATGCCGCCCACGCCGAAATGGACAATAAAAATGGCGCGCGCTTTCGGTTGGATGATGAGCTAGAGCGCATCGAAGGCTCCCAATCTCCGCGCGATCAATAGATACACGACCATGATCGCAATCGGTCCCATCATGAAAGCGGCGGCGAGCGGAATATTCCCCGCAGTGCCTTGATGCGAATAGACCGCCATGCCGATCACCACTTTTGAATTCCCAAGCACTTGCGGAACGATGTAATCGCCGAGCGTCAGAGAAAAGGTGAAGATCGAACCAGCCACCACGCCGGGAAACGCCAGCGGCAGGATCACATTGCGGAACGTTTGCAGCGGTTTCGCTCCCAAGTCACTGGACGCATCCTCGAGCGACTTCGGCACGCGTTCGAGCGCGGTTTGGATCGGCAGGATCATATACGGAAGCCAGATATACACGAACGTGATGAACATGCCAAGCATGGACAACCCAAGCGAAGGTCCGCCGATGGATTCGGAACTGAGCGCCCAGTCGAGGAGTCCCTGCAACCCCATGTGGCTGACGAACCAACTGATGATCCCCTCTTTGGCGAGGATCAACCTCCACGCATAGACGCGAACAAGATAACTCGACCAGAGCGGAACTAACACGGCTAAGTACATGAAAGATTTCATGCGCGGCGAAGCGAATTTCGCCATGTAATAACTCAGCGGAAAAGCGATCAACGCGTCAGCCAATGTGACCGACAACGCCATCAGCAAAGTGCGATTGATGATCAACAGATTGGAGCGCCTGAATAACTGAGCGTAGGTAGACAGCGTGAAAGAGTGAATCACCTTTCCGCTGAAATCATCGAGATAGAAAAAACTATTCAAGAGCAGACCGAACAACGATCCCAAATACACGACCACCATATACAACATTGGCGGACCAAGCAAAAATGCGAGGATAAGTTTCGGTCGGTAATACAGATAAGTGGAAAATCGGCGCATCATGTCAGTTGCCCAGCGGGCGGACGTGTTCACGCTTCCAAACCAGTCGCACCGACGCGCCCTTTACTTTGAGCGCGTCCATCGAAGTGGTCTTGAGGTTTTGCGCCACCACCACCAAGTCTCCGCCTTCGCTCAACTCAACGAGATAGCGCGTGTATAAACCCAGATACACCACATCGCGCACAACGCCGTCGGCTGAATACGTGTCGGATTCGGGAGTTTCGCTTGTTGACAGTAGATGGATCTTCTCTGGGCGGATGGAAAACTTTTGCGTTGACCCAGTGATGCGTTTCGCAAGTTCGCCCTCCACGATGTTTGACACGCCGACAAATCCCGCCACGAACGGAGAGGCGGGATGTTCGTAAATCTCCGAGGGCGTTCCGATCTGTTCGACCTTCCCCAAGTTGAAGACCGCAATGCGGTCGCTCATGGTCAACGCTTCTTCTTGATCGTGAGTGACGAAGACAAAGGTGATCCCCACGCGCTGTTGAATTGATTTCAACTCCACTTGCATTTGCTGGCGCAGTTTGAGGTCGAGCGCGCCGAGCGGCTCGTCGAGCAGAAGGACCTTGGGGCGGTTGATCAAGGCTCGCGCGAGAGCGACGCGTTGCCGCTGTCCCCCGGAAAGCTGCGAGGGTTTTCGTCGCCCAAAGCCGGCGAGCTGTACCAAATCCAGCATATCATTCACTTGCTTGATGCGCTCGGCTTTCGGAACTTTCTTGATCATCAAGCCATACGCGATGTTGTCCTCGATCGTCATGTGCGGGAACAACGCGTAATCTTGAAAGACCGTGTTCACGGGGCGGTCATACGGCGGCAGGACAGAAACATCCTCGCCGTAGACTTGGATCGCGCCAGAATCGGGACGCTCGAAGCCCGCGATCAGCCGCAGGCACGTGGTCTTACCGGAGCCGGAAGGCCCGAGCATCGAAAAGAATTCCCCATCCCGAATCTCCATCGAGACGTTATCCACTGCGCGCACTTCGCCAAAGTAACGCGAGACGTTGGAAAAAATAATTGCGGAGGGTTTGTCCATGAAGTATCGTTGCTCAAAAAATTTCAACCGTGTTGAGTCTTGCGACTCAACACGGTTGTTTTCATTCGGAGCGGTTATTGTCCCTTGATCTCGTTGTAGGCTTCGACCCACTTGCTGTACGGAACGCAGTCACCGCCTTCGCAGGTTGGCGTCTTCCAGAATTGGATCTTATCGAAGTTGTCGAATCCGTTCGTCGCGCAGCCGGTGTCGGTTAGCAATTCACTCGCAGAACAAGCGGCAGGAACAGACGGCACCGATCCAAACCACGCCGCCACATCACCCTGCACTTTTGGATCGAGCGAATGTTCCATCCACATGTACGCGCAATTCGGATGCGGAGCATTCACGTGCATCATGGTGGTATCTGCCCAACCCGTCGCGCCTTCGGATGGGATGACGGAAGCGATGGGCTTGCCTTCAAATTGAAGCAAGTTCACCTGATAGGGCCACGAAGAGGAAGCCACCGTGCCTTCGTTGGTGAAGTCTTCCATTTGAACCACAACATCGTGCCAATAGCGGCTCACCAAACCTCGTTGTGTTTTCAACAAGGCTACCGCGGCATCAAACTGCGCCTGTGTGAGTTCATACGGATCGCCAATGCCCAACTCTGGGTTGTGCGCTTTCAGATACAACGCGGCATCCGCGATGTAGATCGCGCCATCGTAGGCTTGCACGCGTCCTTTGTTGCTCTGACCATCCGGCAGGTCCATTTCCTCGAACACCACATCCCACGAAGTGGGCGCTTCGGGGAAGACCTCAGTGTTATACATCAACACGTTCGCGCCCCATTGATACGGCGTGCCGTAATGGACTCCGTTTACCGTGTGCCACGGAGCATTTTGCAAACGCTCGTCCACCGTGCTGTACGAGGGGATCAACTCAATGTTGACCGGTTGAACCGTGCCGCCCGCGATCAAACGGTTCGACGCGTCGCCCGACGCGGTCACCAGATCCACGCCGCCTTGATTCATCAGCGAAACCATTTCATCCGAAGTCGCCGCGACCTTCACGTTCACCACGCAACCGGTCGCCTCCGTGAACTTGGTCACCCAATCGTATGCCGGGTCGGTGGAACCATTCTCGATATATCCCGCCCATGCGATGATGTCCACTTGTCCTTCGCCCTCGCCAAGTTTCGTTATCATATTGCCTCCCCCTCCGCCTCCGCAAGCAGATAACACCATACTGACGAGCGCCAGCACGCTAAACCACAAAAACGATCTTGATTTCATTCTCTCTCCTTAATTTTTGGTTGGGTTAAAAAAGGAACGAGCGTTCGTTGAAAATCACCCCGACAAGCCACCTCCTTTCGTGAGATAGCAATACAACACCTGCCTCGCTATTAGGATATGCCATATCCAATTATATGGAGGCTTTCGCAGAAACGTCAATCTAAATTTTCCGAATAGGGATGAGCAAACCGCTTCGCCCCGACGGGGGTGGCTGGTTCAGTAGCGCGAGATAGTATCTCGCCTTACGCAGACAGCGCCAGCGTCACCATCGCGCGGAAACCGCGATAGACCACATCCATTGCCTGCCCGGTCAACGAGACGCGAGTCTCCTCCCGCTGTGAGCCAGGCATAAGGGCGGCGCGATCCGCCATGTCGGAGGTGAAAAATTCCACCGTCGCGCGAATCGGAGAATCCAACACGAACGGGTCAGGCGAGTCGCCCTCCGCAAGCCGCGTCACCGCCCGCGCGGCAGACATGAAGATCAAGTCGTGAGTCGTTTGCGCGGGCAGACATTCCGCCGCATAACGACCCGTGGCCTGTTTGACGATGGCGCGTTCCACATCGCCGAGCAGGTTTTCCACTTCTGCGCAGGCAGTCTGGTCGCCAGAGACCATGATGACTGGCACGCCAAAATGACCGGCGAGCGCGGCGTTCAACCCATATTCGCCGGTGAGGATCTCATTGAGCCAAAGATTCGCAACGGTCTTGGATGACCACGTGTGATCGAGAACCGCGTTTTGCAAACCGTTGCGCCCGTGATAGCCGACGAAGAACACGCCGTCCACACTTTCGTCAATGCCCTGCATCATCGAAAGCGGACTCGGCGAACCGGTGTTCAATTTGGCGCGCGGGTCGAGTTCCTCGATGAGAATGTTCGAGCCGTTCCAATGCCCGTCAGCGACGATAACCTCATCCGCGCCAGCCTCGAACGCGCCGCGGATGGCGGCATTCACGTCCTGCGTCATCAATCTGCGGAAGCGCGCATACTCCGCATGTCCCGGCGTGACCTGATCCCAGGTAGTGACGCCGGTGATTCCTTCCATGTCTGTTGCGATGAGAATTTTCATTAGGACTCCAAGTATTCAGTTTAACTTAAACTTCATTACATTATGTCACCCTGAGCGCTAACGAAGGGTCTCTTATTGAGTCGCGGAGATGCTTCGCTCCGCTCAGCATGACATGGCACGAGGTGACTCAGAATAATGTCACCCTGAGGGAGCGTTTGCTGCGACCGAAGGGTCTCCCTCGCGGATTTGCAGATTCCTCGGCTCACTCGGAACGAAACGCTCAACAAGTTTACCGATCACGGGATACCGGTAATCATCCCCTTTCAACACGCGATAGCCAGCCCACTGACCGGTGATATGAAAAAGCGGGATGACCAGAAGAATTAACAGCGCGATCAACATGAAGCCGAACATAACCACTAATCCGATGAGACCGGTCGCTGAGCTCATGGAAGACTCTGGGCTAAAGCCGGTCAACGCGATCAAGGCGACTGCGCCAATCATGTAAAACACACCGGCAACGAATCCAAGCGCAAGAGTGCACACATGAAAAACAATCGCCTGTAAGGATTGGAACTTCAGCCACGCGCTTCGTTTGCCTTGCAGAATCCACGCAGTGATCGGGGCGAGCAATCCCCAAAACGCGATGATGACGCTAAAATGTCCCGCCGCCGCGACCCAACGGTCTTCATGTTCTTCGTTCAGCCAGTTCTCGTTTTCGGTATTGTATTCGAGATACTTCGCCAACCGCTTGCCCATGAACGGATATTGAAAATCTTTTCCCATGCCGCACGCAACAGAAGCGATGATCGGCAGGAGAAGATAAATTCCGAGAGAGACGATGATAAAAACGAAAAAGAAAATATTAAAGCCAACGAGTGACGCTGCAAACGCATCTCCGTCTTTCGGGCTGACGATCGCAACGATCATCATCAAAACGATGAGGATGGCAATGAACAGCAGGTAGCCGAGAAGCCAGATCGTATACCCAAGCGTCTGATACCCCAATGCCTGTAAACACTGATACGCGATAAATTTCGATTTCCGCCTCTGTTCCGCCCAGCCGATGATCGGCAAGAGGAGTCCCATGCCGAACGCCAGCGCGGAGAGATGCGCCAGCACAGCCCAGACGCGTTCTTCAGGGGACGGCATTTGATTCATGCCGATATTTTATCAGAGCGTTTTCATTTTTCGTCTCTTTGCAGAGGGTATAATTCAAGCAACTCCTCTTGCGATGTCACCCTGAGCGATAGCGAAGGGTCTGTGCGGCAATACCAGAGATTCTTCGCCCCGCTCACATCGTCCCGATGTCCTTCGGGAGAATGACATCGTGTAAATTGAGGATGGAAAATCAATTCTGGAGGATACATGACCGACCTTGCCATGTTCTCGCTCAGCGAGGAACATAAGATGATCCAAAGCGCGGCACGCGATTTCGCCCAAAAAGAGATACTGCCCATCGCGGCGGAGTTCGACGAAAGCGGAGAATTCCCATCCGCGACGATAAGAAAAATGGGAGCGTTGGGATTCATGGGCTTGCAAGTCCCTGAAACATACGGCGGCGCGGGCATGGACACGCTGGCTTACGTCCTCGCCCTCGAAGAAATTTGCAAAGCGGATGCGTCGCACGGCGTGATCATGTCGGTCAATAATTCGCTGTATTGTCACGGCATTTTGAAGTTCGGCACTGAGGAGCAAAAGAAAAAATTTGTGACGCCCATCGCGTCTGGCAAAGGCATCGGCGCCTATTCGCTCACCGAACCTCAAAGCGGATCGGACGCGGGGACGATGAAATCGCGCGCGATACGCGACGGCGATCACTACGTCTTGAACGGCCGCAAGTCGTGGGTCACGAGCGGACCGGTGGCCGAGTATTTCGTCGTGTTCATGATGACCGACCCCACGAAGAAACAAAAAGGCGTGAGCGCATTTCTCGTGGAGGGCAACACTCCGGGACTCGTCCGCGGGAAGAAAGAACCGAAACTCGGCATCCGCGCCTCCGCGACGAGCGAGTTGATCTTTGAAGACTGCCGCGTCCCTGCTGAGAATCTGTTAGGCAAAGAAGGCGAGGGATTTAAGATCGCCATGACCGTGCTGGACGCCGGTCGCATTGGGATCGCGACACAAGCGCTCGGGATCGCCGAAGCGGCGTACGAGGCGGCGAAACAGTACGCCGTCACGCGTGAAGCGTTCGGGCATCCGATCGGTCAATTCCAGGGGACGGGATTCAAGATCGCCGACATGAAGACGCGCATCGAAGCGTCTCGCCTGCTCATTTACAACGCGGCGATGGCGAAGGAGAAAGCCAAAAAAGTTAGCGGACGTTTTTCGCTCGAAGCCTCGATGGCAAAATTGTTCGCAAGCGAAACCGCAATGTATGTGACGCATCAAGCCGTGCAAATTCACGGAGGTATGGGCTATAGCAAAGAATTGCCGGTCGAGCGGTATTTCCGCGATGCGAAGATCACCGAAATTTATGAAGGCACGAGCGAGATCCAGAGGCTCGTCATCTCGCGCAGTGAGTTGGGATTGAAGTAGAGCGCGATGAAAGATTTGATCGCGCGGCACAAAATTATATGGACGCAGACCGCGACGCGCGCTGACTCCGCTGATTCAAAAAGAAAAATCTGCGTCATCAGCGTCCATCAGCGTCCTGATTTAAAGAGCGCAAGGTAGCCTGATGAAAGCGGCACTTTTTCGTCGGCACGGGGGACCTGAAGTTTTGGAATATTCCGATTTCCCCACGCCCGAGCCGAAACCCGGCGAAGCGTTGATCCGCTTACGCGCCGCGTCGCTCAACCGCATGGACGTGATGGTGCGCAACGGCTGGGCTGGTTTGAAATTGGATTTGCCGCACATCAACGGCGCGGATGGCGCGGGAGAAATTGCCGCACTGAATCCCCCTCTCCCAGCGGGAGAGGGGTTAGGGCGCCGCGCTGAGCCTGTCGAAGCGGTGAGGGAGAGCGCAAGAGAGACTAGAGAACTAGAGACTGGAGACTCGGTCGTCATCAACGCAAACTTCGGATGCGGGCAATGCGAATTTTGCTTGGCAGGCAGAGATAACTTATGTTTGAATTGGCATCTGCTCGGCGAGACGGTGCGCGGAACATACGCGGAATTTGTTTCTGTTCCCATCAAGCAATTGTACAAACTCCCGAAGGGATTCGACTTTCATCAAGCCGCCGCGTCCGCGTTGGTGTATCAAACCGCGTGGCATTCCCTCGTCACACGCGGGATGATTCAAAACGGCGAAACAGTCCTCATCGTCGGCGCAGGAGGTGGGGTGAATACGGCGAGTATCCAGATTGCAAAATATCTCGGCGCGAAGGTCATTGTCGTCGGTTCCAATTCAAAAAAATTGCAGATGGCAGAATCCCTCGGCGCGGACGTTTTGATCGACCGCTCAAAAGAAGAAGAGTGGTCGAAAGCGGTTTACCTCGCTACGAACAAACGCGGCGTGGACGTCGTTGTGGATAACGTCGGCACGACCTTCATGCAAAGTTTGCGCGCGCTTCGCAAAGGCGGACGATTGCTCACCGTCGGCAACAGCGGCTCGCCAAAATTTGAAATTGACAACCGCTACATGTTCGCCAAACATCTCAGCATCCTTGGCTCGACGATGAGCACGATTGCCGAATTCAACGAAGTGATGGATCTGATCGTCGCGGGAAAACTCAAACCCGTGATGGACAAATCCTTTCCGCTCAAAGATGCCGCCCTCGCGCAGGAACGTCTATGGAAGAACGAAAACTTCGGCAAGATCACATTGGACATTCAATGACATCGCTTTTTCCGAATCCCTTTGTGACCTTTGTGTCCTTCGTGTTAAAAAGGAATTTCAAAGGACACACGAATGACTAAACGACTCCCCTGGTTTGAAATTATTTTAGTCATCATTGTGATGTCGATCAGCGTCTATGCCGCGCTCTCCGACGCGCAGAATTTTTCATTGCGTTGGTTCACCCGCGACGACGCCTATTACTATTTCAAGGTCGCGCAAAACATCAGCGAAGGACACGGCTCCACGTTTGACGGCATCAACAAAACGAACGGCTATCATCCGCTTTGGATGTTAATTTGCATTCCAATTTTTTCATTGGCAAGGTTCGATCTTGTCCTCCCCCTCCGCATCCTCCTGCTCGTGATGAGCGCGTTGCAAGTTTCGACCGCGATCCTTTTCTATCGCTTGCTAGGGAAAGTCTTCGCGCCAGCCGTCGGCGCGATCGCCGCGTTATTTTGGGTGTTCAGTTTCGACGTCCTCGTCAACCTCTACCAACAAGGACTCGAATCGGGAATCGCCGCGCTCTTCGTCGCGTTGCTGTTATACAAACTTTATGACTTTGAAACTACTCCTCGCGATAAACAAGGGACAACAAAACAACTTGTCACAATTGGGCTGATCGGCGCGCTGACAATTTTCAGCAGGCTCGATCTCGTTTTCTTCGTCGCGCTCGCTGGCATTTGGGTTGTCTTTCGCGGCCACGCACTCCGCTATTTTCTTCCACTCGACATCACAGCCGCCGCCGCGTCCGTGTTCCTCGCCTTCCTCCTCCGCTTGAGTCTGCCCGAATATTACAACTACTCGAACACCGCGGTCGTCATGGCAGCGCTTGCGTTGATGATAAAAATTCCACTGACGTTTTTCTTCGGCTTGTTCGACAAGCACGCTCTGGCAGATTTTCGCAAGTGGACGCTTCGCCTCTTTCTCTCGACGGCGGCTGGGTCCGCCCTCGTCGGCATTCTCATGCTTGCGGTTCCCTCCGCCAGCGGATTCCCCCGCTCCGTCATCCTGCTCGACTTTGGATTCTCACTCCTCTTCTTCGGCATCCCGCGACTCGCGTACACACTTCTCCGCGCAAAAGATAATACAAGCAGTAATGAATCAAGTCCGCTTTCCGAACTCAAACAAAACTGGCAAGCATGGATGAAAGACGGCTTGGCATATTTCGGCGTCGTCTTCGGCTTGCTCGGCGTTTACATGCTCTGGAACAAACTCGCTATCGGGTCATTCTCCCCCGTCAGCGGACAGATCAAACGCTGGTGGGGATCGTTCCCCTCGCGCGTCTACAGCGGCGCAACGCGCAGTCCCTTCGATTTCTTCGGCGTCAACTATCAAGGCGAAGGACTCGCATGGACTCCGCTCACGAACAGCATTGGGAATTTCGTTTCGCAATTTTCAGATCGCACGCGCGAGACCGAGTCGTATTACCTCATCGCGCTGATCGTCGCGTTCATTCTCTTCTTCCTATTCTTGCTTATCAACAAAGAAGTAAGCAGGTCTGCGTTGATCCGCTTGAGTCTTATTCCAATCGCCTGCGGCTCGATTCTGCAAACGCTCTACTATCACTCCAGCGGATACTCCGCATTCAAAGAATGGTATTGGATCACGCAACGCATCGGCGCGGTTCTCCTCATGAGTTTTGTGGTGGGAATCCTCTTCACACTCGCCAGAAGGATCAAATTTCACCAATACGCCGCATGGATTCTTGTTTTGTTTCTCGGCTTCAACATGGCGCAAACCTACTGGGCGGGCATCAAACTCACCATGCAATACAACCGTTGGTCTGCGGATGTGCCCATGATGGAAATTGCTACTCTTCTCGAAGCGAACACCGAGCCGGGCAGTCTCATCGGCTTCACGGGCGGAGGCAATGTCGGCTATTTCATTGAAGACCGCGCCATCCTCAACATGGACGGGCTGATCAACAGCCCCGAATACTTCGAGCATTTGCAAAATGGCACAGCGGGTGAATATCTCGCCAGCCTCGGCTTGGATTACGTGTTGGCAAACCCCGTCATCCTCGACCGCCAGCCGTATGACGGTCAATTCAATGAATATCTAACTCCCACCAACATTTTCTATGGCGGAAAGCAACTTCTCATTTACAGTGGTGAAAAATGAGGAAAAGATTCTCTCCATTCACAGTTCGTCCGCAGTTTAACTGCGGGCGATCCTTGCCTCTATTTGATTCTCCCGCAGTTGAAATACGGGAGAACGGCGTCGAAAGGATATATGTCCCAATCTAGACCCTTCGGTGTAACCCTGCTCCTGTTATCGGTGTTATTGCTTTCAGCATGGGGCGCGGTGAGAGTTGCCGCCGCCCTGCGCTGGTGGACAGTCCTCACCGAATTCGAGTCAAGCCTCAGCGTGTGGTATCTGTCCATTGGCGGAGCAGTTTGGTGCGCGGCAGGAGGCGTCTTGTTTTGGGCGCTGGCGACTCGAAAGCGGTATGCGCGATCCGCCCTGCTCATATCCGTCCTCCTGTGGTATTGTCAATATTGGGTCGAGCGGATATTCTTTCAAGCATCACACACCAACACCGCTTTCGTGTTGATCGTGATGATCATTCTTCTGGCAGTGATCATTGCGGGCTTAAACCTGCCGAGCGTGAAAAATTATTTCATGAAGAGCGAGGAACATGAACAAGCAGACAAAAATCCAAAGGTTGCATGAATTAAAAGCAAAATCGCGGCTGGGCGGCGGTGAAGAACGCATTAAGGCACAGCACGCGAAGGGACGGCTGACCGCGCGCGAACGTATTGACCTGCTGTTGGACAAAGGCTCGTTCCGCGAGTTGGACCCGTTCATCCAGCACCGCACAACCGACTTTGATCTCGACAAACAAAAGTTCATCGGCGATTCGGTCGTCACCGGCTGGGGAACGATCGAAGGCAGACTCGTGTATGTCTTCTCGCAGGATTTCACCGTGTTCGGCGGGAGTCTCGGCGAAGTGCACGCGGAAAAAATTTGCAAGGTGATGGACCTAGCCATGAAGAACGGCGCGCCGATGATCGGCTTGAACGATTCGGGCGGCGCGCGCATTCAAGAAGGCGTCGTTGCGCTGGGAGGCTATGCCGATATTTTCTTGCGCAACACCATGGCGTCGGGAGTCATCCCGCAAATTTCAGCCATCATGGGGCCGTGCGCCGGCGGCGCGGTGTATTCGCCCGCGCTCACCGATTTTATTTTCATGACGCGCAACACCTCGTACATGTTCGTCACCGGTCCCGATGTGGTGAAAGCCGTGACGCACGAAGAGGTGACGCAGGAAGAATTGGGCGGGGCAAGCGTCCATTCCGAAAAGTCCGGCGTGTGTCACGTCGCCGCAGACAACGAAGCGGACACGTTGTTCCTCATCCGCAAAATGCTCGGCTATCTTCCGCAAAACAATATGGAAGATCCTCCGTTCATGGCGGGCGGCGACGATCCGCTTCGCATGGATGAATCGCTCGACAGCATCATTCCCGACGACGCGAACAAACCGTACGACATGAAAGACATCATCCGTTCGGTCATGGATAACGGGCAGTTCTTCGAAATTCATGAAAATTATGCGGGGAACATCGTGGTCGGATTTGCGCGGCTGGGCGGACATTCTGTGGGAATCGTTGCGAATCAACCCGCCGTGCTGGCTGGCGTGCTGGACATCGACGCGAGCGAAAAAGGCGCGCGCTTCGTCCGCTTCTGCGACTCGTTCAATATCCCCATCATCACATTCGAAGACGTGCCGGGCTTTTTACCGGGCACGTTTCAAGAACATCACGGCATCATTCGCTCCGGCGCAAAATTATTGTTCGCTTATTGCGAAGCGACCGTGCCAAAATTAACCGTTGTGACTCGCAAAGCGTACGGCGGCGCGTATTGCGTGATGTCGTCCAAGCACATCCGCAGCGACGTGAATTTCGCCTGGCCCAGCGCGGAGATCGCTGTGATGGGACCGGACGGCGCAGTGAACATCATCTTCCGTAAGGAATTGGAAAAGGCGAAAGACCCGGTCAAACGGAAGGGGGAACTGGTCGCCGATTATCGTGAGAAGTTTGCCAGCCCCTACGTGGCGGCAGAACGCGGCTACATTGACGATGTCATCGAGCCGAAAGAGACTCGTCCGCGCTTGATCAACGCGCTTGAAATGCTGGATAACAAACGCGATTCAAATCCTGCAAAGAAGCATGGGAATATTCCGCTGTAATTTACGATTTACGTAGTACGTAGCACGCAGTACTTCGTAGTGCGTATTTCGTATGAGGAGAAACATGTTCAAAAAAGTATTGGTCGCAAACCGAGGCGAGATCGCTGTCCGCATCATCCGCGCGTGCAGGGAGTTGGGGATCGAGACCGTCGCGGTGTATTCCGAAGCGGACCGCCGCGCATTGCATGTCCGCTATGCGGATGAAGCCTATCTGCTCGGTCCCGCCCCATCGCGCGAATCGTACCTGCGGGCAGACAAGATCATTGACATCGCGCGCAAAGCGGACGTGGACGCGATCCATCCGGGCTATGGTTTCCTTGCCGAGCGCGAGGATTTCTCGGCGGCATGCGACGATGCCGGCATTGCCTTCATCGGACCGAAGCCATCGTCTATTGCGGCGATGGGCGATAAAGCCGAAGCGCGCGCGACCGTCATCAAGGCGGGCGTGCCGGTGGTGCCAGGCACCGAAGACGTGGGAAACATGACCGACGATGAACTGCTTACCAAAGCCGTAGAGATCGGCTTTCCGCTGTTGATCAAAGCCACCGCTGGCGGAGGCGGAAAAGGCATGAGGGAGGTGACCAGCCTCGAAGAAATGCCGACCCTCCTCCAGTCGGCGCGACGCGAAGCGGAATCCGCATTTGGCGACGGAAACGTCTATCTCGAAAAACTCATCCGCGGGGCGAGGCATATCGAGATCCAGATCCTTGCCGATTCTGAAGGGAATGTCATTTATCTTGGCGAGCGCGAATGTTCGCTGCAACGTCGTCACCAGAAACTTTTGGAAGAAGCGCTCTCCTCCGCAGTGGACGACGAGTTGCGCGCAAAAATGGGAGGCGTTGCCGTCAAAGCCGCAAAATCGGTGGACTACGTCAACGCGGGAACCATCGAATTTTTGCTCGATAAAGAAAAGAACTTTTATTTCCTCGAGATGAACACACGCCTGCAAGTGGAACATCCCGTCACCGAGATGGTGACAGGCATTGACATCGTAAAAGAACAGATCCGCATCGCGCGAGGCAGACCGCTGAGTTACACACAAGAGGAAGTGACGTTCAACGGTCACGCCATCGAGTGCCGCGTCAATGCCGAGGATCCGCACAATAATTTCATGCCGTCCACCGGACGAATCACGCACAGCCTGCTCCCCACCGGTCCCGGCGTGCGCGTGGACACAGGCGTGTACCCCGGCTTCGAGATTACTCCGTTCTACGACCCGATGATCGCCAAGTTGATCGTGTGGGGCGAGACGCGTGCGCAAGCCATCTTGCGGATGCGCCGCGCGTTGGAAGAATATCGCATCGTCGGCGTGCGGACGAATATCCCCTTCCACCAAACGCTGATGGATTCGCCGCGCTTCATGGCGGGGCAATACGACACGCGCTTTGTAGAGGAGCGATTCTCGATGGAAGATGCGGCGGAAAACCGCCAGGACTTCTCCGAAGTTGCCGCAATCCTTGCAACGCTCGTTGCCCATCACGAAACCGAAAAAGCCGCGCAATTCGTTCAGCGCAACGAACGCGACGCCAGCAATTGGAAGTGGGTCAGCCGCTGGGAAAGGATGCACCGCTGAAAAACCAATGCACTGATTTACGCTACTCTTCGCGAACATTCTTTGAGATTAGCGTAAATTCGCGGAGATTAGCGGAAAAAAGGTCTTATTATGAAATACATCGCAACCGTTGAAGGCAAGGAATTTATCGTTGATATCGTTGACGAGAAGCACATCGTCGTCAACGACAAGACGTATACGATCGATTTTGAATCGGTGAGCGGACAACCGGTCTACTCGTTGATCGCGGATGGAAAGTCGCACGAGTCCTACATTGCGCGCGGCGACGAAGACTGGCAAGTTCTTTTGCGCGGACGGCTGTACCCGGTCACTGTGGAAGATGAACGCGAGAAACGCTTGCGCGCCGCGGCAGGCGGAGGCGTGGCAGAGACCGGCGAATTCCTGCTCAAAGCGCCGATGCCCGGACTTGTGGTTGCCATCCCAGTGGAGGATGGTCAAGAAGTAAAAAAGGGACAAGTTCTGCTCATCCTCGAATCGATGAAGATGCAGAACGAGTTGAAATCTCCGCGCGACGGCAAAGTGAACCGTATCAAGGTCAAACCCGGTGAAAGCGTCGAGCAGAAGCAGACGTTACTGAGTGTGGTGTGAGAAATACGAAGTAATCAGTAAGCAGTAAGCAGTGATTCATCGGTTGAAAATCGTTTCAAAAAGACGTATACTGAATTGGCTCGTTCTCCCTCTCACCTGAAAGGACTTCCCATGCACAGCCACCATCACCTTATTGAATGCGTCTTGCCCGAACACATGTTGAAGGAAATCGCAACCAACGGGACCGCCGCCCAAAAAGAAAGGGCGATGAACAACATCGCCGTCGGGTATCAACTTCAAGCGGAGAGGGCGATGCGCGCCAGCCTCAAGGAGTTGTTCGTCGAAACGCTTCCGCTCGCGGCTGGCGGCGGAAAAGAACGCATCATTTACGACGCGCGGAACGGCACCTCCCTGCCGGGAAACATTGTCCGACGGGAGGGCGATGCGCCCGTCTCCGACGCGGGAGTCAACGAAGCGTACGAAGGCAGCGGGGTCACATACGATCTGTACAAAAACGTCTACGACAGGAACTCCATCAACAATGCGGGGATGCGCCTCGACTCGAGCGTCCACTATCGGACCGGTTACGACAACGCGTTCTGGGATGGCAAGCAGATGGTCTACGGCGACGGCGATGAAAATCTTCCCGCCGACGAACGTCTCTTCAACCGCTTCACCATCGCGATTGACATCATCGGTCACGAACTCACACACGGCGTCACGCAGTTCGAAGCCAAACTCGTCTACTCGCAACAACCCGGCGCGTTGAACGAACACATGTCAGACGTGTTCGGCTCGCTGGTGAAACAGTATCAACTCGGACAGTCCGCCTCCGAAGCGGATTGGATCATCGGCGGCGGATTGCTCACCGAAAACGTGAACGGCATCGGCATCCGCACGATGAAAGCGCCCGGCACCGCGTATGACGATCCCGTGTTAGGCAAAGACCCGCAACCCGCGCACATGAAGGATTACGTCAACACCATCAGCGACAACGGCGGCGTGCACATCAATTCGGGAATCCCGAACCACGCATTTTATTTGATCGCGACGGAACTCGGCGGCAAGGCGTGGGAAAAAGCGGGACAGATCTGGTACGTGACGTTGCGCGACAAACTCAGCGAGAACTCGAACTTCCAGCAGTGCGCGGACCTCACGCATCAGACGGCGGGAGAGCTGTTCGGCAATGGCAGCCTTGAACAACAAGCGGTCAAGAACGGCTGGGCGGGCGTCGGACTCACCGTCGGCGGCGACGCAACCCAACCAAGTTGTTTCGAAGCGGCGCTGCGTTTCATCGGAGCAACTTAGATTTATGTCATTCTGAGCGGAGCGAAGAATCTCCTCACAACATAGGAGACCTTTCGGGACGCGAGGCGTCCCTCAGGGTGATATGGCAAGGAGTTTCAAATGGAAGTAGAACGGATCAAATTTGAGCGCACCGGCGGATTCGCCAACATGCGCATCGCGGCAGACCTCGATGTGCATGAACTTTCGGAGGAGCAAGCGGTTACACTGAATGAATTGCTCGATGAATTGGATTTCCCCGAACTGCCGGCAAAATTAACGAGCAGTGAACCCATCCCCGATGAATTCACGTACACTATCACCGTCGAAGCCGAGAAATGGCAGCACACCGTCATCACCGGCGACGCGCCGGAGGATGAGAAGATGCAGGAATTACTGGGACTGCTCAATGGGCTGGCACGTAAGAAGATGAGGAAGCAGTAGACTTCTTGCATCAGCACATGTAGGGCGGGTTTTCAACCCGCCATTCACCAAAACATAGAAGCTGTCAGGCTAAAAGACTGACCTACGATTGACTTTTGCAAGAGTTCCATTAATATCGAAAAGCCCTCCGAATTTCATCGGAGGGCTTCTTTGTTACACCTTCGGTCCCGCTTCTGTCACTTCTTTTGGCGTTTGGTCTGAGTATTTAGCGAAGTTATCAACGAACTTCTGAGCAAGTTGCTTGTATTTCGTTTCATGCTCCGAACGATCTTTCCATGAGGAAGCCGGGTCGAGAACCTCGGTTGGAACTTCGGGGCAAGAGGTGGGGACTTCGTATCCGAAGACCGGGTCGCGGCGGTATTCCACTTTGTCGAGTTTGCCGGTCAACGCGGCGTTCAACAACGCGCGCGTGTATTTGATCGAGATGCGCTTGCCGACTCCGTACGGTCCGCCCACCCAGCCGGTATTCACCAGCCAGCACTTCACGTTATGCTGTTCGATCTTTTTCCGCAACAACTCCGCATATTTGGATGGATGATGCACGAGGAACGGCGCGGCGAAACAGGCGGAGAACGTGGCGACCGGTTCTGTCCCCAATCCCGCTTCGGTCCCTGCTAATTTGGCTGTGTACCCGGAGATGAACTGATACAACGCCTGATCCACAGACAAGCGCGCAATGGGCGGCATCACGCCGGTCGCGTCTGCCGTGAGGAAGACGATATTCCTCGGATGACCGGCTTTCTTCTCCGGCACAGAATTATGAATATAAGACAAAGGATACGAGGAGCGCGTGTTTTCTGTCAGCGAGGAGTTGTTGAGGTCAACGGCGCGGGTAGCCGGGTCAAACACCACGTTCTCAAGGATCGTCCCGAACATGCTCGTGGTCGCATAGATCTCAGGCTCAGCGGACTGCGAGAGTCCGATCACTTTGGCGTAGCATCCGCCCTCGAAGTTGAACACGCCGTCGTCGCTCCAGCCGTGCTCGTCGTCCCCAATGAGGCGACGGGTTGGGTCGGCGGAAAGAGTCGTCTTGCCCGTGCCGCTCAAACCAAAGAACAATGCCACATCGTTCATATCGTTCGGGTCCACATTCGCCGAGCAGTGCATGGACATCACGCCCTGCAAGGGCAGGAGATAATTCAAGACGCTAAAAATGGACTTCTTCATTTCACCGGCATAACGCGTGTTGCCGATGATCGCCATTTTGCGCTCGAAGTTCATCAAGATGAACGTTTCGGAACGCGTCCCGTCAACGGCGGGGTCTGCTTTGAAACTCGGCACGTCAACGATGGTAAATCCCGGCACAAAATTTTTGATCTCCTCCGCCGACTCCGGCGGGATGAGCATGTTGCGCATGAAGATGCTGTGCCACGCTTCCTCCGTCACGAAGCGCACATTTAAACGATACTTCGGGTCGGCGCCCGCGTACACATCCTGCACGAACATATCGCGCCCCTTGATATATTCGGTCATGCGGTTGTATAACGCGTCGAATTTCGCGCCGTCAATGGGACGGTTCCCACCCCACCAAATAATATTCTCCGAATCGACGTGCTTGACGATAAATTTGTCGTTCGCCGACCTGCCGGTGTGTTTGCCGGTATGCGCGACGAACGGACCTCCCTGTGTCGTTGCGCCCTCCCCGCGAAAAACCGCCTCTTCGTACAGCCCTTCGGTGGGCAGGTTCCAGTAGGCGGTTCGTAATCCGGTAATTCCGTGATTGGATAAGTCGTAGTCTCCACGGCGAGCCAGCGCGGCATTTTCGGTTGGAGTTTTTCCGTTTGTTTTGTCAGACATTATGTCACCTCGAAAGATTGAAGTTGATTTGGATTGATGAAGGGACTTCCCTCGCAGCAATGATAACACCGTCGCGTTACCCGGGATTGTATTTCTTGCTATCAAAACCTGTCAAACTATGGGCATGTGACGGAACCCGGCTCAGGGTCGGCAGATTGCGACCAGATTCGGTCAAATTCCTGCAAGTACAAGTGGGCGATCTCGGCGTTATCGAGCATGATCACATTCTCGTCGTTGCTGGTTTCCGCGTTCGTAGAAAAATTCAACGAGCCGGTGATCACATATCGCTGGTCTACGATGATCACCTTGTTGTGCATGAAACTGGGATTCGTATCCCGCCGCACCGAGACACCGGCGCAATACAACGTATCGAACTCCGCCGCGTCCGTATCACTGCCGACGCGCTCGTACACACCAGCGACGCTTGCCCCGTTCTGGAAGCGCTGGATCATCGCGTTCGCCAGCGGATAATCGGTAAAACTAAACGCTAAAAATCGGACCTCGAACTGCGCCGCGTTGACCAGCGGGATGATCGCCTGTTCGAGCGCGCCATCCTCGGGAGTGAACACAACCCAGACCGGCGTTCCCTCCACTGTGGCGACCTGCTCCGCCAACTGCGACGGCGACTTCGGACCGAACTGTCCATCCCACATCTCTTGAAATTCTTTTTCGTACATCGCCGCGATCACCGGCGAATGAACCACCAGCACATTGTTCTCTTGCTTGAAGATCCCGTTGACCGTGAGATTCGTCGAGCCCGTCCACACCGTTTGATAATCGAAAATGATGAACTTATTGTGCATCAACGCCGAACGGTCATCCGCGCGGACTTCAATTCCCGCGCTTTGCAACATGTCGAATTGACCGCGACCCGGTTCTTCATCTGCTTCGAGTCCATTTTCGTCGTCCGTCACCCAGCGGACATCCACGCCGCGTTGACGCGCCGCGATCAACGCTTCGGCGACCGGCGTGAGGTCAAATTCAAACGCGACGATATGAATACTATTCTGCGCGGCATTGATCTTCTCGATCAGTTTTCCCTCTATAGAGTTCTGCCATTGCGCCGGGTCGTTGACGTTGAATCGGTCGGTAAAATACACTTCCCACCACGAGCCGCTGACCGGCGGAACTGTCGGCACAATGACCGGCGTATCGATCTGCGAAATTGGCGTGACGGGTTGATCAACAGGCGGGGTTGCTGTATCGCCAGCGGGGTTTCCATTTCCAGACCCGCCACCGGTAAACAACGCGATCACGCTCAACGCGCAAACAAAGATCAGACCGACAAGCGTGCCAAGCGCATTGGTGCGCGAAATTCCTCGGCGTCTTGGCATGTCAGCCTGATTTTGTCAGCAACTCTTTTAGTTTCAAAATGGAATCTTGTTGTTTCGCGCCGGCTTGGATCATCAGCGAGGCATCCAATTCAGCGGCAGATGGAAGTTTTGCATCCGCCACGCGCATAGTTTGCAAACACTCCAGCAATTTATCTTTCAATTCCACGCGGCTCAACGCGTCTTCATATTTTCCCGCCGCCCAATTTCCCGCCGCGCGCATGAATTGCCGCAAGGCTTTGAGTCTCGGCTCCATGTTCAACTCGGCGGATGGATCGTCCAAGTCCGCGGTAGATTGCGCGATACTGCCCGCGAGTTCCATGCCCCAATTCAGCAACAGAGTCGCGGCTTCGGCATCGAGCATATCGAGCAATGACTCATTGCCGGTGATGGTCTTCTTCGCATTTTCGATTCGAGTTTCTAAATTTGTCATAATGATGAGTATAGCAAATTATTTCCGTGGTGCGGGATGATATCCCGCACACTTGTGAATGGCGGGGTGCCATCCCGCCCCACGAGTCCTTACGCTTCCAACGCCGCGAAATCTTCCGGCTTGCCCAGCGGATACCGACTGGCGGATGAATCGATCCGCTTGACGAGGCCCAACAACACCTCCCCACTTCCCGCCTCGACGTATGACTGGACGCCCATCTCGCGCATTGTCCCGACGGATTCAGTCCACCGCACGCGCGACTGCATCTGCGCTTTGATGTCTGCGCGTAATTCGTCGGCGGTCGTCAGCGGCTTTGCGTAAACGTTGCTGATCACCGGGATGACGGGATCGCTCATCGCGCACGAATCTACCGCCGCATTCCAATCGGATTGAATCGATTCCATTAATGGCGAGTGCGCCGAAATGCTCACCGCCAACGCGACCGCGCGTTTCGCGCCCGCGGCTTTCGCTCCTGCCATGGCGCGTTCGAGCGCGGGCTTGTGACCGGAGATGACAACCTGCCCCGGACAATTATCGTTCGCCACTTGCACAATTTCATCGCCCGCGCTTGCTTCGGCGCAGACTTTCTCCAGCGTGGGAATATCCACACCGAGGATCGCCGCCATGCCGCCGGGGTTCAATTCCCCGGCGCGTTTCATCAATTCGCCGCGCGTGCGGACGAGTTTGAGTCCGTCGGCAAAAGCCAGCGCACCCGAAGCCGCGAGAGCCGATAGCTCGCCGAGAGAATGTCCCGCCAGTGAAGCAGGCTGAACGTCCGGAAAGAGACGCGTGAACGTCCTCCACGCCGCAATCGAATGGATGAACAAGGCTGGCTGTGTGTTGATCGTCTCGATGAGTTCGGTGTCGGGTCCGTCCCACATGAGTTGCGAGAAGGCGCGGCCGAAAAGCGCGTCGGCTTCGTCGAAGAGTTGTTTGGCGGCTGGATAGTGCGCGGCGAGGTCTTTGCCCATGCCCACCGCTTGCGAGCCTTGACCGGGAAATAGGAAAGCGATTTTTTGTCCGTTGAGTTTCATGTTGTTTAAAACACAAACGGGTCGTGTTCGTCACGACCCGTTGTTGAATTACTCAGCCTTCTTTTTTTCTTTTTTGATCTCAACCACTTCGCGTCCTTCGTAGAATCCGCAGTTCGGGCAGACCGTGTGCGGAAGACGCATCGAACCGCAGTTCGAGCAGGCGGTCAGGTTGCGAGGCTGCAAGGCATCGTGCGCGCGGCGGTTATCTCGTCGGCTCTTCGAGTGCTTGCGTTTTGGATGTGGAGGCATTTGTCTTACTCCTTGATAAATTCAGTAACGCCGACTTAAGTCGGCGCTACGGTTTTGATGACAGCGGGCAGATTATAGCGGGAGGAGGTAGGAGCGTCAAGTAGGAGATGAATGCGCTGTATGGCTTGCGCAAAGTCCAAATGTCTTTTGGATATTATTCGCGTCATTCGCCCATTTGCGCAATTCGCGTTAAGCCTTTCTGCTTGACGAAATTAACGCGCTTCCCATAGTAAAATCAGGGCATGGAATTGCAGATCGCGGTCGCAAAGATAAACAAATACGCGACGTCTGAAAGCGGCGACACGCTTGAAGTTGTCGAACGACCCAACGGCGGACTCTCCGTCGTTCTCGCGGATGGGCAGACTTCCGGGCGCGGCGCGAAAGCCGTTTCGCAGATGGTCGTCCGCAAAGTGATCGGCTTGCTCGCGGAAGGAGTCCGCGACGGAGCCGCCGCGCGCGCCGCCTCCGACGCCCTGTTCACCGACAAACAAGGGAAAGTCATCTGCACGTTAAACATCGCCTCGCTCGATCTGCACAGCCGAACCGTCGTGTTGACTCGCAACAATCCATCCCCGTTGTTCATCTGTCGCGGGGAGCAGATAGACAAACTAGACGCGGAAAGCATCCCCCTCGGCACATCGCGCGATGTGCGACCGCTCATCACCGAACTTCAATTTGAACCCGGCTTGACCATCGTCATCTACACCGACGGATTGGTCCACGCCGGTGAACGACGCGGTGTTCCAGTAAACGTCGGCGAGATCCTCCGCGCGGTTCTCGAAGATCAAGACCCCAGTCCGCAAACGCTCGCGGATACGCTCCTCGCGCAAGCGGTCAGCCTCGACGACAACCGCCCAGCCGACGACATCAGCGTTTTGGTGTTGAAATTCACCTCCCGCACCGGCGACGCCGTACGGCGCATGACCGTGCGCCTCCCCATCGAACGATTCAACGGATCATGAAGCCCACACTGCGTAATTGGATGGCGACCTGGCGCGACACGATCATCCTGGTCAACGAGTTTCGAACGCCGGTGATCCTGTTTACGATCGCCGTTCTCGTCGCAGCGCTGCTCTATCACGCCATCGGCGCGAGCGCGGGCGAACCGGTCGATGGGTACACCGAAGCGGTGTACATTGCCCTGACCTCAGCGTTCTTTCAATTCAACGGTGAATTCCCGCATAATATTTACCTGCAACTATTTCACATTTTCATGCCGATCATCGGCATCAGCGCGCTCGCCTTAGGACTCGCGGATTTCGGCAGTCTGTTCTTCAATCGGCAAGCGCGGAACAAGGAGTGGGAGATGGCTGTCGCCTCCACCTTACGAAAACACACGATCATCGTCGGCTTGGGACATTTGGGTTTTCGCATCATCCAGAAGATGCACGATATGGGAAAGCAAATGGTCGTCGTCGAACTCGACCCCGCCACCGATCTGATCAGCGCCGTGCAGACCATGAATATCCCGGTCATCCAGGAAGACGCCACCCGCCCCGTCACGCTGGAAGCGGCGAACATCAAATCAGCCAACACGATCATCCTTGCGAGCCAGAACGACGCGATGAATCTTCAGATCGCGCTCAAAGCCCGCACGCTCAACCCCGACATTCAAGTGGTCATCCGCATCTTCGATCAGGATTTCGCCCACGCGCTGCGCGAACAGTTCGGCTTCGTCGCGCTGAGCGCCACAGAAATGGCGGCGCCGGTCTTTGCCGCCGCGGCGGCGGGCGCAGACGTGACGAATCCGATCTCGGTGGAAGGACAACAACTCAGCCTCGCGCGGTTTGTCATCTCGCCGAATTCGCGGCTTGCCAACAAAACAGTTGGATACATAGAAGATAACTACAGTTTAAACGTGATCCTCCTCCGCCACGACCAGCGATCAGAAATTCACCCAAAAGATTCGCAACCATTACACGCCGGAGACACGCTGGCTGTCCTCGGCGGACCCGAACAACTCAGAAAATTGATGCAAGACGGTCAATAGATCATGGAGCCTCCAAGTACGAAGAGACTGATCGGAATTGTGGGACCCTGCGGCTCGGGGAAATCCACGCTGATGATGGGTCTCGAACAACGCGGCTACACCTGCCGCCACATCGCGCAAGAACATTCCTACGTGCAAGCCATGTGGCAGATCATCACAAAACCCGACGTGCTGATCTACTTGAACTCATCGTTCGACGTAAGCACATCACGCCGAAAATTGGACTGGCTGGAAAAAGATTACAACGAACAACTCCGCCGACTCGCGCACGCCCGCGAACACGCCAGCCTCATCATCGAAACCGATTCCTTGACGATAGACGCCGTCTTACAAAAAGCATTGGACTACCTGACAAAACTCGACCCATGAAAAAACTCATCGCTTCTTTCCTGGCGTTCAGCCTGCTCGCCCTCTCGTGCAACTTCCTCACACCGACAGCGACTCCCTCGCCCTCGAACACTCCCGATCTTTTCGAGGGACCGACAGCAACTCCTCTGCCGTCAAACACTCCCGACCTATTCAACACACCCCTGCCTTCGAACAATCCAAACATCCTCGACACGCCCTGGGATGATTTTTCCATCTTCAAAGATGGACTCGTCCTCTCGGCGCAACCCGCGTTAGACAAGTTGAAAAGCCGAAGCGTGTATCATATCGAATTGAAGATCGCGGACAACCTCTACGAATTAACTGGGAAACAAGATGTTCGCTACACCAACAACGAAGACGTCCCGCTAACCGAGATCCACTTTCGGTTGTTCCCCAACATCCTCGGCGGCGAGATGCGCATCTCCAATCTGAGCGTGGACGGTTCGCCAATCGAACCGCGCTATGGTTTGCAAAACAGCCTGATGATCCTTCCGCTTGCCCAATCGCTTGAGCCCGGGAAAAGCGTGATCATCCACATAGATTTTTCTGTCACTGTTCCCCAAACCGTCGAGTTGAATTACGGCGTGCTGGCGTATGCGGATAACGTCCTCGCGCTCGCGCACGCCTACCCGATGATCGCGGTCTACAACGAAGAGGGCTGGAACGAGGAAATCCCGCCGCAATCGGGAGACGTCGCATTTGCAGACGCGTCGTTCTATCTCATGCGCGTCATTGCGCCAAAGAACGTCACGGTTGTCACGTCCGGGCGGACGATCAATGCCGAGACGGCGGGGCAGGTTCAAATCCAGAATGTAGCGAGCGGACCGGCGCGCGATTTCTATCTGGCGGCGAGTCCAGAGTACGAAGAAACGTCACAGAAATTTGGCGAGGTCACGATCCGCAGTTACGCGCCGAAATCTCTGGCGAGCGGTTCGCAAGCGGCAGTGGAGGTCGCATCCCACGCGATCGCAGTGTACGACAAGCGCTACTCGCCGTATCCATACACCGAACTTGATATTGTCACCACGCCGACGCTGGCTTTGGGAATCGAATACCCCGGCGCCATCGCGATCACCTCGTGGATCTATGATGGCGGCGGGCAGAATCCATATTTCGAGGGAACGGTCGCGCACGAGGTTGGGCATCAGTGGTTTTACAATCTCGTCGGCGACGATCAACTGGACGACCCGTGGCTCGACGAATCGCTCACTCAATTTGCCACCCTGCAATATTATTCCGATGAATACGGCGCAAGCGGCGCAGAAGGCTTTCGCGCAGACCTTGAGGGACGCTGGGCATACGTGAACAATGAAAAAATACCCATCGGCTTGCCGGTTGCGGATTACACCGATTACGAATACAGCGCCATCGTCTACGGGCGCGGACCGTTATTTTTTGAGGCTCTCGAACAAGCAATGGGACGATCCGCGTTCGACGCGTTCATGCGGGAATATACCGAAACTCTCTCGTGGAATATTTCCACCCCCGAGACGCTTCAATCGCTGGCGGAAAAACACTGCGGCTGTGACCTGGATGAGATTTTCAATGAGTGGGTGTATCCATAGTATAATCGCCGTCGCGTGGCGTCCGATGGTTGCGTAAACTCGCAGTCAAACGCCACATTTTCTTGGATGGAGAAATCAATGAATCGCAACAGCAACAGAAACATCAACTGGTTGATCCTCATCATCGTGCTACTGGCAGGATCGCTTTGGATCGACCTCAGCAACGAGATCCGTATTCGGAACCCCTTGAATGATACGGTCTTATTTTCCCGCAACACCGAAACAAAATTGGGACTCGACCTGCGCGGCGGCTTGCAAACCCTGCTGGAAGCCGACGTACCCGCCGAACGCACGATCAAGAGCGAGGACATGGAAGCCGCTCGCAGTATTCTTGAAAATCGCGCCAACGCTTTGGGCGTCAGCGAAGTGGTGATGCAAACCGCCGGTGACCGCCGCATCGTCGCAGAGTTCCCCGGTGTGACCAATCCAGAAGAAGTGATCGCATCCCTCAAACAGACAGCCTTGTTGGAGTTTGTGGACATGGGAACAACTCCGGTCGCCGAAGGCACCACCATCGAAACGGATTTCGCTTCATCCCCGACTTCAACGGCAACCTCCACGCCTGTAGACCCCAACACCCCTCCGGTCACTGTCTATCACACCGTGATGACCGGCACACAACTCTCGAATGCCTCTGTGAGCCAAGATTCGAACACCGGCGAGATCGTCATCAGTTTCACATTGAAGCCGGAAGGCACCAAGATCTTCGGCGACTACACCCTCAACAACATCGGTAAATATCTCGCCATTGTGCTGGATAAGCGAGTGCTTTCGGTTCCGGTCATTCAGCAGGCGATCACCGATGGGCAGGGACAGATCTCCGGGAATTTCAACTTGGAATCAGCCAACGCCCTCGCCGTCCAATTGCGGTCGGGCGCTTTGCCCATCCCGATCAAGATCGTTGAAAGCCGCACCGTCGGCGCGACGCTTGGCGAAGAATCGGTCCGCAAGAGCGTTACCGCGGGAGCCATCGGGCTTGGCGTGGTCATCCTCTTCATGCTGGCGTATTATCGCCTGCCGGGTTTTGTGGCAGACCTCGCCCTCATCTCCTACGCGCTGTTTACCCTCGCTTTGTTCAAGTTGATCCCCGTCGTCCTTACGCTTCCCGGTATTGCGGGCTTCATCTTGAGTATCGGGATGGCGGTAGACGCCAACATCCTCATCTTTGAACGCCTGAAGGAAGAACTTCGTAATGGGAGGAACATCCGCCAGGCAATTGACATCGGCTGGAGCCGAGCCTGGCCCTCCATCCGCGACTCGAACTCCGCCACACTCATCACCTGTCTCATTTTGTACGCGTTCGGCAGTTCGTTCGGAGCAAGCATCGTGAAAGGATTTTCCGTCACGCTGGCATTAGGCGTTGGCGTTAGTTTGTTCACCGCCATCATTGTCACACGCACATTCCTGCACCTTGTGCTTGACAACGTGAAACTTGCCGAACATCCGCGCTGGTTTGGTTTGTAGGAATTGATCCATGAACATCATCAAAAACCGCTACTTCTATTTCCTGATCTCCTTTTTGGTCATCATCCCCGGGCTGATCTTTATCATCATCAACCTGGCGAATAATAAAACACCGCTCCCCCTTGGGATTGACTTCACCGGCGGCTCGCTTCTTGAGTTGCAATTTTCGAATGCGCGACCCGATTCGGATATGGTCAAGAATATCTTCCTGGAATTCGCCCCCGATTCCGATCCCGTGATCCAACCGCTCGGCGAGGATGCGTACGCGATCCGCTCGCGCACAATTGACGATGAAACGAAAGATCAAATTGTCGCCGAGGTGGAAAAACAAACTTCCAGCGCGCTGAGCGTGTTGGCATTCACATCCGTGAGCGCCTCGGTGGGAGAAGAAGTTACCAAAGCCGCAGGGGTCGCCATCTTGATGGCGGCTGGCGCCATCTTGCTTTACATTTGGTTCGCGTTCCGCGGAGTGGAACACGCCATCCGCTACGGGACTGCCGCGATCCTCGCCATGTTGCACGATGTGCTGGTTGTGCTTGGCGTTGAAGCCATGCTTGGGCATTTTCTCGGCTGGGAAGCAGACGCGTTGTTCCTCACCGCCCTGCTCACCGTGATCGGCTTCTCCGTCCACGACACCATCGTGGTGTTCGACCGCATCCGCGAGAACTCGCACGTGTATCGCCGCATTGGCTACGAATCCCTCGTCAATCACTCGATCGTGCAGACGCTGGACCGCTCGATCAACACGCAAATGACGGTTATGCTCACCCTGTTCGCCCTGGCTCTCTTCGGCGGCGACAGCATCCGCCATTTCGTGATCATCCTTCTCGTCGGTATTCTAAGCGGCACGTATTCTTCCATTTTCAACGCCGCTCCCTTGCTGGTCATTTGGGAAAACCGCGAGTGGCAAAACTGGTTCAAACCAAAAGCGACTGCTTAGTTCGCAAACAAAAAGGACACGTTACGTGTCCTTTTTTTATCGCATCAACCAGCCCGTCAAAAAATTAACAAGCAGGGAATGGAAAGTGATCCGCCTTGTCATAAACATTTCGGGCGGATAATCCCGCTCGTACGCTTTTAGACATAAAAGCAATCTAACAATATCTTGATTTGACTTGGTTCGATACATAAACCCGCGCCCGTGTCTTAATGTGTTTTTTTGACACATATAAGACGCAGGCTGCGGGCATTAGTTACAGACTGCACATACTCAAGGGATGACTTCCACCTGAGAAAACGCCTCACCCCGACGGGACAGCGGATTCAAGATGGACGGCTCCCTCACCCTCCCAGTTCTACAGCCAGAACGTCGTAATAGGTGCCGGCGCCGAACCCGTCGATCAAGATGTGATCGAGCGGTTTCAAACCCGGCAGAGCGCGTAGGAAGGCGATCATGTTCGAAGCCGCGCTCACGTTTCCAAAATCGCTCAACAACCACGGCATCGGCAGGACGATCCCATCGTTCTGCAAATGCTTTGCCTTGAGCTTGTTGATCTTGTAGTTGGCATGATGCACAATCGCGATGGCGAACGACTTCCCCGCCATGCCCAACTCTCCCAGCCGCGTCTGATATGCCGCGTAGGCGTCGCGCACCACTTGAACGCCGGTGCGGACGAACAACTTCACCATGCCCATCGGACCCGCCATCACCACCGACGAGCCGTCGTGCGGTTCGTGCATCAATCCAGCCACGCGGATATTGTTCGCCGACGGTTCCGTCACATCCACGTTGTAGCCGTCGGATTTTTGTTTGGTATGAGGATAATACATTTGCACTTGCAGTAGGCCGTCGGTGTCAAACGCTTCGTGCGTTCTGCCGGCAATTAACTTCATCGTCTTACCGGGGATAACGCCTACCACGCCGGCGGCATTTCCAAACAGTTGCAAGGCGTTCGAATCATGAGAGGTGACCATGAAGCGGCTCAAACCTTCGATCCCGCCGACCAGCACCTTTTTTCCATGCAGTGATTCGGCAATATTTTTGCTTAACTGTAAATTCTCCGGCAAGTCGGGGTTCAACGCCAAATGGAGCGAGCTTGTGGAGCCGTCGCAGGCTTTATGTGTGGCGACTTTCAGCGCGCTTTCTGGAATCCCCGCGGCGTTCGAGATCTGGTTGAGATAATCCGGCGAAAGCGGCGCGCTCATACCGATCAGCACGCCTTCGACCTCGGAGGGCTGCCAGTTACAGGCTTTGATCGCTTCCCTGAGGAAACTCGCGCCTACTTCGATCTCGAGGCGGGAATTTTCCTCAGTAGTCAGCCCAAGCGGAATATGGTGACGGCTGAGAAATCCCAACTCGGAAAGATTCAATTTCTCGTCCGCAGGAAGCGGGTGCCCCAGCCTTTCCTCGAGGAAAAAGTGGAGGTTTTCGTTATTAAAACTTTCTCCCCAAGTTCCATAGACTCCGCCAATTCCCACAGACGGGTTGCTCACTTGCTCAACACCGAACGGTATTCCCGACCCAACGTTGATGGTGCCTTTCACCACATTAGGGCGGTCATAAAAAGAATCGGATTTTGTTTGTACGGTTTCAGTTGTCATTTTGTTTCTCCTTGCTACTATGAAGCGCAAACCCCAGTTGTACTCGAAAGTTTCGCTGTTTTGATTAATTCTTGCCAAGAAAAAGAAAGACCCTCTTACGAGAGTCTTTTTGCTGGGGAGCCTGGATTCGAACCAAGATACCATCCTCCAGAGGGATGTGTCCTGCCGTTGGACGACTCCCCAAATCATTTTTCCAGCGGGCGGTATTGTAGCATGGCGGGAAAGTTCGGGCAAGCCTTATTTGCGCGCGCTCCGACGCGTGTTATCTTCGACATCGAGCATGATGAGCAGAACTTTTGACACAGCCTGCAAGCCAAAGAAGTAGAAGATACCGGGGAGAAGTTGAGTGAGGAGTGGAGAGAACATGTTCAATCCCATCAAGAATCCCATGCCTTTGTCGCCCATCATGCCGTTGGCGTATTGGGAGAGGAATAGCAAGAGTTGAAACGACCACGTCAATACATAGACCGTGAGCGTGACCCACGAAAGGATGTCTGCCCAGCGCGACAGTTTGAGGACTCCGTCACGGTCGAAGTATGCGCCGAGAAATTTTTCTTGCTTTTCGTTTGATTCAGTCATATCAGCCTCCAGATAAGATTATAAACGGATAAAACAAAATTACCCGTCATTGCGAGGAGGCGATAGCCGACGAAGCAATCCCCAACCTCGTGACAGAAATTGCTTCGTGACGCTTGCAGCGTCACTCGCAATGACGGAGGGTATGCCGTTTGTTATAATTGTCCGACGCCGCAAGCGGGAAAAAAGTTTCCCAAGCCGAATCAGGCTGAACGTCGAGAAGAGGCGAGTATTTCATCCAAGAGAAGAGAACAAAAATGAGTCCCGAACCCTTCGACCCTGCTCAGGGCACACCATCAGATTTTATCCGCGAAGCCGTCAAAGAAGATTTGAAAAACGGACGCTACAACTACGTCCGCACGCGCCTGCCGCCTGAGCCGAACGGCTACCTGCACATCGGACACGTCAAGGCGTTTATGATTGATTATCTCGTTGCGAAAGAAAATGGCGGCGAGTTGGTGTTGCGATTCGACGACACGAACCCGACCAAAGAAGAGACTGAATTTGTGGAGGCGATTGAAGACGACGCGCGTTGGCTGGGCATCGAGTGGGCGAAGGTGACGTATGCATCGGATTATTTTGACTTGCTGTACGAATGGGCGCAGAAACTTGTGTTGAGTGGCAAAGCATACGTGGACGATCAGACTCCCGAAGAGGTAAGCAAAAATCGCGGCACGTTGACCGAGGCTGGGAAAAATTCTCCGTTCCGTGACCGCGACGTGGAAGAGAACATGGACTTGCTCGAGCGCATGAAGAACGGCGAGTTCCCCGATGGCTCGCGGATCCTGCGCGCGAAAATTGACATGGCGCATCCGAACATCAACATGCGCGACCCTGCCATGTATCGCATCCTGCACGCGCCGCATCATCGCACAGGCGATAAGTGGAAAATATATCCGCTTTACGATTGGTCGCATGGACAGAACGACTCGATGGAAGGCATCACCCACTCGTTGTGTTCGCTCGAATATGAAGATCATCGTCCGTTGTATGAGTGGTTTTTGGAACAACTGGATGTGTTCAAACCGCGTCAGATCGAATTCGCGCGGCTCAACATGAATTACACCGTGATGAGCAAACGCAAACTCCGCCGCCTGGTCGAAGAGAATCATGTTTCAGGCTGGGACGATCCGCGCATGCCCACGTTGCGCGCGATGCGTCGGCGCGGCTACACTGCCAATGCGGTTCTCGATTTCATTCGCCGAGTCGGCGTGGCAAAAAATTACAGCGTCAGTGATGTGTCGTTGCTCGAAGCGTGCGTGCGCGAAGACCTCAACAAAACGTCGCTGCGCCGCATGGCGGTCATTCGTCCACTTAAAGTTGTGATTGATAACTATCCCGATAATCTGGTCGAAGAGATGGACGCTGTCAATAACCCCGAAGACCCGAACGCTGGCACGCGCAAAGTCCCGTTCTCGAAAGTGATTT
>CAYWCN010000024.1:0-43197 GCA_964456775.1 uncultured Anaerolinea sp.
TTGTTTGCGAACATCGCCGAGCGGCTTGATCTGTTCGCGCGTCATGCAACATACATAGACGAGACCGTTGAAGTCAATGAGACTGTGCGTCCACGGCGCGTAGCACGGAAATTTATTGTAATAGCCGAACGCGTATCGTCCCGCGCGTCCCAAGCGGACCTCCGAGTCGTCTCGCCCAAACGGGAATGCATCCTCGTCTGCGATGTTCACGCCCAATTCCTGCGCGCGTTGTTCGATGATCGGCGCGATCTCGGAGTTGTACAGCGCGATGTCTTTCTTCCGCATGGACAAATGCTCGCCGCAGTGATCGTCTACGGGAATCAAGTTGATTCCGTCCGCGCCGAGTTCGTGCGCGAGATCGGGGAGCGTAGCAAGCGTTTGATAATTGGATCGCCCGACGACCGTGTTGATGCGGACGGTCAATTTCCCTTTGTGTGAATATTTGTTGAATAACGAGACCGCCTTTGTCGTCTGCTTGAACGAACCTTCGACGCCGCGAATCTTCTCGTGCATCTTGCGGAGCGGCGAATCAATCGAAACATTCACGCCGCGTAGACCCGCTTCGACGAGTCGCTTGGCTCTGATTTTGTCAATCAGTGTGCCATTTGTCGTGAGCGTGACGCGCATTCCAAGTTGGGTCGCGTGTTCCACCAAGTCAGGCAGTTGCGGGCGAAGCATCGGCTCGCCGCCTGAGAAGTGGATTTTCTTGCATCCGAGTTCCGCAAGTTCGGAGATGATCTCGCGGAATCGATTCATCGAGATGGGCGGTTCACGAGTCTCACGCCAATGCTTGCACATCTCGCACTTGAGGTTGCATCCGTAGTTGATTTTGATCTTTACGTAAATGGGTTTGTACGCGCGCGCATGAAGGACGGCTTGGCGCACTTCGTCTTTTTCTTCGGCAATTTGGGGGAGGTTGTACATGGGTTATGCACACAATTGTAACACTCACGAATCTGCGTCATAGACCGTAGGGGCGACCCGCCAAGAGAAAGTACAACACCTTCATCGTTCCTGACGGGTCGCCCCTACTCATTCAACCCTTCCTAAACAACGGATGCGTCTCGTTGACCTGCAACAAATCCCACAAATTTCCATACAGATCCTCGAACACCGCGACCATCCTATACGGCTGTTCTTTCGGCTCGCGGACAAACTTGATTCCCTTCGAGATCATCTCGTTGTAATCGCGCCAGAAATCGTCGGTGTTGAGGAAGAGGAATACTCTCCCGCCTGCTTGATTCCCAATGAACGACTCCTGCTCAGGCGTGGACGCTCTCGCAAGGAGAAGTGTCGTCCCTGTTGAGTTGGGCGGAGCGACCACCACCCAGCGTTTATCCTGCTCGGGCTGATAGGTATCTTCGATGAGTGTGAAGTGAAGTTTCTTGGTGTAAAACGCGATAGCTTCGTCGTAGTCGCGGACAACGAGGGCGATGTGGAGGATGGATTGGTTCATAATGCTAATCGTTCTTGTAAAATAGTCGATCAACGACTTGCGCGATTTTTCGTGGTGCGAGCCCAAGGAGTGTTTAGGTGGTTTAATGCTTTGTCAGTTACAGTAGCGCTTCAGTACTTCATGTTTTAGCGCTCGTTATGAGTGAATTTGCAAATGCGCCAGTTATTAAGGCGTATACGAGAACGCAAACGACGAACAAGAAAGGTGTTGGTGCCTGAAAGGCGGCGGCTGGAGAGAAAGGATACAAGAAGCCGATCACTAAACTTACTCCTGAAACAACCGACCATGTTGTTGAAGTTTTCAGTTTTTTCCCCAGAGCAATCCATTGAAGACAGCCCGTGAACATTCCAGTCAGTAGCAATGTTAGAGTCGTTAGTATCCATGGATACGCCCCAAAGTAAAGATCATCATAATCCAGGAAGATCGAACCAAGCGATGTGAGAACAAATAAGAATACAAAACTTCCTGCTGAATAACCAATCGCGGTAAGAAGTGGCCAACTCCAGAAATTCCTACGTTTGATGAAAAAAGTGAGCCATTGACCTGTCCCAATACTGAAGCTCAACACAAAAATGAATAGGAATACGGATAAAGCAAAGTAATAATGATCATCGATATCCCGAACCAAGAATAAACCTAGAGAAAAACCGATAATCGCGCTGGTCACAACGAATGCTGACCATAGCACGGTAAAATTGAAACCTTCTTTGAATTTTTGGACCATTCTGCGTTGTTTCCGATTAACGACATTATACAGATTCTTCCGCTGCAATACAATTAACTAAAGGACCGCCTCCCTCATGCGCCTCAAAGCAGACATTCTTCTTTTCATCGTAGCCATCATCTGGGGGACGGGATTCGTCGTGCAGGGAGTGGCGGCGACGTATCAGGTTGCGTACTTGTTCAATGGTGTGAGCTTCATGCTCGCCGCGCTGATTCTGATTCCGTTCATCCCGAAAACCACCTTAGCCAAAGAGAGCATAGAGAAAACAGAGAAAAAAGAAAATTTCCACCTGCCCCGAATGCAAGTGCGGGGTCAAAGGTCTCTATGGCTACCTAAAATACCCAAACAACAATGGAAGTGGATGTTCATCGCTGGCGCGATTTTGTTTTTCGCCACAGCCTTCCAACAAGTGGGGCTGTTCTATACCAAGGTTGCCAACGCGGGTTTCCTCACCAGTCTCTACGTGGTGTTCACTCCGTTCTTGTTGTGGATTCTCTTCCGCGAAAAACCGCACTGGGCAGATATGCTCGCGGTCGCGCTGGCTGGGGCGGGGGCGTACTTCCTGTCAACGGCGGGCAGGTTCGAGGTCCAAAGAGGCGACGCGCTTGAAGTCATCGGCTCCGCGTTTTGGGCGTTGCACGTCGTCGTGCTGGGACGGTTCGCCTCCAAATTTGAATCCGTTTCGTTCGCGGCGGGTCACTTCTTCATCAGTGGATCGCTCAACTTCCTCTGCGGACTCGCCTTTGAAGACGTTTCGCAACTGACGGCGCTTCCGCTCGTCGGCGCGATTCTTTTCCGCGCTTCGATCTCGGTCGGCATCGGGTACACGCTTCAAGTGTGGGGACAAAAACACACGCCTCCCACCGACGCCGCCCTGATTCTCAGCCTCGAAGCCGTCTTTGCCGCCCTCGCAGGTTGGCTCGTGTTGAGTCAAACCCTCCTGCCGATTCAAATTCTTGGTTGTGTTGTCATCTTCGTTGCAGTGTTGCTCGCGCAAATAAAAAGTTGGAATTCAAGTAAAATTGAAATATCTGATCCGTGAAGATCTTCTTTGAACCGCGAAGCACGCTAAGTGCGCCAAGAAAATCTTTAAACCTTTGCGTCCTTTGCGCTCTTAGCGGTAAATAAAAAATGACAGCCAAAGTTATCCTCAATCCCTACTCCAACCGTTGGAACTCACAGAAACGCTGGCCCGAGGCGGAATCCGCGCTCAATGCCGCAGGCGTGAAGTTTGAGTTGGCTGTCTCGCAACGCAAGGGACAGATCGTCGAACTTGCCGCGCAAGCCGCGCGTGAAAAGTTTTCGGCGATCATCGTCGCAGGCGGTGACGGCTCATTGGGCGACGCTGTCAATGGCTTGATGCAGGCGTCCACTGCGAATGAAGCGATTGGTCCGCTGGGAATCATGCCGACGGGTTCCGCGAACGACGTCGCTTTCGCGCTGAGTCTGCCGACGAATCTCAACGAGGCGGCGCGTGTGATCGCAAATGGAAAGACTCGCGCAATGGACATCGGCAGGCTCAATAAAAAATATTTCATCAACAACTCAGGCGCGGGACTTGAACCGTACGTCACACTCAAGCACGAAAAAATTCATTGGATCAAAGGCATCGCGCGTTATCTCGTCGCGGCGGTGCAAGGTATTATGGATAAACCCGAATGGGCGGGAAGACTCAAATGGGATGACGGCGAATACACTGGAAAATTTTCGCTCATCTCCATCGGCAACGGACGACGCACTGGTGGATTCTTTATGACGCCTCACGCGAATCCTTTCGACGGGAAGTTGACTCTCGCTTTCGGCTATCGCGCCACGCGGCTTGGACTCTTTCAGGCTTTGCCGCGCGCGTTCAATGAAGACAAAGGCAGTTATGTTGAAATGGAGGGAATGCGCGAAGTGCACACGACAAAAATTTCGCTTCATCTTGAATCGCCCTCTCCTGCTCATACAGATGGTGAATTGTTGCCTGAATGGATTCAAGATTTTGAATATGAGATCTTGCCGAAGAAATTGAATGTTCTTGTGGCGTAACCGTCATTGCGAGGAGGGCTTTGCCCGACGAAGCAATCCCCATCTGCGAGTTGGAGATTGCTTCGACCCTTCGGGTCTCGCAATGACGTGATAATGGTGAATATGAGCGAACTCTCTTTCAAACCCCTCAAACGAAACCTCTGGACCGACCTCGAAGAACTCTTCGGCTCGCACGGCGCGTGCGGCGGATGCTGGTGTATGCACTGGAAATTGCGCGGCAAGGCATACGACGAAGCCAAAGGCTACGAAACACGGCAGATGCATAAATCTATTATTGATTCGGGAACGGTCACGGGCTTGCTCGCGTATCTGCATGGCGATGTGGTTGGGTGGGTAGCCATCGAGCCGCGGACTGCGTATGAAAGGCTTGCTCACTCACGCGTCCTCAAACCCGTGGACGATGAACCCGTCTGGTCTATCACGTGTTTCTTTGTCGGCAAGAAATTTCGCAAGCATGGAATTCACGTCGAGTTGCTCAACGCCGCAGTGGACTACGTCCGATCGAAGGGCGGGCGGATCGTGGAAGGCTATCCGATCGAAACAAGCAAAGAGATGCCCGCTCCCTTCGCGTTCACAGGGACAGCCCACGCGTTCGTCAAAGCAGGATTCAAAGAAGTCGCGCGCAATTCTCCCACGCGCCCGATCTTTCGGTTTGTGATCAAGTGATTTTTCACCGCTAAGATCGCGAAGCGCGCGAAGATTTATAAGTTTTTCTTTGCGTTCTTAGCGCGCTTCGCGGTTCAAAGGTTTTTGCATACGAGAGAGAATGACATTCCAAGATATTCGCAAAACACGCAACAGGCTCAGCCCCGAGGAGATTCGTCTTCTCGTTTTTATAATTCTTGGAATTCTCGTCTTGCTTGCCGTCAACATCTTCCTCGCCCGAATTTTGCCCGGCGGAGAATGGCTCTCCCTGCGCTGGAACGGCGCGCGCGCGTTTCTATTTGAATCGGTCGAGCCGTACAGCACAACCGTCGCGGAACGCGTCCAGCAACTCGTTTACGGACGCAACGCGTTTTCAAGCGAATACGGCTATGTGTTGAATGATCCGTTTTATATCGTTTTGCTGTACACACCTCTCGCGCTCCTCGCCGATTTCTCCCTCGCCCGTGGAATCTGGATGCTCTTCGCCGAAGCCGCGCTCGTCGGCTCCGTTATTTTCGCGGTCAAACTCTCCGAATGGGAACCTCCTCGCTGGCTCTACGTCTTCCTCATCGCTTTCGCTCTGCTCGGCTACTACAATCTCCAGTCTCTACTCTCTAATTCTCCGACGATCTTCCTCCTTTTCCTCTATCTCTCCACCCTCCTCGCCCTACATTCCTTCAACGATGAACTCGCAGGCGCGTTGTTGCTCCTCACAGCGTATCAATGGGAAGTTGGTACGATCTTCTTTTTGTTCATCGTGGTCGCGGTCATCTACAACAAACGCTGGAACGTATTCGGCGGATTTGGAATGTCGCTATTCGTCTTGCTTGTCGTTTCCTTTCTCGCTTATCCGGGCTGGGGACTTCCGTACGTCCGCGCGGTGTTATCGGATTGGTACGATGGCATAAGACTGAGTCTGAACTCGTATTTGTCTTTCTGGTTCTTCGATTCGAGGTTTCCAATCGCTTCAACGATTGCCCTTATCCTTTGCGTTGTCGTGTTCCTTGAATGGCTTGCCGCGCTTCGCGCGAATTTTCGCCGCATCGTCTGGGCTGCGTCGCTTTCGCTGGCGGTCACGCCTCTTCTTGGATTTGCCATCTTCGAATCGAATTATGTCGTTTTGATCCTGCCGCTCGTGCTTGTCCTTGCGCTTGTCTGGGAACGCTGGCATCGCCGCCGCATTCTTGCCAGTGTGTTAGTATTGGGCACCGCGTTCGCTGCGCCGTATCTCTTGAACATTCTCCAAATAAATTATATAGAGCGTATGTACTCCGACCTTTTGACCCTTCTTCCACCCATCACCGCAATCATCGCCCTCTATTGGATGCGCTGGCAGGTTACTCGCGCGTCGCGTCCATGGTTGGAGCAAGTAGGAGCGCGCTCGTGAAAAGACACCAATACGCGATCTTGTTTTTCGTCGGACTACTTGTCCCGTTGATTGTATCGCGCTTTCAGGACCTCCCCGGTTACATGGACGCCGATTATTACTTCGCGGGCGGCATTCAACTCGCGCAAGGCAAGGGCTTCACCGAGCCATACATTTGGAATTATCTCAGCGACCCGCAGAGTCTTCCAAATCCCTCGCACACATATTGGATGCCGCTGGCATCAATCGTGTCCGCGCTGGGGATGTTGGTGTCCGGGCTCACAACGTACGCGGCTGGACGCGCTCCGTTCATTCTCCTTTCTGCCTGCGTGCCGCTCTTCGTCTCTGCTCTAGCCTACAAAGTGACTCACCGTACGCGCTTCGGCATGGTTGCAGGATTGCTTTCGATCTTTTCCATGTACTACGCGCCGTTCATGCCCGTCCCTGATAACTACGCCATCTACATGATCCTCGGTGCGACGTTCTTCCTCCTCGCGCCGCGCGGCGAACGATGGATTCCTCTTGCTCTCGGCGCAATCGCTGGCTTGCTGACCTTCGCCCGCAGTGACGGCTTGCTCTGGCTGGGGCTTGCAGGCTTGACGATGGTTTGGAAAAGTCCGCTCTTCCTCAAGAGAAGAAGACTGAAAATTGAACCCGAACCCAAGCCTGTGATCATTCGCCGCATTTTGTTCTCATGGGTTTTTGTTGTGATTGGCTACATCGTAGTAATGGGTTTCTGGCACTATCGCAGTTACACGCTGTTCGATTCATTCCTCGCGCCCGGCGGCGGACGATTACTCTGGCTCGAAAACTACGACCAAACATTCATCTATCCACCCGACGCGTTGACGCGCGAAAGTTTTCTGCAGGCAGGCTGGGGCGCCGCGCTGCAAGATCGGTTCGCGGCGCTCCAATCAAATCTCGGCAACGCCGTCGGCGCGCAAGGCGAGATTTTCCTTCTTCCATTTATTCTGCTCGGCTTGCAACAGATGAAGATCAACTTGCGCGTGCGGATCGCTGTGGTTGGCTGGCTGATCCTTTTTGTCGTGATGACCATCGTCTTTCCGTTCGCTGGCTCGCGCGGGAGTTTCTTCCACGCGGGCGCGGCGTTCCAGCCGATGTGGTGGGTCGCCGCGCCGGTTGGCATAGACACGGTCCTGCACTGGGCGCGTCGCCGCGGCCGCTTGATGGACAGGCGCGCCTTGCCGATATTTTTAACCGCCCTCGTTTTTCTCGCGGTTACGATGACGATGTACCTCGTGAATCTCCGCGTTGTCGCGGACGGATGGGCGAGGGACGACCTGATCTATCCGTCGGTGGAGGAAATGCTTCAGGAAAATGGGATCAGCCCGAACGACGTCGTGATCGTCCGCAATCCGCCGGGCTATTTCATCGCTTCGAACCGAAGTGCGGTTGTGTTGCCCTTCGGCGACGAGTCCACCATTTTGGCAGTGGCGGAAAAATTCGACGCAAAGTTTTTGGTGCTTGAGGGCGACGGATTATTCGACGCGATTCAAGACCTGTACGACGAGCCGACAGGGAATCCATCATTTACTTACTTGGGAGAAGTGAATGGCGCGCGCCTCTACCGCATCGAAACCCCCAATGAGCCGTAGTAACGACTTCAGTCGTTATAGATCAGGAATTAAAGTTGCTTCAACGAATTCATTCCGCCGAGCGTTGATCGTCGCTCTCGTTGCCTTGTTCGCCGTTTTGTTTTATTTACTCACAAGCGCAACAGTTTTCCGCGTTGGCTTTCCTTTAGATGACGCGTGGATTCATTTAACGTATGCCCGTAATTTTGCCGAACATGGCGAGTGGGCATTTCGACTCGGCGAAAGGTCGGCTGGCTCCACCGCGCCGCTGTGGACGTTTCTCCTCTCCCTCGGCTACTTCCTCCACCTCGCGCCCTATGCATGGACATTTTTCCTCGGCTGGTTTGCGTTGACGGCGCTGGGCATCTCTGCTGAAACCGCTGCGCGTAAACTTGTCGAGTCGTATCGATCACAAATCCCCTGGGTTGGATTATTTTTTGTGCTGGCGTGGCACCTCACCTGGTCGGCAGTCTCCGGCATGGAAACTCTTTTGCATGGATTGATGGTCTTCATTGTGCTTGCCGCGTTGATCACAGGCACGCGCCGCTACCTTGCTCTCGGAGTGCTTGTCGGGTTGAGCGTCTGGGTGCGCCCCGATGGAATGACATTGTTGGGTCCGCTTTTTCTGACTGCGCTGCTCACGGAAAAAACATGGTCAGTTCGCGGCAAATCCTTTCTAAAAATTGCGTTTGGGTTTGGCGCGCTCTTCCTCTTTTATCTACTTTTCAATTTAGCGTTATCGGGCAACCCCATGCCGAACACCTTTTATGCCAAACAAGCGGAGTATGAGCTGGACTGGTTATCCAAATCGC
This sequence comes from uncultured Anaerolinea sp., assembly GCA_964456775.1. GTDB lineage: Bacteria > Chloroflexota > Anaerolineae > Anaerolineales > Villigracilaceae > Defluviilinea. The sequence continues at coordinate 8,630 of CAYWCN010000024.1, forward strand.
TCAGTGAGCGAATCGTCGGCTACCTTTTTCCTGTCATTGCCAGCTCGTTTCTAGTCCTCATTCCCGGCGTGGTGTTGTGGCTGAAAAAGACGATCTCTGCGCGTAATTGGGGGGCATTGGCAGGGGTGATCTGGTTCCTCGGCTACATCGCAATTTACTTTATGCGTTTGCCTGCTTATCAACATGGAAGATATATCATCCCTGCACTACCGATCCTATATCTGTGGGGAATGCTCGGCTTCGTCGAATTTATCGGCAACGTTAGATCTAATGCGCGGGTCGTGTTTTTGTGGAAGTCCCTGCTCGTTGCTATGTGTCTTGCCTTTAGTTTTCTTGGCGCATGGCAAAATGCGCGCGACGTGAAATGGATCGAAACAGAGATGGTGGAAACCGCAAACTGGGTCCAGCAGAATCTTCCGCCTGATTCACGTCTTGCCGTTCACGACATCGGCGCGATCGGATACTTCACTGACAATCCACTGCTCGATTTGGCAGGGCTGGTCAACCCGGAAGTTGTTCCGTTCATCCGCGATGAGACGCGGCTGGCGGCGTATCTCGACGCGAATTCGGCTGACTATTTGATCACGCTCCCCGCGTTTTACCCCAGCCTCACGTCCGGAAAAGAACCGGTCTTCGTCGGCGGCGGGGGGGCGGACGATGAATCGAACGGCGAGAATATGGTCGTCTACAAGTGGCGCTGAGGATAATACGAAACTGATATGCTTGCGCTTGTTTGGTTAATTGCCCGAAGGTATCTCCTGTGCTATACTTTCATTGAGGTCACATAAAAAGGTCATTGATGAGTGAAATTACTTTAATCGTAGCGGACGATCATCCTTTATTCCGTCAGGGAGTTGTGGACGCGCTGTCTCTTGAGCGCGATTTCCGCGTGGTTGCCCAGTCGTCCGACGGGAAAGAAGCGCTCGACCAGATCCTCGCATTGAAGCCTACTGTTGCCATCCTTGATGTGAACATGCCGGGCATGAACGGTCAGCAGGTGACCTATCGCGTGGCGTCCGATCATCTCGCGACACGCATTGTGCTACTCACTGGCTATGATGATATCGAGCAAGCCATCCATGCCATGCTCGCGGGCGCGGGCGGCTATTGCGCGAAAGATATCCAGCCTGAAGTTTTATCGCGCACGGTGCGCGCAGTGGCGGAGGGGAAATATGCCGTTGCGGGGAATGTGTTCAACCGCCGCGAACTTGATCATTGGATCGATGAACAAATGGAAGGGGCGCGCCGCTCGTACAGTGAGCCGGGCGCGCCGTTCCATCCGCTGTCTGACCGCGAAATGGAAGTGTTGTCTTGCGTTGTGCGCGGGATGAGCAACAAAGAGATCGCGGGGCTTCTGGGTATTAGTCACCAAACAGTGAAAAATCACGTCACCTCCATCCTGCGAAAGTTTGGGGTTGAAGATCGGACTCAAGCGGTGGTGTACGCGCTGAAGCGTGGTTGGGTCAAATTGCAATTCGAGCAGGAAAAGGAGTAGGAGAGTCTTATGGTCATGGATGAATCTTCGGCTGGTGAATTGGACCTCGATAAAGAACTCGAAGAAACACAACGCGCATTGCGCGAGATCACGTTGATGATCGAGCAGAGCCAGGGAGAGGTCTCCAAACTTTCGCAACGCAATGCCGCGATCACCACGCACCTCCAGCAAGTTCAGGGTCAACTCGATAACATGCCGCAAAAAGAGATCCGCTCGGCGTATGATTCCGCGCTGGATGCGCAACAGCGTCTGTTCGTGATGCGGGGACAACTGGAAAAACTGCAGAGCGAAAAGAATCATCTCGAACGTTTCAAAACGACGTTGGAGCGGGCTCGCGCCTTGGCGGGCGGAGGCGCCGCCTCAGCCTCTACCGGCGGCGCGAAAAGCCCGATGGCGAGCGTCGAGATGTTGGTCAACGCGCAGGAGACTGAACGCCAGCGACTCTCGCGTCAGATGCATGATGGGCCTGCGCAGGCTTTATCCAATTTCATTTTACAGGCAGAGATCGCCATGCGCCTCATGGAAATTGACGCCAATCAGGCGCGCGATGAGTTGAACAACTTGAAATCGTCTGCCATGGGCACATTTCAGAAGGTGCGCAATTTCATTTTCGAACTCCGCCCAATGATGCTTGACGATCTGGGTCTGGCTCCCACCATCCGGCGCTATGCCGATGCGTTCAAAGAGCAGACCGGGATGGACGTCAGCGTGACGATCACCGGTAATGAACGCCGGCTCCAGCCTTATTTGGAAGTGATGTTGTTTCGCGCGGTTCAAGAATTGCTGGGGAATGCCGCGCGCCATGGAGATGCAACCCAAGTCAAGGTCTTGATGGATATGGGCGAGGATCGAGTCCGCGTGAGCGTTGACGATAATGGAAAAGGCTTCGACGCCGACGCGTATTCGCAGAGCGCCAGCCTGGGTTTGAAATTGATCCGCGAGCGGGCAGAAATGCTAGGCGGCAATTTTGAGATGGACAGCCAGCCCGGCAAGGGCGCGCGTATCTCATTCACGGTTTCCGCGCGTTCATAAACGGGGTTTCAAACTCGTAAGGTTTGGATAACAGGATTGTAAGCGTTTTCGACCTTGCGGCTCTTGAAAACCGGTGTGTCTTGTGTAAAATACAATCTAGAAACTGAGAGTGGTTCTCAGGTAAAACAAACTCTTATTACGAAAGGAATTACTACAATGTTATTCGCTCCCAAAGAAAAAGGTCAAGGCTTGGTCGAGTATGCCATTATTCTCGCCCTCGTTGCAATCGTGGTGATCGCAGTCATGCGCTTGCTCGGACCCAAGGTCGGCAACACCTTCAGCACCATCAACAGCTCCCTGCCGTAACCTTCAAGAACGTCAAGATCAAGGACTCTGCCGTAAGGCAGAGTCCTACTTTTTTACTAATTTGACATTATCGTTTCTTGTTTATGCTGTATAATATTTCATCGAAGAAAATTACCACTTGACGGGCAGTCGTCAAGAGAGGAGAAACAATATGCGTCGCGGAAGGTTATTAATTTTCCTGGTACTGATCGTGGTTGTGGGTCTGGCGGTGCTGTTTGCTGTGATGACCCTGTTAAACCAGCAGACTCCCCAGTCGCAGCCACAGCAGACCAGTCTGACAGAGATTTACTACGCCGCCCAAAACATCCCACAAGGCGCCAAGATCACTCAGGAACTCCTTGGTAAATTTTCCATCCCCTCGGCGAATGTCGCTGAAGTGATGTTCACCGTAGGTGAAGAAGCGAACCTGGTCGGACAAAATGCGCGCGTAACCCTTGAGCCCGGCGTCGTGATTACTTCGTCTATGGTGGGCGAACAGGTGGAAATTACAGGTCCGGCCCATGCTGTGCAAATCCCCAATGGTATGGTGGCTGTGACGATCCCGGCAAACCGTCTCTCGACCGACGGCTACGGCGTCAATGACGGAGCGCGCGTCAACGTGATCGCGTGTATGAACTTCGTGGATATTGATCCCAGTTTTCAAACTATTCTGCCCAATTTCACTTCAGTAGTAACCGGCGCGGGCTTTATGCCGGATGCATTGCCTGTTCTGTCTGCCGCTGCCGCTTCAGGCGGACCCGGCGCCGTACAAGGCAGGATAGAACTTGATCCTACTCTTCAACAGCCGTTTTATGTGGTCCCTGCCGAAGCGCAACAACGCCCTCGTATGGCATGTCAAATGATCTTGCAGGATGTGAAAGTGATGAAGCTTGGGAATTTCTCTTTGCAACCCGCAAGCGCCGACCCGAATGCAACGCCGTCCCCAGCGCAGGCTCAGCAACAGGCTTCTCCTGATATTGTCACCTTGATCGTCAACCCGCAGGATTCGATCTCGCTGAACTTCTTTGTGTATAGCGGATCACTGTTAACCATGACCCTTCGGCATCCTGACGATCGTTCGCTGATCGATGCGCAGGTGACGAATCTGTCCAGCCTGCTTGAACAGTATGGCATTAGCCTGCCATCCAAGTTGCCTTATGGCACACAACCGGGAGTTACCATTCTTGCGCCTCCAAGTTTGCCAAACGATGTTAAGCCGGAACAGTAATTTTGAGGTGATATCAGATGGCTCCGGGTGACAAAATTCGTGTTTTGGTCGTAGATGACGTTTCTGAGACGCGCGAAAACGTTCGTAAACTTTTGCAGTTCGAATCGGATGTGGAAGTCGTCGGTGTGGCGCGGACCGGAAAAGAGGCGATTCAGTCGTCCCTTGAGTTTGACCCGGATGTCGTCCTCATGGATATCAACATGCCGGATATGGACGGCATCGCGGCAACGGAAGCGATTCGCTCGAGGCAGCCGGCGGTTCAGGTTGTGATCCTTTCGGTTCAAAACGACCAAAATTATATGCGCCGCGCTATGCTGGCTGGCGCCCGAGATTTTTTGACGAAGCCGCCGATGGGCGACGAGTTGATCTCGGCGATCCGCCGGGCGGGGACGATGGCGCAAAGCGAACGCTCCAAGAGTTCGGTTGCGCAACCTGTCGCTCAGATGGGCGGTTCGGTTGGCGCAAGTTTTGGTTATGGTCCTCGCGGAAAGATAGTCACCGTGTATAGCCCCAAGGGCGGAGCGGGATGCACGACTCTGGCTGTGAACCTTGCCGTCATCCTCAACAACGACGATACCCGTGTTGCATTGGTAGACGCAAACTTGCAGTTTGGCGATGTTGCTGTTTTTGTCAATGAACAGGGGAAGAACACCATTGCCGATCTTGCTCCGCGCGCGGAAGAGTTGGACGCAGAGATCGTGGAAGAAGTAATGGTGAAACACGCGGCATCCGGTTTGCACATCCTAGCCGCCCCAAGCCGTCCTGAGTACGCGGATAAGGTCACAAGCGGTCAGTTGACCAAGGTGTTGGAATTCCTCCAGAAAATTTACGCCTATGTGATTGTTGATACATCCACGTATCTGACGGATAATACGCTTGCGGCAATTGATGTAAGCGATATGGTTGTGCTGGTGACCACTCAAGATATTCCCTCGATCAAGAGCTGCCGTCTTTTCCTCGATCTTTTGCAGACCATCGGTGTGGAAAGAGAGCGCGTCCTGTTTGTGATGAACCGTTTCGACAAGCGTGTAAATATTACACCGGAGCGGGTTGCAGAAAACCTTAAACAGGAAGTCGCTTGCGTGATCCCTCTCGACGAGCAGACCGTGGTGAAAGCCGTGAATCGCGGCGTGCCCTTCATGCTGGAAAGCAGGAATCAACCCGCCGGGCGCGGAATCCTTTCTCTTGCGGAAAATGTTCGGGCGCGGGTGGCGGCTCTCGATGGCGAAGGGGATCGCGCTAGTCGTCGTTAAATTGAATCAACAAGTTAGGAGATTCTGATGTCTCTATTGAAACGAATCGAACAAGGTCAGAGCGGGGGGTCGTCAAGTGGCGGTTCTTCAGGCGCGCAAGGCGGCGGCGGTGGAGGCGGAGATAGTTCGCGTCTTTCCAACTTGCAGGCGCGTCGCGTGAATGCGCCGATCACCTCGCCTCAGGCTGGTTCCTACTTCGACTTAAAAACCCGGGTGCAGAACAAATTACTGTCCGAACTCGACCCGTCCATGGATATTTCGCGGACGGATGATGTGAGGAAAACCATTCAGGATCTTTTCGAGCAGATTCTGGCGGAGGAGAACATCGTTCTCTCCCGGCCCGAACGCGCTCGCTTGTTCGATCAGATCACCGCAGAAATACTTGGCTTTGGTCCGCTGCAGCCTCTTCTCGAAGACGAGACGATCACCGAGGTTATGGTGAACGGAGCAAAGAATCTTTACATCGAGCGTAAAGGCAAGATCCATCGCGTGCCCGTCACGTTTGAGAATAACGATCACGTAATGCGCATCATTGACCGCATCGTTGCGCCGCTGGGTCGCCGCATTGACGAATCCAGCCCGTATGTAGACGCCCGCTTGCCCGATGGCTCGCGCGTGAACGCGGTTATTCCACCGATCTCGCTTGTGGGGCCCGTGCTCACCATCCGTAAATTTGCGAGAAACCCAATTACGATCGACCAATTGATCCAGTTCGGGTCTATCACTGCTGAGGCGGTACAGTTCCTCAAGGCGTGTGTGGAATCTCGTTTGAATGTTGTGATCTCCGGCGGTACCGGCTCAGGCAAGACCACGTTGTTGAATATTCTCTCCAGTTTCATCCCTGCTGACGAGCGAATCTTGACGATTGAAAACGCGGCAGAGCTTCAGTTGCGACAGGAGCATGTGGTGACGTTGGAGTCGAAGCCGCCCAACATCGAAGGACGCGGCGAGATCACGATTCGTCAGTTGGTGATCAACGCCCTGCGTATGCGTCCCGATCGCATCGTCGTGGGCGAGATCCGCGATGAAGCGGCGCTCGACATGTTGCAGGCGATGAATACGGGTCACGATGGCTCGATGACCACTTTGCACTCTAACAGTCCGCGTGATACGCTGGCGCGTCTTGAGACTATGACGTTGATGGCTGGTATGGACTTGCCGGCGCGCGCGATCCGCGAACAGATCACGTCGGCGGTCGATGTTGTCTGTCATCAGGAACGTATGCGCGATGGTACTCGTAAAGTGACGAACATCACCGAAGTCAGCGGCATGGAAGGCGAAGTCATCACGATGACGGATATTTTCGTGTTCGAACAATCCGGCATCGAGAATGGGCAGATCGTTGGACGACTTCGACCCAGCGGGCTGCGCCCCAAATTTATGGACAAGATCGAAGCAGCAGGTATCAACTTGCCTCCATCCATTTTTGGTATTGGAGACAGGCGAAGGTATTAGGATTGAGCAGGTAAGCGGAGATGGACCCTTTAATTTTGGCAATCGGCGGCAGTATCCTTCTGCTCCTATTGATCGTTGGAGCGGTGGTTACCGTGATCAGCGAACGATCTCTCGTCGAAGAGCGCCTCGGAAAATTTCTAGAAGACGAGAAGCCGGCGATGGATCCGGCGGATCGAGGCAGTTCCGTCGTCACGGAATGGTTGAACCGCAGAGTGACGCGCTCGACCATGGGGGATCGAGTCTCGCGCGAACTTGCAAGGGCGGATATGAAGTTGAAAGTCGCCGAATATTTCGCGCTGATCTTCATCGCAAGTTTAACGCTGGCTATTCTCGGGGCTTTGCTTCAACCAAGCAGCCCTCTGATTTCAGCCGTGATCGGCGGCGTGATCGGTTTCTTTGCCCCGCGATTTTACGTCAAGCGCAGGCAGACCCAACGTTTGATTAAATTCAACGATCAACTCTCGGATATGTTGAACTTGATGGTCAATGGTCTTCGCGCCGGTTATTCGACCACGCAGGCGATGGAAGCGGTGAGCCGGGAATTGCCCGCGCCGATCTCCGACGAATTTCGGCGGCTCGTGCAGGAAATGCAGATCGGAATTCCAATGGAAAAAGCGTTGGATAACCTCTTGCGCCGGATCCCCAGCGACGATCTGGATTTCGTGATCACGGCGATCAATGTCCAGCGCGAGGTGGGCGGCAATCTCTCTGAAATTCTGGATACGATCTCCTTCACTATCCGCGAACGCGTGCGCATCAAGGGCGAGATTCGCGTGTTGACCGCCTCGGTTCGTACCTCTGGCGCGGTTTTGTCGCTCATCCCGGTCTTTCTCAGCCTGGCGCTTTGGTTCGTCAGCCCGGAATATATCGGCAGTTTCTTTACAGAAAGCCCGGGCATTCCTCAGCCCATTTGCGGGATCGCCGCCGTTATCACCATCGTTGGGATGATCGCCTCCGGGTATTTCATCATGATGAAGATCGCGGATATCGAGGTGTAAAATGACAGGTTTAGTCGTATTTATTTTCCTCATTCTCGTAGTCGTGGTGGCTGTCATTATTTTCGCCCGCCGCAGAACGCCGCAAGATGGGGGAGATGATCCGTTACAGTCGCGCCTCGCAGAGTTTATCCAGCGCGGCGATGATGTGGCTTCGTTGGAGCAGGTTGAGATGTCGCAACCGTTTACCGAGCGTGTTTTGATCCCGCTCGTGCAAAGGTTGGGCGAGTTCTCTGCCCGCTTTACGCCGCAGAAATTGATCCAAGATACTACCCGCCAAATGGAACTCGCCGGCCATCCATGGCCCATTGACGCGCCAACCTTCCTGGCTATTCGTTTTATTCTGGCGGTTGTTGTGGGCGGGCTTACGATCGCGATGGTGGCGGCTTCGCCTCCAACGAGTTCGAGCGATGCGTTCTTGTACATTGGCGGCGGCGTCTTCGGCGGATTTTTCCTGCCGCACCTGATGCTCACAAGCCGAGTCACGCGCCGGCAAGCCGAGATCAGAAAAGCGATGCCGGACGCCCTCGACCTGCTGACCATTTGCGTGGAGGCGGGACTTGGTTTTGACGCGGCGATGCAGCGTGTGAGCGAAAAATGGGAGAATGAACTTTCGTTAGCATTTGCGCGCACTATCCGCGAGGTGCAACTTGGAAAAACACGACGCGAAGCGTTACGCGACATGGCAGACCGGCTTGGGATCGCTGAAATGTCCAGCTTCGTTGCCGCCATCATTCAAAGCGAAATGCTCGGCGTGAGCATGGCGCGCGTGTTGCGCATCCAGTCTGACCAGATGCGCGTCAAACGCCGCCAACGCGCGGAAGAAGCGGCTCACAAAGCGCCGGTGAAGATGATCATCCCGATGGCGTTGTTGATCTTCCCGTCCATCATGATCATCATCCTGACACCTGCCGCGATCCAGATCATGGGCACATTGTAAGAGGACAACAAAAACCATTTTTGCCGTGAGAAACATTCCGTGGTCGTATCGCCTCTACCGATGGACCTGGAACGGGCTGGACCTGCTCTTCCCGCCCGTGTGCGGCGGATGCGGCAAGCCCGGCTCACGCTGGTGCGCTGATTGCAGAACGCGCGTGCCGCGAATCAGCAAGCCGTTCTGTGAGAAGTGCGGAATACCGACGAAAGGGGCTGAACGATGCGAGAAATGCAAAGCAAACCCGCCCGCGTATCAAATGATGCGTTCGTGGGCGGTTTTTGATTCGCCGGTGCAGAACGCGTTACACACCATCAAGTACCGCCGCAACATCGGGCTTGCGGATGCGATCGCGGTGGATATGGTCGAGTTTGTGCAAATATTGAATTGGAATGTGGATGTGTTGATCCCCATTCCGTTGGGGAAGGCTCGTTTGAAAGAGCGAGGATATAATCAAGTTGCGCTCGTTGCGCGTCCGCTTGCGCATGAGCTTGGGATCGCATACGCGCCCAATGGAGTGAGGAAGGTCCGCGAGACGCGCTCGCAGGTTGGCTTGACCGCGGCTGAACGGCGAGAGAATGTCCGCGCGGCGTATCAGGCTTACCCGTCGGAAGTGAAGCGGAAGTCTGTCCTGCTGATGGACGATGTGGCGACGACCGGTTCCACCATCTCTGCCTGCGCCGACAGTCTGTTGTCGGCGGGCGCCTCGGAGGTTTATGCGCTGACGATCGCGCGCGCACTTTCACATCATGATCTGAATCGCGTTTGAAACTTGTGCGAAGACGCGATCCATACAAAATATTTTCAGGAGGTTCTGCCATGACGAACAAGATCGATATTCAGGCAAGGAACATGCGTTTGACCGATAACACCCGCGAGTACGTTGAAAAGAAAGCCGCCAAACTCGAACGACACCTTCAGGAAATTGAGGAGATCTACATCGAACTTTCCCATGCGAAAACTGCGCGGCAGGCAAGCGACCGGCAAGTGGCGCAAATGACCGTGCGTGGAAAGGGGTTCATGCTGCGGACGGAGGAGCGCGCGGACGAATTGCACGCCGCGTTCGACGAGGCGCTGGATAAAATGCAGAGGCAGATCGAACGATACAAAGGGAAGCGCAATCGTGGACGCGGCGATGGGCGCTCGGCGGCGGAGGTTGTGGAGGAAGAAGAGATGCCGGTGGATGAGACTGGCGAACTTCTTCCGTTGATCGCGAAGCGGAAGACGTTTATCATCATGCCGATGAACGAGGATGAAGCGGTCGAGCAGATGCGTTTGCTTGGGCACAATAATTTTTTCATCTTCTTCAACGCGGAGAAGAACGCGATCCAGGTGTTGTATCGTCGCCGCAATGGATCGTACGGGTTGATCGAACCTGTTGTCGGATAAGGTAACGTGATACACAAATTCAGCCCGACAGAACTCGTCGGGCTGAATTTCAAGGAGCATGCATGGAGTTTGACGCAGAACTGGACGATGAAGAGATCAACGGCGCGGATGTTGAAGCCACGCGCCGCTTGGTGTACGACTTGATCAAAGCGATCGGCGAAGACCCCGAACGCGAAGGATTGAAAAATACTCCCGACCGCGTGGCGCGCATGTACATCGAGTTATTCGGCGGCTACACGGCGGAACCCGAACGCATTGTCAATGGCGCGTTGTTCGAGATCAATTACGACGAGATGGTCATCGTGCGCGATATCGAGTTTTATAGTTTGTGCGAGCATCACATGCTGCCGTTCATTGGGCGCGCGCATATCGCGTATATTCCCAAGGGCAAAGTGATCGGCTTGTCGAAAATTCCGCGCATCGTGGATATGTACGCGCGGCGCATGCAAATTCAGGAACGCATGACGCGCCAGATCGCGGACTTCATCCAAAAAACGCTCGAGCCGCAAGGTGTGGCGGTCGTCGTCGAAGCGATGCATTTGTGCGCGATGATGCGCGGTGTGAAGAAACACGACGCGCGTATGACGACTTCCGCGATGCACGGATCGTTCCGCGCGAATTTAGCGACGCGGCAGGAATTTTTGGAAAATATCGCGCGCGGATCGAAACCGCTTCAGTTCTGACGCTTCGCTTCTTACTCAGGGCAATCTGGTTCAGAAAAAACGTCCCGCAGGTTTTCGCGGAGGCGACAGGTTATTCTGAAGAACCTGCGGGACGGTTAAGTATTCCCTGACGCGTCTCCGTCCAAAATTCATGGCGGAGGCGCGTTGCTGTTTCTGCGATGCTCTCATGCATGTGGGAATTTTGAAAGTGGGGATAAATTTCCGCCAGCGGCACGACGACGAACACTTGCGCGAGCCAGCGTCCGCTGATGATCTCGTCATCGAACAGGATGATGTCAATGTCAATGGTTCGAGGGGCGTTTTTGTCGCCGGTGCGTTTGCGTCCAAGGTTTGATTCGATGGCACGAAGGATCGTGGTTTTCAATTCGTCACGTGAGAGTGTTGTCTTGTAAGATAAACACGCGTTCAAATAATTTCCACCCTCGCCGCCGACGGGTTCCGTCTCCCACGCGCTTGAGATTTTTTCGATCTCCCCGTGTTGCGATAACAATTTCACCGCCTTCGGCAAGTTGACCTCAGGCTCGATATTCGACCCCAGACTCAAATACGCGAGGTGGAGTTCATTCATCGCGGCTGCGTTCGACCTCCACGCCAACGGATTCGGCAAAGCGCACCGCCCCCGGCTTCTCCACGCGGACGATGACTTTTTGCACGTTTACATCTTCAAGGCAGAGCTTCGCCAGGTCGTTCGCCAACGCCTCCACGGTGAGACGTTGCACGCTTTCGGCATGCGCCATAACTTTCTTCGACATCTTGCTGTAGTCTACGCAATCGTTGATGTGATCCGTCTCCGCCGCGCGATGCGTGTCGGTGAAGAGGATGATGTTGATCAGAATATTTTGCGCCTTCTTGCGTTCCCAATCGTTTACGCCGATGATTCCGCGAGCGAGCAGGTTTTTGATGATGACTTTGTCCATTGTGATTTCCTTTGAATGTAGTAACGACTTTAGTCGTTCTGCGCGGGCGACTGAAGTCGCTACTACCACTATATCAAATGCCTTCCACCGTCTACATGAATGATCTCGCCAGTGATGAAGGTGGGGGAGGTGAGTAAGAACAACAAGGCTTGTTCTACTTCGTTCTCTTTTGCCCAGCGTTTCATGGGAATATTTTTTATGATGTCGAGCGAGGCATTTCCATCGGAAGGCGGGAGGATCGCACCGAGCGCAAGCCCATTGACGATGATTTTTGGTGCGAGGGCAACCGCCATGGACTTGGTCATCGCCGCCAGCGCGGATTTGCTCACGGTGTAGGGAAAGTGGTCCGCGGCGGGACGGAGGGCGCGCCAATCGAGGATGTTGACGATGCGCGCGCCCTCGTCTGCTTGAAGGGCGAAGGCTTGGCTGAGGAGGAAGGGCGCGGTCAAGTTGAGGGCGAGGTGGCGGTTCCAATCGTCGAGCGTGGTTGAATCGAATGTGAGAGGCTCGAAGATCGCGGCGCTGTTGACGAGAAAATGCAGAGGCGTGGATCCGTTGGCGAGCCGAATCAGTTCGCCCGTCTGGGTTGAATCGCTTAAGTCCGATTGAAAAATCCACGCGCGTTGATCGAGTCCCGCAATCTCGTCGCGCAGTGATTCGGCATCCGCTTGAGAATGCGTGTGATGGATGACGACATCCGCGCCTGCTTGCGCGCATGCCAGCGCGAACATCCGCCCGAGACGGCGAGCCGCGCCAGTGATGAGGACGGTTTTATTTTTGAGAGGCTGATCGGGCATGGAGGGGATTGTAATCCAGATTGAGTTTCGTTCTTGACGCAGTTCAACTGCGTCAAGAACGAGTATCGTCCTGCAACTTGACGCTCATGTTTGGCGGTGATATATTTTCGTCGCAAGCCGACTCTTTCATCAATCAAGAAAGGTGAACCAATGGCTACAAATCAAACTTCAATAGTTTACACAGGGGATATTGCCGAACAACACGTTGACCCAACCAAAGAATATTCGAGCGAAAATCAAGAGATCAATTTTTCTGCCGAGCAACACGCCATTTGGGCGGACTTGTACGCGGGCGTTCATCAGCCGTATCTGGTTGAGCATATCTGCGACGAATGGAAGAAGGGGATGGGATTTCTACAACTCGACCCGCGCGGCATTTCATCGGTGGCGCATTTGAACGGGAACATCACGCCGCGCTCGGGCTGGCGCATCGAGCGGACAGTGGTGCGTTACACAATGGCGGACGACTGGTACAAAAAATTCGCCAACCGCGTGTTCCTCATCACCGATTATTTGCGCACGCGCGACCAAATGGAGTTCACGCCTGAGCCTGATATGTTCCATGACATCTTCGGGCATCTGCCGTTCTTGACACAGGAATTTTATGCGCGCATCGAAGATAAGTTTGCGCCTGCCTACATGAAAGCGACTCAAGAGGAGCGCGAGGTGATCAAACGCCTGGCGTGGTACAGCACAGAGTTTGGACTGGTCGTGCAGGATAACCGCTTCAAGGTCTTCGGCGCGGGGATCATCTCGGGTCGCAAAGAGTTGACGCGCACGATCATGGAGTTCTACCGCCTCGGGCGCGACAACGTGATTGACTTTACGCACGATGTGTACAAGCAATTGCATCATCAGTTCATGGCGAACAAGAATAAATTATTCCGCATCATAGACGGGGTGAACGCGCTCCACCAAAAGGGACAAATGTCCTCCGCCGATGCAGGCTGGAACGTGGTGTTGTCGCTGTATCAGAGTTTGGGTATTGAGCAGGAAGGCATCTTCGGCGGCGAGGTCATCATCGCGCCGTTCGACATCGAGACCATCGCGCGCATCCCGAAGACGGTCTACGCCTTCAACCCAATGCTGTTCGTGTGCGAGTCGCTGGAGCAGATGGACGCGTTGCTGGAGTCGTATCTGGGTCCCATTGCGGCGAGGAAGTAGAAGAAAATGTTATGCCGCCTCGCAGGAGGCGGCATAAACGTTTAAGAAATTTTTGCAAAACATGAACAAAAAATTCTCTCTGTCTATATTGTCTATTGGTTTGAGCGTAGGGCTGCTTTTGGCTGCGATTGTTCTATTTTCTTGGTCGTTTGGAGAACCTAAGGGTTATAAGTATTTGGAATCATCGTTGATGTTTGCTTTTGCTGCTGGATGGTTTTATTTTAAGAGGGTTGAGATTAATAAAGCCGAGGTTAGCGAGGGTTTTTTGGAGCTGAATGAATTCTGGTATGGCGCGTTTAGTATTATTCTGAGCGTGTTTTCCTTGTGTGGGTACTTAATCACATTTAGCGATTACTGGTTCGGAAAAGAAATCCGATATTTTTCGCTTGCTCTAGGTTTGCCGATTCTGCTTGCTTTAATTTTTCGGGAGATAGCCCGCAGAGCAAGGAGTTCTTAGGTTGTGTATTTACAATGTTTCTTTTTTGCTGAAGAAAATCGAAACCGCCAGTATCACCCACGCGACAACCTGCGCCAATCGCAATCCTCCAAATATAAAAACGCTGTCTCCTCGAAATGCTTCAAGGAAGAGACGCGCGCCAGCGGTCAGCGCGGTGAAATTGAGAAATAAGATGCCGGGGGACAATTCTGATTTCCGAAACCAAATTAATGCGAAGATAATCAGCGAAGCGATCAACTCGTAGATTTGGGTTGGATGCCGCGTCGCATTCCATAGGTCAATGCCCCAGGGGAGAGTGGTGGGACTGCCGAATGCCCTCCCTGCGGCGAGGTGGGAGAGGTGGAGTCCGATGGCGAGCGCGGCGAAGACGGGCGTGAGGGCGTCGAGGATTTTCCAATAGGAGTCCTCACAGGTCTCAAAGACCTGTGAGGACTTTTTTATATAAACTACCCCAACAAGGATCGCTGTGATGATTCCACCTGAGGAGTCGAATAGGTCAACGTTTAGGGAAAATATGTTGAGCGGAGAATCAACGAATGCGGAGTAATTTGCCAGCGCGAAGAGAATCCGCCCACCGAGGAGGTAGCCGAACAGACTGTAGAAGACGAGGTTGTTGAGCGCATCTTTCGAGACGCCGTGACGTTCGCATCGTTTTTCGGCGAGGGCGAGTCCGATCCACAGCGCGGCGAGGAGGAGGACGAGGTCGCGGGGAGGGGCGAAGAGGGTGCGGAAGGATTCGATCATGATTGGTTTATCCGGTGGTTGAGTAGCCCGAGGCGGCAGCCGAGGGCGTATCGAAACCACCAGTGCGTAAAGCAAATATTGTTACAAGATTTCTTTTGAATATTGTTGGTTTCGATACGGCGGACGAACGCCGCCTACTCAACCAACGAAGTTTACTTTTTCAAAATTTCTTCCACTCTCGTCCTCAACAACGCCTCCGCCATTGGTCCGCCGATGACGACTTCGTTGATGATTCCGTCGCGGGTGATGAAGAATGACGAGGGGAGCGAGCGCAGTTGATATGCGCGACCAACCACAGCAGATTCGTCGAGCAGGATGGGGAAGGTGAGTCCGTGTTCTTGGACGAATGGCAAAATAGCAGAGGCGTCGTCTTGATAGGTCATGTTGATTGCCAATACAACCAAACCCTCGTCTTTGTATTCGTTATACACTTTTTCTATCGCGGGCATTTCCGCGCGGCATGGCGGACACCACGTTGCCCAAAGATTGATCAACACGGCTTGCCCGCGTAGATCGGAAAGTTGAATTGTTTCGCCATCGGTGGTCGGCAGAGAAAGATCGGGGGCGAGAAAGCCGACCTGCGGCGCGGCAGTTGTCCCTGCGGATGAAGCGGCGTTCTTATCCGCGCTGAGAAAAATCCACGCGAGTCCGAGAATCAAAATAACGGCGTGCGCGAATCGTCGTTGAGTCGTGTTCATGTTCGATCTCAATTCTACGCGGATTTACTTTTCAGGTCGAGTTAAGATTTGTTTATCATGCGCTAAAACTACGATGGTACAATTTGAAGAAATAAAATCGTCAGGGATACTATGACAAACGATCTTCAAACACGCGCGATCAATACATTACGATTTCTTTCGGCGGATGCCGTGCAAAAAGCCAACTCGGGTCACCCCGGACTTCCGATGGGCGCGGCGGCGATGGCTTTTACTATTTGGACGCGGCACCTGCGGCACAATCCGCGCAACCCAAAGTGGATGGGACGCGACCGCTTCATTCTCTCGGGTGGACATGGTTCGATGCTTTTGTATTCGCTCCTCCATTTGACCGGGTACGACGTGAGCCTCGACGACATCAAAAACTTCCGCCAGTTCGGGAGCATCACGCCGGGTCATCCTGAGCATGGACTCACGCCCGGCGTCGAAGTGACGACGGGTCCGCTCGGGCAGGGATTCGGGCAAGGCGTGGGCATGGCAATCGCGGCGAGTCATCTTGCCGCGCTGTTCAACAAACCCAATTATGATCTCATTCAATCGTACATTTACGGCATCGTCACCGACGGCGATTTGATGGAAGGAATTTCGTCGGAAGCCGCGTCGCTGGCGGGGCATTTGCAACTGGGGCGGATCATTTATTTGTACGACGATAATCATATTTCGATTGACGGCTCGACGAATTTAGCATTCACTGAAAATCGCGCCGCGCGTTTTGAAGCATATGGCTGGCACGTGCAAAAAATTGACGATGGCAACGACGTGGAGATGATTGACAAAGCCATTCAAAATGCGAAGAAAGATCCGCGTCCATCCATCATTATGTGCCGCACCATTATTGGTTTTGGCGCGCCGCATAAGCAAGGGACATCGAAGGCGCATGGCGAACCCCTCGGCGACGAAGAACTGAACGCCGCGAAAGAAAATTTGGGCTGGCCCATCGAGCCGCGCTTTTTCATCCCTGACGATGTGTTGGCGTTCTTCCGCAAAGCCGTGGATACGGGCCGCGAGCGTGAATTCGATTGGAAGATGAAACTCGAAGCGTACGGGCGGTTGAATCCGCAATTGGGCGCGGAATTGAATCGCCGCATCGCTGGCAAACTTCCCGATGGCTGGGATGCGAATCTTCCAACCTTCCCCGCCGACCCGAAGGGCATGGCGACACGCGCGTCGTCGGGCAAGATGATCAACGCGCTTGCGCCGATCCTACCTGAACTCATCGGCGGCTCCGCAGACTTGGCACCCTCGAACAACACGATGATCGATGGAAGCCCCTCGTTCCAAAAAGAATCGCCCGAGGGACGCAACTTCCACTTCGGCGTGCGCGAACACGCGATGGGTGCGGCGTTGAATGGAATGAATTTATACGGCGGCGTCATCGCGTATGGCGGCACGTTCCTGATCTTTTCCGATTACATGAAGCCCGCCATCCGCATCGCCGCCATTTCGCACGCTCCTTCGATCTTTATCTACACACATGACTCGGTTGGTCTCGGCGAAGACGGTCCGACTCATCAGCCCATCGAGCAACTTGCCGCATTGAGGGCGATTCCCAACATGTTGACGATTCGTCCCGCCGACGCGAACGAAGTCCGCGAGGCGTGGAAGGTTGCCATCTCGCGTCGCAACGGCCCGACCGCGCTGGTTCTCACGCGTCAGGCTTTGCCCACGCTCCCCGTACGACAAACTTCCAGTTTGTCGCGAGGCGCGTACGTATTGCAAGACTTTGGAATCCCTGAAATCATCCTCATGGCAACAGGCTCAGAAGTGAGTCTGATCTTCGACGCCGCGCAGAAACTTCACGAGGAAGGCAAAGGCGTGCGCGTGGTTTCGTTTCCAAGTTGGGAATTGTTCGAGCAGCAAGACGAAGCATACAAGGAATCTGTCTTGCCGAAAAATCTCACGAAGCGACTCGCCGTCGAGCTGGGAGCAAGCCTCGGCTGGGAACGATACGCCACATCCACGCTGTGCATTGACCACTTTGGCGCGTCCGCTCCGTATAAAGTCATCTTTGAAAACTTTGGGTTTACGGTGGAGAATGTTGTGGCGAGGGCGAAGGAGTTGTTATAGATCAGACCTGACAGGTTTCCGCGAAAGTTTGAGGGAGTCGCGTCGATGTCCATGCAAGAGTTTCGATGGGAGTCGGCGCGAATGAAACCTGTCAGGTCTTTTGGAGAGAAAAATGAAAATCGCAGTAGGCTTTGACCATGCGGGTTTCCCGCTCAAACAAACCGTCCTTGAGGCTGTCCGCGCCGCGGGACATGAAGCGATTGATAAAGGCACGAATTCCACAGCGAGTGTTGACTTCCCCGACTTTGCCGAAGCGGTGGGACGCTCCATTCAAAGCGGAGAAGCGGAGCGCGGAATAATCGTCTGCGGATCGGGCGTTGGCGCGTGCATTGCTGCGAATAAAATGAAAGGCGTGTACGCCTCCATTTGCCACGATACCTATTCCGCCGCGCAAGGCGTGATGCACGACGACATGAACGTCCTCTGCCTCGGCGGCCGCGTCATCGGACCTGAGCTCGCCAATGCGCTCATCTCCGCGTTTTTGGGCGCGGAGTATCAAGGCGACAAGGTGGGCGGGGAGAGGCTGGCGCGGAGGGTGGGGAAGATTCATAAGTTGGAAGCTGAAGCAGGGAGATAGGAATGTATAATTGTCGCGTAGCGAAATTCGGAGGTGTAAGATGACACAACAACATGTGGTTTCAGATCCAAAAATCATGATGGGACAACCTGTCCTTTCAGGCACGCGCATCACGGTGGATTTGATTCTGGAAAAAATATCGTCAGGTGAATCGTTCGAGCAGGTGCTGGCCGCTCATCCGCGTTTGACTCGCGAGGGCATTCAAGCCGCGTTAAACTTCGCGCGTGAAGCCTTGCGGGCAGATGTCGTTTACCCCATCGCCGAATCTGTTTGATGAAGATCCTTGCCGACGAAAGCGTGGATCATGAAATTGTGATCCGTTTGCGAGAAGACGGCCACGATGTGAAATATGTGGCTGAAATTTCCCCAGGGATCATGGATCAGGAAGTGCTTGCTCTTGCCAGTGAAGAGAATACCTTGCTTGTGACCGCCGACAAAGATTTTGGGGAATTGATCTTTCGGCAGGGTTTTGTGAAGAGGGGAATAGTACTTTATCGCCTCGCTGGTCTGTCCGCGCAAGAAAAAGCAGAAATTGTCTCATTCGCCATTGTTGAGCACGGCGACGCCTTGCTTCAATCATTCGGCGTAATCACTGAAAAGGCAGTTCGAATTCGTAAGCTGTAGTGTCAATGCCTCGGCGATCGAGTAGACCCGCATGTTCGTCGCAGGTCGTATCGAGACCACCAGTAACCTGCAAATGTAAAGTCACATGAATCTGGTGGTTTCGACTGCTTGCGCTCAACCACCGAAGTGTAAAGGAATCAAAATGTCAGACTCAATCAAAAAATTAACCGCATTAGGACAATCCCTCTGGTACGACAACATCCAGCGCAAGATACTGGAAAACGGCGAATTTAAAGCCATGATCGAACGCGGCGACATTCGCGGCGTCACATCGAACCCGAGCATTTTCAACAACGCCATCGCCAAGTCAACTGATTATGACTCCGCGCTTACTCCGCTCGCGTGGGCGGGCTGGGACACGAAAAAGATCTTCTGGCAACTCGTCATCGAAGACATCAAAGCCGCGTGCGACGCGTTTCTGCCGTTGTATGAGGAATCCAACGGCGGCGACGGCTACGTCAGTATCGAGGTCACGCCTGATCTTGCGTATGACACCGAAAAAACTATCGCGCAGGCACAGCAATTATGGGCGCGTGTTGCGCGCAAGAATCTCATGGTGAAAATCCCCGCCACCAAAGAAGGCATCCCCGCGATTCGGAAGTCTATTGCCGCTGGCATCAATATCAACATCACGTTGATCTTTTCGCTCAAACGTTACGCCGAAGTGATGGACGCCTACCTCAGCGGACTCGAAGACCGCGTCAACGCAAAACAATCTATTGATCACATCGCGTCGGTCGCATCGTTCTTTGTTTCGCGCGTGGACACAAAAATTGATCCGCAACTTCCCGATGGTTCTCCGCTCAAGGGCAAAGCTGCGATCGCGAACGCGAAACTTGCGTACGATGAGTATCACAAAACGTTTGCTGGTTCACGTTGGGAAAAACTCAAATACAAAGGCGCGCGCGTCCAGCGTCCGTTGTGGGCGAGCACCAGCACGAAAAATCCCGCCTACCCCGACACGTATTACGTGGACAACCTCATCGGTCCCGAAACGGTCAACACCATTCCGCCCGCCACGCTCGACGCCTTCAAAGATCACGGCGCGGCGGCGCTCACCCTCATGCGCGGCGTGGAAGATGCGCAGAACGACATCGCTGAACTCGAAGCGCAGGGCATCTCGATGGATGTTGTGACGAAAGAACTGGAAGACGAGGGAGTCAAAGCCTTCGATGAGGCGATCACGCATTTGCTTGCGACCATTGAAGAGCGGAGGAAGAACGCCGCTTCTTCTCTCGGACCTCTAGCTGATTCTGTCGCGCAGCGTTTATCGCAACTGGAAGCGGATTCCGCTCCCGCTCGCCTGTGGAAGCATGATCCCTCTCTTTGGGCTCCCGCGAAAGACAAGGCTGGTCAACATGAAGTCACCATCCGCATGGGCTGGCTGGACTCAACCGACAAGGCTCGTAAAAAAATAAAAGAGTATCAAGATTTTGCCAAAGAGATTCAAACCGCAGGCATGGATCGTGTCTTAGTTTTGGGCATGGGCGGCTCCTCGCTCACAGCGGAAGTATACAGTTTGCTTATGTCTGCTAATGGAATTAAGCCGACATTGGCACTCGGCATCCTCGACTCAACCGACCCCGCGCAAGTGGCTGAAGCCGCGAAGAATTATCCGCCCGAAAAGACTTTGTACATTGTTGCCAGCAAATCAGGCGGCACAGCAGAGGTGATGGCGAACTTCCATTACTTCTGGAAGTTGAGCAAAAAAGACGGCTCTCGCTTCGCCGCCACCACCGATCCCAATACCTCACTCGAAGCCTTGGCGCGAAAAAACAAATTCAGAAAAATTTTCCTCGCCGATGAATTCGTCGGCGGACGTTACTCCGCGCTGACCGACTTCGGTCTCGTCCCCGCGTCGTTGCTCGGCGTGGACTTGAATCACCTCCTCGACCGCGCCGATTGGATGCGCTCTCAATGCGATGAACACGATCCTGCCGCGCGCAACCCAGGCATGGCGCTCGGAGCCGTCCTTGGCGAATCCGCTCTCCATGGGCGAGACAAGTTGACCCTCGTGGCTGACGCGGCTTTGTCGCCATTCGCAAATTGGATCGAACAGATCATCGCCGAGTCCAGCGGTAAGAGCGGCAAAGGTATCCTGCCTGTTCCGCTCGAACCGATTGGGAATCCCGATGCTTATGGCGACGATAGAATCTTTGTCTACCTGCGTCAAACAGGCGAACACGATGCCACCATTACCGCATTGAAATCCGCAGGACATCCTGTCATCCAATTACCAATTGCTAATTACTACGACATCGGCGCAGAAATTTTCCACTGGGAGATCGCCACTGTCATCGCGTGTTCGATTTTGGGCGTGAACGCGTTCGATCAACCGAATGTCGAATCGAGCAAGAAGATCACGAAGGCGATGATTGCCGATTACCAAAAGAAAGGCAAGTTGAAAGAAGGCAAACCTGCGTGGAAGCAAGATGGCGTGAGCGCGTTTTCGCCGACTGCTGTGACGGGCGCGTCGTTGAATGTGGTGTTGAGCAAGTTCTTGAAGAAAGCGAAGGCGGGCGGCTATGTTGCGATCAATGCGTATCTGCCGCGCAATAATGAGATGAACGACGCCTTGCAAAAGATGCGCGTCGCGATCCGCGCCAAAACTGGCAACGCAGTGACCGCTGGATTCGGTCCGCGCTTTCAACATTCCACAGGTCAATTCCACAAAGGCGGACCGAAGAACGCGCTCTTCCTCGTCGTCACCGCCGATGCTGAAAAAGATTTGGATATTCCAACAGAAGGCTTGACGTATGGCACGCTGATTCGCGCGCAGGCGTTAGGCGATTACGAAGCGCTGATCGAGGCGAAGAGGAAAGTCCTGCGCGTGCATCTGCCGTCGGTGAACGATGTGGAAAAATTAGCAGAGGCGCTGGGATAAAGTATCGCTCAATATCAAGCATGAAAAAAATCTCCCTGAAAGGGAGATTTTTTTCATGGATATATCAAGATTTGCGATGAACTGCCATCAAGGTGATATCGTCGAATTGTTCACGGTCGGCGATGTGGGCATCCACCGCGGAGACGATGTTTTCAAGCAGCGAGTTTGCTGTGCCATTTACCTGATTGGCGGCTGTGATCAATCGGTTCTCAGAGAATCGATTGTCGGCAGGGTTAAGCGCATCGATGACGCCGTCTGTATAAAGCAGGAGCGAGTCGGATTTGGCGAGGGTGATGCTCTCCACGTTAAAATCCATGTTGGGGAGCAGACCAACAGCGGGACCCGTCGGCTTGAGGCGGTCTTTGAGAATCCCATTTGAGAGCACGAACGGAGGTTCGTGTCCGGCGTTGATATAAAGCAAAGTCCCATTTTCTGGATTGAGCAAGCCAAAGAACACGGTGGCGAACATGTTTGAATTGCTGTGATGCGTGGCGATGTAATTGTTCGTGAGGTCAATGGCGTTCTTCAGCGAGGGTGTGCCGGACGCCAGATGCGCATCCTTGCGAAAAATGACGCTGGTCGAATCGACAGGGTCGTTTTTGGGGATACCTGCCCAACGCATGATGTATTGTTGATCGGAATAGGCGCGCAAGAGACTTCGGAAGATCGCCATATACATCGCCGCGCCAACGCCTTTGTCGCAGACATCTGCCATAATGATCGCTATCTGCCTGCTGGCTGAAATGGGGAAGACGTCATAAAAATCGCCGCTGACCTGACGCGCCGGACGGATCAATGTCGCGATCTCCCACCCGTCTGGCTGCGGATAATCTTCAACAAGGAAACTGTTCTGGATCTCGCGCGCGATCTCGAGTTCGCGTTCGGCTCTTTTCTTTTCCTGGATCAGCGTAGTCTCTTTTTGTTTCCGTTCTGTGATCTCAGTTAATATCCCCAGAAAGCCGATCGGAGTGTTGTTTTCATCCCGGGTGAGGGCGACAGAACCCTCCGCTGTTCGGAACGATCCGTCTTTGTGGAGGAAATCGAGTAAGAGCTTCTTCTCGACCATGCCGGTCTTGTGGATCATGGCAAAGATATTGAAAGTGAGCGCCACTTGATTACGATCCATGTAGCGTCGAAAATGTTTGCCGATCATTTCCTCTCGGGTGTATCCGATCGCCTTGAAGAAGATCTCATTTCCATCGATCAGCGTCCCTTGCAGGTCTAGTTCAAAGTAACCAAACCCCATGGATCCAAGTAGATCGATCTGCGCGCGTTGTAGCTTCATGACCGTTCGCCTTCCATCAGCGTCTTGATGTATGGGATGTGTTCCTCTGCCGCCTTTTCGCCTTGGGCGATAATGAACGGGATTTGGGAAGTGTCAAATGTCCCAACGGATTTTTCAAAGTCGGGCAGGATCGTAATGATCTCGGCGTGATGTACCGCGTTATAAAACGCAAAAGTAGATTTCAAGATGTTGTTCATATAAATATTGTTGAAGTGTGTCGTAACCGCAGTGTAGGAATTCATCCGTTTGCGCGTTGGCATTTCGAAGCCGACTGCGGCGATCACGTCACTGCCTTGCTGGATGGCGACGTCGATGGGGAGGGGGTCGCAAACCGCGCCATCCACCAGCAATTGATCGCCCACCTTCCACGGAGAGAAGATCAGGGGAATGGCAACGCTCGCGCGGATAGCATCCAGAATTTTCCCGGAGGAGATGACCGCGCGCTCGCCGGTGTATAGCTCTGTGGCGACAATGTGCAAAGGAAAGACCGTATCGTTGAACGTCTTTTCGCCAAAGACCGCCTTGAGCCTTTCGTACATGATGTTGTCGTTGATCAGGCTGGAGGTCTCTGTAAAGCGGGTTTCACCTGAGAGAGCCGATTTCAAATTGGATGTATAGCCTTCGAAGATGTCGCTGGTGAAAAGGTTCAGCGTGAGCCGTTCTACTTCGGCGGGATCAATTCCCAGGCCGATCAGCGAAGCGTAGATACTCCCGCCGCTGCATCCTACAGCCATGCCCGGAACGAGTCCCTCGCGGCGCAGCACTTTGCTCAATCCCAACGAGGCGGCGCAGAGAACTCCGCCCGAACCGATCACGATCGACAGACGATTTTTTTGCATGATTATGATTCCACCAAGCGTTTCACGTACTCGAGTTGTTCTTGCATTGCTTTTTCACCTTGTTGGATGACGTAGGGAATTTCATGCGTGTCGAACAATCGTATCGAGCGTTCGAAATCCGGGAAGATGGATACGATCTCCGCGTGGTGCGCGGCATTGTGAAACGCAAAATTGGAATTTAACAGATTGTTCGTCATCAAGCTGTTGATGTAAAACGCATAACGGCTCACCGACTTGATCTTGTTGGGTAATGGGCTTTGGAATCCCAGGGCGAGGATAATATCGGCTCCTTCGCGCATGGCGACATCGATAGGCAGGGGATTGGATGCCGCACCGTCGATCAACAAGCGCCCATCGTGCCGCCAGGCAGACCAAATGTAGGGAATGGCAACGCTGGCGCGCAAGGCGTCTACGATTTTTCCATGGTGCAGCACATAGGATTCGCCGGTTTCAAAATCGGTTGTCATAACGTATAACGGCGTCTTTGTATCTGCAAAGGTCTTTTCACCGAAGACCGCCTTGAACCCGCTGAGCATGGGCGCATCGCTCATCATGCTGAACTGATTATCGAACTTGAAGACTCCTGGCAGTACGACGCTGGCGAGCGCGCGCCAGTTTCGCTTTTCAGTGATCGACTTGTTCCAGAGTCTCTTCGTTTGTTCAACGATCTCCTCGAGTGAATAGCCCATTGCCATGGCGGTCGCGTAAATACTCCCGCCACTGCATCCCACGATCATATCGAAGTGGATGTTTTCCTTTTCCAGCGCCTTCCACAAACCAAGCGCGGCGGCGCATTTGACCGATCCTGCGCCAATGACCAACGCGATCTTCTTTTTCTTCGGCATAGGTCCCTCTTCGGCGGCTTAGGAACTAAAACTTGCCACCGCGTCCGCTGTGGATGTGAATACCTTGGCGATGGTATGAAAGCCAGACATTTTCAATACCTTATCCACGCCCGCTTGCGATGAGACGATCCGCAGGTCACCGCCAGCCGCGCGAGACTCTTTTACCGCGCCAAGCAGTGTCCGTAAGCCGGCGCTGCTCATGAATTCGACGCCAGCCAGATGGATGACCAGATTGACATGTCCATCAGAGATCTGGTCGCTGATGATTTTCGTCAAGTCAGCCGCCGTCACGGCGTCCACACTTTCACTGACCGAAACAACGGTTACAGAGTTCTCATGCTTCACTTCGGTTTTCATCACTGCCTCCACAATTGATTCGTTATTTGGTTTGAATACGTTCGTGCTCGACCACAGACCGCTATTTTAATATCTTCGTTAAGATCAACTTATTCCCGTCCTCGGTTACTCTGTAATCCATTTGATCGACAGATTGTTGAATGAAAAATATACCGAACCCGCTCTCTTTGCGTTCCTCGATCGGCGCATGGATGTCCGGCGCGGGAGCATTCCCCGGCTCGAACGAATGACCAAAGTCCGTGATGGTAATAACAACGCGGTCAGGATCAATTTCAAGGTTCAGGATGACCGAGCCCGGATCCATGCCGGCATAGCCATGTGTGATGATGTTCGTGCAGGCTTCGTCCACGGCGAGTTGCAGGTCATATAACGCCTCATCATTGATCCCGTCTTTGCCGGCGCAATGCTCTTTGATGAATGCGCGAAAATCCTCCAGGGCTTCGAGATGCGCGGCGCGTGTGATGTGGAAAGTCTCTGCCATGCTGACTCCTTCCTAATAGATCGCCTTCGGGAACGTTTCAACGCTCGCGTGACGACCGATCTGTTTCACCATGCGGATCTTATCCCAACGGACATCCAGCGCATCCAGAATCCCATCGTGGATCGCCCAAGCGCGTCCTCTCACAGTGGATGCCTGATCCTGTTTCCTGAAAGCGGATTCAACCTTCAGGCTTTCGAACAGCGTTCCGCCCGATTGAAACTCGCGATGAATGTCATCCATCAATTTATGCCCGCGCACATACGCAAAGCCGCGCCGCTCGAAGACCCACGCGGAGGCATACGTGAGCGGCTCCAGAAAATAGGCGCGATGTCCAAGTGTAGACAGAAATATTTCAATGTGTTCAAAGACAATTCTTGAGGCATTCAACCCCGCGCGGACTTGTCCCGGCGCGAGACCTGCCTGTTTTGCCTCTTCTTCCGCCTTGAGATTACGTCGTAGCGTCCCAAACATGGTCGGCTGACCCTCCTCCGAATAATCAATGGAAAAGCGCGGTGATGTGGGATCGTTCAACACAATGAGATTTAATTCAATGCCGTTGAGCGCATTGTCCGCAAGTTCAAGCGCAAAAAACTCGTCTTTGGGATCAGGAGAACTTTGCGCGGTGATCAACACCTTTTCGGTTTCCGCGTCAGCCTTGACGAAGACGAGTGTCTCTTTTTTAGTGTCCGTCCATTGGATGGGGTCAATGCCAAAGCGAGTGAGTAAACTGGACGGAACCAGTCCGCGATAGAGGCGGCGTTTAATGGCTTCGGGTAAATTGTTGAGTTGTCTGATCGTAAAGGGGAGCGTGGCGTCTCTTTCCAACAATGACAGTGAGATCGCCCCAAGGTCGGGTACTACTTTATCAGGCTGTTGCTTGACGCGGAAGTATTTGAGCATTGGAATGTAAGGGCATTATAAAGGATAAAACTTATCGGAGAGGTTTATAATCTTCAAACCCTTTGAAGTGGAGATCGAAATGACCCAACTGCGTGAAATGAAATGCGTCGCCTGCCGTGGCGGCGACCCAAGCCTGACCGAAACCGAGATCGCCGAGCTTCTGCCTCAAGTCCCCGAATGGCAACTCGTGGAGCGGGATGGATAGGCGCGCAAGCAGGTGTGCTATACTTGCAAAAGCAAGGAGAGTTTCCTATGTTAAATGTCAACGAACATATAGTGCGAATCCATATTGAGAAATTGCCCGAGGGTGTTTATCTTGCAACGTCTGAAGATGTGCAAGGATTGGTCGCTCAGGGGCGTACCATCGCTGAGACTGTTGAAATTGCCCGCGATGTGGCGCGTAAGTTGCTCGAGGCGCAAGGTGATATTCGGTTGCCTGCGATCAATGAAAGCTTCGATTATCCACTAATTGTGGCGGGCTGAGGATGGGGAGACTCTCAGGTTTTCGGTATCGACAGATCGTCAAAAAACTCAAGGCTTTCGGCTTTGAGTTTTTTCGTCATGGGGCGGGAAGTCATGAAATCTGGCGCAATCTGACAACAGGCAGGTATACAACAATCCCGAATCATCCTGGAGATATGCCTGAAGGCACGTTACGAGCGATATTGAAACAGGCAGACATTTCTCCCGACGATTTTCTGGAGAGAAATTGAATGATGGAATTCTCTCAACTCAAATGCGTCGCCTGCCGCGGCGGTGATCCAAGCCTGACCGAAGCCGAGATCGCCGAACTCCTTCCTCAAGTCTCCGAATGGACTCTCGTGGAGCGGGATGGCATCCCGCAGTTACAGCGCATTTTCAAATTCAAAAATTACGCCCAATCATTGGAATTCACAAACAAAGTCGCCGCCATTGCCGAAGAGGAAGATCATCATCCGCTGATCGTGCTGGAGTGGGGAAGAGTCACCGTCCAATGGTGGACGCATGTGGTGAAAGGCTTGCACAAAAACGATTTCATCATGGCGGCGAAGACGGATAATTTGATTTCGTAACGCGACCCTTCGATAAACTCAGGACAGGCATTCATGTCGCTTTTGTGTAAGATGGATTATTTTGACAATTGGTCTTCCGCTCGCCGTCTCTTTTTCTTGAAAGCCGATTCGTTCAACCGATGGAATAAGTTCAACGCAAAAGGTTGATTCCCCAGCCAGCCCATGAACGCGGCTGGGAGTTTGGTCAGCCCGCGCGGGGGAGGGGATAATGCTAGAGCGGATGAAAAATCTACAACGCGGTCGTCAATCTGGAAGGTTGCGCGGTTGAGGCGTTTCACTTGCGGAGACGCGGTTAGAAACCCGCCTAAAGATTCGCGCTCGGCGGGCGTCATCCATTGCGGAAGTTCCGATGTCGCTTTGAAGTTGCAGATGGCGGCAAGGTCTTGAAGAAGTTGTTTGTGTTCCGCTGAAAGCGAATTTTCTATCCCTGAAAAATAAACCACATCAGGATCAACAGCAACCAAAGACTGAAGCCACAAGCGGCTCACCGTCGTGCGGATAGCGTTTCTCGCGCCAGGCGTGGTGAAGTTATATAAGAAAGTTGCATCGCGCGAGTCTTCCCATTTGTCTGAAACATCGGGACCGATGCGGAGGGCGTCACACAAGCCAAGTGACGGCAGGATCGGAGCGCCGCAAGCGAGGAAGTATGCTTCGTGTCCCATCGCCTCGCGCATGGTTATCAATGCCTGACGATACGCGGCTTCACGTTGTGTGTCTGCGAATCGTTTGCCAGGCAATGCGCCTGCGTAGAGAAAATCCAATTTCAGGTAATCGAATCCCCACGCGCGGACTTGTTTCATCAGCGCGGACAGCCATACCGTTACGGCGGGACGCGTGGTATCCAGCGTGTAGAGTTGCTCGCCCCAGTTGAATCCAGCCGACACAAATTTTCCATTTTCATCGCGCAGAAACCAAGCGGGATGTTCACGAAACAAACGCGATGACTCGACAGCGATCAACGGCGCGAGCCATAGCCCAGCCTTGCGTCCCGTTGACTTTATCTTGTCTGCCAGAGCGTTCATTCCCGATGGAAATTTTCCATTCGCTTCCCAATCGCCGATGGAAGTTTGCCAGCCATCATCCACTTGCAGAACATCGAAGGGCAGGTCGCCCAACTCGTCGAAGATGCGGGAGAGGATCGTTTCGTCAATGGCGGTGTACAGGCTGTACCACGAACACCAGACGCGCGGCGCGGGCTTGTCCGATCTTTTGCCGAAGCGTTTGCCGAGTTCTTCGGCGTATTTTGCAAAGACATATTCTTCGTTTCCGCGCGCGATGAACCATTCACATCCATCCGCTTCATGCTGAACCTTCGACACGCTCAGGGCAGCGCCCTCGAGTTGATTTTCTTTTAGTCGAACATGCGATTCCAATCCCAACGCGCCGATAAGCAAAATATCGTTCTCGTCCAATTCCACCGCGCCGACCCATGAACTGTGCGGCGATGATTCGTTCACGTAGCGCGGATCAGTTTGCAGGGGATGTAGAATCGCGGGGCGTTGAATAGGGAGGGGAGTCGGCTCCGTCCACGCGGCGAGGGACCAGGATTGCCATCCGTGGCGATAAAACTTTTGAGGAGGGCGAGGCAGGCTGACCGTCAGAGAAGAAGCGTTGACGACTAGGGGCGAGCCAGCCTCGGGCGGCGAATCCAGTTTGAGAGGGGGAGTCGGCATAGGTGTGATTATCCAATAAAGAGAGCGGATTGGCAATCCGCTCCACGAATCGTTGACGCTCAACAATAAGATCATGACGCAGTTGTACTGCGTCATGGCAGGCGACAGTACAACTGTCGCCTGAACTCGAACTCTTCCAGAGCGGATTGCCAATCCGTTCCACGAATCGTTGACGCTCAATTATTGTTGTGGCATAATTCGCGAACTAAAGGCAGTGAAGAGAAGAGTAGGTTTGTGAGACTGTCAGCGAGTGTGGGCGCGGTGTGAGCCACATCAGCGAGCAAATCGAAGATCATCTCGGAGCCATTCCGCAGAAATTGGTCGAATAGTCTGATGGTCAAATCGTCGGACGGTCGGTTGAGAGTAAGCGAATCGGAGTTGTCCTCCGTTATCAAAGCAGGGCGATGTTTGTCGCCGATGAGTGTCGCGCATAGGTGTGCGTGGAATCAGAGTGGTACCGCGAGAATTCTCTCGTCTCTGTGTGAGATGAGAGTTTTTGTTTTAACACTACCCGTCATTGCGAGGAGGGCGTAGCCCGACGAAGCAATCCCCGACACGGTGACGGAGATTGCTTCGCCACTTCGTGGCTCGCAATGACGGAAAATGAAAGAGGAGATAACCATGTTCAAACCAGTCAACTCCAAACTCAACGTGACTTCGATGGAAGAAGCCATGATGAAATTTTGGAAACAACGCGACATTTTCAAAAAGACAACGCAACAACGCGAAGGCGCGCCTGAGTATGTTTTCTATGAGGGACCGCCGACCGCGAACGGCAAGCCTGGCGTGCATCATGTGTTGGCGCGCGCGTTCAAGGACATGTTCCCGCGCTACAAGATCATGCGCGGATTCCACGTCTCGCGGCGCGGCGGCTGGGACACGCACGGTCTGCCCGTCGAGATCGAAGTGGAGAAACAACTCGGCTTCAAAAACAAACAGCAGATCGAAGAATTCGGCATCGATAAATTCAACGAGCTGTGCAAAAAATCCGTGTTCACGTACATTCAGGATTGGGAGAAACTCACCGACCGCATCGCGTTCTGGGTTGACCTCGAAGACGCGTATGTGACGTACACCAACGACTACATCGAGTCGGTCTGGTGGATATTGAAAAATTTTTGGGACAAAGACCTGCTGTACAAAGGGTACAAAGTTGTGCCGTATTGCCCGCGCTGCGGCACGCCTCTTTCGGACCATGAAGTTGCCCTCGGCTACGACGACGCGATCGACCCTTCGGTCTTTGTGCGCATGCCGCTGGTGGATAAGCCCGACACGTCACTGCTCGTGTGGACGACGACTCCGTGGACATTGCCGTCCAACGTCGCTGTTGCCGCGCATCCCGAAGAAGAATACGTGACTGTCGAACGCGACAACGACGGCAAAAAAGAAAAGTTGATCCTCGTGAAGTCGCTTGTGCAAAAAGTGTTCGGCGAAGAGGAAGTGAAGGTCGTTGAAACCTTCAAAGGTAAAAAGTTGAAGGATGTGAAATATCATCCGTTGTTCACCTTCCTGCCGCCGGACAAGCCCGCGCATTATGTTGTGCTGGGAGATTTTGTTACAACGGAAGACGGCACAGGCTTGGTACACATCGCGCCCGCGTTCGGTCAGGAAGACATGGAAATGTCGAAGCAGTACAACTTACCCGTGTTGATGACCGTTCTTCCCGACGGGACGTTTGTCTCCGAAGTCACGCCATGGCGCGGAGTGTTCGTCAAAGAAGCCGACCCGATGATCATCGAAGACCTGCGCGCGCGCGGACTCTTGTTCCAGTCGGGCGAGTACAAGCACACCTATCCGTTCTGCTGGCGGTGCGGAACTCCGCTGTTGTATTACGCGCGCGAGTCATGGTACATCCGCACGAGCGCGTTCCGCGACAAACTTGTCAGCCTGAACAACACTATCAACTGGGTTCCCGAACACACGCGCGAAGGTCGCTTCGGCAACTGGCTCTCCAACAACATTGATTGGGCGTTGAGCCGCGAACGTTATTGGGGCACGCCGCTTCCGATCTGGGAATGTGAGAACAAACATCGCGAGGGCGTTGGCTCGGTGAAGGAACTCTCTGAAAAAGTGGGACGCGACCTGAGCGAACTCGATCTGCATCGTCCGTACGTGGATCAAGTCCATTGGGATTGCGCGCAATGCGGCAAGCAGATGAGCCGCGTCCCCGATCTCATTGACGTGTGGTTCGACTCGGGTTCGATGCCTGTCGCGCAGTGGCACTATCCGTTCGAGAACAAAGATAAATTCGAATCGCAGTTCCCCGCCGATTACATCTGCGAAGCCGTTGACCAAACGCGCGGATGGTTCTATTCACTTCACGCCATCAGCACGTTATTGTTCGACAAAGTTTCGTTCGAGAATGTGATCTGTCTCGGCTTGATCCTTGATGGCGATGGGCAGAAGATGTCGAAGAGTAAGGGCAACATCGTTGCGCCATGGGACGTGCTGAGCGTTCACGGCGCCGACGCGTTCCGCTGGTATCTTTACACGGCGACTCCGCCAGGGCAAGAGCGACGCTTCTCTTCCGACTTGGTGGGCGAGGTCATCCGCAACTTCACGCTCACGTTGTGGAACGTCTATTCGTTCTTCGTGACGTATGCGAATCTCGACAAACCCACCGTCACCACCATGCCGATAGCAACGAGCGATCTGGATCGCTGGCTGTTATCTGAATTGAATGTGCTCGTCCGCGATGTGACGGATGCGTACGAAAAATATGATGTGACCAACGCGACGCGTCCCGTTGAAGCGTTCGTAGAGAAATTGTCCACGTGGTATCTGCGACGTTCGCGCCGCCGCTTCTGGAAATCGGAATCGGACTCCGACAAGCAAGCCGCCTACTCGACGTTGTACACGGCTCTTGTCACAATCTCGAAGCTGGTCGCACCCGCGATGCCTTTTCTCGCCGACGAGCTTTATCAAAATCTCGTCCGCTCCGTGGACGAGTCCGCGCCTGAGTCGGTACATCTCGCCGAGTGGCCTCAAGTGATGCCTGAGATGATAGACGAGTCGCTTAACCACGACATGGCAACTGTGATGAAACTCGTCTCGCTTGGACATTCCGCGCGGCAGAAAGCGAATCGCAAAGTTCGTCAGCCGCTTGCCGAAGCCGCGTTCTCCGTCGGCAATGCGAACGAACGTAAAGCGGTCGAAAACTATGCCGACCTGTTCGTGGACGAGTTAAACGTGAAGAAAGTCCGCTTGCTGGATGCCTCGACCGAAGCCGTGTCGCACACGGTCAAGCCGTTGCCCAAGCAGTTGGGACAAAAATATGGCAACAAATTCCCCGCGCTTCAAAAGGCGATCCTTGCCATGAACGCGGAAGAAGTTGCGAAGACGCTGATGTCTGGCGAACCGCTGAAACTGAGCCTTGAAGGAGTCGACTACGAAATTTTGTCTGAAGAGGTTGATGTCAAGGCGCAAGCGAAAGAAGGATTCGCGGTTGCCGAAGATGGCGCGTACGTCGCCGCGCTCGTCACCGAGTTGACTCCCGAACTCGTGCAGGAAGGTCTGGCGCGTGAATTTGTGCGGCGCGTGCAAGACCTCCGCAAGAGCGCGGACTTGGACGTGGCTGACAGGATAGAACTGTTCGTCGAAGCCTCGGCAGGTTTGAGGTCCGCGATCGAGGCGCACAAGGAGTACATCACGTCCGAAACGCTGACGTCGAGTCTTCAGTTTACGAGTCCGCCCAGCGGCGCATCCACTGTGGACGATTCGTTCGACGGCGAGACTGTCAAAGTTGGGCTGGTGAAAAAATAAATTATTGCTTCCATCGCCGTCCTCGGCGATGGAAGTCGCCGCCGAGGACGGCGGCTCGAGCGATGTAAATAATTTTGAAAGGCGCGTTGAAAGACGCGCCTTTTCTTTTATAATAAGCAAACGACAAAGTTTGTAGTAACGACTTCAGTCGTTTACAGGAACGACGAAAGTCGTTACTATGTTTCGTAATACTTTCTTTGAGGTGACGCATGTTCGAGAGACTTCCGCTTTGGCTTCGTAAAACTTTGGCATGGAGTGTGCATCTATTTACTGCGACAGGCGCGGTGTGGGGATTTCTAACCCTGCTCGCGATCTGGGAATCGAATTTCAAACTCGCCATCGTGTACATCGTCATCGCCATGCTGGTGGACGGATTCGACGGGATGTTGGCGCGATTACTCCACGTGAAGGAATACGCCCAGGGCGTGGACGGCGGCTTGATGGATAACATCATTGATTATTTGAATTACGTCGTTGTGGCGGCGTTGTTGTTGATCCGCGTGGACGGATTGATGCCCGACGGTTTTGCGATGGCGGCCGCGATCTCGATTCTGCTCACCTCCGCGTATCAGTTCGCGCAAACAGACGCAAAGACCGACAACGATTCATATTTTTTCAAAGGCTTTCCCTCCGTTTGGAATTTTCTCGTCGTATACATGATGCTGTTAGGGTTAAACCCGTGGATCAATCTTGTACTGCTCGTGTTGTGCAACATCCTGATTTTTGTGCCTGTCAAATATCTTTATCCTTCTCGCAATACCCGCTTGCGCCGCTTCACGCTTGGTTTCACCTATCTGTATGCCGGGCTGGGCGTTTGGGCGCTCCTGCAATATCCCAACGTGCCTGAATGGGTCGCGCCCGCGTCGTTTGTCTATGTGGCATATTACGCGCTGTTAAGTTTCTTCCCCAAATTTGGAACGCCGAAGCCTGCGTAGAACAATGTGGATCGAAAAGATAACTGAGGTTTCCGACGAACTCCTCGCGGCGTTCTCCCGCTTGCTGTTTCAACTCGCGCCTGAAAAAACTCCGCCGACGCGCGATGAATTAACAGCCATTCTCAATTCTTCGGGCACATCGTTGTTGGTTGCTCGCCCGTCAAATCAAGATAAAGAAATTGCGGGGATGTTGACCCTGATCGTCTATCGCGTTCCCACTGGAGCGCGAGCCGTCATTGAAGATGTTGTCGTGGATGAGCAATATCGAAACAAAGGAATTGCTAAAGCGATGATCGCTCGCGCGATCGAGTTGGCGCATGAAGCGGGGTCGAGCAACATCTCGTTGACCTCCAACCCAAAACGCGAAGCGGCAAATTTGTTGTATCAACGCATGGGGTTTCAACGACGCGAAACGAATTTATATATTTTGCTTTTGAAATGAAATTCTATGGCTTGTGCGTTCGATATTGTTCGGGCGTATCCAAATCCGCAAGAATCCCCTCGTCGTCAACCTCAACATACTTGATTTGATCCGCGCGCGCGTTCAAAAAAGCCCTCGGCGTTTGCGGCGCGCGCACGGCAAGCATCTCACCCCACAACGATTCTTCTACCAGCCATGGATGTCCCCTCCGCATGTGATAACTCGGAACCACAAGCGGACTCCCAGTTTCCTTGAACATTTCGCACACCCTCTGCACGCTTCCCTCGCGGACTTGAGGCTGGTCGCCCAGCGCGATCAACGC
>CAYWCN010000025.1:0-42756 GCA_964456775.1 uncultured Anaerolinea sp.
CGATGGCACGCGTCTGCGGCGTGATTAACGCCTCCAGCTTGGATTCGTCGAGGTTCAGCGTGTCAGGTCGAACGTCGGCAAAGACCGCTTTCGCGCCGCGCAGGACAAACGCGTTGATCGTCGAAACGAACGTGAACGAAGGGACGATGACCTCATCCCCCTCTTTCAAATCCAACAACAGCGCGGACATTTCCAGCGCGTGCGTACAGGAGGTAGTGAGTAACGCTTTAGGAACGTTCATCGCTTCTTCGAGGATCGCGTGCGATTTTTTGGTGAAGTTCCCATCGCCCGCAAGATGCGACGATTGGATGGCTTGCTTGATGTATTCGAGTTCGTTGCCGACGTTGGTGGGTCTGTTGAATGGAATGGACATTTATTTTTCTCCGAATTGGTAATGTCATGCTGAGCGATAGCGAAGCATCTCCTCCGCAACGAGCAGAGACCCTTCGGTCGCTATCGCTCCCTCAGGGTGACATGACAAAAGATTCAACCTGCGGGACGGTTTGCACATCAATTATCCAAATACTTCGCGCACGCGGAAATATCTTCTTTCGGCACGAGCAGTTGGATTCTAACTTTTTTCAACGTTTCGAGCGGTTCATAAAAACACAACACAGGCGCAGACACCCACTCGACCCACGCATTATTTTCTTCGCCGAAGTTATCTTCTTCGGTTTGGATCCGTTCGTGGAGCGGATTGGT
The DNA here is from genome assembly GCA_964456775.1 of uncultured Anaerolinea sp. Classification (GTDB taxonomy): domain Bacteria; phylum Chloroflexota; class Anaerolineae; order Anaerolineales; family Villigracilaceae; genus Defluviilinea. The sequence continues at coordinate 703 of CAYWCN010000025.1, forward strand.
GATGATGAGCGAGAAACGATGCGCGGCGAGATCGCGATAAAAATTTTGAAAATACGATTCGCTCGCGCTCATCGCTTCATTGATGAGCACCTTTTTATCATACTCTGGCACAAGCGGAACGCCCGTGACGTATTTGAACGTGAGCAATTGCCGCTGGTCAATAAAAAGGATGTCACCGTTCGGCGCGGCTTCGTCAATCGCGTTGCGAATATCTTTCAACGCTTTGTCCGAATCGTTTTCATACGGAAGCAATTCAGGGAACGGACCCTGCGGCGGAATATCGGCGAGGGTCATCACCCACGTCATATCTTCCTCCGCCACGCGATTCGGCGCGAGAAATTTCATCGGGTAATATGCGGGGTACACAACCATGAACAACAACACGAGTCGAATCCACACAGGCGACGCGGCGCTTTCGAGAATCCATTTCGCGCCCGACTGATGCCATGCCATCGCGCCCGCGAACAGCAAGCCGATGATGAACATGTCCATGTTGTGCAGGTCGCCGCCGCCGCCGATCTTCACGCTGACGATCAAGCCAACGACGAGAAATGAAAGCAACGGCAGGATGACCGCGAGTTTCTGCAAAAAGGTCAACGCCCATCGCCGCGTCACAGATAAATAAACGAGCACCGCGATCAACGGTCCCACCGCGAGCAGTAAGCCGAGCAAAATCCCTTCGGGGTATGTGGCGTTCGGGAACAGCCGATACCACAACAACTCTTGCGATGAAGCCTCATTGCCCAAGCCAGATAACGTCACACCTCCGCCGAGGCTGGAGGAAACGTTCGGGGAGAATCTCGCAAGAATCGTTGGGATGAAGAACGGCGCGGCATATCCGCCGAGTATGCCTGCCACGCCGACTGAAATTGCGCGTGCCCAGACGGTGCGATCGTTTGAACCGCGAAGCCCGCCAAGGTCGCCAAGTTTTAAATCTTTCTTTGCGCCCTTCGCGCTCTTAGCGGTAAATTTTGAATCAGACAAATTTGCACTGCTGAACTCCAACATCGCCGCCCACATGCCTGGCGCGAACATCCACGTATAGCGACTCACTTCGGCAAAATAACTTGTGACAAAAATTAGTGGAACTGCCAGCCACAACGGTTTGCCCCACGCGAACGCGACGAAGATCGCGCACCACAACAACGGCGGGTGGATGGGACCTTGAAGCACAAAGATCATCGTCCATAGCGCGACGAGAATCCATTGCCAGCGTTTGAACTGCGCGGACTTGAACGCAACGAGACCGAGGATGAAATATGGAACAGCGTTGACAAGTCCTGTCCACAAGCGGGCTTGCATGATGGTAACGTTCGGGAGCAGGAACGGAATCCCGCCGATAAATTGCCTGCCCACATCGAGCAACACAGGGATGGACTTATCTTCGGGGTAGATGTAAATATCGCGCCCGAAAAGGATCGAATAATCCCACCAGCGATTTCCCTCCGACCAGCCCAACGAGAACGGATAACTCGTCACGTTGCCGAGCGAAAGGATAAAGACCGCCGCGCCTGAGATCAGAGTCAACGCGGATAATATCCCAAGCCATTCGAGCGCGCTTTCGTTGGAACGAGTCAATAAGAATCCGAGCAGAATCGCAGAGACCGCCCACAACATCCAGCGGAGATATTGTCCGTGCAGGACGAGTCCCCAGGCGGTGTATTGCAGAATCCAAATGGGAAGGACGAGCACGACCGCGCTCAACACCCAACGCAACGCGCCAAGTTTGTTGCGAAGTTTCGCAACGCGGGCGAGCGCAGAATTGAATTTTTCATTGCGCCAAGCCGCGAGGATCGTCCCTTCGAGGCAGAGGATGCAGAACAACTCGAACAGAATGAACGCGACAAACCATTTAAGCGAAAACAAGCCCAGCCATTCGCCTGTCCCCCATGTGATGTTATAGAATTCGAGGCTGGCGGCGGTTAATAAAAATGTGGCAAGCGCGATGACGAGCAATCGCAAATACAGTTCACGGGTGTTTGGCATTCGTTTCTCAAATCCATTTTTGTACACGGACAACACGGGTTTCACGGAAAAAACAATTAAAAATCCGTGTTTGTCCGTGTAATCCGTGTACCAAAAACAATCTCTTCAAAAAATTTCAAGCGTAGTTCTTCCTTGCGGGTCGAGTCAATTCGTTCTTTCAGCGCGGCACGGTCCGCGCGGACGCCGCGCATACGATACGCAAACTCGCGGATGGCTTCTCCGTGGGTCTGAATGTTATCCTCTTTGTTGGGAATCTTCAACAGGAAATCGAAACCCGCGTCGTCGAGGTCGGTGTCGGTGTACGCAGTCACGAGCGGTAGCCCCAGCGCGAGACACTCGCGGCTCTTCAACGTGGACGCCTCATCCAATTGAATGCGATGCAACGCCAGTGAACTGATCGCAACATCGGCGTGGGCAAGCACTTTCAAATATTCATCCGATGAAAGATAACCATGCAGATTTAAATTCAGCGGCAATGGTTCATGTTCAGGCAACGCATCATAACCGACGATATCGAGTTGCACATCCGAGAAGCGATGCGCGAAGTCAACGAGTTTGTCAACTCCGTGCCAGATATAACCAGGGCTTCCGATGAAAACCAATCGTGGAGTCTTATTCGACGGCGCGGGCAACGGCTTGAACGAATCAACGTCAATGCCATTGGCGATGACGCGCGTGGGCTTGCGATAAAAAGCAAAGACGGGAGAAACTTCCAATTCGCGCGAGACAGCCACAAGTCCGCGCACGAGGCGTAGAAAAATCCCGCGCGTGAGTCGGTTGTACAAACTATATATCCCGCCCAAATCTTCGTGCTGAGTCAAATCGTTCGTGTTGATCTCTTCGATCACAGGCGCGATCCGCATCAGGCGATGCGCGGGGTACACATAAATTCCGTAACGCAAATAGATGATATCGGGCTTGAACTTTTTCACCGCATCGACAAGTCGACTCGCCGCGCGGATGCGATTGATCTCGGTGAAAATTTTTCCGCGCGACTCATACGGGATGACCTCCGCTTCGATCAACCTTTCGGCTGGTTCGCCCGTGGACGCATGCATGAACAGCCAAGCCTCGTGCCCCATGCCGCGCCACGTTTCCAGTTGACTTTGCATCTTCTTCCCCACACCCGAATTTTTTGTGCGCGCCCAATGCAGACTGACGTATGCGATGCGCATTACGCCTCAGCCTGATGCGCGCGTTTTTGGCGCGCGCGATACCAATCGCGCCCGATGTTGTACAACCCCTTCAACAACGGACCTTCGACGACGCGCCCATACGACGGATAATCCCAAAATGTTTTCTTCGGCGCGTTGAGAATCGACTCGAACTCATCGTCGGTGAGCCCGAGTTTCTTGACGACATATTCGCGGTCTTCCTCTTGCATCGTGGGTTGATACGTCGGCTTGTCGAGTTCTTTCATTGCCGCGTCGCGCGTTGTTTCGCCTGAGCATATCAAACTCGAAAGATGCGAGCGGCGTTTGTCGTAGCCGAACTTCGTCGGCAAAATATAGCCTTGATAAAAGCGCGTATAAATCGATTCATAATGCTTGCCGCCGTAATATCGCCAGCCGAGTTCCTGTTCGAGAATTTTCATGGCTTCGGTCTTGTTGAAATCAATGTAGTTCAAAATGTCCACGCGGCGATGTGTGAGCAGGCGGCGATAGTACGTGAAGAATCCAATGTGCGGAAAAGTCTTGAGCCTGCCGCGTCCGAAGAGTTGATTCACACTACGGATGTATTTCCAATCGAAATGTCCCTGCGACCAGGCGCGCGGCAAATGTGTTTCAGTGCGGACGTTGAATCCCGACACGATGTATTTCACGTTGAGTTTATCCGCGAGGTCGCCGAGCACTGCCCAGATGGCGTGATCGCTTGGGATTTCCGAATCAGGCGTGGACGATTTGAGGAACGCCACTTGCAAGCCTTTGAACTCTTCCCAATCCAGCACTTCGGTGTGCAGGTCAATGCCGAGGCGTTTCAACGTCTCTTCGATATTTTTGACGGCGAGTTCGGAATCCCAGCCGTTGTCCATATGCACAGCCAGCGGACGCAGTCCCATCTTCTTGACGAGATACGCCACGTACGTGCTGTCCACGCCGCCGCTGACGCCGATGAGACAATCATACGGCTTGCCGCGCCCATCGCGCTTCATTTCGTCCACAAGTTTTTGCAGATGCTCCTCGCCCGCCTTGCCTGTGACAACTTTTTGCTTCATCAAACGGTCATGGTCGTGGCAATGATTGCACACACCGTTCTCATCGAAAACGATGTTGGGGTCGGTCGTGTCCATCAAACAACGCGTGCAGATTCGATACTCAGAAGTCATTAAGTCTCCAACAAATTTCATCATGTCGTTGCGAGCCCGAGCGACAGCGAGTGGCGAAGCAATCTCCTCGCAGTGTTGGGGGTTGCTTCGTCGGCTACGCTTCGTCTTCGCTCGTTGTCACTCGCTCCGCTCAGCGCGAGCCTCCTCGCAACGACATGACATTCTCTACGGGATCGCCCTCTTCAGCTCTTCCTGCGTAGGATAACTGATCAATACGCCTCGTAGCGGACCTTGGAACACGAACATGCTCCCCGCTGCCGCGGCGGACGCGCCCGCCTTCACCGCCTCCGCCAGATGTTGAACATTTCCCGCGCCGCCGCACGCGACGACAGGCACTGTCACGGCTTCTGATACGCGGGTGATGAGGTCGAGGTCGTAGCCTTGCATCGTACCATCGCGGTCAATCGAGTTGACAAAAATTTCACCCGCGCCTTGCTTCTCCATGTCCACGGCAAACTTCACGGGATCGAGACCCGTCCCTTTCTTGCCCGCCCGCGTGAAGACCTCGTATTTGCCGAACAGCGTTTTCTTCACGTCAATCGAAATGACCACCGCCTGACTCCCCGCGTGGTCTGCCGCGGCGCGGACGAGCGAAGGATTCTCCACCGCCGATGTGTTCAGCACAAATTTTTCCACGCCAATGGAAAGCAACTGCCGCACATCGTCCATGTCGCGGATGCCGCCGCCGTACCCCAATGGCATGAAACATTCGCTCGTGATCTTTTTCAACAACTCGAAATTCGGGCGGCGGTTTTCGGTTGTGGCGAGGATATCGAGGAAGATTAACTCGTCCACTTCTTTGTCATTGAAGATGCGCACGATGTTGATCGGGTCGCCGAGGTATTTCGGGTCTTTGAATTTGACCGTCTTCACCAACCCCTCGCCCTTCAACAACATGCACGGAATGACGCGCGGGCGGATCATGACGCACGCTCCGCAAAATTTTTCAGCAACTGTAACCCGAACTTGTGACTCTTCTCAGGGTGAAACTGCGCGCCGACGATGTTGCCCTTGCCCAAAATCGAATGGATGGTCACGCCGTACTCGGTCTCGGCAAGCACCGCGTCGGTGTCTTTCGCGACCACGTGATACGAGTGGACGAAATAAAAGCGCGAATCGGCGGGCAGACCGTCCACCAGCGGATGCTGACGTCGCACGTGGATCTCGTTCCAGCCCATGTGCGGGATCTTTAGATTCGCGTGTTCCCCATCGAATTTGAAGCGGATGGTCTGCGCATCGAACCACCCCAAGCCTGCTTCAGTTCCCTCTTCGGATCCTCTCGTCATCAGTTGCAATCCCACGCATAAGCCAAGCACGGGAACTTTCTTCTCCAGCACAAGGTCACCGACGATGGGAACCAACCCTGTCTCGCGGAATTTTTTCATTGCCGCGTCGAACGCGCCCACACCAGGCAGGATCAACTTCTCGGCGTCTCGAATCACGGCAGGGTCGGAGGACGGCTCCGCTTTGAAGCCCGCCTTTTTGAACATATTCTTGATCGAGCCGAGGTTGCCGACTCCGTAATCTACGATGACGATCATGCGTACACTCTCCGTTTTTCGCGGAACAACTGCATCAGCCGCGCCGCCTGCACATAGATCCATGCTTGATGCAACTGGTCGTTATCTTGATCCCGAATCGCAAGCGAGAGATCCTCCGCAATTTTTTTGCCGTTCCAAATATTCGACCCCTGAAACTCCGCGCTGTTCACCACATCGCGGATGAACTCTTGCGCGCGCGGCGAAGTCCATGCTTCGGCGAGATTCGGGAAGCCGAGTTTGCGCGTGCGCGTGCGGATCGATTCGGGCAGGATGCCTTTCAACGCGTCCCGTAGAATCCGCTTGGTGAAACCCGATCCAATCTTCACCGTGGAAGGAAGCGAGAACGAATAGCAGGCGAGTCGCCAATCCATGAACGGCGAGCGCACCTCCACTCCGTGCGCCATCGAGAGTCGGTCGAAGTCGCGTAAATTCATCGGCAGTTGCGTGAAATGAAAATCCACATACAACGATCTGAACAACGCATCGCGGTCTTTGATGAGCGGCATGTCGTGGTCATATGCCGACGATGTGAAATTCGCAATGGGCTGGATGAGCCAGGGCTGTTCATTTTCTTTTGTCATCTTCACAAACAACGCCTGCGCGCTCTTGATGTAAAACTGATTCGCGGGGAAGAGTTCGAGACCTTTCATGATGTCGAGCAGGTCGCGCGTGCGGCGCGGCGAAAATTTTGAAACCGAATCTTTGAGCGCGGCAGTCACATGCCACGGATAGCCGCCGAGCAATTCATCTCCGCCGTGCCCATCAATGGTGACGACCACATTATTCTCGCGCTGAAATTTATGCACCAGCCACGGACCGAGATGAATGTCGGAAATTTCTTCGTATTGAAAAAGAATATCGTCGAAGTGATCGAGATACATGTCCGACGCGCCCGCGCAATAGATCGGCGTGACGCCCGTTTTCTTGATGACCTCATCGGCATACTTGCGTTCGTCGATCACCGCGCCAGGATACGTCATGATGAACGCCTTCTGCCATTCATGTGCGAGACGATCCGTTGCATTCGTCGTGTTGCGGATGTGAGTCATGCCGCACAAGATGGAACTCGAATCGAGTCCGCCGCTGAGGGCTGTGCCGATCGGCACATCGCTTCTCATGCGGATGCGGCACGCGTCGAGGAACAACTCGCGGAAGCGCGCCACTTGATCGTCGTAGGTTTGCGGAACGGATTCCAAATGGTCGAGCGTATTCCACCAGCGGCGGACTCTCGGCGCCTCGTTCGGACGCAGGGTGAGGCTGTGCCCGCCTAGCAAGTGATTCAGCCCCTTCAACATGCACCGCTCGTCGCCTTCGATGAGACGCTCGTTCGTCAACGCCAACGCGACCATCGCGGGGTCGAACTCTGGCTCGAACCAATCCAACGCAAGGAAGGCTTTCATCTCGGATGCGAACGCAAAACGATTCTCGTCGTAATGATAGATCATGGGCTTCACGCCGAAGCGGTCGCGCGAGACAAAAAGTTTTCGCTCCTGTGAATCCCAGATCGCCATCGCCCACATGCCGTTGAATTTCAACTGACAGTCTTCACCCCAGTGGTGATATGCGGTGAGAATCACTTCGGTATCTGATTCGGTTTTGAACGAATAGCCCAACGCTTCGAGTTCGTTCTTCAACTCGAGGAAGTTATACATCTCGCCGTTGAACACGATCCAATACCGCCCGTCCGCATACGACATCGGTTGACGCCCGCCGTCGGAGGTGTCAATGATGGCGAGACGGCGATGCCCGAACCCAAGATTCGACTTGGTGTCAATATAAATATCGCTCCCATCGGGTCCGCGGTGGGCGAGGGAGTTGATGAAGTTATTGAGCTCTTCTGGCGAGATCGGTTCGCCGTTGAGGTTCCACAGTCCGACTATGCCGCACATGGTGGTAGCTACCCAAACATTTTCATTTTTTCATCGTGACGATGAATGCAGGATTCGATCAGTTCCATATTTTCTTTTGTCCATGCGATCGTCTGTTCCAAGCCGGCGCGCAGGGAAGTTTTCGCTTTAAACCCAAGTTCATTTTGCGATTTGATCGTACTTCCGAAGCGTTTCCCGGAGTGATCCCAATCGCGTCCCGGTCGAAATTCAATCGGCGTTGAGTTGCCAGCCAATTCATTGATCGTCTGCGCCAAGTCCTTAATAGATGTTTCCACACCACTTGCCAGATTGTACACATCGCCCGGTTTCCCTCGTACGGCGCAAAGGATCAATCCCATCACGATATCCTGCACGAAGATAAAATCGCGGGAGGCATCTCCCTTCCCCTCCACGGGGAGTGGCTTCGCTTTCAACGCATTGTAAATGAAGGTCGGCGTGACATTCCGCCAGACGGTTGCCGGGGTGCCTCTCCACTGCCCCGCGCCGAGGATCTCACCGGGTCCATAGATATTTTGGAACCGGGCGCGCACAGTCGGCACTTTATGCCGTTCATGATAATAGACAGCATAAAACTCGCCAACGATCTTCGAAATGGAGTAGGGGCTGTCCATTTTCAGGGAGATCGGGGCATCCTCCAGCGTGGCGTGAGCCTGATCGTAGGTCTTTTCCGCTACTGCGCAACCCGCGCCGGAATATACCCATTTCTTCAAGCGCTTAAAATCTCTCACGCGCTCCAACAACTTCAAAGTAGTGAGCGTATTGTTCTCATGGTCAACAAGCGGATTCGCAATCGAACTTTGATTTCCGTGGTAGGTGCTTAAGTGGAAGATGTAATCATACTCATCGTTGATGGCGTCGAGGACCGAATCGCCTGCAATCGAACCTTCAATGAAATGAACGCGCTCATCCTGCGGAATATTGCTCCGTTCTGCGGAGAGCAGATTATCCACGACGTCAATCGAGGCGATCCCTTCTGCCAGCAATGTACGCACCAGATTGCTACCCACGAAGCCGGCGCCGCCTGTTACGAGGATACTCGTTTGTTTTAACTCGTCCATTGCGGTTACTCTGACACGCCTTTCAGGTGGGTATAGGTTTCGCTGATGCCAAACTTTCTATAATATTCAATGGCACGCGCAACTCCATCCATGAGCGGCGTGGCAGTTTTCCACTCGAAGTCCTTGTTCGTTTTTGACGGGTCAAGGAGAATGGAAAATACATCATCGGGATTTCTTTCGCGCACTTCCACCTCCTCTTTATCTGTGATTCCCAGGGCTTCGATGGTCGCATCGTAGAGCTCCTTGATGGCATAATCGCTCCCTGAAGAGATGTGGTAATACCCCTTTTGCCCTCCACCTTTCAGCGCTTTTTCTACCACATCCACCAGATCGCTTACATAAATAAAGTCGCGGCGGGTATTCATCACAAAACATTTCTTGCCAGTGGTGAGACGCGAATAAAAAGTGGGGAGTGGACCGCTCAAATTGCGCGGGCCATAGGCATTCGCCAGCCGGAACGAGATGAAGTTCAGTCCACTCATACTAATGTAGTATTCTCCTGCCGTCTTGCTGATGGAGTAGCTGCTCCCTTCCGGATGGATCGGATGCCCAAGTGTGATCGGCTGTTCAACAGGGTGCAGACCGTAGCAAAGGGCAGTCTGGAAGTAAATGAAACGGCTGACATTCAACGCTTGAGCGGCTTGAACTACGTTGGCAGTCCCAACCACATTCGTAAGCGAGTCTTCCATCCAGTTATTTGGATCTTTGTAAGAAGCTGCCGCATGGACAACCTGTTCAGGCTTGAAATCTTCAAACGCTTTGCGCACCAAATTGCCATCAGCGATCGTCCCTTCGACGACTTTTAAATTCGGGCGAGAGACCAGATTGTCACGCCTGCCTGTGGCGTAATTGTCAATTACCAAAACCTCATTGCCTTGCTCCAACAAACGATCTGCAAGGTGTGAACCAATAAACCCGGCTCCTCCAGTAATTAATATTTTCATGTCATACTCCTTTTGATTGATAAGATTTTTCCAATAGGTTTTACTGCATCAGTTTTTTATACTCAGAAGCGCGGTCGTGAAATTCCTGCTGCCAGATCTCAAGGCATAACAATCCCCAAACTTTTCGGCTATAACGCGGTTCACGGTCCAGAGAACGAAGAATCTGACGGTTATCCACCAAGTCTCTTCCGATAGCGCTTTGACTTGAGAAAATATCACGGACAAACTCGCGCGCCTCGCCTGCCAGCCATTCAGAGAGCGGGGTTGGAAATCCCATTTTATCTTTCCTTGCCCAAATCGCTTCCGGCAGAAAAGGCTGGACCACTTGCCGCATAATATGCTTCATGTTGCCGTTCTTGAATTTGATATCCGCTGGGATCGTGGCAGCCAATTCCACAATGGGGTGGTCTAACAACGGGACGCGAGACTCCAACCCATGCGCCATGCTCATGCGATCTTCTACCTGGAGTAACGCGGGTAAAAGGGTCTTGAAGTCGAAATGCGTCATCAGATCAAAATACGATTCCTTGCGAACGTTTTTGCCGTTGAAGATCTGTAGAAATGTCTCGCGCGCCGAATACGGTTCCAACGCTCGCCAGTTGATCTCCGAATCGAGCGAGGGCGCGCGATTCACAAGGCGGAAGTAACGGCGATCCATGGAGTCGAATAAGCCATCGCGCCAAAACTCCTGAAGCATAGGTTTATAGTTTCTCAAAGCGACCAGATTGGGAATGATCGATTCATACGTGACAATGAAATTGCCGCTGTCCATCGTCCCTTCGATGGCGCCTTTGATGCACTGTTCAAAATAGGCGATCAGATAACGAGCGTATCCGCCAAAGATCTCGTCGCCGCCCTGCCCGCCTAGAATCACCTTGCGATAACGCGCGGCAAGGCGCGACACCATAAACTGCGGAAAAGAACCGGGTCCCGCCACGGGATAATCCAGATGATAGATCACGCTGCGGATATTCTCGATAAAATCCTGCGCGGTAATATCCTGCTCGCATAGCTGAAATCCTTTTTGCTCGGCAAGCGCGCGCGCGTAGTGACTCTCGTCGAATTCAGCGCCATGCGCAGAGAACTTCCCCGTGAATCCAATCATCGCTGCCGGATCCTGCTGGTCCGTGGCGATGGATGCGATGGCGCTCGAATCCAGCCCGCCGCTGACGTAGGCTCCCACGGGAACGTCGCTCCGCAGGTGGAATTGAACCGAGTCGATCATCAAAGCGCGAAGCTGTTCCTCGAAATATGCCGCCGTGTGACCGTAATCCGGTTCGTAGAAAACTTCCCAGTATTTATGAGTTTGCAAGTCGCCTTCACGGATCATCAAAAAATGCGCAGGCAATAATTCCCGAACCCCTTTGAACAAGGTCTTCCCGGCGAGGCAGAATTGAAAGGTAAGGTAATCTTTGAAGCCGTCGAGATCGGTCTCGATCTGATCTACGAACGGAAGCAGCGCTTTAGCCTCCGATGCAAAATAGAACATACCATCCCGGATCATGTAATAAAACGGCTTGATACCAAAGCGATCGCGCGCGCAGAACAGCGTGCGATCCTGTTCGTTCCAAATGGCAAACGCAAACATGCCGCGCAAATGATTAACACAATCCGCGCCCCATTTGCGGTAGGCGGCAAGGATCACCTCTGTGTCGGAACTGGTCGTGAAATGTTCTGGACCAAGTTCATGGCGCACTTCGATGTAATTGTAGATCTCGCCATTGAAGACGATCCAGTTCCCAAACCCATCGGTCATTGGCTGCGCGCCGGAGGGAGTCAGGTCAATGATCGCCAGCCTGCGGTGAACCAGCCCGACCGTGTCGGACGGATTCGACCAGTTCGCGTCGCCATCTGGACCGCGATGGCGCAGTAGCTGGTTCATCACGCCCAGTCTGCGCCCGAGACCGGGGACGGATTCGTGATTAAGAGAACATATTCCGGCTATTCCGCACATACGATTTACCTTGTCGCTTTCGTTAAGTGATAAACACCCGATACGCCTGTGTAACGACCCTGAACCATCGGCAGACCCCGATCATCAAAAGCAAGCGAACGAAGAAATTCTTTGTGGTCATCCTCAAGGCGGGAATCCTCCAGCGCCTGATCGCGTTGTCTCCTTAATGAGATCATTTCTGTCTCGGTCAAATAGCCTCCGGCGAAACGACATTCAAACCCGGCATTTTCACACATCGTTGCAAATTCCTCGACGTGAAAACAACGCGACATGGGACAATCCAGCCCATCGGTGTTGCCTCGGAACGCCCGCTCGATGTTCATTCCGGAGAATGCGTGCTTTACGATCATTTGCTCGTAGGCAGTATACAGATCGAACCAGATGCTAGGCTGACTGTAGACCATAATGCACGCTTTCGAACCCGGTTTCAGAATGCGAAAAAATTCCGCAAGGATTTTTGCCGGTTCGCTTGTGTGCATCAAAACACCCTGGCAACTGATGAAATCCACCGAAGCATCAGGAAGCGGAATGACCGGTTCAGAGTCGTGGATCTGTATCAGTTCGAGGCGACTCGGGTCTACGTTGTGCAACCCAAGCCGATCCGCCGCAAGCGACAGAGATTTCGATGAAATGTCCATGCCGATGATTCTTGCCGCACGAGAATGGATCGCAAATCCGGTCAGATCATTCCCCGGACCACACCCATAATCTAACACCACTTCGCCGGCATGGTCGCCGTATAACCCGGTCAACTCCCTGAACTTCGGGTGTGTTCTAAACCTCCACTCGATGGTCATGCGCGATTGAAGCGCGCTTCGCATCGCAGGAACATACACCGTATTCTCAGACCAGAATTCGTCAATGGCAGTAGTCCGATTTGGATGCAGGACTTTAACTTTCGGTTTTACGCCCATATCATTCCGCCGCACAGAAAGACGCCAGATGGGGTTCGATGGGGTAAACACGAACTTCTCAAGAAAATAGTTCGCGATGGATGGCGGATAAGCCAGGGCTTTCTTTATTTTTTCCATATTTTTCCTCAGCCAAACATCCTGCGAAGCCATGCCTCAACTGTTGCCGGCAAAAATTTTCTGATGAATCTCAACGCTGTGGAAAGGATCGCCAATTCGATCCATTGCGCGTTTTCATACACTCTGCTAATGAGATACGATACTCTGCTCGCTAAACCGTTGGACGACCCATCATCCAGTCTCGGCAAGGATACTTGCATTACCCAAGCGACAAACGCCCGATAGGTATACAGCCCCGATTCAACAATATCCTTGTACGCGCGATCGGTGATTTTTTCACGCAGATGATCCTTGCGAACATCTTCCAACACCTGCCGAAGATTGCTAAAATCGCGTTTCAATTCGATGTAATGGACGCCGGGAGTCAGAATCCCATTGTACTCACCCTCCACCAAAATCTGACAGGTGCGGGTTGCGCAGGATTCCAGATGCTTCGGCGAAATTGCCATGTAGTTCAATTCACCATCGCGACCCGGAAAGCATGCTTGTTCGACCTCGTCAAAATCGGCCTCAGGATGTTCCGCAAGATAGGCTTCGGTCCTACGCCGCACACTTCCATCTCGATCTAAAATACTCGCACCGCCCTCCACCGCAATCGTGTACTTGCTCTTCAATAGGAATCGATACCATTCGTTCCCAAGTAGCACATCCTCCGCGCGCGTGGATATATCCATGGGCAAACCAAGCTGCCGCCCGCCCGACTCGAAGCGTTCGGCGATCTCCAGTTTCATAAAGCCGTGACGTCCCAACCAGTGCATGTTCTGACTCTTGACCGCCCGATACCCAATGGCGATAGGACGATCTTTCACGGTTTCTGCCTGCCGCGCGATCTCCTTGATTCTTTTCTCATCAAGATAACCCGGCAAGGCGCGATGAAATTTCACTTTACCAAGATCAACCCGCGGATAGATCTTGCTCCATTCCGACTCCGGCGCCAGCGAAAATACATGATCCATCTTAAACTCCCGGACAAAACAGTCTAACAGGTCCGTATTGTAGAATTCATCCTGCGGCAGGGCGACTTTCACCGACTTCACGTTCCGAAAATACTCCGCCTGCCTGGCAAATGCATCGAGGGTATAGGGGGGCCATTGGATATTCAACAGGTCGAGATAGAAAACGATCAAATCAAACCGTTGACTTTGAATGAACTGTGGGGGCTTGCGATACCAGGGCTTCCCCAGCGTAAGCATGTTGAAATAGACACAACGATGCCCGGAATACCTGCGAAAGGAATACAGGTGATCTTCGGTAGTGGCTCGCAAGGGATAGGATTTCGCGCCGTAGACGATTAGCAAGTTAGACATGTTCTCCCGGCTCTGTTATGGAACGCAATAAATCCACAATAACTTCTGGCATAAATTCTGCTACCGCCATGAGAGCTTGGAATCGATAATGACCATCCAAGCCCATATCTAAAGAATGAGTTTTTTTATGGTAGTTAAATTCAAGATGGGTATCCACCTGAGAATGATCCCATTCGAGGAGTGATCTCCCATTCTGCAGCGAAGCCACGATCTGAATAAGGTCAAACTGGTTAGTTAAAGATTCGGGATCAGCAGTTTTTTCAGGAACGTATCTAACAGATGATTTCGGAGAACTCATAAAACAGAGCATATTCCATTTTGAACGATAGCCAACCCAAACTTCAAAGTTACTCCTGATAGCTGGATTTTTGACCTTTAGATTGTAAAACAATCCCAGCCGTGTGATATCCATGAACAATGATTTAAATGAGATATGCTTCCATAAACGACGGAAAAAATAGTTAAGAAGTAACTTCCACAATATTCGTAACGGGATATGGGGGCTTAGACTACTTCGGGCCTTTTTAAACTTGTCGATATATCCAAATATCTTTTTACCAGGCAGGGTTGTAAAACGATCGTTTTGCGGAATAAGAGTCTGCCCATATCTGAAATAATTTGAGGCGTAGAAAATCGATTTCGAAATTCCAGGAATCCCTATCGCAACAGAGTGCTTATCTAAAACACCGTCAAACCAGCTTGCAAATTTCCGGTAACTGAATTCACCGCTAGCAACCAATTCCTGATACGTAATTTCCGCCATTCGACGGGAATAAGAAGAATCTTTCATTTGTCTCACGACATCATCTAGATTCGAATAATCATTCTTGATTCGTATGTAATGCCGGTCTGGTTGGAGAACGCCCGCATATGTTCCTTCCACCATGACCAAGGTGCAACCTAATGCTACCGCTTCAAATATCCGCGGGGACAAAGGGTCCATCACAAACTTTCCGTCGATTTCCGCAAAGAATTTCTCCCGCACTTCCTCGTATGGAGCCTGAGGGTTGAGCGCCAAGTAATTCTCACAGTTTCTTCGAATGTCGCCGGTGAAATCCACTACACTAACGCCACTAGGAGACCCAAGAGTAAAACGGGAAGACTGCAAAAATTTTACCCACCGACTTCCATAGATTCTATCATCCTCTCTTACCGAAATATCGCTACGAAATCCATGCTCATGAGAAAGCTCTTGAAAATGTTGCGCAATTAATATTTTATGACGGGCCAAATCGCCAAGATAGTATGGAAGGGCCCTTGAACGGTATCCTATGTCAATTGTTCGAGCGTTATGGTCAGGCGGACGAGAGCTCTCTAAATAAGTGGGAACATATCCTGTAAGCACGGTATGAATCGCCTCAATACTTGGGATGACATCACGAGGGTATATCAAGTGGTGCATCTCAGGTTGAACTAAGGTGAACATCAGTTGAATCCCCAAACTCGAAACAAGGTTCGCAAAAACATTTACATCCCGATATTCATCCTGAAGAAATAATACCTTCAAAGCTCGAGATTTCCGGATATTTTCTCTCGTACTGTTGAGAAGAGTTCCCGAAGGCAAATAAACACTCCAAAAAATGAGGATCACATCAAATACAGAGAAGTCTGTAAAACCGTTCACCACCCGTGGATCAAAAACATAATAGTAATCATGATGGGAATATTCATTAAAGCAAAAAAGGAAATCTCCAATTACGTTTGCATTAAGTCCATCAAAGTCGCTAATGACAAGAATTTTTAACTGGGCGGTTGACATGGCTGTCACTACAATTTACGCATCACCAAATTCATCTCGACGGGGTAATACACTCTTTCTACAATAGAGTTAGCTAACGTTTTGCTAAAAAATCTCATAATCATCAAAAAAACAGATAGTGTTTTTTGCAGATATGGTATTCTGCATTTCAAGTATTCCCCGTAGGGCAAGACCCCCCCCGGCTTAAATTCAACAAATTTACAATTGAAGACTTTTAGGAGGAGTAGATGCAGAGAATATTCATCAAAATTTCGAAGATGAACAAATTTGTATGGTGAGTCGAAATAAGAATTAAGATTTTCGCGATAAGGGACTCGAATGATTAAGAGACCTCCCTTTTTGATAGTTCTCAGAATTCTATTAAGACACGTATTTAAATCAACAACATGTTCTAAAACATCAGTGCAAGTCACTAAATCAAAGAGCTCTGGTTTATAGGGCAACTCCTCAATTAATGAAAAACAGACATTAATCCCCTGTTTTTGCGATTCTTCAAGGTATTCCAAACTTATATCGTTCCCATATCGCTCAAGCTTGGGAAAATGCGACAACAATCTTCCTATGCTTACGCCTACATCCAAAATTCTCTCCCCATCATGGGAGTATTTTTCGATCAGTTCTATTGTGGTTTTCTCCATCTTCTGCCAGACATCTTCGGGAATAAATGGATTTTCCCCAGTCTCACGAAGCGATTTAAGATGATCTGCAGAAATCTTTTGATAATTTTCCACATATTCATCCACTTGTGAAAATACAGGTATTGACCCGTGGAAATGCAATGGTTCACGAATATAGATATCCATTAATTCTTATCCTTTAATCAACATTAAGTTTCGGTTCGTGTGACAAAATGCGTCTGAAATTGTTTAATAAGCAACCAAATATTTTGTTTCTCCCATGAGTTCAGCATTAAGTATGCAATACCAAAGATGGGCACCAACATCAAAAGCGAGATAAGGCTTTCCAAGAGGATTGAGAAATCCCTTACCCACAAAGCAAGCAAGACAAAGAAAACATAAAACGCCAGCCAAGTCAAAATCCTTCTCCATTCATAATGGATTGAAAGATAGCCGCGTTTGTGATTCCAAA
This sequence comes from uncultured Anaerolinea sp., assembly GCA_964456775.1. Lineage (GTDB taxonomy): Bacteria > Chloroflexota > Anaerolineae > Anaerolineales > Villigracilaceae > Defluviilinea. The sequence goes on from CAYWCN010000025.1 coordinate 17,587, forward strand.
TAAGAGTAAAAATCACCATACACAAATAACCGAGTACCAAACCCACTCCTGCGCCTAATACTTGAAACCACTGGATCAACAAGAAATTGGCGGATATCCCTACGATGGCAGCCAATCCCTGAATAATGGCTATATACTTAACCTCCTTAGCAAAATATATTCCGGGTAACAATAGGGTAAATAATCCGGAAAGGAAGTAAGCACTCGATGACAATCCAACAACCTGATATGCTTGATGGAAAACAGGTTGTGTCATGATCATGACAACCGGTTTAGCGAAAATGTAAAAAAATAAACTGAGTACGCCAAATCCAATTATGTAATAGGTAACAATGCGACTAAATAGGCCTTGTGCCTCCGTTTGCCTATCAATAAACCTCATAAAATAAGGTGTCCACGCAACGTTAAGTGCATCGACCGGGATGCTCATCACAAGCCCAAAGTTATACCCTACAGTGTAAATCCCAAGGAGATCCAATCCTCCAAACAATTGGATGAAATAACGATTCCCTTGTTGTAACAGAAACACAAAAGCAAAGGACGGGATTAGAGGAAGTCCCAACTTAAGTAATTCACGAGAAACAGAAAACCGAAACTTGAAAGCTAGATTTCTTGCCGTGGAGTATGCAAAAAGGAGTAGATTAACTGTCTGGGTTACCAGATTCGCAATAACGATACCTTCAACTCCGCGCCGGAAACCAACAACAAGCAATGTTGTCAGAGTTATAGAAATAATCGTGTTAATAATAGTGAAAAGCGAGAAGAGCCTAGCTCTCTCCTCAAACTGTAGGTAGAGGATCATAGGAATGCTTAGAATCGACATACCCGTGCTTATGAAGGTCATCATCACCAAGCGTCGATATTCCACCGATTGAAAGGCAATAAAACTCAAGTAATCCGCAAAAGAGACGCCAAGTATTACAAGAACAGTGGAACTGATAGAGAGTATGGCAAAGGCTGACCAGATCGTCTCGTCTTTACGTGAGGATTTGTCTTTATCGAAGTAAATGGGAGCCATCGCAGCACCCATACCAAGAGAAAAAATTGGCGTTACAAGAAAAGCCATCCAACCAAGAATCGAACTAACTCCGTAATCTTTCGGGGTTAAGTAGCTGGTATAGAGCGGCAGAAGCAAAAAGGAAATGAAGCGATTTAGGATACTCCCAATACCATATATTGCTGCTTTATTTGCCAATCTCAAAAGTTCGTCTTTCATTCGTTCGCCAAAGTTCTTCTATTTATCTTTTTCGGAATACCAAGCCACGAACACGGGAGTATTTTTCAAAACAATCAGCATTGTTCGCCCGCGCCAATTGCAGGCACTTCTCACTAAAAACAGAATTATGCTTCGCGTTTTCGGCTCCAACGACTAGAGGATACATCACTCTGGTTAAATAGTCGTAGGCACCCAAATGAAATTGATCTTCAAGGTTAAAGTGGGTTTCTAAAAGCGGCATAAGATCACTAAGCGATGAGTAAAAGTTTATTTTTGCCGGTTCAATGGGAGGAAGTCCTACCGCCGACCGTATTTCACTTAATTCTGTAAATCCTTCGGTAAAACCTTCCACAAGGATCAACAAGCCTGCGGACTTGACGCAGGGGATCAAATTGTGTAGAGCGAGATTCTGTTCGCTTTGATTTCGCAGATTAATCAGAACCCTGACACAAATGACAGCATCGTAGGATTTATTGAGATGCTGAGGAGAAAGAACATTATCCACGAAAAATCGGTTATTCGTTTCGCCAACTCTCGCCTTGGCACGCTCAATCATATTTTCGGCATAATCAAATGCATCAACCTGCCTGACCAACGACCGAAACCGCTCCGTCGAAAATCCATTGCCGCACCCAACCTCCAGCACACTCATTTCTTTTGCCAGATACCGGCAGATAAGATCATATTCAAACTCCCGCTGAAATATATCCATAATATTTACTTCAATATCGTTCTTCACACTCGCCGCGCGCTCATTCCAATACATGTCTGTATTACTTTTCATATCGTCTCTCCTTTTAATTCACGTTCGGATTCCTGAACCAACTCTTCAACGATTGGCTTAATCAAGCTTGCATACGTTCTGTTTCCGGCTGCGCTGAGATGTAACTGGTCAGGATAGGGAAGCAATTGCTCTTCCATCTCGCGGGGGGTAAACTTTTCAAATCCTTTACGAATATCGCAAAAGATAACTTGTGTTTCAGTAGCAACTTCATGAACGATCTCACTATACTTTATATTGGCATCTTCAAATCGCTCCCCATTTAGCATCACTTTGTAGCGCAGGGTGGGGTGATTGTTCGAGAGAATAATGCGCGTTGTTCCAAATCGCTTTGCACGGTCAATCATCTCAATCAGGTTCGCTCTAAATGCAAGTGGCGACACGCGTGGCGCACCACCATCTGTAAGCCAGCAATTACAATCATTAAGGCCAAATTGGAGGGTCATAATATGAGGGTACATGTTTTGGACATCAATTCCAAAACGCTCAAGCCCCATCCGGGTGGTTTCTCCAGATATTCCTCTGTTGACAGATAATACATTGACCGATGTATCTAGATATTTTTTTTGTAGATGGCCAGAAATAATTGATGTCCAACGAAGAGGTTCATCCACATATTGACCATACGTGATTGAATCGCCCATATGGACCAGACGAATCAATATTGGTTTATCATTATTTTTCATTATTACCTCACTCATGAATTAACATTAATAAGGAGACCTTGACGATCTGCTACCTACTCCAAAAAAGTTCAGCTCTGCCCGACTCACAGCAGTGGGATCAAATACCCGCCTCCCATCCACCAAGACAGGCGAAGCCAGTACAGATTTCAACTCCTTCAAGTCAAGTTCTTTATACTCGCTATGCGCCACCATCACCACTGCCGCGTCACAGCCTTTGACGCGTTCGTACACATCTCCGTTGTACTTAGCGATCCATGGATCATGAATCACCGGCTCCGCGCCGAGTTCATACAAGCGGGCAACCAATGCGCGAGTGGGGCTGTTGCGGGTGTCATCGCTGTCTTCGAGGTAGGCATATCCCAGCACGGCGATCCTCGAATCGAGAATAGACTTGCCAACTTTCGCAAGCGCGTCTTCCAGCAATTCGACCATGTGCAAGGGCATCGAGTCATTTACCGAACGCGCGGCGGGGATCAAGCGCAACTTCACTCCTTTTTCCTCCGCGCCGTGGACGAGAAGCCACGGGTCTTTCGGGATGCAGTGACCGCCGACTCCCGCGCCGGGCAGGTGCATCTGCCGCCCCGGGCTTTTATTCACCAGTTCGCGCACTTTCCACACATCTCCGCCCGCCGCTTCGGCAACGAGAGCGACTTCATTCGCAAACGCGATCTGCACATCACGATACGCATTTTCAACCGTCTTCACAAGTTCAGCAGTAATGCAATCCGCCGGGTCAAGATCGGCTTCGACGATATTTTTGTACAGCGCGATCATCGTCTCTGAAGTTTCGGAAGTCATGCCGCCAACCACGCGACTCATCTTGCGCAGATTGTTCAACAGTTTGCCCGGCATCACGCGCTCGGGGCAATTGCCGAGATAAAAGCCTTCGTTCACTTTCTTTCCGCTTTTTTCTTCGAGCAGAGGCAAGACAAGATCGTTCATCGTGCGCGGAGCAATGGTCGATTCGATGATGACTAACGCGCCCATCTTCATTACCGGCGCAAGACTTGAAAGCGCGCCGCGCAACGCGTTGTAACGCGGGATGTGATTGTCATCTACCGGGGTTTCGACAGCGATGATGAAAACATCGCAATCGTTCAACTCGTTATACTCTGTTGTCGCTCGCAGTCGCCCGGAGGCAACCACGCTTTTCAACAACTCTGCTAGACCCGGCTCTTTGCCCTCGATCGGATTGATGCCCGCATTGATTTTCTCCACAAGATCAGCGCGAAGATCCACTCCTTTTACATCGAATCTCGAATCGGCGAACAGCGCGGCAACCGGTAAGCCGACATATCCCTGCCCGATGACGGCGAGTTTCGCGGTTTTATTTTCGATACGCGCGTGAAGTTCGTTTAGATTCATTGCAGGTCAACTACCTGATGCGTTTGCCCGGATTCCACAAGGGCGAGAGAAATTTTCAGGGCGGCGAGTCCATCCTCCCCGGTGATGGGAACGGGTTTTCCATCCTGCAATGCTTTGAGGAACGATTGCAACTCCGCTTTCAACGGTTCGAAGCGCGGGATGGCGTAACGAGTCATACTGCCCTCGCTCACGCCTTTGATGGTTTGGAGAGTCGCCCACTGCACATCGTTGACGAGCGAGTTCTCGTAAAAATACAGATCTTGTGTGAGCGCGTCGGCGCGGAACATGCCGCGTTCGCCAAGCACGCAGACTTCGCGGAGCTTCGTAGGGGTGAGCCAGTTGATCTCAAGCCCGCCAATGATCCCATCGGGGAAACGAAGCGTTGCCCACAATAAATCTTCGTGGTCGGTATGGATCCGTTGTTCGATCTCGGAATAGACGCGCGTGGGATTTGTGCCAGCAAGGAAACGCATAATATCCACATCGTGCGGCGCGAGGTCAATGACCACGCCCACATCCTGAATACGCGTGGGGAACGGACCCGCGCGGCGGCAGAAAATTTGATAGATGCGCCCAAGTTCGCCCGCGTCCAATTTTTGTTTAAGCGCCTGCAGAGCCGGGTCGAAGCGGACGACGTGACCGATCATCAATTGTTTGTTCATCGCGCGCGCCTTCTCGATCAAGCGTGCGCCTTCATCGAGAGTTGCCGCGATCGGTTTTTCGATCAAAACGTTCACACCAGCATCGAGCGCGTCCATGCCCACTTTTTCATGCAACGCAGTTGGAACAACAACCGAGACCGCGTCGGGTTTTTCTTTTTCGAGCATCTCGCGATGATCGGTATACGCGCGGATTCCAAATTTATCCGCGGTGGAATCGGCGCGGATCGAATCGGAATCCGAAATGGCGACCAGGTCTGCTTCGGGAAGTTCGCTGTACACGCGGGCGTGATGCCTACCCATCGTACCAACGCCGATGACTGCTACTTTCATGAATTCTTCTCCATGAAATCGTTGACCGTGCTCACGATGGTCTCAAGGTCAGAGGGACTCAACGCGGGATGCACAGGCAGAGATAAAACTTCGGTTGTTGCAAATTCAGTTTCAGGCAGGCTTTGATCGTATCCCAAATCCTTCACGTAAAAATTTTGTTTGTGGATCGGCACGGGATAATACACTTCAGAACCGACCCCATTTTCGTTCAGATATGTGCGGAGCGCGTCGCGTTTGCCATTCGGAACGCGGATCGTGTATTGATGGAAGACATGCGTCTGCCCTTCGGGGACGAAGGGCGTTCGGACGCCCTTCAAGTTGGCGCTCAAGAATTCGGCATTCGCGCGCCGTTGCGCGTTGAATTTCTCCAGCTTCTTGAGTTGCGCCAGACCGATCGCCGCGTGAATGTCCGTCATGCGGAAGTTATAGCCGAGCATGTCGTGATAGTAACGCACGCGCATTCCGTGCTGACGAAGGACGCGGCACAACTCGTCAATAGTTGAATCGTTGGTTGTGATCATGCCGCCCTCAGCGGATGTCATGTTCTTGGTTGGGTACAACGAGAATGTTCCCGTCCCCATCGAACCGACCTTTTTACCTTTGTATGCCGCGCCATGACTCTGACACGCATCCTCAATGACAGCCAGTCCGTGCTTTTCGGCGATCTTCATGATCGAGTCCATGTCGCAAGATAAGCCATAAAGATGCACAGGCAGGATGGCTTTTGTCTTTTTCGTGATCGCGGCTTCGATCTTTGCCGGATCCATATTGAACGTGCGCGGATCAATATCCACGAATACAGGTCTTGCGCCGGTGAACAACGCGCTGTTCGCGGATGCAATGAACGTGAACGCGGAGGTGATTACCTCGTCCCCTTCGCCGATCCCATGCGCGAGCATGGCAAGATGCAACGCGGTCGTGCCGGAAGACGTGGCAATCGCGTGTTTCACTCCGCACATCGCCGCGAACCCCTCCTCAAACGCTTTGACGCGCGGACCTTGCGCGATGATGCCCGAATCCAAAACTTCCATCACTGCTTGTTTTTCTTCCGCCCCCATTTGAGGTTTCGCCATGTGGATCATTGAGTCATCTCCCATTCCTTTATGGATACTTCATGTGTGCGCCCGCATTTCGGGCATTTTAATTTCACAGCGCTATCAGCCTGTGATTCTTTTTCAAACATCTCGCCGCACGCGCAGACGAATCCACGCAGGCGCGCCGGGTTGCCAAAGACTAATCCATGCGCGGGGACATCTTTCGTCACCACGCTTCCAGAGCCGACCATTGCCCACTCGCCGATGGTGATCCCGCAACGGATCGTGGAGTTCGCTCCGAGCGCTGCGCCTTTTTTGACGCGCGTTTCGCTCAACACCCAATCGTCTGCGGCTTTGAGCGAACCATCCGGATTCACCGCGCGCGGACGCATGTCGTTGGTGAAGCAGACGTGAGGTCCGACAAAGACGCCGTCTTCAATGGCAACTCCGTGATAGACCGAAACATAATTTTGGATCTTGACGTTGTTTCCAATGGGTACTCCAGCGTCCACATACACGCCTTTGCCGATGATCGAGTTGGTTCCGATCTTCACTCCTTCGCGCACCTGCGCGTGATGCCAAATGCTCGAGCCTTCGCCGATCTCTGCCTTGTCTGAAACTTCCGCCGTCGGATGGATTCGGATTCCCATTATTGATTTCCCTTCTTGGCTTTTTCGATCAACCGATAATCTTGTCCTACTACTTTCAACAACACGCCATTCGGCGAATCAAGCAAGCGGATGCCCGCTTCGATGCAGGTGAGGCGCAAAATATCCACGAGTTCATCGTCCCCTTGAATGTAGGCTTGGGTGATCCCCTTTTGTTGGAGGTCGCCGACAAAAGACTTTGCTTTGTTACGAAAATCGCCATACACTTTGAGCGAGTCGCGGGCGTAGTTCAAGGCGCGTTGGGTGAACACAGCCATCCCGTCGGGGGTGAGATCGTACTTCAGCCGCGTGCGGTCGAGATGCGAAACCTTGATCCAGCCGCGAACGATCAATCGCTTGATATACCAGTTGACGCTGCCAACGGCGATGCCGAGGCGGTCCGAAAGATTCGACTGGGTGACCATCGAATCCTGGGCGATTTCATTGAGCAGGGAGTATTCGTGAGGTTTAATTTCGTTCATGCGAGCATTCAGTTTCTGAATTCTCGCACAGAAATTTGTCCCTGTCAAGTGACTGTAACGCAAGATTTATCTTGCGGTGCTACGCTAATTTAATTCAGTCTGCAAAATGTGGACGGTCTTCTCCGCCGCGCGACCATCCCCATACAACAGCGGACGCTCCCCTGCCGGCTTCCACGTTTCGTACAAAGTGCGGATGCGCCTCACGTCCACGCCCGCGAGGCTGTTCCAACCAGCGGAGACAGTTTCCACCCATTCAGTTTCATCGCGCAACGTGATACACCGCACGCCGAGCAAATACGCTTCCTTTTGCATCCCGCCCGAATCGGTAAGAATGCAATTCGCATTCTCTTGCAATTGCAAAATATCCAACGGACCCAGCGGCTCGATTAACGATACATTCGTGTTGACGACAAACTTCCACTCTTCGATTCGTTTTCGCGCGCGCGGATGCACCGGGAAGATCACCCGCGTCGGCAGTGAACCTAGCGCATCCAAAATGGATTGCATGTTGTTTCGATCATCCGTGTTCCCCGCGCGATGAACCGTTGCCAGCGCGTACTCCCCTTTCTTCAAACTCATCCGCTCCAAGATCTGCGACTTCGCGCGCGCGATCTCAAGATTGCGCAACAGCGCGTCATACATCACATCGCCTATTTGCCGGACACCTTTGGTAATGCCTTCTTTTTCCAAATTTCGGATCGCCGCGTCTGTAGGACAAAACAACCAACTGGATACGTGATCGGTCAGCACACGGTTGACCTCTTCCGGCATCGCTCGGTTATACGACCGTAAGCCTGCCTCCACATGCGCAAGCGGAATCCCCGCTTTAGCCGCCGTCAACGCTCCCGCCAGCGTGGAATTGGTATCGCCATACACGAGAATACAATCTGGCTTCACACTGGACATAACTTTTTCCAACTCGATCAGCATCATGCCGGTCTGCGCGCCGTGAGTCCCGCCGCCAATGCCGAGATTGAAATCAGGCTGGCGCATGTTCATCTCTTTGAAGAAGAGATCGGACATTTCATAGTCGTAGTGTTGACCCGTGTGGATCATCACTTCATTAAAGTGCGAAGCCAGCGCGCGCGAGACCGGCGCGGCTTTGATGAATTGAGGTCTTGCGCCAACAATGGAGGCAATAGTTTTCATAAGGTAGAACGTCCCGCAGGTTCTCGTGTAAAACTTAGATTATCTCTAAGAAACTGTTTCTTAACTTCTCTTTTTAACACGGACGCCACGGATTTCACTGATTTTCACGGTGAAGAGCTTTTAAAAAGATTTTCTTCCGTGTATTCCGTGAAATCCGTGTACAAAAGAACGACTTTTTAGACTTAAGAAACACTCTCTAAAACCTGCGGGACGGTTTCAATCACTCCGGCAGCCAGATTTCAGCAGAACCGGCGAGGCAGACCTTCCCGTCCGAATTGAGAATCGTTGTGTCCAGCACAAGCCGCCGCTTCTCCGCGTTGACCTGCGTGACTTTCACTTCCACCTTCACAGTTGAATCAACGAAGACCGGGCGCTTGAACGACGAGTTCTGCGAAATGTACACCGTGCCTTCGCCGGGGAAATCCATGCCCAGCGCTTTCGAGATCAGCCCGCCGAGGAACGCACCATGGACGATTCTTTTCTTGAAAAACGAGTTCGCGGCAAAACCCTCATCGAGATGGATTGGATTCGAATCGCCGACCACTTCGGCAAATTTCTTCACATCGTCCGCCGAGATGAACCGCTCGAACGAAAAACCGTCGCCTTCTTTGAAATTGAATTCTCGCATCACTTCTCTTTTTCGACGATCTCGAGCAAATAGTCGCCGTAACTATTGCCGCGCAGAGCCTCGCCCAGTTTCTGCAACTGTTCTTTATTGATAAAACGCATTCGATAAGCAATTTCTTCCGGGCAGGAGATCATCAGCCCCTGCCGATTCTGGATCGCCTCGATGAACATTGCTGCCTGCAACAACGAGTCGTGCGTGCCGGCGTCGAGCCACGCTACACCGCGACCGAACACTCGCACTTTCAAATTTCCCTGCTCGAGATAAAGTTTATTCAAGTCTGTAATTTCAATCTCGCCGCGCGCCGACGGTTTCACTTTCTCAGCCAACCGCACCACTTGATTGTCGTAAAAATAAATTCCCGGCACGGCAAAATTAGACTTCGGCGATTCAGGCTTCTCTTCGATGCTCAGCACATTCTCATCCGCATCAAACTCAACGATACCGTATCGTTCCGGGTCGGTGACGCGATAACCAAAGATGAATGCGCCCTCGGTCAGCGACGCGCACTTTTGCAACAGCGAGATCATCCCCTCGCCGTAAAAAATGTTGTCGCCAAGGATCAAACACACCGGGCTGTCGCCGATAAACTCGCGCCCAACTAAAAACGCATCCGCGAGTCCGCGCGGCTCGGCTTGTTCTTTGTATTCGAATTTCATTCCCCAATGCGAGCCGTCTTTCAACAATTCACGAAACGCGGGCAACGCATCAGGCGTGCTGATGATCAACACCTCGCGTATCCCCGCCAGCATCAACATCGAAAGCGGATAGTACACCATCGGCTTATCGTACACCGGCAACAACTGTTTGCTCATCGCGATCGTCAACGGATACAGCCGCGTGCCTTTGCCGCCCGCTAAAATAATTCCTTTCACTTCGACTCCTTCTCGGCGCGCCACGCATAATTTTTCTTGATCCACTCGCCGTACGCGCCGCCGCTCGCTTGATCCACCCATTCTGGATTTTGCAAATACCATTCAATTGTTTGACGTAAACCCGCTTCAAACCGGACATCAGCCTGCCACCCCAACTGACGCGTTATCTTCGCCGAATCGATCGCATAACGATGGTCGTGCCCCGGGCGGTCGGTCACAAAACGGATCAACTCTTTGTAACTCTTCAGTCCCTGCTCGCGGAGTTGATTCACTTCCTCCGGCGGCGCGACCTCATCGAGAATGGCGCAAATTTGATTCACAAGGTCGAGGTTCTTCTGCTCGTTGCTCCCGCCCACAACATAGACTTCACCCGGCGCGCCTTTTTCAAACGCAAGTTGGATCGCCTTGCAGTGATCTTCCACGTACAACCAATCGCGCACATTCGAGCCGTCGCCGTAGACCGGAAGTTGTTTGCCCGAGATCGCGTTCAGGATCATCAAGGGAATCATCTTCTCAGGGAATTGATACGGCCCATAATTGTTCGAGCAATTTGTGATAACCGTCGGCAGTCCATAGGTGTGATGAAACGCGCGCACGAAATGGTCGCTGGATGCTTTCGAAGCGGAGTAGGGCGAATTCGGCGCGTAAGGAGTCTCTTCAGTGAAGTAGCCGTCCGCGCCGAGTGTGCCAAAGACTTCATCTGTAGAAACATGTAAAAAGCGGAACGATCCCTTTGCTTCATCAGCCAAACCATTCCAATAAATCCGCGCGGCTTCGAGCAAGGTGAATGTGCCGATCACATTCGTTTGCAGGAAGTCCTCCGCGTTGACGATGGAGCGGTCAACGTGCGATTCTGCCGCGAGGTGGAAAACACCTATGGGTTGATACTTTTCAAACAACGAGGCGACAAGTTCGCGGTCGGTGATGCTCCCCTTCACAAACACGTAATCGGGGTTGTCCTCCAAGTCTGCCAGCGAAAGCGGATTGGCGGCGTATGTCAGCGCGTCGAGGTTGACGACGCGGTATTGCTTGCTCTTTATCAGCAAGCGAACGAGGTTTGTGCCGATGAATCCGTTGCCGCCGGTGAGGAGTAATGTTTGCTTCCCGGTCATTGTTGTCCTTTCAAAACACTTTGGATATGTCACCCTGAGCGACAGCGAAGGGTCTCTACGTCAATGTCAGAGATTCTTCGCTTCGCTCAGAATGACATCATTTTGACTCGATCAACCCTGCGGGACGGTTATGATCTCTTCAAATATCTTCTCGTACCGTTCCGCGATCTGGGTGATCTCGAATGAATTTGCCTTTTTCAAACTGGCTTGGCGCAATGATAACAGGCGGCTGGGGTTTGTGAGCAATTCTTGTAATCTTGATTTGAATCCTGTTCTATCTCTAACTTCGATCAGGTAGCCATTTTGATTCTCATCCACCAAATCAACAAATCCACCGACGCGACTGGCGACGATGGCGAGTCCCTTCGACAATGCCTGCACACCAACGACGGGAAGTCCCTCTGAAAGCGAGGACATGAACAGGATGTCGCTCTGCTCGAATTGTTTCATCACTTCGTCGGGCGTGACCCAGCCTGTTAATACGAAACGATTCCCTAATCCAAACTCTGAAATGGATTTTTTCACTTCGGGCATTAGCGGCCCGTCGCCGATCATTACACATTTCCATGGAATGTCTTTGATTTCATTCAAAGTCTGGATAACTTGCAAGGGAGATTTTTGTTCCATGAACCGACCAGCGAAGACGATCACGGGAGGGTTGTTGACTCGAATCGAAGATTGATTTTTTCTGTCCACATCTATACCGTTGGGGATGACAAGGACTTCTTCATTGTAGTGCTTGAGCGCGAGGCTCCGCGTGAACTCACTGACTGCGACTCTCGCGCTCGCGTCATGCCAGATCCAACGCGTGGTGGGAAAAATCCAGCGGAACCAGTCGCCCGTTTTTTCGGGGACGCCGCCGGGCACGTCGCCGAGGTGGGCTGTTAGCACGTAAGGAACTTTTGTGAATCGTGAGAGCATCCACGCCAGCGCGCCTGCGGGAACCGCGAAGTGGACGTGGATCACGTCGGGGCGAAAAAGGCGGACGAGGCGGAGCCCAGCCCAAAGTCCCGAAAGAACGTAGATGACCATCGAGAGAAAACTCGCGCGGAAGGCTTGAGTCCGCATGGTGGGAATCCGAAGGATGTCGTATCCATCCCGTTGTTCTTCGCGCGGCAGGTCTTTGAAATGCGACGTGAGAACTTTGATCTCATGTCCGCGTTTGGCGAGGGCTTGGCAAATACTTTCCGCCGCGCGTCCGCCGCCGCCGCCGACTGGAGGAAACTCGTGATTCAAAACGAGGATGCGCATGGTTACGATGACCCTTTGGTTGAGGCTGCGTTCGGGTCGGACATGGCAGATAACACGGACGGGAGAAATGCCGCGCCGGGCAAACTTGCTAACAGGAAGACGATGCGAATCAATACCGCGACGGTGAGGCTGACGGCGGGAGTAAGCCCTGCCACATGCGAAAATAAAAACGTGAGCGAAAGTTCCTGCACGCCGTAGCCGTTGATCGAGATCGGGATGAGCGTGACGAAATACGCGAGACTCCAAATGCCCGCGACGAGCGAATAGGGAACGTGTTCGCCCAAACCTTCAATGAGGATGTACAACGAGGCGAAGATAAAGATCATGTTGCCCCACGTGTACAAGAGGGATGAGATCAACGCAGCGGGTTGTTTAAGCCAGATGGAAAATGAATGAAGCGTGCGGCGGATGAAGTCGGTGACTTTTGCAACGAGCGGAGACATGACGCTGAGTTGGAGAGTTGTCGCGTTGAGCGTGCTCCATGCGGGGATGAGTCCAAATGGCACGGCGCAGAACATGCCCGCCATGCCGATGACGCGATCCGCGGCGATGGAGGCGAGACAAACCGCGCGGTCATAGCCGAGGCGCATGGCTCCGCCCAAACGCACCACGTCGCCGCCGATGGTGGTGGGTAAATAATTCGAAGCGAACAAACCTGTGAGAGTTAATTGAGCGGTCCTTGAAAAGGGAATATCTACACCGCCCGAATGGAGCAGAACATGCCAGCGCAAAATAACGAACAGGCGCGAGACCAACAAGGAAAGCAATGCCAATGCAAAAATGGGAAGTGAAATTTCTTTCAACGAACTTGTGATCTCGTTCCACCCTTCGCGTTCGATGAGCAGGACGATCAAAAGGATCGCCAATGCAGTGCCGAACACGCGCAGGATCAGATTCTTGTTTTTGGAAAACCAGCCGATCATTTTTTCTTCTTTTTCCCCTGAATGATCTCCCTCAGGGTGTACGTCGGTTTTTGTTGCGACTCATGATACGTGCGTGCGAGCAATTCGGCGATCAAACCCATGAGGATCGATTGAAAGCCAAGGATGAATAGCATCACGCCGATCAACAACAACGGCGATGTGGATGCGGGCACGCCAAAAAATGTGCGGCGGATGAACACATATGCAAGATCGAGCATGCCCAACAGCATAAGTCCCACGCCCGCGCCGCCGAATAAGCGGATGGGTTTGTGCGAATATTCAAGCAGGAATTTCACCGTGAACAGATCGAGGATGACTTTCGCGGTTCGATCCAAGCCGTAGTTTGCTTTGCCAAACTGACGCGGGTGGTGGCTGACGGGAATCTCGGTGATGCGCGCGCCAACGGAATGCGCGAACACAGGAATGAAGCGGTGCATTTCACCGTACAAACGGAATCCGCCCAAGACCTCGCGGCGATATGCCTTCAATGTGCAACCATAATCGTGCAGATGAACGCCCGTCACGGTGGAGATCAATCCGTTGGCGATGTTCGATGGGATGGTGCGCGTGAGGCGGTTGTCTTTGCGATCCTTGCGCCAGCCGCTGACGAGATCGTAGCCTTCGTCAAGTTTCGCCAACAGACGCGGAATATCTGCGGGATCGTTCTGCAGGTCGGAATCCATCAGCACGATGGTCTCGCCTTGCGCGTGATCAATGCCTGCCGAGATGGCGGCGGTCTGCCCGAAGTTGCGTCGGAAGACCAGCACGCATACACGATTCGGATTCTTTTCAGCGAGCGACCTCAACACATCGAGACTGTTGTCGCGGCTTCCATCATCAACGAAAATAACCTCCCACTGTTGTTTGAGAGGCTTCAACGCTTTTTCGATCGCTTCGTACAACAAGGGGAGGCTTGCCGCTTCATTGTAGACGGGGATCACAAGGGAGAGATTCATGGACGTTTCCTAAATAAGTACAACACATCTTCGCACTGGTCGAGGTTTTCCATATCGAACGAGACAGGTTCGTAGCGCGGGTCGTTTTGGAAGTCATCCAAGTTCGTATTTGGATAGCCCTTCCAAATAATAAAGTAATCGGCAGATTCGCGCCACTGGGAATCCATCTCGTCGTTGAACATGCCGAAACGGAGCAATCGCTCGGGGTCGCCCGCGTGGACGTATCCCGCTCCTGCCGTGATCTGCGGAGGGAAGAAGCGAACATCGTCCATGTACAGTAGCATGGCAATGTGCCTGCCGCTTCCTTTCCAGTAGACCAGACTATCGGGCGGAATCGCGTCTGCCAGGGCTTTTCCTGCTTGCTCGTAATACGTGAGGAAGTTTGTGGAGCATGGAGTGGCATACGTCCCCGCGTTTGCCGTAGGGGAGAGGATCACGCCGACGAGGAGAAACAGGTTGAGGGTCGCGCGAGAAGCGTTTTGTCCTATCCAGTTTTTGATGGAGGTAAATCGTTGAGCGACCCAGTAGAGGATCAAGAGAACGATTCCCGCAAGCGCGCCTGTGAATGCCGCGCCGACTCGTTTTTGAACATCGAGCGGTAAATCGAAAATATATGTGAGGATTTCGCCCAATGATGCGAATGTGAATTGACCCGCGCTGTTCACGCGCGGAAACTGGATCGCCGTCAGAGACCATTCGCCTGTACGCTGGAAATAAGAGGATCCTAGACCTGCCGCGAAGAGTAACAACACAACGATGAGAAGCGCCCGGCGGAAGATCGAGTCGCTGATGCCGTTGGAAAAGACGATGACGATGAATAAGAATCCCGCAACGGAATAAAACATTTGATACGGTGAAAAACATTGAATGCAAAATTGATTGAACACCGATGCCCATGTGTGCATGAGGAACAGCGAGATAAACGACAAGCCCAAGAATATTGCAGCCTTGAACCGATTCACGCTCTTCCATTTTGACCTGGACGGGAAAAGGATCAACGCGCCTGCAAATCCGCTTAGGATGAAGAAATGATCCTGGATGCCAATGGCAACGGACTGGATGCGGCTTAAGTTTCCAATTTCAAACGTGTCGTATCCGAACACGGCGAACGGGCGAGAATAGTCCAGGAAGGGAGTCAATGATTCGGGCAACCACAATGACCACAACTGCATGATGTTGGGCCAATAGAGAATGTGAAAGAGGATGAATAAACCCACGCTCGAAGCCAGCGACCACAGTCCTGCGTTCTTTCCATATTGCCAAAAAATATACAGCACAAGCAAGGGGAGGAAAACGACCATGTTCTGCCGCGTCATCACGATGAGGACGGACAGCAGCGACGCAACGATCAATTGCCACAACGGACGTTTCTCGCCGAGGATGCAAACGAAAACCCACGTGAGCATGCAAGCGACGAGTCCTTGCGATAACGCCTGACCATAAATGGATGTGTTCGCGTCGGACAGCGCAAAGACCCACATGACGACAGCCGCCCAATTTTTCCCGCCCAGACGATTCGTCAGAATCCACACGCCTGCCAGCATGAGGAAACTGACCGCAAGCGCGAAGTAACGCGCCTCGCGCAAGCCAGCCCCGAACCAATATTGAATCTCGCCAGGAATTAAAAAGGCGAGCGGCGCTTTGTTGGTCCAGTAACCGTAGTCTTCAAAGGGAGAAAATTCGCCGCGGGCGAAGACAAGTCCCTTGAAAAGATACGCGCCTTCGTCGCCGATGGAAAGGGAGGAGTGAGCAAAGTACAACGACCGCGCCACATAGAGAATCACCCCCAGCAATGTGATGATCTCGATGAGCGGAAGTTTTCTTTCGGGCTTCATTATTGCAAAGACTATTTGCCGTTCAAGCGTTTGATGTCGGCATCCACCATCATCTTGACCAGTTCTTTGAAACTGACGGACGGTTCCCAGCCCAAGACAGAACGCGCTTTCGACGGGTCGGCGATGAGTAAGTCCACTTCAGCGGGGCGGTAGAAGCGTTCATCTTGCACCACAAATTCCTTGTAATCCAAACCCGCGTGACCGAAAGCGATCTCGCAAAACTCGCGCACGGAATGAGTCTCGCCCATGCCGATAACGAAGTTATCGGGTTCGTCTTGTTGCAACATGCGCCACATGGCTTCGACGTAATCGCCTGCGAAGCCCCAGTCGCGTTGTGATTCAAGGTTGCCGAGGCGGAGTTCCTTCGCCAGTCCGAGTTTGATGCGGGCGACGCCGTCGGCAATTTTGCGCGTGACAAATTCCAATCCGCGGCGCGGACTCTCGTGATTGAACAGAATCCCCGACACCGCGAACAGGTCGAACGACTCGCGATAGTTGACCGTGATCCAATGCCCGTACACTTTTGCCACGCCATACGGACTGCGCGGATAGAACGGCGTCGCTTCGCTTTGCGGCACCTCGAGAACTTTGCCATACATCTCGCTCGACGATGCCTGATAAAAACGGATCTTCGGGTTGATGAAGCGGATCGCCTCCAACATGCGCGTCACGCCGAGCGCGGTGATCTCGCCGGTCAGCGCCGGTTGATTCCACGAGGTCGGCACGAACGATTGCGCGGCGAGGTTGTAGACTTCAGTGGGTTTGTATTCTTCGAGAAACGAAAGCAGGGAGCCTTGATCGTGCAAGTCGCCTTGAACAACCGTAATGTCGTCCAATAAATGATTGATGCGTTCGTAGGTCATCGTGCTGGAGCGGCGCGCCACGCCGATCACGCGATAGCCTTTGGCAAGCAATAACTCCGCGAGGTACGACCCGTCTTGACCTGTGATGCCTGTAATGAGGGCGGTGGACATGAAATCTCCTAATCCAAAATTCAGTGACTGAATTATAACCGATAAACCCATCTCATGACATGTCATTCTGAGCGGAGCGAAGAATCTTCATCACAATGTAGAGACCCTTCGCTATTGCTCACATCGTCCCGATGCCCTTCGGGAGGGTGACACATCAAGGGGATGCTTTCGATATACGTCTTTTATCCAGCCACCAGCCGCCGCCCAGAATAGCCCCCCACAGACCAACGATCAACGCAATCATCACCGCGAACGGCAACTGTCCGCCCACATAAAAATATCGGCTTGCGTACCATTGCGCGAAGATCAGAATGAAAACAACTTCACATGCCACAACGCGCGCGAGCCACGCATTGCGAGTCTCGCGCCACCACACCCAGACACAGCCCGCGATGAGAGCCTGCCATGTGAACATGATCGTCCGATAGCGTGGATTGTCCCACTGGTCGCCTCCGCCTCGAAGAGCGGCGAGCAGGATCCACGTCCAGACGAGAAGCGAGAGCCAGACGAAGATCCTTCGGCTACTCTCAACCCGCTTCATTTCGACGAGGAGGCTTGCTCCGGCTTTCGTCGAAAGGATCAACAGGGGAAGCAGGGCGTACCATCCCAGCGCGCGTAGCACATAGATGATCTTCCAGATCGGGAGCGTCGGCACGACCAACGTGGCGGGAAGCACCGGTTGGAGAATCCCGTAGACTGTGACGAACGGCAAGCGCAGACCTTCGGGCATTTCATCGAACAGTTTTTGCACCCAACCCGATTCGCGTTCGATCTGATAGACATTCCACTTGACCGAAAGTTGAATCCAATCGTTTAGCACCGACATCGGCGAAGTCGCGTCAAACACACCTTTGCGGTTGAGCGACGATGACAACGCGAACAAGCCGACGAGGAACACAAGCGCAAAGATAATGATCGGCTTCCATGAGATGTTCGCGCGTTCGCGTGAAAAGAACATCCAGCCTGCGAAGAGGATCAATGTGAAGACTGCAACGGCAGGCGAGAGGAGCAACATGCCGAGGAGGCTGAGACTCAATGCGATGATTGCTGAAATAGGGCGGGGGGACCCCGCCCCTACGTTATTGCGCCACTGAATGAATCCCCAAAATGCAATTGCGGACAGTGTGATCAAATACGGTTCGCGCATCGCGGACCCGCCCAACAAAACAGATTCGGGATACAGCGCGAAGATCCATGCGGATGCCCACGCAACCTTTTCGCCAAAGATTTGTTTCGTCGCCCGCCAAAAAAATGGGACCCCCAACGCGGCGACGAATGCCGCAAGCAATATCAACATCAACGGACGTTGCGCATCGGGTGAGAGATAACGATACGTCAACGCACTCAACGCCAATAGTCCGCCGTATTGATCGGACGAGTATTTTCCGCTGAACGCATCGAGGATGGATTTGTCTGAAGATGCTAATATCCACGCTTGTTCATCGCGTTTGTGCGCGTCGGTGTAGGTGTAACCAGCCTGTCCGTCTTTCGAATTGGAGTAACCGTACACGGGAAGTAATTGATATGTCGCGACTCCGCCGGCCAATCGCAGGATGAATGCGAGTGTGATAATGATCGCAAGTTTACGTCCGCCGTTTGACCATGAATGAGAGGCTTTGAGTGCGGTTAACGAAAGAAGAAAGAGGAGGGAGAATCCAATCCAGCCTCCGTTTTGAAGGAACGAGAACGCTGCGCCAAGGAGGAGGGAGAGAGGCAGAATCCAGAGGAGGTCAGTTTTTTTGATATTCATGTAGATTGATTGTACCGTAGACGATTGCCGTTTCAGAGATTGAGAATATAATCCCGTCATGCCCAACGATCACCCTGTCCTTGAATTACGTGTCGCATTCACAGTCAAAGACTTCGAGCGCGCGATGAAATTCTACTGCGACGGACTCGGCATCAAACCCTCCGCCATCTGGAACAACGGAGACGGTCACGCGCTCGTCCTCGATCTGGGACGCGCCACCCTCGAACTCTTCGACGAACCCCAAGCCGAGACCATCGACTCGCTCGAAGCAGGCAAGCGCATCAGCGGACAGATCCGCTTTGCCTTGCAAGTCCCCGACCTGCGCGCCGCCATGGACAAACTCCTCGCCCACGGCGCGACCCTCGTCCACGAGCCAGTGATGACTCCCTGGGGCGATTACAATGTCCGCCTCCAAGACCCCGATGGGATGCAGATTACGTTGTTTCAGGTGATGGGCGCGAGTTCGCCATCGTGAAGGTGTTTTATGATCTCACAGAGTTGGAAAATAACATGCGCAAAAATTTTGTTTGCAGATCTTAGAAAACTACAAGGAGAAAACTTATGTCAACTGGTGATGAAAAAGAAATACTCAGATTAGCCAACCAACTTTCTAAGGCATCAGAAACTGGGGATAAAGCAACCTTAGAAAAAATCATCTCTGATAACTATGTTTGTACTGGCTCAGGAGGAATATGGGGCAGCCATGGTAAATTCGGCAGCAAAATAAGTGCGGTTAAAAAATGGGGAACACCTCCTCCCCCAGGATTTACAGGATCATCCATAGTGAGTGATCAACATGTCATTGTGCTTGACAATACTGGCATAGCATCCTACATGATCGTAGACAAATGGGTGGATAATCATGTAGAGCACGAAATTCAAACTTGGGTTACAGATACATGGATAAAACAAAATGGAAATTGGTATTTACTTGCCACCCACGAAACTATTTTTTCAGAGCGTTAACTTCTAAATCAAAAAACGCGCCTATCAATGCGCAATGCGACCATTAACCAATCCCCTCCATCACCCTCTCCTCCCTACTTACCCACGAAAACCGAACCACATCTTTCTTCGCCTGCGCGCCCAACGCGAGCCTGCGCGATTCATCCGCAAGCAGCGACTCAATCTCCAGTCTCCAGTCTCCAGTCTCCCCCGCCCCAACAAACACCGCATTCCCCTCATTCAACACTTCTCTGATAACAGAAATATCCGCACACACGATCGCCCGCCCCGCCGCCATGTACTCGAACATCTTCATCGGGTTGATCACCTCGGCAATGTCCTGTCCGCTCGACGCCAAAATCGAACGCGAATACGGCATCAGCAAAACATCCGCCGCGGCTTGATAGAGCGGGATGCGGCTATGCTCCACGAAACCCGTCATCGTCACGTTCGCAACTCGCGCCTCCTCTAACTTCGATCTCCAAAACGACACGAGTTCGGGCGTCCCGCCGACCCACAAAAAATTCACGCGCGACATTTGCTGTGCCAACTCGAACAACAACTCCGCGCCGCGCCCCTGATAAATATGACCCGTGAAGCCGACGGTGAGTCCCTGCGGCAGATTCAATTGACGACGCGCCTCAGACGGACTCGGTAGGGATTCGTATCTCTCCAACTCGACTCCGTTCGGCGCGACGATCACCGCTTCATTCTCCAATTTGAGGCTGGTTGATCTTTCTAACGCCTTTCTCAACGCGGACGTGGTCACGGTCATCGTCTTCTTCCCTTTCGCATTCCAAAACTGACGGAGCCACCACGCGCCCATGCGACCCGTCACATCCGCGTGCATTTCTAGCACAATGGGATACTTCATCCACAACCCCAGCGCGGCGGATTGCGGCAGCCACGTGTAGATGATGTCCGCGCCAAACCTCCGCGCGGCGCGTTGGGCATGGACGATAAAGTCGAGGCGTTTGAGTCGCTTGATGGACGGGAGCAGTTCGAGGGGCGGGGAGAATCGTACTCCGTAGTGCGTATTGAGTATTTCTTGCGAGACAGGTTCGGTTTCCGCAGGCGCGAACATCCGCGCATCATGTCCCAATTGAATCAATGCTTGAGCAACTTTCATCGCCTGAATCGAATTCGCAGTCAACGATGGAATCCGTGAATTGGTTATCAACGCAATTTTCATGATTCACCGCGTAGGGGCGAACGGCCGTTCGCCCTTACTTCTTGCACCCCCCGCCACGCCATGATGCCCACCGAAGCGACATAATAAAACGACAACAACGCGCCCGCCGCGACGATGCCGTAGCGCGGCACAAGGACGAACGCCAGCGCGATCTTGATGATGCCAACAATGAGCGTGACCTTGATTGGGTACTCAGGCAAGCCGAGCGAAAGCAACAGCGGACGATTCCAGAACAACGTGTAATTGAACGCGAGACCGATCACGAGCGCGATCATCGCGGGATAGGCGGGCAGAAATGTTTCGTTGCTGTAAATTCGAATCATCCATTGACCAAGCAGAACGAAGCCGATGGCGATAGCGAAGTTATACGCGAACGAAAGCGACGTGACCTTGCGCAGAAAATCTTTGAGCCGCGCCCACGCGCTTTGCACCACGAGACGATTGATCTCAGGGAACGTGCTTGCAATGAGCGGATCGGTGACGATGGACAGAAAACTGACCAGCGTGTATGCCAGTTTGTAATAGCCCGCGGCTTCGGGCGTGAGGAAGAACGCCACCCACAACAACTCACTCTCGCGGAAAATTTTGATGATCGTGGCGCTGACGTTGGAACTGACCGCAAAGCGAATCAACTCGCGCCACTCGCTTCGCTCGGCGATTGCTGAAAACGATTCGCGCCACCATCCGCTACCGAGCGCGCGATGCAATTGCGCTTGCGCGGCGAAGAACATGCCAAGCCCAAGGATCGTTTTGCTGAGGAGATAGGCAAACAGAATTGATTGAAGTGTGCCATGCGTGAGGAACGCGGCAACGATGACAATCGTCGTGACGATGCTTTGCAGGAGATTGACCGTGCCTTGCAGTTTGATCCTGTTCGTGACTTGTAAAATGCCAGTGGATGTTTCGGTGTTGAAATTGGCAAGCAACCCAATCGCAAAGACGATGAACATCCATGCCGTGCCTGCGGTTTTCGCGTTGTACATTTCGGCGAGGTTGGCAGTCAACACGACGGCGATAAAAGCAAGCAATGAAACGACGGCTTCTGTGAGGCTGGCGGCTTTCAGCAACGCGGAGGCTTTGGATTTTTCGCCTTGTTCAAGATATGCCCCGCCATATTTCACCACCACCTCACCCATGCGAAACGAAAAAACGCTGTTAACCGTGGAAGCATACGCCATGATCACGCCGATCAAACCGTAGCCCGCTGGTCCGAGCAAACGTGCCACCAGCGCGCCTTGAAGCACGCTCAACGCCAAAGCAATTGTATTATTGCTGAACAGATGGAGGCTGTTGCTTACGACGCGGCGGAAGAGGTTGTCGTTACGCAGGTTGGAGGAAAGTTTTTGGAACATAAAAATCATGCCGTCATTGCGAGGAGAGCCCAAGGCTCGACGAAGCAATCTCCGTCATCGTGTTGGAGACATCGTCCTCGTAGGGGATTGCTTCGCCCTCCTTCGTCTCCGCCGCCAACGAACGGCGGCTCCGCTCAGGATGGCTCGCAATGACGGGAATGTTCACGGCGTGAGAATTTCCTTCGCCCACTCGCGCTCGGCGTTGTACCACTCGACAAGTTTCGTCACGCCCGCGCGCATGTCGAACTGCGGCTCCCAGCCGAGCAACTCGCCCGCCTTCGTCACATCGGCTTGATTCGTGAACATATCCGCTGGGTTGGGCGGACCGTATTGCACGACCGCTTTTTTGCCGATCACGTCTTCCATGATTTGAATCAACTCATTGATCGTGACGACCTCATGCCCGCCGATGTTGATGATCTCGAAGCCGAGCGGCTTCAACGCAAGGATCGTGCCGCGCGCGATATCGTCAATGTACGTGAAGCCGCGCGATTGTGTCCCGTCTCCGTTCACGCGGATGGGCTTGCCTTCGCTGATCCATTGCGCGAATCGCAGATGTGCAAGGTCGGGTCTGCCCGCAGGCCCGTAGACGGTGAAAAATCGCAGGATGCTGACATCTATCCCGTAGAGATGATGATACGCGTGACACATCGCCTCTGCCCCCTTTTTGCTTGCCGCGTACGGCTGGAGCGGTTCACTGCTGTCAGCCGATTCGGGAGTCGGATACGGTGGGTCTTCTCCGTAAATGCTCGACGTGGACGCAACGACAAATTTTTTAATACCGTTCTGCTTACACAACTCAAGCATGTTTAACGTGCCGATCATGTTCGTCTCGACGAACACCCAGGGATTATCCACGCTTGCTCGCACGCCTGCCCGCGCCGCGAGATTGATCACCGCATCGAACTTTTCGCCTTTGAATTTTTCAATAATGGACTTGTCTGCCACATCCAATTTATGGAAGGTGAAGCCCTGCATCGCCTGCAACTTTTTCAGGCGATACTCCTTGATGCGCGGATCATACGCGTCGTTCATATTGTCCACGCCAACGACGGTGTGACTATCCTGAAGTAATAACTCCGCCGTCCGCGCGGCGATGAAGCCTGCTATGCCTGTGATTAAGTAGTTTGACATGTGTGTGCCTTTACGCAATACGCAGTACGCAATACTTCGTGCTTCGTACTGCGTATTTAGAGTCTCACGATCTTGTTGCTTCCCTTTGAAATTTTTCTCGTTGCATTTCTACTATCGAACACGAAATTTGCTGAATTGACAATCGCCTCATAATCATACGCCTTGTGATTCGTGATGATGACCACCGCATCTGCATCTTTCACCGATGACATCATATCTTTCACACTATCCATGTGCCAGCCTTCGGTCTCGTGGTGGATGTGGGGAATGTACGGGTCGTGATACTCCACGTTCGCGCCTTTGTTTTGCAGTAAGCCGATCACATCCAGCGCGGGCGATTCGCGGACGTCGCTCACGTCGGGTTTGTAAGCGACGCCAAGCACGAGAATCTTCGATCCCTTCAACGCTTTGCTTTTGTCATTCAACGCGTCCATCACGCGCTCGACCACGTAACGCGGCATGTTTGTGTTGATCTCGGACGCCAACTCGATGAAGCGCGCGTTGTAATTGAATGACTTCATCTTCCACGAAAGATACAACGGATCGATCGGGATGCAATGACCTCCCAAGCCGGGACCTGGAGTAAATTTCATGAAGCCGAACGGTTTGGTCGCCGCCGCATCTATCACTTCCCACACATCCACGCCGAGACGTTCGCACATCATCGCCAGTTCGTTAACCAATCCGATGTTGATCATGCGGAAGGTGTTTTCGAGCAGTTTCGCCATCTCCGCGGCTTCCGCAGACGAGACGCGATGCACAACGTCAATCGCGCCCTCATACCAAGCCGTCGCCACTTCGCCGCACGCTTCGGTGATTCCGCCCATCACTTTCGGGGTATTTTTGGTTGTGAAATCCACCCGCCCGGGGTCAACGCGTTCGGGAGAGAACGCAAGGAAGAAATCTTCGCCCACTTTGAGATGATTCTCCGCGCCGAGTTTCGGCAACAGCAATTCGCGCGTCGTGCCGGGATAAGTCGTGGACTGCAACACGACCACCATGCCCTTGTGCATGTACTTCGACAACTCGTCCGCCGCGGAGATGATGAACGACATATCGGGGTCGCCCGTCTGCCGAAGCGGGGTTGGCACGCAGATGCTGACCGCGTCCATTTCTTTCAGCGCAGAAAAATCCGTTGTCGCAGTGAAATGACCAGACTTCACCAACGCCGCAACCGACTCGCTCTTCACATCGGGGATGTAGGAAATGCCGCCCTTTAGTGAATCAACTTTCCCTGCGTCGGGATCGATGCCCGTCACCTTGAATCCCGCCTCCGCAAAAACAACCGCAAGCGGAAGTCCCACATAACCGAGTCCAAGAATCGCAACCCGGGCATTTTTATTTTGTAGTTTTTGAATCAAATCTTCTTTCAACATTCTTTTCCTTAATGTCCGTCATTGCGAGGAGCCCGAAGGGCGACGAAGCAATCTCCAACACTGTAACGGAGATTGCTTCGCTCCGCTCGCAATGACGGGTTTTTAGAACATACTCATCTGCTTCGGCTCATCCTCTTGCGGCTCTTCCGCCTTTTGAATCGGCGCGGACTTTCCCAAGCCCTTACGAGCCTGCTCAAGCAACTCAGGTAACTTTGCGAAGTCAGCCAGGATCGCGGGCTTGAGCGCGGCTTGATGCAGCGCCGCGGCGGGGTGGAACATTGCGATCACATAACGGTCGCCGACTTTGCGCATCTGCCCATGCACCGCGCTTATCTTCGCGCCGGGGAAAAATTTATTCATCGAAAAGCGACCCAGCGTGACGATGATGCTCGGATCGATCGCTTGAATTTGCCGTTCGAGATACTCGTTGCACGCGGCGAGTTCCTCGGGTTGCGGATCGCGGTTTTCGGGCGGGCGGCATTTTACCACGTTGCCGATCCACACATCCGCGCGGGTCA
>CAYWCN010000026.1:0-40621 GCA_964456775.1 uncultured Anaerolinea sp.
ATCCGCACCTTACCAATCTATTTTTATCTGTATAAAATAGCCGAGTTCGCCTTATATCAACCAGAATTTACAAAGATTTTACACCTCCACCACACCCGCATAACCCACTCAACCTACAATCATCGTTGTAACCTTGAAAGGAGGTTCACGACGATGAAAATATTATTGAAGAAAACCGTTTTACTTGCGTTGATCGCGGCTCTGGGTGTTGCCAGCCTGTCGTTTGTCAGCGCGTTCGCGGCGGGATCGAATGATCCGTCCGCGCCGCCGCATGGAGAATTGACGGACGAGCGCCTGGAACAGATCTGGGCGAAGCAACTCCACGCGTATGAAAAGATCGGCAAGACCGACGACGCCATCGGCAAACTCCAAGGGTTGATTGACCGCCTTGCAGAGCATGGCAAGGACGTTTCTGACCTCCAAGCAGCACTCGATGCGTTTGCGGATGCGGCGGAAGGCGCGAAACCCATCTACGAAAGCGCCCAATCCATCATTGACTCGCACGCGGGCTTCGACGCCAATGGCAAAGTGACGGATTCTGAGCAGGCAAAAGAAACTGTCCGCGCGATGGGTGAGAAGTTGAAAGAGATCAAGGACGCGATGGGCGGCACAGGCAAAGCCCTGCGCGACGCGCTCCACGCCTTCCGCGAAGCCAATCCGCGCCCGGAGAAAACTTCTACGCCTTAATGTTCTATCGCATGTCATTCTCCCGAAGGACATCGGGACGATGTGAGCGAAGCGAAGAATCTCCTCGCGCGATAGGAGACCCTTCGCTGCCGCTCAGGGTGACATGACAAAGAATCTTTTCCATTAACCCGCAATCGGCAGTACAATCGCTTCACAAAAATCAAACAATTGTGAGGCAAGCATGTACACATCTGAAGGAAAGAAGATTGTCATCACCGACAAAGCGCCGAAAGCGATCGGCCCGTATTCGCAAGCCATCCGCACCGAGAACTTGGTGTTCACCGCTGGGCAAATCGGGCTCGACCCCGCCACGATGGAAATCGTCAAAGGCGGAGTGGAAGCCGAGACCAAACAAGTGTTGACCAACCTCAAGCACGTTCTCGAATCGGCAGACTCGGGTTTGAACTTTGTCATCAAGACCACCGTCTTCTTGCAAGACATGAACGACTTTGCAAAGATGAACGCGGTCTATGCTGAATTCTTCCCTGAGAACGCTCCCGCGCGAAGCACTGTTGCTGTTGCGGGTTTGCCCAAAGGTGCGCTTGTCGAGATCGAATGTGTGGCATTGCTATCCCCAACTCGAGGCGATTAATTTTATTAACCGCAAAACCTGCTAAGGACGCGAAGAAAAAGCATTTAAAACTTTGCGATCTTCGCGCGCTTAGCGGTGAAAAATCTCCAGTCTCTAATCTCTAGTCTCTGCCCGTGAACGAACTCATCCTCCTCGTAGACGACGAACCGTCCATTATCAAACTTGCGCGCATGTATCTTGAGCGCGAGAATTTTCGCATCGTCACTGCGAAGGACGGCGAATCCGCGCTCGACTCTGTGAACCGCGAACATCCCGCGTTGATCGTACTGGATGTGATGCTCCCGAAACTCGACGGCTTCGAAGTCTGCCGACGATTGCGCGCCGCGAATCATCCCGCCGCGATCCTCATGCTCACCGCGCGCGACGAAGACATTGACAAAATTCTCGGACTCGAACTCGGCGCGGACGATTACCTCACCAAGCCCTTCAACCCGCGCGAGCTCGTCGCCCGCGTCAAAGCGATCCTGCGTCGCGGGGATCGCGCTTCAAAAGCGGATGACACATCACCGATTCAACTCGGCGATTTGACGATTGATTCGGCTCGACGGGAAGTCCGCCTCGCTTCTTCGACCCTGAGCCTGCGTACCCAGGAATTCGACTTGCTCCTCACTTTTGCCGAACACCGCGGACTCGTCCTCAGCCGCGAGCAAATTTTGCAGAAGGCGTGGGGCTTCGACTTCTACGGTCAGACCCGCACAGTAGACGTCCACGTGGCGCACCTGCGCAAGAAACTGGAGGCAAGTAACGTGAAGATCGAAACGGTGACGGGTGTTGGGTATAAGTTGGTGATCTCCGCATAGCCCGTCATTGCGAGCCACGAAGTGGCGAAGCAATCTTCACGCATGTGTTGGAGATTGCTTCGTCGGGCAAAGCCTCGCCTTTGGCGTGCTACGCGATCCTCGCAATGACGGAAAGTCTTTTCATCATGCCCTTGCAAGATTATTCCGCCTTCCCTGCTGTACACTTGAACTATGGCAGAACCGCATCCGCTCGCTAAATTTTGGCAGGTGATCTATTCCGTGATCCAGGAATTTTGGACGATCACTGAGCCTGCCATTGAAGAAGCCGCCATCCGCGAAGACATTCCCATTGAGTTGTATTATTACGGCGAACTGGGGTTGGATTATTTCTCCATCGAGAATTTTCAAAAACGCGACCCGTTCACAAACCCCGATCAGTTCGAAAAATTATTTGCCCGTCTCGACGTCAAGGGATGGATCGAGCCCCAGCACGAGGACCGTTATAAAGTGACCGAAATGGCGCGGACGGGCGCGACGTACATCATCATGTCTGGCGACGCGAAACTGCCTCCCGCCGAGGCGTTCCCAGAGATGGACCTTGAACGACTCAAAACGCTGGTGAAACAACTTTTGGTTGCAAGCGATGGCGCGACCGAGCCGCCTGAAAAATGGGCGATCTACAAACGCTTTCGAGTGGCAACCAAAGCCAGCCCCGTGTTGGTGAAGATCCGCGAATACCTCATGGACTTGTTCGCCTATCGCGATGATTCGCACCTCAGCGCGGCGCGTCCGCATTTCAATCAGGCGGGGATCGCCTGGCTGGTGTTGGGCGCGGCATCCGAATCGGACTCGGTCAACGCCGCGAAGATCGCCGAAAACACGTCCTTCCGTGGCTATGAAGTTGACGATTATCAGGTTGCCCTGCAAGCCGCGAAAGAGATCGGCTGGCTCGAAGAAGCGGGCGAGTCGGGCATCTTCCGCATCACGCAAAAAGGAAAAGACTTGCGCGAGCGAGTGGAGCATGAAACGGACGAGTATTTTTACCGTCCGTGGAGTGTGCTAACGCAAGAGGAACTCGATGAATTGTATGAGGCGCTCACCAAACTGCGCGATGGGTTGAGAGAAATAAGAAAGAAACAATAACCTCCCGTCATTGCGAGCGGAGCGAAGCAATCTCCACTATTATCTTGGGGATTGCTTCGTCAGCCCTTCGGGCTTCCTCGCAATGACGTACTATTCGTAATATGTTCACATCCCTCCGTTCCCGCTTGTGGCTGAGTTATGCCATCGTCATCACAATTGCCCTCGGCGTTGTGATCGTTGTTTTATTCATCTTCCTCATCCGCAACCCCGTGTTGTACCGTGAAACAACACAGCGGCTTCGCGTGGCGCAAAGCCAACTGACCGAAAGCTCCAAAACCATACTCGATAACCCCGAAGCGATTCGGCGGATCGCGGAAGCGAATGACGCGCGCGTGTTGGTGTTCGATTCATCGCGCGCAATCATTTTTGATTCCAACCCCGACGAACCGAAACTCCCGTTCCCGCGTAAAAACGTGCTCGGCAGGACAACGCAATTCATCACCGATGCCGACGGCGGACTGTGGCTTCACACCACATCCCGTCTGCCGAATGGAAATGTGTTGATCGTCGCCGCGCCGCGCCCATCGGTTCGCCTCCTCAATGTGTTCGCCGATGAATTGTTGGTCCCGATCCTCCAAGGCGGATTGATCGCGTTCCTGCTTTCGCTCGTCCTCGCGTTCCTCCTTTCGCGTTGGGTGGCTGACCCGTTGCAAAAAGTTGTCCTCGCCGCGCGGAATTATCCCGAGAATGCGAGTCCCGTCCCGGCGCATGGGCCGCGCGAAGTGCAGGACTTGACGACGGCGTTCAATTCGATGATCCGCCGTGTGGACAACAGCCAAAGGTCACAGCGTGATTTTGTGGCGAACGTTTCGCACGAGTTGAAAACGCCCCTCACGTCCATTCAGGGATTCGCGCAAGCCATCCTCGATAACACCGCCGATTCGCCCGACGCGCGGAAGCAAGCCGCGCAAATTATTTATGACGAAGCCGGGCGGATGCATCGCATGGCATTGGATTTACTCGATCTTGCCCGACTGGAGGCTGGCACCGCCGACTTGAACATGTCCACCGTGGACGCGGGCGCGTTGTTACGAGGCGTCGCTGAAAAATTTTCTCCGCAGGCGCAAAAAGCGAACGTGAATCTGCAAGTGGATGTTCCAAACGATCTGCCCGCGTTTCTCGGCGATGGCGACAGACTCGCGCAGGTGTTTACGAATCTTGTGGAGAACGCGTTGAAGTTCACGCCCGCGAATGGACGCGTTGTACTGTCCGCGAAAAAGGATGGGGAGTGGATCGAATTCGAGGTGGCTGATTCAGGCGTCGGCGTCGAAAGCGAAGCGCTGCCGCGCTTGTTCGATCGGTTCTATCAAGCGGACCCGTCTCGCGCGCGCGATCAGAGTCACGGCGCGGGATTAGGTCTCGCAATTGCGCGCGAGATCGTGCAGGCGCACGGTGGTAAAATTGGCGTCCGAAGTTCGGTGGGGCATGGGACGACATTTACGATCCGTCTGCCGCTTGCGCAAAAGTGATTAGAATATCGTCGTTGCGATCAAGCCATCCCGTCGCCATCAGGAAGGATTGAATTATGCCGCCCAAAGTTTCCATCATCGTTCCCTGTTACAACGAGCAAGCCACGATTCAACTCTTGCTGGATGCGTTACGCGAGCAGACCTTCCCGCGCTCTCAAATGGAAGTGATCATATCGGATGGCATGTCTACCGACAATACGCGTGACAAAATTGCCGCGTTTCAAAAAAAACATCGCGGACTCAAAGTCCGCGTGGTGGATAATGAACGGCGTTCGATCCCGTCGGCGGTGAACCGCGCCATCGAATCATCGAAAGGTGAGATCATCGTTCGGCTCGACGCGCATTCGAAACCGTATGCCGATTATGTGGAAAATTGCGTGAAAGCGCTTGAAGCGAAACGCGGCGACAATGTGGGCGGCGTGTGGGAAATTCACGCGGGCGCATCAAGCTGGGTCGCCGAATCGATCGCGGTTGCGGCGGCGCATCCGCTGGGCGTGGGCGACGCGTTGTATCGTCACGCGAAGCAAGCCGCGGAAGTGGACACGGTCCCGTTCGGCGCGTTCAAGCGGACATTGATCAAAAAAGTGGGTTTGTTCGATGAAACTCTGCTCACGAATGAAGATTATGAGTTCAATGCGCGGGTGCGGAAGGCGGGTGGTAGAATCTGGCTCGACCCGTCCATCCGCTCGATCTATTTTGCGCGCGCAACTTTTTTGGAACTGGCGCGGCAATACTGGCGTTATGGATTTTGGAAGTGGCGCATGTTACGCAGGTATCCGAACACCCTTCGTTGGAGGCAGGCTCTGCCTCCGTTGTTTGTCTTGAGTCTGTTGGGGTTGGCGGTGTTGTCCATGTTTTTCCCGCTGGTGATTTTCCTCCTGCTTGGCGAACTGCTCGCGTATTTTTTTGTCTGTCTGTTGGCGGGCATTCAAGCGAGACTGCGATTGAAAAAGAATTTTCTCAGCGTAGGCTTGGCTTTGGCAATCCCTGTCATGCACATTGCGTGGGGGAGCGGGTTCTTGTGGAGCATGCTCGCGTCTGGCGCTGGAAAGAACACTGGCTGATCGTATGAAAAGTTTCGTGGAGCGGGATGGAATCCCGCTGTTTCATCTAAGTGCGGGATACCACATCGTACTCGCAGGGGATCCCGCACTACGTTTGCAAGAGAATGTCTGAAAATATTCGTACTTCACCTTTGCGCTTACGTCCCAGTGAGCATCGCGCCTTGCTGTTTATCGGCGACCTTGTGATGTCTATCCTCTCGGTCTTTGCCGCATTGCACGTGTGGCGCGCCTACAATTACAACGTGCAATATCAGGCGCTGCTCGCCGAGAGACCGGTCATCCCCGAACCGAGAATACTCGCGATCCTCAACACGCGCGTGGACATCGAAGTCCCCGTGTGGTTTTACCTCCTGCCGATCCTTTGGATGCTCTTGCTGGTGGATCTGTATGAGCCGTCCATTGCTGGCAGTGGACGTAAAACAACGCGCGGCATCGCCATCTCTGCGTTCATCGGGCTGGCGTTGTACTCGTTCGTCTTCGTGTTCACCCAAGACCCGACCAACCTCCCGCGCGTGGGTGTGGGCGCGTATCTCGTCTTCGCGGCTCTCCTGACCTTGGGCTGGCGCATGATCTTCATCCGCATCTACAAGCGGACAGGTCAACTGCGGCGCGTGTTGGTGATCGGCGCGGGCAAAGCAGGGCAAACGCTCGCGGAACTGTATGCCTCGTTGGGCACGCGTTCTTTTAATTTCATCGGCTTCGCGGATGACGATAGACAAAAACTGAAAAAGAATTATCACGGGTTGAAAGTGCTGGGTTCCAGCGACCATCTCCTCGCGCTGATCGACGCGCATCATGTGACCGACCTGGTGGTTGCCATCAACGGCGAGATCCAAGGCGCAACGTTTCAATCCATTTTGGACGCGCAGGAAAAAGGCGTCGAAGTGACGCGCATGCCCAT
This sequence comes from uncultured Anaerolinea sp., assembly GCA_964456775.1. Taxonomy (GTDB): domain Bacteria; phylum Chloroflexota; class Anaerolineae; order Anaerolineales; family Villigracilaceae; genus Defluviilinea. The sequence goes on from CAYWCN010000026.1 coordinate 6,597, forward strand.
CCTCTACGAAGAGATGACCGGGCGGCTTCCCATCCATCACCTCGAATCGGATTGGATCATCCGCTCGTTCGTGGATGAAGTGCGCGTGAGCGGGTTTTACGAATTGACAAAACGCGTCCTCGATTTCATCGGCGGCTTGATCGGCTTGATCGTGCTTGTTCTGTTATTTCCATTGATCTCGCTCGCCATCCTCGTGGACAGCGGTTTGCCGATCCTCTACAAACAAACGCGCCTCGGCAAAGGCGGCAGGCAATTCACGATCTACAAATTCCGTTCGATGCGGCAGGACGCCGAACATGAAGGCGAAGCAAAACTCGCCGAGAAGAATGATCCGCGCGTCACGCGCGTCGGCGATTTTTTGCGCAAAACGCGGCTCGATGAATTCCCCCAATTCTGGAACGTGTTGCGCGGCGACATGAGCCTCGTCGGTCCGCGCGCCGAACGACCCGAACTCGTCGCGGCGTTTCAAAAACAAGTCCCGTTCTATCGCGCGCGTTTACTGGTCAAGCCCGGCGTCTCAGGCTGGGCGCAGATCAATTACGGTTACTACGCCAGCGTCACTGAGATGGCGGTCAAACTCGAATACGACCTCTACTACATCAAACATCGCTCCCTTCCCATGGACTTTCAGATCATCCTCCGCACCATCGGCACGATGCTCAGGCGCACAGGACGATGATGAAAACTCTCGTCACTGGCGGAGCGGGGTTCATCGGCTCACACATCGCAGAGACATTGCTTGCGCGCGGCGACTCGGTGCGCGTGCTGGATAATTTCAGTACAGGCAAACGCGAAAACATTGACGCGTTAATTCAAAAACACGGACGCGCCCACCTCGAGATCATCGAAGCCGACCTTCGAGACGCTTCGCGCGTCGGGGAGGCTGTTCGCGGCATGGACGCTGTTTTCCACTCTGCGGCATTTGTCTCCGTCCCGCAATCTATGGATGAGCCGCAAGAATGTTTTGATGTCAACGTAACTGGAACATATCTCCTGCTCGAATCGGCTCGACGCGCGGGCGTCAGGCGCGTTGTGCTCGCCTCGAGCGCGGCAGTCTACGGCGAGTCCGACGCGTTGCCTCTCATCGAAGAAACTCCTCTTCAACCAAAATCGCCGTATGCGTTATCCAAGCGCGTCAACGAAATGTATGCGGAACTATTCACAAACCAATTTGATCTCGAAGTTGTCGCGCTCCGCTATTTCAACGTCTACGGACCGCGCCAACGCCCCGACTCGATGTATGCCGCGGCAGTGCCGATCTTCATTCAACGATTACTCGAGGGTAAGCCCGTTCGCATCTTTGGCGACGGCGGTCAAACACGCGACCTGATCAACATCCGCGATGTTGTCCGCGCCAACCTGATCGCCTCCGAACACCCGAACGCCGCAGGGAAAATTTTCAACATCTGCACAGGCATCGAAACTCGACTGCTCGACTTGCTCGACGTGATATATGAGCTCTTCCCCAACGCGCCGCCAACCGAATTCGCACCATCCCGCGCAGGCGACATCTACCGTTCCGTCGGAAGCCCGCAAAAAGCAAAAGATATAATTGACTTCAACGCAACTACATCCCTCACCGAAGGTCTAAAAGAAACTGTCGAATTCATGCGCCAACAATCAACAGTCTCCAATCTCTAGTCTCCAACTCTCCAACTCTCCAATTCTCTAATCCTCCAATTCTCTTCCCTCCCCCAATTACCACTTACCATGTCCCGCCCCCCTCACATCCGCAACCGCTTCGTCCTCATCGGCGACATTGCCCTCATCATCGTCTCGGTGCTGGGAAGTTTCGCCTTGCGGCTGAACGTGGAGGAATTGCCGTTTTATTTCCCCGCTGTTGTGTTGATGAGCGCAGTTGCTCTCGCAATCAAAATCCCAGTTTATTTTTTCTTCGGCTTATATCGCCGCCTGTGGATTTACGCCAGCACGGGTGAATTGAGATTGATTACGGTTGCTGTTACTTCCGCATCAGTGCTTGTCTCTGGCGTGATGCTCTTGCTAATCAGCGCGGGACGCGTCCTGCCTGGTATGCCTCGCTCCGCCCTAGGCATTGACTGGCTCCTCTCCCTCGTCCTCATCGGCGGCTCGCGCTTTGCATTGCGAATTCTTGCCGAGCAATCCATGTCCGCGCGTTCAAGTGGAAAAAGCAAACGCGCCATCATCATCGGCGCAGGTGACGCGGGCGCGTTGGTTGTTCGTGAATTACAAAAAACATCGCAACTCAATTTGATACCCGTCGGCTTCCTCGACGACGACCCCGCCAAGCAAAAACATTCCATCCACGGCGTGACGGTGATCGGCGCGGTCAACGATCTCTCCTCCGCGATTGACCTGCACCACGTGGATGAAGTCATCATCGCGATTCCCTCCGCGCCTGGTCAACTCGTGCGCGCGATCAACGACGTTTGCCGCGTCAAAGGAATCCCTTCGCGCACGATGCCTGGCATCTACGAACTCATCGGCGGCAAGGTTAGCGTCAACCGCCTGCGCGAAGTGGACATCACAGACTTGCTCCGTCGCGAACCTGTCCGCGTCAATGATGAAGCGGTTGGCGCGGCGCTTGAAGGCAAGCGCGTCCTCGTCACAGGCGCGGGCGGCTCCATCGGGCGTGAACTCTGTCGCCAGATCGCGCGCCGCAATCCATCCGAACTCGTCCTGCTCGGTCACGGCGAAAACAGCATCTTTGAAATTTTGCTCGAACTGAATCAAGATTATCCAAATCTTTCCCTCTCGCCCGTCATCGCCGACATTCGCAACGCGGAACGCCTCGCGCAAATTTTCGTGCAACATCAGCCGCAAGTTGTCTTCCATGCCGCCGCGCACAAACACGTCCCGTTGATGGAGGTCAACATCGTCGAAGCGATCACGAACAACGTCGTCGGCACTCGCAACGTCGTCCAATCCGCGCTCAGCCAAAACGTCGAACGATTCGTGCTCATCTCCACCGATAAAGCCGTCCGCCCGTCATCCATCTATGGCGCAACAAAACGTCTCGCCGAAATGATCGTGCTTGACGCCTCACGATCCACGCCTCACGCATTTTCAGTCGTCCGCTTCGGCAACGTCCTCGGCAGTCGCGGCAGTATCATTCCGATTTTCAAAAATCAAATTGCGGGCGGCGGTCCCGTCACCATCACGCATCCCGACATGTATCGTTTTTTCATGACCATCCCCGAAGCGGTGTATCTCGTGCTTCAAGCCGCGTCGATGGAAAACGGCGGCGAAACTTTTGTGCTCAACATGGGCGAGCCTGTCCGCATTCTCGATCTCGCCGAAGACCTCATTCGACTCTCTGGTCTTGAGCCTCATCGCGACATCGAAATTTCATACACAGGCATTCGCGCGGGTGAAAAATTAACGGAAGAATTGTGGGATGAAGGGACTCCGCTTGCGAAGACTCTGCACCCCGACATCTTCCGCCTCGACGCAGACGCTTCCTTCTCCGACTTGAACCTGCCTCAAGCCATCGAGCGACTCTCCCTCCTCAGCCACTCCAACGACACCGACGCGATCATCGCGTTGCTCGATGAGTTGATTCCAAATTCATCCATCCGCGAACAATCAGAGTCAAAAGTCACAGGTCAAAAGTCTTTACTGACCTTCGACCTTTGACCTTCAACCTTCAACCCGCATGATCGTTTCCCTCACCGACTGGAATCATTTCCTCACCCAACATCCCAAAGCCCACCTCCTGCAAACAGGAGAGTGGGGCGAATTGAAATCCGCGTTTGGGTGGAAGCCTGTGCGAGTGATCAGCGGAAATATCGGCGCGCAAATTTTATTTCGCAAATTACCGCTGGGGTTTACGGTTGGGTATATTCCGAAAGCAGTTATAAGTGATCAGTTATCGGTGAGCAGTGATCAGTCATCAGTGGGCAGTGAACAGTTTTGGAAAGAAGTTGATTCTGCTTGCAGAAAAAATCGCGCTATCTTTTTCAAACTCGAACCTGATCTCTGGGGTGACCAGCAACTTGAAACTTTGAACCTGAAACTTGAAACCTCTCCCCACAACATCCAACCTCCTCGCACCATCCTCATCAACATCAAAGATAACGAAGACGCGATTCTGGCGCGGATGAAACAAAAGACACGCTACAACATCCGCCTCGCGGAAAAGAAGGGCGTGACCGTCCGCGCATGGGACGATATCGAGTCCTTCCATAAGATGATGCTTGTCACAGGCGGGCGCGATGGGTTCGGAGTCCACTCGCAGGAATACTACAAACGTGCGTATGAACTTCTCCAGCCAAAGGGACTTGGCGAAATCCTCCTCGCTGAATATGAGGGCAAACCGCTTGCGGCATTGTTCGCCGCTCGAAATGGAAATCGTGCCTATTATCTCTACGGCGCGTCAACGGATGAAGAACGCAACCGTATGCCGACGTACCTCTTGCAATGGGAAGCCATGAAATGGGCAAAAGCGCGCGGATGCGAAGAGTACGACCTGTGGGGAGTCCCTGACGAAGACGAAGCGACCCTCGAATCAAATTTTGAATCTCGTCACGATGGCTTGTGGGGAGTCTATCGCTTCAAACGCGGCTTCGGCGGCGAGCTCAAACGTGCGGCGCAGGCGATGGATCGAGTGTACAATCCATTTTTGTATTGGGCGTATTTGAAACTATTGGGGATGGGAGAATGAACAGGATGGTTGTTTTCCTGAAGAGGACATTCTCAACCATCCGACTATCTACGTGGATAACAATAGCTTTGTTGTTATTGCTTATTTGTTTATTCGTTGTAGTGCAAAACATTGGTTATAAATGGAGACCAATTCATGAAATGTTGATATGTTTATACATTGGTTTTTGTGGGATAGTCATATTATTGAGAAGACAACTGGATTTGTTTGTATTTCGTGTTGAGGGTAAACTTGCTGTCAAAATCGGATTTGCTTTAATTCTCCTGAGCTTTTTTTCAATCGTTGTGATTATTTCCCTGTAATTTCGCTATCGAATATTATTGATGAGTCTTTCTACTTCTTGGAATTCGTTGATTTCTAAACTTCCCAATCCGCACTTCCTCCAAGCCCACGAGTGGGGACAGGTGAAGGCGAAGTATGGTTGGGAGCCGTTGTACGCGGTGTGGACGAAAGACAAGTTTTCAGTAATCAGTGATCAGTCTGCTGATAACTTGTCACTGATAACTGATGACTGCATCGCCGCTGCGCTCATTCTCAGACGCCGAATCCTTCAAAACAATTTCGCCGCGCGGTTGTCTATTTTATATTCGCCAAAAGGACCGCTCCTCGATTGGACAAACGAATCGCTTCGTAATCGTGTGCTGGATGATCTCCAGTCCTTTGCAAAGAAACAAGGCGCGATCTTCTTGAAATGTGATCCTGACGTCGTGCTGGGAATGGGAGTCCCTCACAGCGCGGATGATGCCGAAGATAAAAACGGATCAGCCGTCACGTCCGAGTTGAAGCGGAGGGGGTGGGGATATTCGTCGGATCAGATCCAGTTCAAGAATACGGTCGTCATTGACCTGAGTCCAACCGAAGATAAACTGCTCGCGCAGATGAAACAGAAGACACGCTACAACATCCGTCTCGCGGAGAAGAAAGGTGTTTCCCTGCGCGTAGGCAAACTGGAAGATTTGGGGATGCTTTACAAAATGTATGCCGAAACATCCGTGCGCGATGGATTTGTGATTCGTGATGAGGCGTATTACAAAACCGTCTGGGAAACTTTTATGAGGTTGAAGGTTGGCAAGTTGGAAAGTTCACAGGTTTCAACTTTCCAACCTTCAAACCTTCCAACCTGTGAACCGATCATTGCCGAAGTCAACTCCGAACCCGTCGCCGCGATCTTCGTCTTCTACTTCGCGGGACGCGCGTATTATGTTTACGGAATGTCACGCGATGCGCATCGTGAGAAGATGCCGACGTATCTTTTGCAATGGGAAGCGATGAAGCGCGCGAAGGCGCGTGGATACACAACGTACGATCTGTGGGGCGCGCCTGAAGTGTTTGATGAATCTGACTCGATGTGGGGCGTCTATCGCTTCAAAGAGGGACTCGGCGGCAAGGTCGTCCGCACGCTTGGCGCGTGGGATTATGCGCCAAATCAATTTTGGTATCGGATGTATTCGGATATCATGCCGCGTGTGTTGGATGTGATGAGGTCTAGGGGACGGTCTAGAACAAAGCAAAGTCTTGGTGCGTGAATACTGCGTACTTCGTATTGCGTAATTGATTACGTAGTACGCAGTACGAAATACGAAGTAAAGGAATCACCATGAACAAAATCCCCCGATTGAACTTCGCCCATCTCCCAACCCCCATGGAAGAACTCCCGCGTCTATCGGACCTGTTGGCTGGTCCGCGCATTCTCGTCAAGCGCGACGACCAGACGGGACTCGCCTTCGGCGGCAACAAGACTCGCAAGTTGGAGTTTCTCGTTGCGGAGGCGCAAGAGCAAGGCGCGCGGACGTTGATCTCTGGCGGCGCGTTGCAGTCGAATCATTGTCGTCAGACTGCGGCGGCGGCGGCGAAGTATGGATTCGATTGCATCCTCGTGTTGAACGGAGAGATGCCAGATAAACCGTCTGCAAATTTACTGCTCGATCAGTTATTCGGCGCGGAGATTGTGACGATAGCCGACCGCAATGAACGCGACCGCGTGTTGAAAGAGACATTCGACAAAGCCGTCGCGGATGGACGCAAGCTGTATCTCGTCCCGTATGGCGGATCGAGCGCGACGGGCGCGTTGGGATATGCGTTCGCGATGGAGGAGTTGGTAGAGCAAAATAAACATGTTGACTGGATCGTCTTCGGCACATCCTCAGGCGGGACGCATGCGGGACTCGTGTTAGGTCAGCGCGTGTTTGGGTTCAAAGGCAAAGTGTTGGGAATCAGCATTGATGAGTCGGAAGAATGGTTGAAGAGTCATGTGTCCAAGCTGGCGACGGAGGCGAGTGAAAAGCTGGGGGAGCGGATTGAGTTCGACTCTGCTGAGGTGTCGGCAAATGCCGACTACTGCAAAGCAGGCTACGGTGTCCTGACTGAAGCGGAGCGCGAAGCGGTCAATCTGTTCGCAAAGTACGAAGGTCTTCTGCTTGATCCCGTCTACACAGGGCGCGCGGCGGCGGGGATGATCGATCTCATCCGCAAGGGGTATTTCAAGAGGGAGGAGACTGTGCTATTCTGGCACACGGGCGGACAGCCCGCGCTGTTCGCGGAGAAGTATGTGAATAAGATATAGTTGACTTGTTCATCCAGCAGTTCAACTGCTGGATGAACAATCTGTTGAAGGAATGAACATGAAACCGACGATCAGAATTTTTGCATTGTTCATCATCGTCATTCTGCTCACGATCAGTTGCGGAGTTTCTGCGCCGACGGAGAACCCCGCGCCAACGACTCTCTCATCAGAAACATCTCTGCCGACTGAAACGATTACGCCTTCGGCAACACCAACCCCTGAGCCTTCATTCACACCAACGCCGACTTTACTTCCATTGGAAATTCTTGAATGGAGCGAATGGCCCTATACAAACCTGGCGGACCCCTCGAACACGGACACGCATGTGGAGGCGCTCATCCGTAACCCGAATAATGTCGCTGTGAGGGTGAACAGCGAGTTGGATGAATTGCGATTCGTAAATTCGGCGGGTGAAGTAGTGTACACGAACAATGCCTCGGTCTTGTATATCTGGCCGGGCGAGTGGATGCTGCCCAACGAGACCGCTGCGCTCTCTGCATGTGTTTGTTTCGATACGCAAGGTCTGGAAAAGAAGGAGTGGGAATCGCTTGAATGGTTCGCGCCCCTTGAGATCGCTACGGATGTTATGTACACCCTTGACGTGGAAGTGAAACTGGGCGAGATCGTTGATATTGCGGCAGCTCACCTCGGCGGAAGCGGATTTGCCATACGGACCACCCTAACCAACACCAGTGGCAAGGAGTTGGAAAGCGTCCCTCACCGCGTGCTCGCATGGGATGCCAATGGACGTTACGTTGGCGTTGCGTTTGCCGGGAGCGCTGTTGCAAGCTTCACTCAAAATATAGCCATTCAGCCCGGCGAAACCGCTACAGGACTCAATGAGATCGAGATCAACTATATCGATGAACGCGATCTTCCCAAACTCACCTATAAGGTCGCGGCGATCGGAATCCCGTATCAGCCTGCGGAGGCGACTGCGGAAGCCGCCCTGCCTTCTGGGACTCCGCTGGCTGACTGGAACGGCATCCCGATCATGCCGGGCGCGATTGCGGGTGAAGATGCTGGCGGCGCGTATCAATTCACCACCGCGGCAGACCCTGCGGATGTCGTTGCATTCTACGAAGCGGAACTCGCCAATCTTGGGTTCAAAGTCGAGACGGCTGTTTATGAAACTGGGGGACAAGCGCAATTGAATTTTCAGAAAGAGGGTGTGAGCGGCGCACTCTATATCGTGCCAATCGGCGACGGACTCAATGGGGTTGCTATTATCGTAAATCAGTAAGGGCTAAAAACCTGACAGGTCTCTTCCGCGGATTCGTTCAACAGAATCCGCGCGTGGACAATTTTTCTTGAAAGGCACGCACCCGTGAAGACCTGTCAGGTTTCCATAATCACTTGTGATACTGCATAAAAAATTCCCAAAAAATCGGGGTCATATCCAAATTCATGGGATTGTCGTCACCGCTGGGGTACGTGTGGAAGAGTCCCTTGACCATGCGGAAGATGTATTGGTTGTTCGCGCCAACCAGACTCTTGTCGAACACCATCACCGCCGATTCGCCTTCCTGATGCGATGTGTACGTGTTTTCAAGAGATAGCATTGTGGTGGTATTCGTGAGCATCGTATGGAATATAGTATCGCCGAAGATTTCTTTAGGCACGATCGGGAAAGGTGTGGGAATAACCACGCCTTCGGATATTTTGTCATCATTTGTGCCAACCACCGAATACAACGAAGCGGTGATCCCCGTGGGGATGACATCCGGCGCGGCTTCGCCGTATAGACCTGTTCCGCTTGTTGAATAAGCGGCAAAGGTATCGTGCATCTCAGGGATCAGACGAGTAAGCACAAACCCTCCGCCGTTTGAAAACCCGGTCGCATACAATCGAGTTGTGTCCACGTTGAAGGTTGCCTCAAGAGTTTCAAGGATCATGCGCGTAAATTTGACATCATCCTTGAGTTCCGTGCCGGGTTCCGCCAGCCGGCGCATTTGTGCTGAATTCCACTTCTCGTGCACGCCCGGTTCGCCGATCAACCCGTATTTCCAGCTGGTGGGGAAGACAACGAGAAAATTTTCCTGGTCGGCATAGGTATCCCAATTGGTGTTCTCATACATGAGCGGTCCGTCCTGGTTGCTCCCGTGATACATGATGACAACGGGCGTGGGGCGGTTTGGATCATATCCCACTGGCACATAAACAAGTATTTCGCGCGGCGTATTATCCACTTCGATGACGTAATCGTTTCGTCCCGTAGTGAATTGAAGCGATTGGACTTGTGGTTCAGGCGTGGATGAAGGGATGGATGTCGCAGTGGGCGCGCTCGGTTCGCCCGTCGGATTCCCGCTTCCCGCGTCGGGGCGGCTGAATCGGCACGCCATGATCACGGTCACAGCGGCAAGCAGGGCAACGATACGATTCCTGTTAACCATGGTTGAATCCCTTTTCTCTTTCTTCTTTCCACAGTGATGAAAAAAGAAGAATATTGAGTCTGTTCTGAGGCGCAGGCGGAAGACCAAGTTTCACTGAACTGCGCTTATAGTTTACACCTGTACAATGGAAGTTGCTCACCCTCGTGGATGATCGTTTTGACGAACTCCCAGCCTAAACGTTCCAATATCCCCACTGCCGACACGGTCGTCGCGTAGACCGTCTCATACCCAAGTTCGGTCGCTAACTTCATCCCCGCGCGAACCAACTCCGTCCCAATGCCGTGGCCTCGATGGGACTCGACGACAAGCAATCCGCCCAATTCAGGCTGATATTCTGGAGCAACGTGGTTTTGCTCGCGCAGGATGATGGTGCCGACAAGTTGATTATCCTCGAAAGCAACTAGTCGGCAGGGGAGACGGTCGCGCGATGCGTCTTCAAGAAAATCCTGCTCCATCTCGGCTTGAGTCCAGTCCGCGTAGTGCTGGGACCATTGGGTACGAAACCACACTGCCAAGGTGGGGATGGAGTCGGTATGGTCTGCGAGGAAGTTGACGGTGATCATGTGTTGGTGTGCGAACTCACAGCCCGTGTTGTTTGCAGAGAAATGATGCTCGTTTTCAAGAATATCCCAAGCTTCTCATAATGAACTCCATTCCAAAATAGCAGGCTAAAATAAAAACAAGTATGCCTATAATGAATAAAATCAACCCAGGTTTAGACGATGGATTCGAAAGAAATCCTAAACCTTCGGCGCCAAAAACTAGCAAGAACAAGCCGAAAAAAATAGCGATAGGAACTAGGAGCAAAGCTTCTGTAGAATAGCTGATAAACGCATCGCCCTGTAAGGCGTTCTTGATTGGCAGAATAATTTGCCAATATCCGAGACCGGCGCCAAGCAGAAAAATAAATATCCCTGAAAGCCTTGCATCGGTATTTCCTGCCGGCTTCAAACCGAGTCTGGGTTTAGGTTTTGTTAGCAGGCTTGGTTTATCCAACAGATTTTGCCCATTTGCCATATTTTGCAAAGGAGGAGAATAGGTTTGTGTGCTTTCACTCAAATATTTAATAAGAGAAGCAAGAAGAACAAAGTTTGGTGTAGAAGGGATGCTGATTATGATGCAAATTGCCTGCTTTCCTTTTTTCCAGAGTCGCAATGTCCCTTGCCACGCCTGAATATTCCCCAGTTCGCCCCAGTAAATAATGTCATGTTCGTTCTTTATGTAATCCTTCGTAACTGATACTTTGCCGAAGTCTAATGGCCTTCCTTGTTCAAGTGTGTTCGTTGCCTGAGGAATTTTTTCTCGTGTAACTTGTTCTTGTAGAATCGACTCAAACTTCTCGATGTTTTGGAGCGTGCGATCTAAGATCAGCATTTTCCCAGAGGTGTCTAAAATCTTCACCTTGACATATTTGATATAGATAATGCTGATTAATTCGTACTTGGTCGTCCAGATCTTGTCGATTTCTTTCCAATGATATCTTCTTGTTTCGCCATTGTTTGAATAACTAAACCCATCATTGTAGAGCAGAACTTCCAAATCGTAATTCATTACAAGCAGGTAAATTCTGTAAATTGAGATACCGAAGGGGACAAGTACAAAAGGGATAGCTAGCAATATATTGTCCTTGATGTTAATCATCCCTGACCAAATAAAAAACACTGGTAGACTCAAGAATAATAAAGATAGCCAAACCAGTCTCAAGAAATTAATCCGAAATTTTGCGAGTGAGTCATTGATGTTACTCATGAGTCTCCTTTAAATCAAAATGACGGTGGTTTGTTAGGGTGACCTTTCCAAACAATAAGAGTTACACCATCAACGCATCCCACTCACGTGCTTCGCGGTATCGCCCATTGACGTTTAACTTTGCTACGGCGCGACAATCTTATCAGCCAGGTCGGGATATACTCGGCGGAAATCTTTTTCATTGAGCGTCACCACAAGGTCAACATTGGCGTTCGCGGCGGCGTGTAAAATCAGGGCATCGTATGTTGCCCCACCGACAATACCGAGCATAGATAGCCGTTCAATGATTTTGGAATAGTCGGCGCCTGATAACGAAATGATCTCCATGACTTCGATCACATCGCGCTGAATCAGTTCCCGCGCATCTGAAGGTGAAATGCGCGGTTGGACGGGCAATGTTGTCAAAATCGAGTAGAGTTCTGCAAGGGAGTGCGCGGCGATCAGTCCTTCATCTGTCCCACCCGTAACTTGTTTAAGCCAGGTCAATCCTTTTTCATGAGCGGGATGGGCTTCGACCATTGCCGCCACGAGAATGGATGTATCCAGTAAAACCCTCACAAGCCTACTCGTTGCAAGAGGTCAAAGACGCGTCGGTCGCGTTCGTGGCGGGTAGCATCGGTAAGATCGCTTAGGGCAGTTACTCTTGCGACCAGTACGCCGTCTTTTTCGACGAGGGCGCTCGGTCCCGGCTCGACGCGCAAACGCAAGTCGTTTTGTTCGCCCGGTTCGACGACCAACGTCATCCCGGGAGTTAACTTCAAACGCTCGCGCAAAAAGGCGGGGATGAGAATACGACCGACTTCGTCTAAAGATATTTGAATTGCTTGTTTCATTTTGTAACCTTTTGCTCTGTATTGCTTTCTCAGGTCAACATGGCAAGCAAATTGTACCACTCATGGATTGCGACAGAATACTATTTTCTCGCTTTACAACTCATGCGGTATTTGAGCGAGGAATATGAGGTTGATTATCTCAACGCCTCCCACCCCGCGTACTTCGCCGTATCGCCCAACTCCGCTTCGATGCGGAGCAATTGATTGTATTTCGCCACGCGATCTGAACGCGCAGGCGCGCCTGTTTTGATCTGTCCCGTATTCAACGCAACCGCGAGATCGGCAATCGTCGTGTCTTCGGTCTCGCCTGAGCGGTGACTGGTCACTGCCCGCCAGCCAGCCCGATGACAAGTTTCGACGGCTTCGATGGTTTCGGTCAACGAGCCGATCTGGTTCACTTTCACGAGCAACGCGTTGGCGGCATTCTCTTTGATGGCTTTGCGCACTCGTTCGGGATTCGTCACCAGCAAGTCATCGCCGACGATCTGCACTTTATCGCCCATCGTCTTTACCATCAACTTCCACGAGTCCCAATCATCCTGCGCGAGTCCGTCTTCGATGGACACGATGGGATAATCCTTCACCCACTTCGCCCAAAACTCGACCATCTGCTCGCCTGTGAGTTTCTTCCCTTCTTTGCGAAGGTTGTATGTTTTCGTGTCTTCTTCGTAGAGTTCCGATGCGGCAGGATCTAACGCAATCGCGACATCTTTTCCGCGCCCTGCTTTGAAGCCAGCCTTTTCGATTGCCGCGAGAACCGCCTCAACAGCATCATCGTTGGCTTTGAACGAGGGGGCATATCCGCCCTCGTCGCCGACGAGAGTCGCGAATCCTTTTTCTTTCAGCACCGATTTCAACGCGTGATAAATTTCCGCGCCCCAACGCAGTCCCTCTGAAAATGACGGCGCGCCGAACGGCATCACCATGAACTCCTGCATGTCGGTGGATTGCCACGCCGTATGCGCGCCGCCGTTCAGGATGTTCAACATCGGCACAGGCAGGACGTGCGCGTACACGCCGCCGAGATAACGATACAGCGGCAGACCGTACGAATTCGCCGCCGCCTTCGCCACCGCCAGGCTGACTCCTAAAATGGCGTTCGCTCCCAATTTCGATTTGTTCGCAGTTCCGTCGAGATTCAACAACTCTGTATCGATCGCCTTTTGTTCCGATGCGTCCCAGCCGAACAACGCGTCCGCGATCACGCCGTTGACGTTTGCCACGGCTTTCGTCACGCCTTTGCCGCCATAACGCTTCTTATCGCCGTCGCGCATCTCCAACGCCTCATGCTCGCCTGTGGATGCGCCCGACGGAACCGCCGCGCGTCCCCACGAACCGTCTGCCAGCGTCACTTCCACTTCAACCGTTGGGTTGCCGCGTGAATCCAAAACTTCCAATGCCGAAATGTTTTCGATGATGGTATCCATTGTATGCTCCATATATCTGAAGTTGCCGACGCAGTTCAACCGCATCGGGATCATGCTGAAAATTTCGTGATGCAGTTCGATTTGCTTGGCAAATCGTGCATCACGAACGTACCGAAGTATGCCGCAAGTATAATCCACTAGGAATTAAGTAGGGTGCGGGAACATTTCCAGGGCAGATTACATCTACTGCCTACATTTCAGTCAGCATAGGAGAAAAACAATGACTACCAAAAAATTTATTCAACTTTTCGTTCTTGTGACGGTCCTTTTTGCCACGGTCGCATCGACAAGCGACGCATTCGCTCAGGGATGCGGTTCCAGCGTGACGGTCGTCAGCGGCGACACGTTGCGGGTGATTGCCGCGCGGTGCGGAACAACTGTCTCGGCGTTAAGACGCGCGAATCCTTCTATCGGCACAGGCGACTTGATCTACCCCGGTCAGGTTTTGCAACTGCCCGGCACGATCCTAGGAACCGATGGTGGCTACTTCATCTACATCGTAGCGCGCGGCGACACCTTGAAAGGATTGGCAACCCGCTTCGGCACAACCATGGACGCCCTGCTTCGTGACAACCCCGAGATCGCGAACGCAAACGTCATCTACGAAGGTCAGTGGATCAAGGTGTACGTCACGACTCCAACTCCTCCGCCCGCCACGCCGCCTCCCTCCAGCGGACAGATCTACTACGTGCAAAAGGGCGACACCTTACGGAATATCGCCTCGCGTTGGAGCACAACCGTTGATGAGATTCTCAAAGTCAACGCGCAGATCTCCAACCCGAACTTGATCTATGTGGGGCAGGCGATCAACATCCCTCTGGGCATATCCTCGTACATTGTGCAAAGAGGCGACACGCTCCGCATCATAGCCAGTAAGTTCGGCACGACCGTAGAAACTTTGCTTTCTCTCAACCCGAACATCACGAATCAAAACTTGATCTATGTCGGGCAGGTCATCAACGTGAGATAGCGGCTGATCTTAAAAGTCATCATCGAATTTAGCCGCGACTACTTCGGCGCACCTTTCCGTCGCAGTACAAGTTTCACAAATTTGCGCGAAAAAAGCCGACCAGGTTGAATCTGGTCGGCTTTCGTTTTCTCCGATTCAGCACAGAAAAAATAAATCCCGCGAGAATCTGCGCGTCGCGTAGCGCAGTGGCGGCAAAATTCGCGGCTGAATTCTTTAATTCGGAGTTGATCGTCTTTCCATTCTTGAACCTGTAACATTTTCGCGGAAAACCATACTTGCCTATCCCTTGATTTCCCTTATAATCTTCTTCAAGCCCATAACCCAATGTATTGTCGGAGGATGTATGAAGTCTCGCTTTAGCCTGCCTGTGCGATTGATATTCATCGCCGTGTTGTTGTTCACGTCCATTGCCGCCGCGCCTCAAAAGAAAAAACCGAAGACGCCCATGGAGAATTTACTCATCGCGCTCGGCGGATATGAATGTTTCGACGGCAGCGCCTTCACCTGCGTGACTGTCACCGTGCCTCTCGATCACTTCAATCCATCCGACACGCGCACGCTCGACGTGACGTTTGCCGTTTTGCCCGCCGCCAGCGCGCGCAAGGGCATGTTCGTCACTGCCGTCGGCGGACCGGGCTACTCCGGTATTTCTGTCGCCGATTACTATTCCTCCGGGTACAGCGAAGATATTTTGAACGCCTTCGACATCGTCTTCTTCGACCAGCGCGGCTTGTTGTACTCCGGCGATCAGAACTGCCCGACTGCGGCGAGCGTATTTTATCAAGCAGACGCGCGCGGCAAGACGCCCGCGCAGGAAGCCGCGCTCAAGCAAGCCTCAGAAACCTTCAGCGCCGATTGCGTCAACGAAGTGAGCGACCCCAGTCTCCTGCCGTATCTCGGCACGAAACAAGCGGTGGAAGACTTGGAAGTCTTCCGTCAACTGGTGGGCGATGAAAAACTCTGGCTGTATGGCGAGAGTTATGGGACGCAATACGCGCAGACCTATGCCGCCTCGCACAGCGACCATCTTGTGGGTCTTCTCCTCGACGGGACGGTTGATCTCACGCTGGACGGCTTTACCTTTTATCAACAGCAAACCCAGGCGTTCAGCGATGTGTTGACCGACTCGCTTTCGGCATGTAACGACGATGAAGCCTGCCGAAAAGATATGCTTGGCAACGCGGTGAGAGCGTACGATACGCTCGCCAAAATTTTGGAACATCACTCCATTGATTTTAGATTCCCGCTCCCCGAAGGCGGATTTGCAAACCGCACATTCACACTGGCTGATCTTGAATTTGTCGCGGCGGGTCAGGTTTACGGCGAATCGGATCGCATGATGTTCGTCCGCGCTCTTGCGGCTGCCGCCTCCAAACTGGATATGATCCCCCTCGCCCGCCTCCTTTACCTCGGACTTGGAGTTGATCCGCAAACCCTCGAGCTGATCCCCGACCCGACCTATTCCGAAGCCGTGTTCTTCGGTGTGGAATGTCAGGACTATGGCTATCCCGGCAATACTCCCAATCAAAAAGCGAACAACTATCTCCACACGATGGATTCGTTCGAGTTCTCGATTCCCCGTCTCGCCTCGCTCCTCTATGCTGACATGCCTTGTGCCTATTGGCCCAGCGCCACAACGGATCTAACTCGTCCGGAGTATTTACGCGCGGAGGGCGTCCCCACACTTGTGCTTGGCGCCACTGCTGATCCTGCTACTCCGTACAGCAACGGCGTCAGCGTCTACGAAAATCTGGCGGACGGTTACCTCATCACGCAAGAATTTGGGCATCACGTCATCTATGGGTACGGCGATCCCTGCCCGGATGACCTGGTGACCGATTTCCTCGTCAACGATGTCGTTCCTGCCGAGCGCGAGACAACCTGCGAAGGATCCCTGATCGATCCTCATGTCCCGCTGGCTCCGCGTTTTGCCTCTTCGTTTGGAAGTCCGCGCAAAGCCTTGTCTGCCATGGAAACGGAAATTTACTACCTGCCCGAATTTTATTATTGGGACGGTTTCACCCCGACCTCTGTCGGTTGCAATTACGGCGGCACGCTTGGTTTCGAGCCAAACAATGCCGGCACGCGCACGAACTTCTCGTTCAATAAATGCGCCTTCGTCAACAACTTCATCATGACCGGCACCGGTTTCTACAACGCCAACACCGACCGCTTCGTGTTGAAGGTTTCCACCACCGGTCGCTGGAAGTGCAACCTGACGTATGACCGCAAAGGCGAGAACATCAAGATCACCGGCAAATGCGACGGGAAGAACGTCAACAGCGACGACTTCGATACAGATCATCTCTGGCACATCTTCCCGAACTTCGAGGAGCTCAACAAGCATAATAATTGATATGAGCAATCGTGACTCGCCTCGAATTTAATCTCTCGAGCTTTTAGCCACGGATTTCACCGATTTACACGAAAAAAAGCCAACCCGGTTTGTGGGTTGGCTTTTTTGATTGGCGGATTTAATTCATGATCCGCGAGAATCCGTGTAATCCGTGGCTGAGCCTTTTTCCTACGCCTTACTTTCTTCGAGCCTTTTTGGCTGTGGACTTCTTCTTCGCCGTCTTCTTCTTCGCGGTGACAACTTTCTTCTGCGGACGATACTTCAGCGCCGCATGTGCCGCCGCGAGACGCGCGATCGGCACGCGGAACGGAGAACACGAAACATAATTGTTGCCGATGATGTGACACCACTCGATGGAACTCGGGTCGCCGCCATGCTCGCCGCAGATGCCCACCTCGAGGTTCGGGCGAGTCGTCCGCCCTTCGGCGATTGCCCAGTCCATGAGTTTGCCCACGCCGCCGCGATCCAGCGACTGGAACGGATTCACTTCGAGGATGCCCTGTTCCTGATACGTGATGAGGAAGTTTCGCTCGGCATCGTCGCGCGAGTAGCCGTAGGTCATTTGCGTGAGGTCGTTCGTGCCGAAGGAGAAGAACTCGGCGTGTGTGGCAACTTCCGCCGCTGTGACAGCCGCGCGGGGGATCTCGATCATCGTCCCAAATTTGTAATCGAACTTCACCTTCTTTTCATCCATCACGGCTTTGGCAATGCGCTCGAGCCGCGGTTGGATCCATTCGAGTTCTTTCACCGTTCCCGTGAGCGGGATCATCACCTCAGGCTTCACCTTGATGCCGCGCTTTGTGCAATCCGCCGAGGCTTCGAAGATGGCGCGGACTTGCATCTCCACGATCTCAGGCATCGAGATGCTCAACCGCACGCCGCGCAGACCCATCATCGGATTCGATTCGTGCAGTCGTCTGATGGCGGCGAGCAAGTCTTCTTTTTCCTTCAGTCCAGCCGACTCGTTCTTCACACGCATCGTGACGACTTCTTCGAGGAGTTTTTCCTCGTCGGGCATGAACTCGTGAAGCGGCGGGTCGATCAAGCGGATGATGACCGGGTAACCGTCCATCGCTTCGAAGAGACCATCGAAGTCTTTGCGCTGGTAGGGGAGCAGTTTGTTCAGCGCGGCTGTGCGTCCCTCGCTTGTGCCGGAGAGGATCATTTCCTGCACGATGGGCAAACGCTCCGGCTCGAAGAACATGTGCTCCGTGCGGCAGAGACCGATTCCCACCGCGCCGTACGAACGGGCGCGTTGCGCGTCTTTCGGATAATCGGCGTTCGCCCACACTTGTAATCCACGCGTGGGATAGCCGGGGGCTTTTGCTGCGCGCACACCCTTGCTCGCGGAAATATCATCCGCCCATTTCAAGAGGGTGAGCAATTCGGTTTGTTCTTCAAGCGACGGCGATGATGTCGGGATTTTTCCGATGAACACTTTGCCGGTCGTGCCGTCCACCGAAACCCAATCGCCTTCTTTGATAGTCACATCGCCGACGGTCATCTGCCGTTTTTCGAGATTGATCTTGATCGCCGACGCGCCGACCACGCACGGGATTCCGAACTGCCGCGCCACGACTGCCGCGTGTGAAGTTGCTCCGCCCTCGCTGGTGAGCACGCCCTTCGACGCGATCATCCCATGCACATCGTCCGGCTTGGTGAACGGACGCACCATGATGGTATCCTGCTTCTCGTCCTTTGCCATTTTCTCAGCGGTGTCCGCGTCAAAATAGACTTGTCCGACTGCCGCGCCAGGGGAGGCGTTTACGCCCTTTGCGAAGAACTTGCCGGACTTCTCGGCGTTATCCATCGCAACATGGTCGAACTGCGGATGGAGGAGTGAGTCCACATTATCCGGTGTGACGCGTTGGACAGCCTGCTCTTTGGTGATCAAGCCTTCTTTCGCCATATCCACCGCGACTTTTACCGCCGATTTCGCTGTGCGTTTGCCGTTGCGTGTTTGGAGCATCCACAACTTTCCGCGCTCGATGGTGAACTCCACGTCTTGCATATCTTTGTAATGCTTTTCAAGTCGCGCGGTGATCGCCATGAACTCTTTGTAGGCTTTCGGCATTTGGTCTTGCAAATGCTCAATGGGGTCCGCGTTACGGATGCCCGCCACCACGTCCTCGCCCTGCGCGTTGATGAGATATTCGCCCATCATCTTCTTGTCGCCGGTGGACGGGTTGCGCGTGAACGCCACGCCGGTGGCTGAGTCGTCGCCCATGTTGCCGAAGACCATCGTCACGATGTTGACCGCCGTGCCGAGATCGTCCGGGATGTTGGTGGCGCGGCGATAATCAATGGCGCGTTTGCCCATCCATGATTCGAACACGGCTTTGATGGCGAACTCCATTTGCTTGTACACATCCTGTGGGAAATCGAAACCGACTTGTTGCTTGAAGACCACTTTGAAGACCGCGACCAATTCCTTCCAATCTTCGGCGGTCATTTCAGTATCGGACTTGTATCCTTTTTTGGCTTTGTGCTCCGCCATCGGATGCTCGAAATGCTCGTCATCGAGGTTGAACACGGTCGCGCCGAACATCTCGATCAGGCGGCGGTACGAATCCCACGCAAAGCGCGGATTGTTCGTCAGCCTCGCCAAGCCTTCCACCACTTCATCGTTCAAACCGATGTTGAGGATGGTGTTCATCATGCCCGGCATCGAGAACTTCGCGCCTGAACGGCACGAAACCAACAGCGGATTGTTCGGGTCGCCGAATTTCTTGCCCGCGCGTTTCTCGGTCACTTTCATTGCGGCGAGCGCCTGATTCCACATCCCCGCTGGAAAAGCCTCACGCTGGCGGAACCAGTTACACGCTTCCGTTGTGATCGTGAATCCCGGCGGAACCGGCACCCCAGCGCGCGTCATATCCAGTAATCCCGCGCCTTTTCCGCCTAACAAGGCGCGCACGTCTTCCCATGACCCCGCATTTTTTTCCGCTTTCTTCGCTTCATCGAACAGATATACCCAGGTTTTCATTCAAGACCTCCGTCTAAAATTTCAGGCTCTTTGGGATCGAGTGAGATTAACCAGCCATAGCGCGCGCAGAAACCCTTGAGAAAAATATGAAAACTCATTTTCTCCGCGATCTCTGTGGCTTGCCCCGTCGCATTCCAGAGAACCAAATTTCGTAAATCGCCCGAAGTGTACCACGAAGACAACCGACGGGCGCAAAAGCCAGGGTGAGCGCATTTGGATTTTTTGTCCGCTAATCCTCGCGAATTCACGCTAATCGTTCTTGAAAAAATTCGCGCAGATTGGCGAAGATTAGCGGATTTGCAGACAAAATGCCGTGTTTTGAGCATCGAGATTTTCTAATGCGATTGCCCTACGCATAAGCCCAAAACGCGCTTTGCAATCTTATCAACTGATAAGCCATTGCAAAGTGGCAATCCTGCCAATCTTCGTTATAATGGGCGCATCTGGAAAACCTATGACAACTAAAATCCTTGTAATTGACGATGATGCCGCCGTTACAGACCTGCTCTCCCTACTTCTAAAATCTCAAGGGTTCGAGGTCGCCTCCACCAATCACAGCGGCGACGGCTTGAACATGATCCGCGAAAGCCAGCCCGATCTGGTGGTGCTAGACCTGATGATGCCCGATGTGGACGGCTGGGAAGTATGCCGCGCCGTGCGCGCGTTCAGCCAGGTGCCCATCATCGTTCTCTCCGCGTTGAACGACCCCTCGATGATCGCCAGCGTGCTGGATGCCGGCGCGGACGATTACCTCACCAAGCCGACGCCCAGCCGCGTGCTTGTGGCGCACATCAACCGATTGCTCAAACGGAATGGGACAAGCGGCGCGCACGGACACAACTCGATGGGGCAAGCGCCGCAAATGGCGACCTCCTAACCCGCTTCTTTTTCGCAGTGGCTATCTGATACAGTCATCTCCGGCCTTTTCCGCCGGGGATGACTTTTTTACTCGTGGAGCGGGATGGTATCCCGCTATGTTTTGAGTGTGCGGGATATCATCCCGCTCCACGAATTGCTACGCAAGATGCTTCAACGCCTCTGCCGTTTCTTTCACCGCTTCCATCATCGGCAAGTGACCGACGCCTTTCAACTCCACAAAATGCGCCGACGGCACAGCGGATTTCATCTCACGCGCGCGATCCACAGCCACCAACGAATCCGCGTCGCCGTGAATGACCACAACAGGGATGTTGAGATTCGCCAGCATTGACGATGTGTCCATGCGTTCAGCCATCGCCTTCAGCGCGCCGATGAACGCGGAGGGTTGTTGGCGTTGCATTATGGCGGTCACCGCGATTTGATATTCCTCACTTGGCGAGAATTTTGGCTTCATCGCTTCCACCACGCCGCCGATACCTTTCTCCGCCACCTCCGCCGCAGACTTGTACCGTCCCTCTTTGCGGTCTGGCGGATCGGCAAGCGTCTGCGTCGAGGCAAGTCCCAGCCCGCTGACTCGCTCAGGGTACAGTTTTGTGAACGCCAACGCGATATACCCTCCCATCGAGTGACCCGCAATCGCGGCTTTTTGTATTCCGAGTTGATCGAGCAAACCAGCAATGTCCGACGCAAAATCGTCCAGCGTGTATTGCGAATCTACCGTAGACGATTCCCCAAACCCGCGCAAGTCGGGCAGGATGAGATCGAACGTCCCTTCGAGCATCGGCGCGACAAAATCCCACGTGTGATGATCGAGAGGGAATCCATGCAACAGCACAAGCGGAGTCCCTTTGCCGCGGCGTTCGTACGCGAGATCAATTCCGTTGATGTTTATTTTTTGCATTTTTTCTCCTTTACGCATGTAGGGGCGGACGGCCGTCCGCCCCTACTTCCAATTCACCGCCACCTTCAACTTGCTTCCCATTTTCGAGTAATACTGCACGAACCCATTATCGCGCCCGAATTCATAGACGCGGCGGGTGATGTCCACGTCCGCTTTGCAGTATTCAGCGACCTTGTCCAGCTCGCCATCGCGGAACCACTGCACAGATTGTACGCCATCGGCGGTTTTCGTCGCGCCGAGGGTTGCCTTCGCCAGCGAATCCAAGCTGAGACGGAAGCCGAGCGTGCGGTAAATATCCTGCAACATATCCGTCGAACGGATTGAGCGCAGGTTCTCGTTCGGCGCATATGGCTTGAGCACCTCGTAATCGAAGTTGAGAATGTTGAATCCGATCACGCGGTCGGCAGATTTCAACTCCGCGACCAGAGCCGCCGCGTCCTTTTCCCAATACACGGCAAAATCATTCCGCGCCGTAGACCACGTCACGCCGCAGGCGAGAAGTAATTGCGATGGGTTGCGTCCGCCGACTTCTTCAAAGAGTTTTTGTGTTTCGAGATCGAAATAAATAATATTCATTTTGGATTCCAAAGACCCCGAAGGCGTTGCATTGAGCCTGTCGAAATGGGTCAAATGATTATAGATCGAGGTGATGATGGGTTGAACCCCGAAGGGGTGTCATATGAAAACACCTATGTCATCCCTTCGGGATTTAGATTCGTCCATGCCATTTCTACAATCCTGCCATCCCTTCGGGATTGTGGGGATTCAAAGTTCGCCGCCATCCTCTATCAATTTCCGCGCCAGCGACAACGCCTCGTCACGCGTGGAGATTTCGCCGACTGCCTGACCTTCACGGATCGCCTCGAGCAATTGACCGATGATTCTGCCCGCGTCTAAATTGAGTTCTTTCATCAACTCGTTGCCGTCCAGCAAACGCGGAGGGGCGACGGTCTCTTCGCGTTTCTCCCAGTAGTTTTCCAAGAAAATTTTTGCGATCTCCAGCGCGGCATTCCAGTTTTCCATCGTTTGGGTGTGATCGCGTGTGCCGCGCAGGTCGGAGAGACCGAGCAGGACCAAGTCTACGCCTGCTTCGCCTGCATCGCGGAAGAAGCGATAAATGGATTTGCGCGTCGGCTCCTTCTGCTTTTCCTCCAACTGCATCGTGAAGAAATGGAAGCGCATGTGATTGAAGATAATTTTCTTGACGCGTTGAATCTCGTCGTTGCTAAGGTTGAACTTGTGCCCGCGCATGGATGCGACCTTCGCGCCCTGCACATCGTGGTCAAAAAAGCGGATGCGCCCCGTGTATTCCACAGTCTTGGTAGCTGGCTTCTCGACATCGTGATACAACGCGGCGAAGAACAACGCGGCGCGGACGGAACGATCCGTGTTGAGGGATTCGATGAAGTGAGAGGCAAATCGCTCGCGATATTTTCCAAGCGTTGAAACGAGCGCGTTCAAAAACGGATCATCCCCGCCTGAACCTGATTCAAGCGCGGCGAGAATCGCTTCGAGGTGACCGAGAACTTTCAGTGTGTGTTCCCACACATCGTACACGTGCGGCGGAGATTGTTCGCATCCCTTCATGGCGGAGAGTTCGGGCATCATGTGTGGAAACACGCCCAGCATCTCCAGCGCGCGCATGGACGAGTCGGGCTTCGGTCCCTCGAGGATTTTGAACAACTCGTCGCGTTGACGTTCGGGTGAGACGTTCGGCAAAAGGCTTGCGGCATCTTTCATCCCGCCGCGTGTGGCGAGGTCAATTTTGAGATCGAATGCCGCGGCGAGACGGACTCCGCGCAAAATGCGGATGGGGTCATCTGTCAATGAAGTGGGCGAGCAGGCGCGGATGATTTTCGCGCGGATGTCGTCCGCGCCGTTGAGAGGGTCAATGAGGGAGTTGGTTTTCAGATCATAGGCGATCGCGTTGATGGTGAAATCGCGGGCGCGCAGATCGTCTTCGAGTTTGTCGCCTCCGCGATAGGTGGCGAAGTCGAGATAGGTGCGAGAGTTGTCAGAGTCAATTACGATGACGCGTCCCGTGTCGCGTTCTTCGTCGAGGATCATGAAGTTGGCATCGAGGGCGCGGGCAACGCGTCGGGCGAGAGAAATGCCGCCCGAAGGCACAGCAAAATCAAAGTCGCGCGAGAGGCGGTTGAGAATCATGTCCCGCACCGCGCCGCCGACCAGGTAGATTTCCTGATCGGGCAACGCGTCGCGGACATTATCCAACAAAGGCGGGTGCGGAAATTGGATCGGCATGTAAATGATCTCGAGCTTTTCTTTGTGACGGGTATTTTGCGCGGCGTGCAATGCTTGCTCAGGCGTTCCACCCTGAGCGATGATCTTGCCGCGAATGCGGGCAACCCAACGACCTGCATAATTTGAATCTTCGTGCATGATGTGTAAAACGTCCCGCAGGGTCTTGTGAAAACATCATCCGTGTTTCAAACCTGCGGGACGGTGTGTACTTGTCAATCAGATGATTTATATTTGTTCAAATCCACCACGCCGACGAACGGAAGGTTGCGATAGTATTCGTCGAGGTCGAGACCGTAGCCGAAGACAAATTTGTTCGGGATTTCAAATCCGCGATAGTGGATCGGGACAACGGTTTCGCGTCGTTCGGGCTTATCGAGCAGTGCGCAGACTTTGAGACTGTGCGGCTGGCGCACTTGCAGAAGTTCAAGCACCGATGCGATGGTGTTGCCGCTGTCAACAATATCTTCGACGAGTACCACATCTTTGTCGCGGATGTCCATTTGCAAATCCATCGCGACGCGCACCGCGCCGCTCGATTCGCGTTTGCCCGCGCCGTAGGATGAAACCGCCATGAAGTCCATCATGTGCGGGGAGGTGATGTTGCGGCTGAGATCAACGAGAAATGGCACGCCGCCGCGCAAGATGCACACGAGGAGCAAATTGCCGTCGGGGTAGTCCGCGCTGATCTCCGCGCCGAGTTCGGCGATGCGTTTTTGAAGGACAACGGCATCAATTAGTATCTCTGCCAATATTTCGTTATAGTCCTGCATTCGCTCTCCGTGTTTACGTGTCTACCTATAAGTTAGTGTTACCTGCCAGTGGGTTACGGGATTTCAACCCAGCCGTCCGAAGGTGTACAACTTAAATTATTTGATGGAACTAGAGGCTCTGATAAATATTCATTAGGTAATAATGGGCGAGCAAATACCCGATAAACCTTATCTCCGTCTGTGACATTTATACCGCAAACATTAATGCCTTGATTAAACAATTCGTAAACAGACTTTGCATCTGCGCCAGTTAGAATTGTGTTTGGGTTGTTGCTTGCGTAATCATCTGGAAAAACTATTTGCGACAATTTTACCGACTTCAGCGGCCATGCAACCGCATCATTCGTATCCGCATAAGTATCAACCCATAAACCTATTCTCTTGGATTGGTAAATCTCTAAATTTGGAGGCTCGTAATTTGCCAACAATTGAAAAGTCTTTCTAATTGACGGCAAAATAGTTGGAAATTGTAACTCTGGGCAATCTCCACAACCCCACGCCTCTTTGATTTCATCTGTTCTGTTTATATATGCCCCCAGCCCGCTTAATTCTACTGAGTTTGATCTCCATGCTTGAACCGAAATATATGTATTAGGCGCCCCTGAAATGGGCGGCGCCCAATGTTCTGGATCGCTTATGTATGTTGATGGGTCGTAATCAAAAAAGCCTGCTTGATCGATCGAGTTCAATAAATTACAAGTATTTTGTCTTGAAAGCAATGTGCTTTTAATTTCGTAGACATTTAGATCTTTATCCCAATCCAAAACAAATAAATCTCCGTTAGCCAATAGAGTGAAGCCTTCTGGAAGTGCGCCTTCAAACCCGCAACCACCATCTCCGCCAGTTCCACCGAAAACAATTAATGGCTCGCTCTGAATCCATTCATGGGCAACTAAAGTTGGTACAGTTGTACTGGTTTGAGTGGGAATAACTGCTGGCATGACTGTTTCAGTAGGTAAGATAGCAGTGGGAAATATTATATGAGTTGATGAGGGCGCAATGGCTTCGTCTGAATTCGGATTTTGCCGAGGTAAAGCGCTACAAGCCAATGAAAACAGAATAATGGTAGTAAGGAAGATGATTCTTGTGAAGGGGTTTATGCTTTTTGGCATTTGTAAGTTTGGCATTACAGCCACCTAGCTACTTGTTTGCTTGTCTACGATGTCACCGCGGCACTTCATGATGTTCCCTGCACCGCGCCTCATACATCTCCGACGCGCCGACGATGACCACGGGATCGTCAAATTTTGCAGGCTTGCCGTTGACCAGTCTCTGCGTGCGCGAGGCTTCACCGCCGCAGACCATGCAGATCGCGTGGAGTTTGTCCACCTCCTCGGCAATGGACATAAGGATCGGCATCGGACCGAACGGCTCGCCGCGGAAGTCGGTATCCAACCCCGCCGCGATGACGCGGATTCCGCGTGACGCCAACTCGCGCGAAACAGGGACAACCTCAGGGTCGAAGAACTGCGCCTCGTCAATGCCGACGACGGTTGTATCAGAATCTATTTTGTTGAGAATCTCTGTCGCTTTTTCGATGGGGATCGCATCGAATTTTGAACCCGCGTGTGAAGTAACTTTTTCCACCGCGTAGCGAATATCAATCGCGGGCTTGAACACCTGCACTTTTTGCTTGGCGATCGTCGCGCGGACGAGACGGCGGATCAACTCATCCGTCTTGCCGCTGAACATCGAACCGCAGACTACTTCAATCGAACCGTGTGTGTGCCTCATAATATCGTGTGACCTTGAAGGAAATTTTGACTCATCATTTTGCGAGACTACCTAAAACCTCAGCCACGGATTACGCGGATTTTCACTGATTGGTTTTTAAAAATTCGTGAAATCCGTGTAAATCTGTGGCGAAAACCTCGTCCGTGTAGCACGCTCGATCTAAAGCGGAAGAACTAAAATTCTTTCTTCCCTTCGAAACGAATTCGTAGGTGTCATTCGTGAATTCGTGGTTTTTATTCGTGGACGGTTTGCTACCGAAGCAAACCTGCGTAACATCTCTTAATACAGCAAAACAGGCAGACGTTTTCACATCTGCCTGTAAGTTTACCTGAGAATAATCATTCTGCAAGCAATTTGTTTGTGATGTTCAGCAGATGATCTGCTGAACCATGCGCGACTACGCCACCGCTTCGGGGAGTTCGTACCCCAGCGAGCGGAGTTTCTTCTTCGCCGCCGTGAGCGATGCCTGACCAAAGCCCGCGATAGCCAACACCGCGTCATTGCCGCCGTTCAGCTTCTCAAGGAACTGACCGACGTTCGTAATTCCCGCCGCCTTCAACGCCTCATTCGCGCGAGCCGCGAGACCCAAATCCTCGATCTGGCGTTCGGGTGAACCCTTCAATTCCTCTTTCACCTTCTGTTGCTCGACATAATTCTGGCGGACAGACAACTTCTTATAGAAGCGATCCACCTGACCTTCGATGTCAAGCAAGCGCGAAGCCTCGCCTGTGAAGAACGGATGGCACTCGGCGCAAATGTCCACGCGGAATTCTTTCTTCGTCGAACCCGTTGTCCATGTGCGACCACATGAAGCGCACGTCACTTTCGCGTCGGGGTAATAGGTAGGATGAATATCAGCCTTCATATTACGCCTCCGCCTGCGGCACAACGTTGACGCGTTTCTTACCGCGCACAACATCGAACATCACAACGCCGTTCGCGGTCGCGAACAACGTGTCGTCCTTGCCCGCGTCCACGTTCAAGCCCGGCGCGATCTTCGTTCCGCGCTGGCGCACCAAAATATTTCCCGAAAGCACGAACTGACCCGCGTAACGCTTCACGCCGAGTCGCTGCGCATTTGAATCTCGTCCGTTGCGGGTAGACCCGCCGCCTGTTTTATGTGCCATGGTTACCTCTTACTTCTTCTTGGAGTCTGTCTTTTTGGATGACGACTTCGCTGTGGTTGACTTTTTCGCGGGAGCCTTTTTTGCGGACGGCTTCGCCGCTTCTTTCGACGGTTTAGCCTGTTTCTCCGCTTTCGGCTTCTTCTCAGCCTCAACCACTTCGACTTCCGCCTCAGCCTGTTTCTCGACCTTCGGCTCTTCCACCTTGCGCTTCTCACCGGGCTTGCCGATGAAGTCAACCATCAACAACGTGTACTGCTGGCGATGCCCGCCGCGCACGCGGATGCGTTTCTTCGGTCGGTACTTGAAGCGGTCGATCTTCGGACCACGGATGTGATCCATGACCGTGACCTTGACGTTGATGTCGCTCAGGGTGGGGGTGCCGACTACGACCTCGTCGCCGTCTGCCATAAGCAAGACGCGGTCAAAGTCGAATTTATTTCCCGTTTCAACGGGCAGGCGATCCACTTCGATGGTTCGCCCTTCGACGGCACGGTACTGCTTGCCGCCGCTTTCAACGATTGCAAATCTCATTTTTTTCTCCAGTCATTCACTTCGCCGAGCGCCTGCGGATGTCTTTCAATCGTCGCCTGCGAACGGGGAAGCTGGTTAGTTTACACACAACCGCCCCAGCGAATCCAACTGCTGAGGCAGAAGCGGGCAGATTATACATGCGGCTCGGGGATGTGTCAACAGAAATGGGTTGCTTCCTGCGCCGTCCCCGGCGCAGGAATTGTATGGAGTACGCCGCCGAGGACGGCGGCTTGAGCCGATTAAACCGAACCAGCCGTCCCGACGCGCGAAGCGGGCTTTTATCCCTTGGGCAGGATCGATGTCAGAGTCCGCGTCACGTTTTGCAGCGCGACCGCGTGCCCCTTGATCTTGTTCACGTCACCCGTCTTCAAGCCCGATTGCACTTCGGTGATCGTCTTCGAGGTGGACGCCTGATTGTCAATGATCTTTTGAGTGATGGCTTCGAGATTGATGAGCAGTTGCAAAATATTTTTTGGGATGATCGGCAGACCCTTCGCGATAGGGAGCAAGCCGTCGAGGATGTTGTTGGCGATGCCCGCGTACTTCACCGTGAGCGTATGAAGCGAGCCGATGGAATTAGTCAACTCGAGCGCGATCTCCTGAATGGCGTCGATCATGTTCTTGTGGTCTTGGATCATTTTGCCGATGTCGTTGAGCGAGTCGGTGAGTTTGTCTGAAAACTTCACGTACGACACGGGCTTGGCTGGAACAACGCCTGCTCTTGCTGTGGGTCTGATGGGGGTGGGCATGAGAATCTCCTTGGGGTTGAATTTTTTAATTTGCTTGAGACAGTGCAACTGTCTCACGAACCTAACTGGTTTTCGCAACTATACTTTAAATCGGATTTGAACACAACATATTCTCGGCATGTCATTCTGAGCCGCGCTCTTGCACTTTGCGGCGAAGAATCTCCGAGACAATCTCAGAGACCCTTCGCTCCGCTCAGGGTGACATGAGAGAATGTGGATTTGAACACAACACATTGACAAACCCTCGTGACTACTGTACCCTCGCTTCATGCCGACGTTCAATTTGCTTCAACAGCGGATAATTGATTCGCCCCTCGACTCAAAACTCTTTGTCAGCGGTCCCGCAGGGACAGGCAAAACCACGGCAGGCGTCGAACGGATGCGTCACTTGCTCGCGCAAGGTGTGCCTGGCGAATCCATTCTCATGCTCACCCCGCAGAGAAGTTTGCAGGAACCGTATCTCGATCTGCTCTACAGCCCCGAACGGCGCGCGGGCGGTGAGGTGACTCCTGCCACGATCGGCGGTTTGGCACGGCGCATGTGCGATCTGTTTTGGCCCCTCGCGGGTGAAGCGGCGGGATTTGCAAACCCAAGTCAACCGCCTGTTTTCCTCACGCTCGAAACCGCGCAATATTACATGGCGCATCTTGTCCGCCCGTTGTTAGATGAGGGCTATTTTGAATCGGTGACGATTGACCGTAATCGTTTGTATTCGCAGATCATTGACAACCTCAACAAAGCCGCCGTGATCGGATTTAAACACACCGAGATCGGCTCAAAACTCGACTTATCGTATTTCGGCGATCCCGCACAACGGCGTGTTTATCAAGATGCGCAAGATTGCGCGAATCGTTTCCGTCAATATTGCCTCGAACACAACCTGCTCGATTTTTCCCTCCAACTCGAAGTCTTCGCAGACACGCTGTGGAAGCAAGATATTGTGAAAGGGTACCTCACAAGAAACTATCGCCATTTGATCTACGACAACGTGGAAGAGGACGGTCCGCGCGCGCATGAGATCATCGCCGAATGGAGCGCGGACTTCGAGTCCGCCTTGCTGATCTACGATGAAGGCGCGGGCTTTCGCTACTTCCTCGGCGCGGACGTATACACAGGCTTGCAACTGCGCGACGTGTGCGATGAACAAATCCAATTGCAAGAAAGTTTTGTGATGTCGGAGGGCGTGGCGGAGTTGAGTGAAGGTTTGGCTGATGCAATTTTGCCAACGTTTGAAGGAAAGACGAAAGAGGAAAGAGGGGAATCTTCAGCTCTTTCTATCGTTCAATCTCGTTATTATCCAGAATTGCTCGATGCTATCGTCAACGAAATCCAGTCTCTAGTCTCCAGTCATCTAATCTCTCCCTCTGAAATCGTAATCCTCGCCCCATACCTCTCCGACGCGTTGCGCTTCTCCATCACGCACAGACTCGAAGCGAAAAATATCCCCTGGCGTTCGCACAGACCGTCGCGCTCGTTGAATGAAGAACCCGCTTCCCATGCGTTGATCACGCTTGCCGCGCTGGCGCATCCGCACTGGAACATCCACCCGCCGAAATTTGACGTGGCGTATGCGCTCATGCAATCCATTGACGGACTTGACCTCGTCCGCGCGCAGTTGCTGACAGACATTGTCTATCGTCAACGCGACCTGCGGCTTTCACCGTTTGAAGAGATCAAATCCGAGGTTCAGGAGCGAATCACTTACTCAATTGGCAGTCGCTACTCGACACTTCGGAATTGGATCGAAGAATATCGCGCGTCGAATGTATTGCCGCTCGATCATTTTTTCCGTAAGATGTTTGGCGAGGTGCTGTCGCAGGCGGGATTCGGTTATCACCGCAACTTTGACTCGGTCCGCGTGGCGGCGAGTTTAGTCGAGTCGGTGAAGAAGTTTCGTCTAGCGCTAGACCTAACAGGTCTCCAAGACCTGTTAGGTCTTGGAAAAGAATATATCCAAATGCTTCACGATGGCGTCATCGCCGCGTCGTATCTTGAAGGCTGGCAGAATGAAGACAAGGACGCGGTTCTGGTCGCGCCTGCGCACACGTTCTTGATGATGAATCGTCCCGTCACGATTCAATTTTGGCTTGATGCTGGCTCCAGCGGATGGTACGAGCGACTCGCCCAGCCGCTGACGCATCCGCATGTGTTGAGCCGCGGATGGCAGGAGGGACGTCAATGGACGGATGCGGACGATGTCCATTACAGCAAAGAGGCGATGGCGCGATTGGTATCGGGATTACTTCACCGATGCCGCGAACGCGTCTATTTGGGAATCTCCGAGCTGGGTGAAAGCGGATTTGAAGGACGCGGCGAATTGTTGAGAGCATTTCAGAAGGTTTTATAAATTGACACGCACCGCCCCTCAGGTTTGGATGAATGATCTGAGTCTTGTGAGAAAGCCCTTCGACACAGTGAGCGAAAGACGAACTGTCAGGACAAACCTGCGGGACGTTTTGCATTTGGTGAGTTATCAATAAATTTTTTAACGCGATTGCCGCGTAACTCTGTTATGGAGAATATATGAAAAACGAACGCAAAAGTAATTTCTGGTTACCCATCCTTGTACTTGTCCTCCTTGTTGGGCTTTCAAGTTGGTACTATACGCGCCGCCAGTCGCGCGCATCCAGTTCTGAACAGCCGGTTACCACTCTGCAATTAGCAGGACCTGTTGCCGAACCGAGCGCGGAACTCTCCGGTCTCGCATGGTATGGCGATACGCTCATCTTGCTTCCCCAATATCCTGAACGGTTTGGGGACGGCGACGGAGCATTGTTCGCGCTTCCTAAAGCGGACATCCTCGCCGCAGTGGATGGAACGCTTCAAACTCCGCTTGAGCCTGCCTCTGTCCATTTGAATGCGCCAGGGTTGAAGGACATGATCGCCAATTTTCAGGGCTTTGAATCAATCGCGTTTCATGGCGACCAGATTTTTCTCACCATTGAGTCGGGCGAAGGGACAAATATGCGCGGCTATCTTGTCAGAGGTCAGATTTCGGCAGACCAAAGCGAGATCACATTGGATACGTCGAATGTGGCAGAGATACCGGTCGCGTTCCCTTCTGAAAATCATACCGATGAATCTATCATTATCGAGAACGATTCGGTCCTGACCTTTTTTGAGGTCAACGGCGCGAATTTGAATCACACTCCTGCCGCTCATGTCTTTGACTTCAACTTGAAACCGCAGGGGACGATCTCGTTTCCAAATATCGAATACCGCGTCACAGACGCGGCTCTCGATGCCAACAATAACTTTTGGGTCATTAATTACTTCTTTCCCGGAGACCTTGACCTTGCGGCAAACAGCGATCCGCTTGCGGAAAAGTATGGCGAGGGACAGACACACGCGCAACAAGATCAGGTGGAACGGCTCGTTGAAATGAACTATTCGCCGAACGGGATCACGCTGACAAATTCAGCGCCTGTCCAATTGAAATTGGACGGCGACACCGCCCGCAATATTGAAGGGCTCGCGCTATTGGATGAACGCGGTTTCCTGCTTGTGACAGATAAGTTTCCCTCCACTTTGTTTCTATTTGTAGCAAGACCGTGAATTTACTCTAACGGACGGCTGCCATGAAAATAAAAACTGCGCTTTCGCTTCTTTCGATCATGCTATTCGCCTGTCTCGTGGCGCCAACGCCTCCCCTGCCCACAGCGACAACGCCTCCTGAAACGCCATCCACATTGACGCCTCCTGCAAATTCGACCACGCCGCCTCCCTCGACGGGCGGACCGACTCTCGCCAACTGCGCGATGTTCCCCGCGAACAATTACTGGAACGCCCGCGTGGATTCGCTTCCCCCTCACCCGCAATCTGATTCGTGGATCGACAGCATCGGCCGCGACGAAGGCTTCCACATGGACTTCGGCTCGGGCGAGTGGGACGGAGGTCCGATCGGGATTCCGTACAACGTCGCTGCCGGATCAGCCGTCCCGTCGTATGAACCGGAGTTTTATTATCCCGATGAATCCGATGCAGGACCATATCCGATCCCGGAGAATCCAAATATCGAATGGGGAGGCGATCGTCACATCTTGGTCGTGGACACGGAAACTTGCGCGTTATATGAAACGTATGACATGAGTTTCGATGGCGGCGTGTGGAGCGGCGGCTCGGGCGCAATCTGGGATTTGAACTCGAACGCCCTGCGCCCCGACACGTGGACATCTGCTGACGCGGCAGGTTTGCCGATTCTGCCCGGGTTGGTTCGTTATGATGAGATCGCGGCGGGTGCGATCAATCACGCTCTGCGATTCACCGTTGAAGACACGGCGGGATACATCTGGCCCGCGCGGCATCAAACAGCTGATCCGCAAAACGGTGTCCCGCCGATGGGCGCGCGGTTCCGCTTGAAAGCGGATTATGATATTTCAGGTTTCCCGCCTGAGATGCAAATTTTGTTGCAAGCGTTCAAAACATACGGGATCGTCTTGGCAGATAACGGCTCGAATTGGTACGTCAGTGGCGCGCCCGATGAACGCTGGGATAATGATATGCTGCATTTGTTGGATGTGTTGACCGGCAATGACTTCGAAGCGGTGGATACGTCTGTGTTGATGGCGGATGTGGATTCGGGAGAGGTGAAATAATATGGATTGTTTATTATGCTCGTTCTAAAATAAAAGTATGACAACAATAAAAAAGATGGGATACTCTTTATGAGTAATTTAAACATTACATTCAAATCAATCTTATTGTTTGGGCTAAAAAGGGGAGTAATTTACTCAGGTATTTTTGCTTTTATAACCACAAAATGGTTTGTATTCCTATGGAGTTTAGCTTCCAATGCGTCAACTTTTGGAATCAATCCAGCGAGCATTTCTCTATCAGGCTTTATTTCTACTATCATTGCAATTCCAGGGTTTATTATTGTTGGTTTTCCATTAATGATTATCCCTGCTATATTAGGCTCATTCGTTTTAACTTACTTAATATATCAAGATTTTAGAAAGAGTAAGATGTCTTTGCAAAAATCTCGTATAAGTGGAATACTTCTTGGCTGTATTTTAGGGTTTATGCCGATTTTAATACTAACTATAAAATACAAAATTGATGGCTTCAATTCTGCTCTTAATTTAGATAGTTTTTATTACTCTAGTCACCCGACAGTTTCATAAATAGGAGCATAAAGAAACAGGAAAGGATAA
>CAYWCN010000027.1:0-40361 GCA_964456775.1 uncultured Anaerolinea sp.
CCAGCATCCGCCGCATGCTCAAAATCGTCACAACTTGACTTTTAAAACGCTTTCTAAGAGTTTATTGGTTGGATGGTGATATATGGACTAATATAAGAAATGATGTGGATTATCTGTCTATCACTGATTTGATCCACCCCAAGAGTGATGCCACCCCTGGTGGGACGATTTATAGTGTAGTAACTGACTTTCCAGATCAAAGTGAATCAATAAGAGTTTGTATTATCCTTGAGGCTATTATTGAGCCTATTACAAGCTCGTCGAAAGTTGCAGCCTATACCGAAGTAAGATTGAGTCCCTAGATAGATTAGTAGTATCTATAGAGAAGCTGGCTAAGTATCACACTGAGCAGATTTCAAATCAGAAGGCAATACTCCTAATATCAATATCTTCACCTCACATCAACTGAATATCAAAACAAACAGGCTGGAGCATTACGCTCCAGCCTGTTCTATCTTCTTCACTGCCTTCACAATCGCGGCGATGTGTTCGGGCGTATTCCCGCAACATCCGCCAACAACTTTTGCTCCTAATTCAACATACTTCAACGAATATTTCGCCATATCTTCGGGACCCATATCGTAGACTCCCTGCTCGGTCTCGATGTCCATGTGCGGGACGCCAGCATTCGGCTTCACCCACAGCGGAAAGTTCGGCGCGGTCGCCGCGTATTCTTTGACAACGGCTTCCATGTTATCGAGCGTCGTTCCGCAGTTCGCGCCGACGAGCGTCGCGCCCATCTCGGAATATTTCTTGATCACATCCTTCGGCTTGACTCCCATCATCGAGCGCGTGCCGCGGTCGTAACTAAATGAAACGACGATTGGCAGATCGGTCACAGACTTTGCGCCTTCGAATGCGGCGGTTGTCTCTTCAACAGCAAACATGGTTTCGATCAGCAACAAGTCCACGCCGCCATCGGCTAAGGCTTTGGCTTGCTCGGCGAATGTGACTTTCACTTCATCATACTCGAGCGGACCGTACGGCTTGATCAACGCGCCGACGGGTCCCATCGAACCAGCCACCAGTCCGTTGTTGAGCGAGGCGGCTTTGCGCGCGATCTCCGCCGCGCGGATGTTCACCTCGGGAGTGCGATCCTGATACTTCGAATCTTTCATCCGCATCCGCGTCCCGCCGAAGGTGCAGGTGAGGATGATATCCGAACCAGCTTCAGCGAAGGATGAAGCGAGTTTCAGGAGGGTGTCGGGATCGTCAATGATCAAGTCCTCT
The DNA here is from genome assembly GCA_964456775.1 of uncultured Anaerolinea sp. GTDB lineage: Bacteria > Chloroflexota > Anaerolineae > Anaerolineales > Villigracilaceae > Defluviilinea. The sequence continues at coordinate 1,231 of CAYWCN010000027.1, forward strand.
GGCGGCTTGCCTGGCTTGAGTCCCATCTTCTGTAAATTTGATCCCGTCGCGCCATCGGCAACGAGAATCTCGCCGCTTTGTAATCGTTCTAAAAATTTGTTCATAGTTCCTCTTTCGAACCGCTAAGCCCGCGAAGGTCGCGAAGACTCTTTTAAAATCTTAGCGTTCTTTGCGTACTTCGCGGTTAATTATTTTTTCACTTCATAAAATTCTTCGCCATCGGGTCAACGACGCGATTCGGGATCAAATGCGCGATATGTTCGAACGGTTCGCTCATATGGGGGAAACTCGTCGCGAGCATGAACTGATTTTGAAAATCGGGGTCAGTTGGCAATTCAAATCGTTCCACGTTGCGCGTGACCGAATCGATCTCATTCCTCTTCTCGATGTTCAACAACGCAATGCGCGCGCCGTCGCCTGCTGCATTGCCAACCGCGTATACATTCTCCAACTCGCAATCGGGGATCAGTCCGATGAGCATCGCTTTCTCTTTATCAATAAAACTTCCGAACCCGCCCGCCAAAATAACTTTATCAGGGTCTTGCAAACCAAAACGTTTCAACAACGTGCGCGCGGCGGTGAACAACGCGGCTTTCGCCAATTGGATCTGCCGCACATCCTGTTGTGTAATTGGGATGTCGCGTCCTATGGATGTCTCCTCCGTCCAGGCGATCACATACTCCCAGCCTGACTCGCCCTCTCGAACACGCTTCGACTCTAAGTTCTTTTTGAACTTGCCCCTCGAATCGACGATCCCCGCCCGAAACAATTCCGCTACCGCGTCGATGATGGCAGAACCGCATATCCCTTTGACGTGACCTTTGAACTCGGCGTGATCCGTGTTCCAACCCTCGATGCCGATGACTTTGTACTTCGGTTCGAGAGTGACTTCGTCAATGTGGACTCGTTCCATCGCGCCAGGTGCGGCTCGCATTCCATATTCAACATGTGCGCCTTCGAGTGCGGGGCCCGTCGGCGTGGAGGTGCAAACCAGCCGCTTGCGATTTCCCAACACAAGTTCCGCATTCGTGCCGACGTCAATCAACAGCCAATTTTCATCTTGCTTGTGCGGTTCTTCCGCAAGGATCATCGCGCTCGTATCCGCGCCGACGAATGACGCAATCGTCGGAAGCACATGAATATTCCCCGACGGGTTGATGTGCAACCCCAGTTCGCGCGCTTTGATGTCAACCGACTTATGAATCGCAGGGACGAACGGCGCGAGTCCCAAATCCTTTGGGTGCAGATTTAACAAAACATGGTGCATCGTAGAGTTGCCCACGAGAACCATCTCGAGAATATCATTAACTTTTATGTCGTTGCGAGGGCGTTCGTCCTGAGCGGAGCGGAGCGAAGTCGAAGGACTGCCCGAAGCAATCTCCTCGCTAACAGGAGATTGCTTCGCACTCGCCGTTTGAGGCTCGGCTCGCAACGACATATTGGCGGAGTGCACCGCCTGCTTCAATAACTTGTTCAACGTGGAGATGATCGCCTTATGCAATTTCTCCAAGCCGTCGGGATGCTCGATCGCGTACTGAATCCGCGACATGACATCTTCGCCATACACGATCTGCGGATTCATCTCGGATTCAGCCGCGAGCAATTCTCCAGTCCGCAGATTGCACAGATACAATGCGACCGTCGTCGAGCCGATGTCCACCGCCGCGCCATAACTCTCTTCGTGATAGCCGCCCTGAACGGCAATGACTTCTTTGTCATTCCACACCGAAACGGTGACGCTCCACTTTGCGTCGCGCAGAGTTTTCGATAGTGTTCGCAAACACTGATAATCAATGTTCATGTCGAACCAGCGCGGGACTTTTGCATCCACACCGCGAACCAATTGCATGGACGTTTCGAGTCCCTTGGCGAGTCGTTCCCAGTCCGCGATGGGGCGCTCCAAATTCGGCGGGGTCATCGTCACAAGATATTTTCGGATCGCTGGCTTGATCTCAATCGGGCGGTTGCTCGCGCTCTTGCGGACGATCTGCTTGTTGCCGCGACTCTCTTCGGGAACGTTGATCAGCACATCGCCGAGAATCTTCGACTGGCACGATAAACGGACTTGTCCGATTCTCCAGCCTTTGTCTTTCAGCAACTTCGGTCTGCGTTCAAGATAGGCGCGCTCCTCCGTCCCAACAGGGGAGAGGTTGGCTTGTTGCGAGTCGATGTTGTATTTCTCGAACCGACCTTCCTCGATCAACACCATACACTTGCCGCATGTGGCATTCTCGGCGCAAATAGACTCGATCTCCACGCCCAACTCGCGCGCGGCAGTGCGGACGGAGGTGCCTTCGTCCACTTGTCCGCGTCTGCCAGAGGGCTGGAGGATGATGGTGTGCTTTTGGCTCATTGATTTTTGTACACGGATTTCACGGACAACACGGATTTATTAAAACCTTTGTGTCCCTTCGTGCCCTTTGTGGTTAAACGGTTTTTGCTTCCCGACGCGGAATCTCTATTTTGCCGAACTCAGCCTCAAGGTCCGAGAGAAGCGCATCCGCCACTTCTTCGGGCGCGCCGTCGCGTTGAATCCAATCCCCGCGTTTGTATTGACTCGCGTAATCCGATGTAGAGGTGAGTCCCTCCGCCATCGCGTACGCGTCTATTTTGTTTTGGATCTTGTCTGAAAGTTGTTTCTTGATCGTGCGCCCATCGCCCTCGACGGTGATGGATTGGGGGATGTGCTTCCAGTACATGATGCGATATTTAGCCATGATGATCCTTTGCAATCGCCCTTCGACTGCGGGCGCAACGATCAGCGCCACTCCGCTCAGGGCGAAATAAATTATATATAATTTTCGATTGGGGATTGTACGGGAGAATGGGCGCGAGGTCAATAGCGCGATTCGAACCTTTCGATGTTTTTTTACAACGAATTAATAGGCAGGTTACAACTGTCGTAGAAAATACAGACTGGGTTTATTCCCTTTCCATTGTCAGGAAACTTTCATTACATCACCAGGAGATCAGACTCGTGAATACACTTAAACATATTTCTCTTTTCTTTGCGATGCTCATGCTTGCATCACTGGCGTGCGGATTGCCCGCCGCGCCAGCGACTCAACCGTCAGCGGCGACTCTGCCCGCCGAAGCGGCGACCAGCCTCCCCGTCGAAATTGAAACGGGAACTTCATCCAGTGAATTTGACTCATCCAAACTTGGCACGGTCGAAAAAGATGTCACATACTGCACGATGGATGAAGTCGCGTTGAAGATGGATGTGTATTATCCATTTGAAAATCATGGGCGGTTTGCCGTTGCGATGTATGTGCATGGCGGCGGGTGGAGAAAGGGCGATAAATCAGGAGGGGCGGGTGAGACGGAATTTGCCGAATTGCAGAAGGCTGGCTTTTTGGTCGTGTCTGTGAATTATCGACTCGCGCCTGAATATGAATTCCCCGCGATGATCGAAGATGTGAAGTGCGCCGTGCGTTCATTGCGCGCTCACGCAGACGAGTACAACCTCGACCCGAATCGAATCGGCGTGTTTGGCAGCAGCGCGGGCGGGCATTTGGTTTCGATGCTCGGCGCGACCGACGAAAGCGCGGGGTTCGATGTGGGCGAATATCTGGAATTTTCCAGTCGCGCGCAGGCGGTGGTGGATATGTTCGGTCCTGCTGATTTGACCGCCGTCATTGCTAACGCCTCTGATACCGTTGAGAACGCGTTCGGCGATTTTGACCGCGCCCTCGCCAGCCCGGTGACATACGCGACCCCGGACGATCCTCCGTTTTTGATTTTGCACGGCGAGAAGGATACGCTGGTGCCTATCGAGCAATCGGAGGAGTTGCTTGCCGTGTTGCAGGCGGCGGGCGTTCAAGCGGAACTTGTGCCTGTTTCAAACGCGGGACATGGTTTCAAGCCTGAAGGCGGGCAAATCAGCCCTACGCGCGTGGAGATCTCGCAGTTGATCGTGAACTTTTTTTTGGAGACATTGAAATGAAGCGCATTGATTTTTCTGAAGATCATTCTTCATCATCATCATCATCGAAATCGTCGCCCAATTCCATGCCGTCGAAAATTTCGCTGGGATCGAATGGGGCAGGCGGCATCGCGATTCCTGCCGTACCGCGACATTCATGTCGCAAGCAAAAGTCCGACATAAATGTCGTGTTACGTTTGCCGTTGTGCCAAATACAATAATCGCAGAATCTTCAACTCATCATAATTCAACGCGCCATTCAATTTATCGAAGACAGGTTTGAGATACATCGTTCCCGACTCGTCGAAGACGGCGAAGGTTTCTTTTTGTTGTTCAGGCGTGGCGGATGTTGAGGATTGCAAATCAGCGCTGTTGCGAAGTTTGTTTCCCGCCATTGCATATTTCGACAGGTGGTCAAGAATAGTTCCCTTCGTCACGCCTTGTCGTTCCATCAACGTTTGAATCGTCGCGCCTTCGTTGAATGTTTCGCCAATGATGCGTGTTCGTTCGCCAAGCGATTCCCCTCTCCCTGAGGGAGAGGGGCTAGGGGTGAGGGTGAACTCTTTCAATCCATGTTTTTTACAAAACGATTGTATGACATTCAAAAACGCCTCGCCATATTGACTCAGCTTCACCTGCCCCACGCCTGAGATCTTCAACAAACTCTCGCGCGACTGCGGATAATACGCCGCCATCTCCGTCAGCGTTCGGTCGGAGAAAATCACATACGGCGGGACTCCATCCGCATCTGCCATCTCTTTTCGTTTCTGACGGAGCAATGCAAACAACGCATGATTGTATTCGATGCCCACTTTCCTCTTTCCATCTTTCTTCGCCCTCTCCGCTTCTTGCACGACGCCGAAAACTGGTTCTCTTTTCTTCAGCGACTCCAACGCCTTGACCGTGAGACTCAGCGTGTGATACTCGCCCTCCTGCTTGAGGTAGCCCATGCTCAAGAGTTGACGGGCGATGTGCATCCATTGTTTCTTTGTCAGTTCTTCGCCGATGCCATACGTGGACAGTTTGTCGTGTCCCCAGCGGATCACCTTCTCGTTTTTCGAGCCGAGCAGAATATCGGCGATGTGACCCGCGCCGAATTTCTCGTCCGCGCGTTTGACGCAGGAGAGGAACTTCTGCGCGTACACGGTGATGTCGGTGAGCGGAGTCGGGGCGGAGGTGCAGTTGTCGCAGTTGGAGCAGTTGTCGGCTTCGTATGATTCGCCGAAGTAGTTGAGGAGCGGCTTGCGTCGGCAGATCCGTTCGTCTTCGGCAAAACTCACAATCGCATTCAAGTGTTGGATCGCAACTCGTTTTTCGTCGCCTTCTTTTTGGTCAATGAAATAGTTGATCTTCACAACATCCGAATAACTGTAAAGCAGTGTGCAAATCGCAGGCAAGCCGTCGCGTCCCGCGCGCCCGATCTCTTGATAATAACTTTCAACGCTCTTGGGCAGATCGAAGTGAATGACGAAGCGCACATTGGGTTTGTTGATGCCCATACCGAACGCGACGGTGGCAACAATAATTTGCACATCATCGCGGATGAACGCCTCTTGATTCTTTTTTCGTTCGGCATCTTCGAGCCCCGCATGATACGGGCGCACGGAATATTTTTTCGAAGCGAGATACGCGGCGAGTTCGTCCACTTGCTTGCGCGAGAAGCAGTAAATGATTCCCGATTGATCTTTGTAGCGGTCGAGCAGTTCGATCACCTGACCGACTGGCTCGCGCTTGGGGAGGACTTCGATGTACAAATTCTCGCGGTTGAAACTTGCCACAAATTCATTCGTGGACGAAAACTTGAGCGTACTGCGAATATCCTGCCGAACTCTTGACGTTGCAGTTGCCGTCAATGCCAAACAAACCGCTTTGGGAAATCTTTTTCTCACCTCAACGAGTTGACGATATTCAGGGCGGAAATCGTGTCCCCACTCGGAGATGCAGTGCGCTTCGTCAATCGTGAGGCAATCCACTTGAACGGAGTCAAGAAGCGAGAGGATGCGTTGCGTGAGGAGCGTCTCAGGCGCGACGTAAAGTAACTTCACTTCGCCATTTCGTACATGATCCATGCTCTCTTGATATGCCTGCGGCGACAATGTGCTATTGATGAACAACGACGGCACGCCGAACGCGCGCAACTGTTCCACTTGATCTTTCATCAACGAGATCAGCGGCGAGACGACAACGGTGAGTCCGTCAAATATCAACGATGGGATTTGATAACACAGCGACTTTCCCCCACCCGTCGGCATGACGGCAAGCGTGTCCTTGCGCGACAATACATTCTCGATCACCTCTTGTTGAAGCGGACGGAATGTATCGTAGCCGAAGGTTTGTTTGAGGATGTCGGCGGGGGAGGGCATAGGCGAAGTATACCCTTCAAAAAGCCGATGTATCTTCTTTCGCGCCAACATCGTTGATAAGAAACTCGACGCAGGCATCGTCCATGATTTTGATGTTCCGTTACACGGACATATAATCTTAAATAAAAATGAGATTTCATTCCAAACTTAGGGAGCAAGGAGACCAACGATGAATATACACGACGACCCTGAAGATCTCGAATACCAAACAGCGATGAAACTTCAGTCGCGCCAAATATCGGACGAACAGTTTCACAAGTTCGAAGGCTATGCCGCGGAAATATTTTCCGCATTTGGGCTGGACTTGAACACGCCTGCCACGAAAGATACTCCGCGCCGCTTCATCAAAGCGCTATTCGATTCGACCGAAGGATATGACGGCGACCCCAAATTACTGCGCGTCTTCGATACGGAATGTCATGGCGAACCCGATTGCCGCCTGAGTCAAGTGATCGAGGGACCGATCCCGTTTTTTGCGCTGTGCGAACATCACGCGCTTCCCTTTTATGGGATGGCGTATGTCGGGTACATCGCGCACGAAAATATTGTCGGCATCTCCAAATTGACGCGGCTCGTGCGGCTCTTCGCCAAACGGTTCTCGGTGCAGGAGCGCATCGGTCAGCAAATCGCCGACACGCTCGAGACCATGCTTCATCCACATGGTGTGGCTGTTTTCCTCGAAGCGCATCACCTGTGCATGGAGATGCGCGGCGTGCGCGAGATCTCACCGGTCACTCGCACCACCGTCTGGCGCGGACATTATGCGGAAGACCCCACGCTCCGCTCGGAATTTTTCACCGCCTGCGGACTGCAAAGGAACGAGCGATGACAATGCCACAAGATGAGATTCCCGAAATCTGGGAGTGGGCAGAATACTACTGACCGTGGTGCTATGTTGCGGCCGTGCGCCTGCACAAAATTGCGCCTGAATATGAAGGGCGCGTCCGATTAGTGGAACGAGCGTTTCCATTGGAAGTCTATGGCGGAGGTCCGCCCGACCGAAAAGAACTCGAATTGGAGATCTGGCTCGCGGCGCTTCAAGAATCGAAAGCCGTCTTCAAACCGTTTTCCGATGATTGGCCCACGACCACGCTTCCCGCCTTCGACGCGGCTTGGTGTGCGTTCCAACAAGGCGAAGCGATCGGGCGCGACTTTGATCTGCGCATCCGCCGCGCGTTTTTTGCCGAAGGGCGCAATATCGGCAAACGCGAAGTGATGCTCGATCTCGCCCGCGAATCAAAACTGGATATGGATCATTTCACTCGTCTCTTCAACAGCGATGAACCTCGCGCCGCGATTCTGGCAGAAGGCAAGCTCGGCAAAGAAAAATTTGGCGTGCGCGGCACACCGACCATCATGCTAAGCGATGGGACGAAACTCCGTCACCCGCTGGCGTATGCAAATATTCAGCATGAAAAAATAATTTCAGTTGGACGCCTGCCATGCAGCGGCGAGGGATGTTATCAAGCCACGCGCGAACTATTCGAAAAAGCGTTAGGACATGAACCGCAAAAGAACGTCTCATGAAGGATTGACGGAACGCTTCTCTCTCGACCTTGAACCTGTCCCGCCGTTTCGGCTTGACCTCACCGTTTGGACTTTACGCCGCCGCCCCGATAACCTCTTCGACCGCTGGGACGGAAAGACATATCGGCGCGTATTGATCGCGGATGACCAGCCGTTTGAAATTGCAGTGACTCAATGCGCAGAATCAAACAACTTGCGCGTTGAACTAAGCGGAACGAAATTAACTTCTCGCCTCAAGGATGATGTCACCGCCGCGCTGGAACGTTTGCTCGGAATCAACATCGATTTGCAAAAGTTCTATCGCCTGAGCAAAACAGATCCATGGCTCCAACCGCTCGCGGATCAATTTCAGGGCATGAAGCCGCCGCGTTTGTTGACTCCGTTTGAGGCACTGGTGAACGCCATCGCCTGTCAGCAGTTGACGCTCACGATGGGCATCCGCCTGCTCAACCGCCTGACCGAAGCGTACGGCGTCGCCGTTGAAACCGAAGCGGGAATCGTCCACGCTTTTTCCCGCCCGCAGGATTTGGTCAACGCCGAGATCGAAGATTTACGCAAGATGAGTTTCAGTTATCAAAAAGCCCGCTACATTACGAACATCTCACGTCTCATCGTGGACGGAGAACTCGATCTGGATGAGATCGCTCAACTGGACGATAAAGAAGCGATTGCCCGTCTGTGCGAGTTGAAAGGCGTGGGACGCTGGACAGCGGAATACGTTTTACTGCGCGGATTGGGTCGCACGCACATCTTCCCCGCCGACGATGTGGGCGCGCGCAACAATCTGCAAAAGTGGATGGGATTGACTGGAGCGATGACTTACGAAAGAACCCACAAAGCGATCAAGGATTGGGAAGACTACGGCGGATTGATCTACTTTCATCTGCTGTTGAAAAGTTTGTCGGAAAAAGGTTTGATAGGAGGCAGTGATGTTGAAAACAAAACGCGTGTATGAAGCCGCCGCAAAAAGCGACGGAACCCGCTTTCTGGTCGAAAGACTGTGGCCCCGCGGGATGAAAAAAGAAGCGTTGAAAATGGAAGCGTGGTTGAAAGACGCTGCCCCCAGCGCCGACTTGCGGAACTGGTTCAAGCACGATCCGCTCAAATGGAACGAGTTCCAGAAGCGCTATCAGGCTGAATTGAAAAAGAATCCCAACGCATGGAAGCCCATCGTGGATGCGGCAAAACGAGGCGATGTGACTCTTCTGTACAGCGCTCACGATACGGAACACAACAACGCCCTCACGCTTAAGGCGTTTTTAGAAAAGCGTCTGAAAAAATGAGTTAGGTAAGTGATGTCCGCAGCGGAAGCCAGTCTGATCTTCGTAACGCGACATTCATGTCGCTTTTGCTCAAGAACTACCTGAAATGCGTAAGTGAGTTAGCTAATAATTTTGACAAAATGATCTCCAAAAGCCTTTTTGCGCTATCGCAAAGAAGACATCCGCAGTTTGGAGTATGGTAGGCGACAAAGGAGTAATAAAAATGAGCGAAAAAACAATTGATGTACGACAGGTCGCGCCGCGCGAGCGACACCCGCTGATCTTCCAGACCTTCGACGCGCTGAAAGAAGGCGAGTTCTTCACGCTGGTCAACGACCACGATCCCAAACCTCTTTACTACCAATTCATGCACGAACGTGAAGGACAATTTGGTTGGAAATATTTGGAAGAAGGTCCCCAGACCTGGCGCGTGGAAATTGGTCGCGTTGCCGTACCAGCCTGAACAGCGGAAAGATCGAAGCGGGGGACTCTCATAGGAGCCAACAAAAAAACATCCTGAAGGTTTTAATCCACACTGCTTGCGGTTTGGGCAACCTTCAGGATGTTTGGTCAACGATTCGGGTTCTCACTCAGACAGCATAAGAAAGGAATGACATGAAAATTTCAAACTTGTTCGAAGAAGTACAGTTCAGCGACAAAGACCCTCGCGCCGAGCCTCTGCATGTTGACCGTGAAGGACGCGCGATCCTTTTTACGCTCAAAGCGGGTCAATCTATCCGCGAACATAACGCGCCGAGTTCGCCGTTCTTCGTGGTAACCCTGCAAGGACAAGGCATCTTCACGGGCGGCGACGGTGTTGAGCATACTTGCGGACCGAACACGCTCCTGGTATTCGACGCGGGCGAAAACCACTCCATCCGCGCGATGGATGAACTGGTCTTTCTCGGTATTTTGCATGGTTCGCCGCTCGCGCAGAAGTAATCGGTTGATTTTGTTTTATCGTGGGGTAAAATATTCTGCAGGTACAATTTACATATGAATCTCGAACATGAATTTTTTGGTCCCAACTATGGGTACATCCTTGAACTCTACGACCGCTATCAACGCGATCCCGATTCGGTAGACGAATCCGCGCGCCGCTTATTCAGTCAATGGACGCCGACCGCCATTCGGGAAGCGACGCCTGTTTCGGGGATTGACCTGCGCCAACTCATCGGCGCGGTGAACTTAGCCCAGGCGATTCGTTCGCAGGGATATCTGGTCGCCCGACTTGATCCTTTGAGCGCATCCCCAGCCGCCTACCCCACACTGACGTTGGATTTCCACGACCTCGATCAGGGCGATCTCTCCCAACTCCCAGCGGACGTGGTGAAACTGCGCGGCGACCATCAAGCCGACAACGCTACGCAAGCGATCGAAATATTACGCTCGATCTATTGCGGCGCGATCGGGTATGAGTACGGTCACATCCGCAACCCCGAGGAACGCAACTGGCTTCAACAAGTAGCCGAGACGCGGCGTTTCCATCCGCAAAAACAGACGCTGGATGCGACCCGCCTGCTCGACCGCCTCAGCCAGGTGGAAGCCTTCGAGGTCTTCCTCAACCGCATCTATCCCGCCAAGACGCGTTTCTCCATCGAAGGACTCGACATGCTCGTCCCGATGCTCGATGAACTCATCGGCGAAGCGGACCGTGAAGATATCCGCGCGGTGATGATCGGCATGGCGCATCGCGGACGCTTGAACGTGCTGGCGCATATCCTCCAAAAACCGTACGAGCAGATTCTGGCGGAATTCAAAGACCCGAAAGACCGCTCGCGCACGTGGGACGAAATGGGCTGGACGGGCGATGTGAAATATCACGCAGGCGCATCCAAAGCCATCGAAGGCGCGGATCATATCGGCTTGGTCGTCAGCATGCTCGCCAACCCGAGTCATCTTGAATTGGTTGACCCCGTCATTCAAGGCATGTCGCGCGCCGCGAACAGCAAAATGGACAGCCCTGGCGCGCCGCAAATGTTGCCGAACGAATCCCTGCCGATCCTGATCCACGGCGACGCGTCGTTCATCGGGCAGGGAATCGTCGCCGAATCGTTGAACTTATCCCAATTGTCGGCGTATACCACAGGCGGATGTTTGCACATCATCGCCAACAATCAGATCGGGTTCACCGCCACGGAGAACGAATCGCGCAGTAGCCTGCACGCCAGTGACCTCGCAAAAGGATTCGAGATCCCCGTCATCCACGTCAACGCGGACGAACCCGAGGCTTGCTTCGAAGCCGCTTATACAGCCATCGCCTATCGCCAGAAATTCCATAAAGATTTTGTCATTGACCTGATCGGGTATCGCCGCCACGGACATAACGAAGGCGACGAGCCGCGCTTCACCCAGCCGACGATGTACGCCAAGATCGAGTCGCATCCTCCCGTTAGAAAATTGTGGGCGGAGAAGTTGGAGAAAGAAGGAAGCATCCAACCTGCGGAAGCTGAACAACTCCTGCAAAAATATTTGAACGAATTGCAAGAGACCAATCAGAAACTGGATGCGGAACGAGCGTTGCAAGAACCCGTCCCGACGATGCCTCCGCCGAAAGCGGCGCAAAAGGCGCACACGTCCGTTGTGGTCGAACGCTTACGAAGCCTGAACGAGTCGCTGTTGAAATTCCCCGCCGACTTCCATCCGAATCCCAAACTGCTTCGCGCGGCAGAAAAGCGCCGCTCTGTTTTGAACGACGCCGACGCCTCCAGCGTGGATTGGGCGACCGCCGAAGAATTAGCCTTCGCTTCCATTTTAGAGGACGGCATTGCGATCCGCATGACGGGACAGGATTCGGTACGCGGCACGTTCAGTCAACGTCACGCCGCGTTTTATGATGCGGAAACGAATCAAAGTTACACGCCGTTGCAATCCATCCCGCAGGCGAAAGCCTCATTTGAAATTTACAACACGCCCGTCAGCGAGGCGGGACCCGTCGGTTTTGAGATCGGATACAACCTTCAGGCTCCCGAACGATTGGTATTGTGGGAAGCGCAATACGGCGACTTCGCCAACAACATTCAAACGGTGGTAGATGAGTTTCTATTTTCAGGTCGCGCAAAATGGGGGCTGACCCCTTCGCTTGTTTTACTTTTGCCGCATGGCAACGAAGGCATGGGACCCGATCATTCATCCGCGCGCATCGAACGCATTTTGAATCTTGCCGCGGCGGGAAACATGCGCGTCGCCATCCCAACGACCGCCGCGCAATATTTTCATTTGTTGCGACGACAAGCATTGTTGTTGAAGACCGATCCGTTGCCGTTGACGATCTTCACGCCGAAGGGATTCTTGCGGCATCCGCTCGCGGCTTCGACTCCGAATCAACTCGCGCAAGGACATTGGCAGGCATTGCTCGAAGAGCCGACGACAAAACGAAAAAATAAAACGATCAAGAATTTAATTTTATGCAGTGGTCGTGTGTATTTCGATCTCGTCAGCGATGAAGAACGGCAGAACAGCAAAGACACAGCCATCGTCAAAATGGAACAACTGTATCCACTGCCTCTGCAAGCCATCGAAGAATTATTGAATGAATACACAGCGCTTGAGAAAGTCATCTGGTTGCAAGAAGAACCGATGAACATGGGCGCGTGGGATTTCCTCCGCCCGCGTTTGAAACAACTGCTCGGAAAAATTCCGTTGTATTATGTCGGCAGACCCGAAAGTTCGAGTCCTGCCGAAGGTTCGTCCACGCTATATCGAATCAATCAAAAGGCTTTGGTGCAACGCGCGCTCAAATTTGAAGAGCAGGCGCATGTGCAAAGCGTGAGCATCGAGAGAGGTTAACATGTCCATCGAAATCATCGTTCCCGAAATGGGAGAATCGGTCATCGAAGCCACTGTCCGAACGTGGTTGAAAAAAGAGGGCGACTTTGTCGAAGCGGGCGAGGCGCTCGTCGAGTTGGAAACGGACAAGGTCAATCTCGAGGTCGGCGCGAAAGCCTCGGGCGTGCTGGCGAAGATTCAAGTGGGCGAAGGGCAGGATGTGAAAGTGGGCGACGTGCTTGGCTCGATCAATGCGGATGCAAAACAACCCGCTTCTTCCTCCGCCCCTCAGCCTGCCTCGCCAAAACCTGAGCCTTTACCCACGCCTCAAGAAAAACCGCAAACCGTCCAGCCGCAAGTGACTCCTGTTGCATCACGCGTGGCGCGCGAACAAAACGTGGACGTGTCGAAAGTACGCGGCACGGGTCCCGATGGGCGCGTCACAAAATCGGATGTTCAACAATATGCGCAGAAGGAATCGTCGGCGGGGAGCGAGGCGGCGAAACAGCCGTCCAAGCCGAGTCAAGCCGCGAGTGTTGAGTCCGCTGAACGGCGGGAAGAACGTGAGCGCATGTCCCGCAGACGGCGCACCATCGCGCAGCGTCTGCTCGAAGCGAGTCAATCCACTGCGATGCTGACGACGTTCAACGAGATCAACATGAGCGCGGTGATGGATTTGCGCCGCCGACGCAACGAGGCGTTCCAGGCGCGGCATGGGATCAAATTGGGATTCACATCGTTCTTCACGAAGGCGAGCATCAGCGCGTTGAAATTGTTCCCGCGTTTGAATGCGGAAATTCAGGGCGACGAGATCGTGCTGAAAAATTATTACGACATCGGCATCGCGGTCGGCGCGGAGGAAGGTTTGGTCGTGCCAGTGTTGCGCGACGCGGATCGTCTTTCGTTTGCCGAGATCGAAAAGCAGGTGAAAGTTTTTTCGGGGAAGGCAAACGACGGCTCGCTGTCGGTTGAAGATTTGCGCGGCGGGACGTTCACGATCACGAACGGCGGCGTGTTCGGGTCGATGCTCAGCACGCCGATCCTGAATCTGCCGCAAGTTGGAATCCTGGGCTTGCACAAAATCGAGGAACGCCCCATCGCCGAAAATGGACAGGTCGTGATCCGCCCGATGATGTACGTGGCGCTCAGTTACGATCACCGCATCGTAGACGGACGCGAAGCCGTGCAATTTTTGGTGCAGGTGAAAGAGTTGCTCGAAGACCCCGCGTGGATGTTGGTGGAGGCGTGAGGGTAATGAAAACAGTCTCACAGACATTGCGCCGAAGAGAATTGTAGGGGCGGACCTGTGTGTCCGCCCCTTTTGATTCATCTGCCAATGATATACTCCCCAACATGGAGTCGGATTACAAACATCTCGTCCGCGAACGCATCCTTGCAAGGGATGAGTTGATCCGCGCCACATTCAGCGGCGAGCAAAAGGGATCATCGCTCGCATGGAACAAAGTGATCGTGCGACCAGTGGAGATCAAGGGCGAGATCCATTTGCAGTTTTCGTACTTCGACGAGAAAAAAGACATCACGAAAAATTATCTCGCCGGCGCCGCCTCGAAAGTGGATGAGTTGCTCGCGCTCTCCTTTCGCAATATTTTTGTCGAAAGCGCGGATGGCAATGTGCAGGTCAACATCTCAAAAAAGGGAAAAGCGGTGGTGAGCGAACCCAAGTCATCGAAGACGCATGTTGAAACAAATCTTGCGCACGACCGCCAGAAGAGCAGACTCCTTTCCGCTGAAAATGCGGAACCGTTCCTCAAAGCCGTTGGCATTATGACGACTGACGGCAAGATCAGGGCGGATATGCAGCGCAAGTTCAAACAGATCAACGAATTTTTGCGCCTCGTGGATGAAACCGATTCGTTTCAAGCCTTTGCTGGTCAGCCCGTCCACGTGGTGGACTTCGGTTGTGGCAACGCCTATCTCACCTTTGCCATCTATTACTATCTGCGTGAGATTCTCAAACTTGACGCGCATGTCACAGGCATTGACGTCAAATCCGATCTCATCGAGCGGCACAAAGAGAAGGTCAAATCGTTGGGATGGGGTCAATTGGACTTTCAAGTCGGTCAGATCGCGGACTACAAGCCTGCAACAATTCCAAATGTGGTCCTCGCCCTCCATGCCTGCGACACCGCCACCGACGACGCGCTCGCGCAGGGAATCCGCTGGGGGAGCAAGTTGATCGTCTGCGCGCCGTGTTGCCAGCATGAATTGCAGGCACAAATGTCGCGTGTGGATATGCCTGAGCAATTACTGCCCATCTTCAAAGATGGGATCTTCTTCGAGCGCATGGGTGACATTCTCACCGACACCTTCCGCGCGACGATCTTGCGTATCATGGGCTATCGCACAGACGTGACCCAGTTCGTCCCCATCGAACACACCGCCAAGAATCTGATGATCCGTTCGGTGAAGACATCGTCCACGGGAAATGCTCGATGGGTGGAAGAATATCGGAATCTAAAATCGTTCTGGCAGGTCACGCCGTATCTTGAAAAATTGTTTGGAGATGAGTACAAACAGTACTTGTGACGTGCAAAAACGCCCCGCAGGTTTTCGGAGAAGACGCGATCATTCCGTTCCAACCTGCGGGACGGTTAATCAAGAATGAATCAAAAATCCCCGAAGCTTTCGCCTCGGGGATTTTTTGTCGTGGGGTAAGTCAATTAGCTGACAACGACGACGTTGCTGGCTTGAAGACCCTTAGGTCCCTGTTCAACTGTGAACTCGACCTTCTGACCTTCTTGCAGGTTCTTGAACCCATCTCCCTGAATGGCAGAGAAGTGGACGAAGACATCGGGTCCGCCTTCGCGTTCGAGAAAGCCATAACCCTTGGTCCCGTTGAACCATTTGACTGTACCGTTGATACGATCCGACATGTTTGCCTCCTGTGGCAAAAAAAATATGGAGGTAACCATTGTATTGCATCGGAATCGCCGCAACGGCGAAAAAACAAAGCGGCTCACGGACGATCCGTGAGCCACCTGGTACTTCCAAAGCAAACTACTGGTATCCTACGCCGCTTAAGATAACATGAGCGGGGCGAAGTGTCAATGAATCATTTCGACGGTTTAGGGCATTTTCGAACAAAAATTTTCGGTAGTGGTTAAGTAACAAGTGATAGGTTGTGACGGATGATAAAGAGTCTGGTGACGATCTCGTGCATGGCGTCTGATTTCGAAAACGCGAGTGTTTTTCTGACGAAACGCGCACAAGATTGTCTCAAGGTGCAATACCAACGTTCCATGTGATTGGTTTGTCCACTTCCTTTGCCAACGCATGCGTGCGTCTCTTCAGGAAAGACCAGTTGGTAGGCTTCCCAGAAATCGCTGTAACTCTGGCAAGCTTTGTAGGCTGGTGGGATTTGTTCCCACCGTTTGCGACAGGTTGCTTCGCTCCGATCTCCAATCACGAAAGCGACAATTTGGCGAGTTCGGCGGCACATGATTGTCCACAGCCAGCGTTTGTTCCATCTGTCTTGGACGAATGACCACATTTCGTCGGCTTCCAGGATGTCTTCGGGCTTGGCAGGCAGGAGTGTATCTTCAAGTTTTGGATTGGCTTCGTCTTTTTTTTAGCCAGGAAGCCAAGGTCGGGCGACTCACACCAAAGGTGCGTTGAATGCCGCGCATACTGGAACGTTCGGAGTAGGCAGATAGAATTTGCTCTTTTTGTGCTTCGGTGTAGCCACGTTTCGGTTCTAGGACGCCTCGCTTTCCGCAGTTTTTGCACCAGTATTGCTGACTGCCGCTGGCATTGTGACCATTCTTGACGATGTTTTGGCTATCGCAGTTTCGACATTTGTACACGACGAGTTTGGCTATCATGTGCCAAATATATCGCAAATCACTTCAATTGGACCACTACCAAATTTTCGTTCTGGACTGTGCACGCAAGGATCGTTTTGGACGGGAGAAAACACTGATTTCGCTGATACAATCAAATCAGCATTTTCTGTTATATGGAAAATAGGATGAAAACTTACATTATTCTTCTGCGCGGTGTAATGCCCACTGGCAAGAACAGGGTGCCAATGGCTCAATTGCGCGACGTGCTTGCGCAGGATGGGTTTGGAAACGCGCGGACGTACATCCAAAGCGGCAATGCGCTGGTGGATACCGACCTTCCTGCAAGGGAGGTGGAAAAGCGCGTGCATGACCTCATCAAACAGCACATTGGCGCGGACTTGGTTGTGGTAGCGCGAACGCGAACACAGTTACAAAAGGCTATGGACGAAAACCCATTCACCAAGGGATACGATATTTCCCGCGTGTTCTTTGTATCTTTTGCCGAAGCTCCGCCTGCGCAAAAGGTCAAAGACGTGCTTGTACAGGATTACTCGGCGGAGAAACTTGTGATCACCAAAACCGCCGCGTATATGTATATCCCTGGCACGTATGGGAGCGGCAAACTTTCAAACAATTTTTTAGAAAAGAAACTCGGCGTTTCTGCCACCACCCGCAATTTCAACACTCTCACTAAACTAATCGAGATGAGCAAATGAAAATCCACTTGGTTGACGGCACATACGAACTCTTTCGCGCGCATTTTGGCGCGCCTCCCAAAAAGGACGTGAACGGACGGGAAGTTGGCGCAACGCTTGGGCTTGTCCGCAGTTTGTTGATGTTGTTGCAAACCGAAGGCGTGACGCATGTCGCTGTGGCGTTTGACCATGTCATCGAGTCGTTTCGTAACAAGTTGTATGCGGGCTACAAAACCAGTGAAGGCGTTGACCCGATCATCTTGAATCAATTTGAGATTGCCGAAAAAGCGGTTGCTGCGCTGGGTGTGCCTGTTTGGTCCATGGTCAAGTTTGAAGCGGATGATGCGATTGCTACTGCGACGGCGCGATTCAAAAAAGAGAAATCGGTGGAGCAGGTCATTATCTGTTCGGTGGATAAAGATCTGACTCAAATGGTGGACGGCAAGAAAGTCGTTTGCTGGGATAGACGCCGCGAGATTACGTTGGATGAAAAAGGCGTGGTCGAAAAATTTGGCGTAAAGCCAGAATCGATTCCCGATTATCTGGCGCTTGTGGGCGATTCGGCCGATGGCTACCCAGGGATCAAAGGCTGGGGCGCGGCGTCCACATCCGCGGTGTTGGCGAAGTACAAACACATCGAGTCGATTCCCAAAGACCCGAAGAAACTTCCGTTTAGTTTGGGGCGGGCGACGACACTTGCTGAGAATCTTCAACAGAATTACAAGGATGCGTTGCTGTTCAGGGAGTTGTCCACGCTTCGGGTGGATGTGCCGCTGAAAGAGTCGCTCAAAGATCTGGAGTGGCAGGGGGCGCGATCAAGTTTGAAGAAAGTGTGCGCAGAATTGAGGGAGGAAAGAATCGTCGAGCGGGTGAAGAAGTGGAGATGAGCTAAAGGAACAATTTGGGTGTGGTGAACGCACAGATTCCCATGTCGCCGTGTTGAGCGACCGCATTTTTCCGCGAGTATAATTGCAAAATGCTAAACATACCTTACCCACTGACTCGTGACAGCCGACTGGCAATGGACCGAGCCGAGCGCATTGCCGAACAAAACAAACAGCGCTCGGTTGATTCGTTGATGCTCTTACTCGCATTATTGCAATCGCCGAATTCACCGGCGCAGGCTGTCTTGAGGTCTCTCAATGTAAAGGTGGATAACCTTGCCGCGCGTATCTCAGCCACGATCAAGCTTGAGGCGCAAGAGGCGGCTGTGCTTTCCGGAACGAAAATTAACCTGAATAGTGAATGTGAATCTGTTCTGAACGCCTCTGTCGTAGAGGCAAAACAAACCGGACTTAACGCTATTGATGAATTAGCCATACTATTAGGTATGGCGCAAAGCCCTGAAAGTAAGGCTGGGCAGATCTTGGCTCAATACTTTGTTACTGCCGAGCAAGTCCGGGAGCAGATCACGATCATCAAAGAGAAACCTGCCCCGAAAAAGCCTATCTTCGCCATGCCAAAAACATTGACAAAGGGTATGCGTCAGGGAATCAGCCCGGTTTTTGTGTGCCTGGCTTTGTCCACCCTGGTAATGGCTTGTCTCTTATGGCTCGGCGTGGGGGATAGCCCTCGGGCATTGCTGATCATCTTTGTTTTGCTGGGCTGGGTCGTCTCCGTTGCTTTGCATGAATTTGGTCATGCCATCGTTGCCCACTGGAGCGGAGATGAAAGCGTAGAGGAGAAGGGATATCTTACGCTCAATCCGCTTAAATATTCCAATCCCATCTTAAGTATTGTTTTGCCGATTTTCTTTCTGCTTATCGGAGGAATTGGTCTTCCGGGCGGAGCAGTGTACATCAATATCCATGCGCTTAGAAAACCGTACTACCGCAGTCTTGTTTCGGCGGCTGGACCCCTGGCGAATCTTTTGTTTACCGCTCTATTGATCTTTCCGTTTGGCATCCTGCCATTCTCTTTGTTCTTTTGGTCGGCGCCGGAAGAATTTCTGATGGCTATCGCTTTTCTGGGATTGTTGCAGATCACTGCCATGATTATCAATCTGCTGCCCATTCCGGGGTTGGACGGTTTTGGCATCCTTGAGCCATTTCTGCCGCGCGGAGTAGCGGAGTTCAGCAGTTTCATCCGCCCTTTCGGGTTCTTGATCCTTTATCTCTTCGTATTTGTGGATTCACCAATCTCTGATTTCTTTTGGAGTACCGTCTGGGGTGTTGCCCAACTTTTCAGTTTCAATTTTGCTTACTATGCCAACGAGGGACTTAAGTTGTTTATGGGGTGGTGATCACACCCGAGATAGGATGTACTGTTGGAAGAATCGCTCAAAGATTTGGAACGGAAAGAGTCTTGTAGGTCACGCTTGTAGCGTGACCTTTTTTTGTTGAGAGAATCGTTACCCTGAAAGCGTGATTGTTCCATTTGTTAGAACTCAAAGATTTGGAACGGATAGAGGCGCGATCAAGTTTGAAGAAGGTGTGCGCAGAATTGAGGGAGGCGAGAATCGTCGAGCGGGTGAAGAAATGGCGGTAAATGAACGAGTCAAGAATCGTAACTCACTCCAGTATCTTCCAGAAAGAATCCTTGCGGATGACTTTTCCGTGAGCGAACTCGAGCAGGTCAACGCCGCGCACTTCGATGTATTTCCCTGATGTGGATGTGCCAGTCAGCGTCCACTCTGAGACTCCGAAATCCTCGCCGACCCAATGCTGATCGTCGCCGTAATGCACATCGGGTATTCCCTCAAATCGTTTTGCCAGCCCTGCCCGAACCTCCCGCTTCCCCACATAGCGATCGCCGCGCGGCTTGGCGCCTCTGGGCATGTAAAAAACACAGTCATCAGCAAAATATTCCATAATCGAATCAAGATCATGCCGGTTGAAGGCGTCCAGAAATCCTTTCAACAATTCAATGGTCACTTGTTCGGGCATGGGAACCTCCGTTGTTACGTAATTTCAGTCGTATTTGGGGAGTAGAGAATCGTTGAGAAGGTGAAGATGTTATGGAGACGTATTGCCGCCGATGATCTGCTCGAACGGCGGAGTTGGGTTGTTGGCGTCGTCATAGCCGATGACGCACACTTTGGCGGGGATTTGATCTGGTTTTGCGATCTGCACCGCGATGCGGCGATAAGGGAAGTATTCCGCCGGGTCATTGCAATCGGTTGTGTCAGGCGGTCCAAATTTCAAGATGAAATGCACCAATTCGGGGATTCTGAAAATTGGCTCGATATTGTATTCGTTCTCAAATTCCTGAACGGAGAGGGTGGGAGGAATGACGGGCGGTGTCGAATCAATGTGCGCGAAGACAACTGTCGCGTTGGCGAGGGGCTGCCATGTTGAGTCAACGATTGGGCTGTCCCCTGCGATGATACACAAATAGTAAAAGCCTTCGGCTTCGGGAATTTCTTCTTCGATCAGACTATCTTTCGTCAGCGCAATCGGATCGCTGTAACCGTCTTCCGCGCGGCAATTTATGCTGGATACTGTTCCCGTTTTGTAGCGATAGTACGTGAAGTCGCCAGACAATGTTGTATCCCAGGCGGCACGGCGGGTTGTGCCGGTGTCGTCAGTGATCACGGGTTGACTTGGCGACAGTGGTTGACCCTCCAGTGTTAACTGATGCCCATCGTCGAGCGGACAGTTCGAGGCGTCGAGATTGAAGCGTCCTTGCGAGTCGAAGCAGTTGGATACGCCGAAGATGGGAGTCGCATAGCTTGTGTTCGCGTGCATCTCGATTCCTATGTCAGTCACTTCGCACGGAACGCCGAGCGCGCAGGCAAACTCGCCGCCGACTGTGGTGGTGTTGATCAGCGCAAAGATCGCGCGGCTGTTTTCGGCGAACACGGGCGAGCCTGAACTGCCGCCGAAGATGTCGCGGCAGGTGTTGCGGAACGCGTCGAAGAAATGCCATTGGAATTCGAGCAGGTCAGCCTGCCCGGTCATTGAGCAGTCTTCGTGGCGCAAAAATGATTCTTCCGGCAGGAGACCCGTGACTGGCACGCCAAAGACGCTGATAGTTGTGGGCGCGGGCGCAGTGTCCGCGATGGCGAATGGCTGGATGCCCTGCCCGATCAATTCGCCGATTGTTGTGTCCAGTTCGACGATCGCAACATCGCGTCCCTTCATTGTGCTGTAAACAATTGTCTTGGCAGGGACAGTGACCTGCGCGTCCTGCGTATCAATGAAATAGTTGAAGGTCGCCGTGTATCCTTCGCTGGCTGGCACATCGCGGTATACATCGTTGGGATACCAATCTTGCGCGCAGTGTCCATTGGTGATGATGTACGCGGGCGCGTCCGTCTGGTCTGATGTTTGGATGAACGTGCCCGTGCAGTTGCTCGCGCCGTCAAATTTTGCGATGCCCTTGAGCGCATCCAGCGAGCCATCGGCGTTGTGGAGCAGTGTCGAGCCGGGACTGACCGTCGCTTCGGGGGTGATGGTTGGGGCAGGCGTTGTTGTCGCGCTCTGACAGGCGATTAATGTCATTAGAAGAACTAATCCAAGAAATCTTTGCGGGTTCATGAGGGAGACTCCATCCTTGAGAAAGCGTATCTCAAGTTTGTGGTCGTTTCGACGTTGGGAAAGGTTTGGGTGATGTAGTCTGTGATTGAGGATACGTTCATGCTAGGATCTGAAATTGCAGAGAATCGTAGAGCAGATAACGAAGTAGTGGTGAGTTGTTTCAATGTTCCCCCGTTGGGGGCAGCACTTAATCAGCTTTTTTTGAACTAATCGATGGACTTGATGTTCTAAGCACATAACGCGCACTTGGATCTCTTTCTTTTTTTTGCGATTTTCTAATATCATCCAATATTCCTCTAGACTTCAACCCTCTTAACAGTTTACTGGACGCAGGCCAACTCTTGCCTGTCAATCTTTGTACTTGGCTAACGCTTATTTGCTTATTTTCAGCCAAGAAATTAATGATTCTGAGTTCATATTCATTCAAAGTTCCTGCAATTGCTGTTCCAATAATTGAACTTGCATCCTTGTCCACATAAACTTTTCGAACTGCTATGTTGTTTCGAAGAGTAACTCTAACAAGAGAAGTATTAATCTCCTTTTGTTCGAATTCTGGTTGTGGTAGCCCTAGGCTAGCCATAGTATCTCTTATTCGTCTCGTGCCTTCGTGTGCACACTTTACAAAATTCAAGTAATACATTGCTTCCATTAAGTATGGGTTTCTGGGTACGTGCATTTCATAAATATTTTCAGATGTGACTAATGGTGGAAAACCGCCTGGACTCTCAATAACCAACCGATTGTCGAACATCTTCACAAAAATATTCATGCTTCTTTGAGAATAAGAGCGATGCACGCAAGCATTGACAATGGCTTCATACCAAGCCTGTTTTGGATATTCAGGAGCGGTGTAAAATATCCCGTCTTTTCCAAGTCGACTGAACTCTCGTATTTGCGCATCCATTACTTTTTCGAAAGCAACTATCTGCTTAGGTATTGCACCCTCATCTATCAAAATATCTTTAATTGCGTTAAATTTTTCACCCGTTCCTTCCGTTTCACCATCAAAGCGTAGAAAACGGATTTTGCAGCCGGGAAAAACACTTCTGGGATTTTTTGCAAATAGCAATGCGCACGCATTGTTTGGAATGAATTTTCCAGATACGATTTTGCCTAAATAATTTAGTTGAAGCACGTCTTCGTTTGTATGCTTTGGGTCAAGTTGCCTGTTTTCTTTGTAGGCTTGCACAAACACCTTAATTAAATCTAAATCAAAATCTATAGGATAAGATTGATTGCTTGCCTCTTGCTCAAAATCAATTTGGCCCCTTTCAATTTCAAGCTCGCGAGCTTGTTCTTCGGTTAATTTTTTCTTGGTATCTCCCTTTCGAATAAATGCATCGTTGCGTACATTGCGAATCAATTTATTTTCTTTGTAAAATATTCGAATAAGTAAGACAAAATCATCTGTTCCGTTAGCAAGTTTGATATGTACTCGTTTGATGTCATAGCGAACATCTGGGCAGTAAATATTACCTGCTAGTTCAATATCGTTGATTTTTTCTGTGTCTGCTTTGGCACAACCAGATAGTGTCCCATCGTTTTCTTGTCCAATTACAATCACCCCACCATGTGGCGCAGTATTCGCGTACATGACAATGTAATCCCCAAGCTCCCTAGCGTGAATACCAACTGGCTTTCGTTCAATTCTTCTGTCTTCCTTTAATTTCTCCAGAAGAGTTTGTGTCGCGGTTTCATAGATTTCCGCAACAGATAATAAAATGGGGTTTATTGTTGGCGGAAATTCGAGAGCAAGTTGAATAAACCGTTCGTCTATTGCCGGGTTATTGGTACGTTTGCTTATCACCATACTAGATATTATATCGCCTCTTTCCCCTTCAACCCCTCCACACCCTCACGCGAAAAACCCAACAACTCCGTCAACACCTCCTCCGTGTGCTGACCTGACCCAGCATCGGCGGCGGTTTTTTATGCCCTCGCCAACTCAGGGACAAACTCACTCTTATCGTAAAACGTAACCCCCACGCGTTGAATGTGGTCAATGAAATCGGGGTCGCTCAGGGTGCGGTAGATGGACAGGTCAATGGTGTAGGGGAGAAGCAGGTCGTCAATTTCATCGAGGATTTTGTACATGACGTTCAGCGTCAAGTCTGCGCCGCCGTGCAGGGTCAGGTCAATATCGGAGCCGTTTTTGTAGTTCCCTTTGGCGCGCGAGCCGTACAGGACGGCTTTGGTCACTTGTGGGTATTTCGCAAAGACACCGCACAGTTTTTTGATGGTGGTTTCTTTCAAACCGAATCGCAGGGAACTCATGATTGTTCCTTTTTCAATTTTTCCATATGGGCATGAAAATCTGCAAACGCCTTGAAGTAGGAATTGATGGTCGCCGATGCAATTTCGAGTGCGGTCTCTTCGTTGTAGGTGTGCGAGGTCAGGTTGCGGCTCTTGATCATGTCCATCCAGACTTCGCCACGTTCGATCAAACCTGCCTTGAAGGCTTCACGGGTGGAATCTTTCGAACCGTAGACGTTTGTGACGCCGCGTTCTTCCAGAAAATCCTTCATGGTATTCCATGCCATCTCGTGAGTGTACTCAAAGGCTTGAATCAAACCCTGCTCTTCAAGTTTCGACAGGGGACGTTGTTTCGCCAGCTCCACCGCGTCTTTGAGTTGGGCAAAGGCTTTGCTGAAATTATTGAAGCGTTGAATCCAGCGGATGTCTTTTGCGATCATAATGCAATTCACCTTAGTTCTCGCCCGCCCAACGATATGTCATGCTGAGCGGAGCGAAGCATCTCTACTGCCACTGAAATCGAGACCCTTCGGTCGCAAACACCGCTCCCTCAGGGTGACATAGAATTAGATTATGGGAATTATACAGCAAACGAATCATATCGCCCCTTTCCCCTTCAACTCCTCCACGTTTTCACTTGAATAACCCAATAACCCCGTCAACACCTCCTCCGTGTGTTGACCCAGCGTCGGCGGCGGGTTTTGGATCTCTGCCGGGGTGGCGGAAAACTTATAGGGGAAGCCGGGCAATTTCACCGTCCCGGCAGAGGCGTGCTCGGTTTCCAGGATCATGTCGCGGGCTTGAGTCTGCGGATGCGCGAACACTTCGGGGATCGAGTTGATGCGTCCGCAGGGCAGACCCGCTTTCACCAAGTCCGCGAGCCAATCGTCCACATTTTTTTGCGCGAACATGTTGTTGAGTTCATCCACGAGCGCGGCGCGGTTCGTCACGCGCTTGCCGTTCGACGCGAATCGCTCGTCGGCTTTCAAATCGGCGCGGGCGAGCGCGTCGCACAACAAGCCCCATTGCTTTTCATTGGCGACGCCCAAAATGAACCAGCCATCGCGGGCGCGAAACGAATCGTAGGGGACGAGATTCGGATGCGCGTTGCCGAGGCGGCGCGGCGGATTGCCCCCAACCAAATAATTGGACGCGACGTTGGTGAGCAATGCGAGATGCGAATCGAACAGCGAAATATCCACGTGTTGACCTTCGCCTGTGAGATCGCGCGCGCGCAACGCGGCAAGGATGGCGGTGGCGGCGAACATGCCCGACGTGATGTCGGTGATCGGGATGCCGACGCGCGAGGGAGGTCCGTCGGCGGGACCGGTGATGCTCATCATGCCGCCTTCGCCTTGGATGACCGCGTCGTACCCGGGGCGGTCTGCGTACGGACCCGTGCGGCCGTATCCACTCACCGAGCAGTAGATCAACTTTGGATTCACGCTGTGCAGATCGTCCCAGCCCAAGCCGAGTTTATCGAGATCGCCCGTGCGATAATTTTCCACCAGCGCATCAGACATGCCCGCCAGTTTGCGGATGATCTCCTGCCCTTCTTTCGATTGGATGTTGACGGTCACGCTGCGTTTGTTTCTGTTCGCCGCGAGGAAGTACGCCGACTCGCCGGGATAATTCCCATACGCCGCGCCCACGAACGGAGGTCCCCAGCCGCGCGTCTCATCGCCCACGCCGGGACGTTCGATCTTGATGACGTCTGCTCCTAAATCGCCGAGCATCATCGTGCAATACGGTCCCGCCAGCGCGCGGGTGATATCGAGAATGCGAATGTTTTGAAGAGGGTGCATGGATGTTTGTCCGTTTCAAAAAATATTTCGTTGGTTGAGTAGTCCCGCGCGTGCTGAGCGGAGTGGCGCGTGATGTTCGCGCCACGAAGACGAAGCGTCGCGGGACGTATCGAAACCAACGGCTAGATTCAACACTTTATGAATTGAAAACAGATGGTCGCAGTTAGAGTATTAGAATCGGAGTTCGATTTTTCCGTCGCCAAAGACTTTTATGAAGCCAATGATGAGTGAAGCTGTCGACATACTTGATAGTAGCGATAAAAGATTTACTATAATCAAGCCGGTCGCACCGACATCGTTGGGGAACAAGAAAGCCCATAATTTTCCAAAGACAATAAAATAACCAATGAATAGCAAGAGTCCCATAACGACTCGGAGCAATCGCGGTACTTTGATAATTTTTGCTTTTCCCCAATAGGTTGATTGAAAATTTGAGTTCGTATTGGACTGACTATCAATCAACTGTTCGGGCGAACTCGGATGGTCAATAATTGCATCGGATTCTTGCAGGAGTTTGAGCGTTAGATTAAAAACTTTTGCCTCTGGGCTAAGAGGTTGACCGCGAAATAACATAAGCCACTGCTTGATCAACGCGATTTTTCCACCGATACTTTGGCTCAATTCGAGCCGGTCTTCTTTACTGGCATGTAGGTATGCTGCCTTTCCCTCATCACGATCTTCGAATGCCCATTTCTTCACGATAGGTAACAGATTTCTCAGTCGTGTTGGGACGACGTACGGATTAAGTCCGGTGCTCTCATGATATTTAGCCATTTGCCTGTGATAGAGGAAAAGAAAAACAGCCCCCGGAATCAGGGATACTGCCGCCGCTGTAAACATGGAAACAACCAATAAGACTAGAAGGTTAAAGATAACGCTTATATCCATACTCGATTTGGTAGTATATCATTTAAAGCGGATGCTAATTTTTTAAAGTAGCATGACTCACGTAGTTTAATCTTGCTAGCCTGCTAATTCGCGGCAAAGGTTTTATTTGTGTGTTTGAGGAGATTGCTTCATCGCTTCGCTCCTCGCAACGACATATCAGGCATGTATAATCGCGCCATGCCAACCCTCTCCGAACTCATCGCCAACAAATTATCCGAAGCAAAAGTGGATGTGGTCTTCGGTCTGCCCGGTGGTGAAAACGTGGAGGTGTTGGATGCCCTGCGCAAGCACGGCATTGACTTCGTCCTCGTGCGCAACGAATCCAGCGCGGTGTTCATGGCTGATACGCACGCGCGGCTCACCGGCGGGATCGGAGTCGCGCTCACCACGCTCGGTCCCGGCGCGACGAACGTCTACGCCGGCATCGCGCACGCTTTTCTCGATCGCGCGCCCGTCCTTTTGCTCACCGCGCAATCCGACCCAAAACTCGCTGGCTTGCACACGCATCAAGCGCTGGACTTGCAAGCCGTCTTCCACCCCGTAACAAAATTCACATCATCGCTCACGCCCGAAAATGCGGATGCCGCCCTCACGCGCGCGCTCGAACTGCTGCGCTCAGGCAGACCGGGTCCCGCACATTTGAGCATCCCTGCGGCGTTAGCGAATCAACAAGTGAATCGAGGTCTGCTCTCGCCGCCGTCCCTCGCGAAGCATCCCATTGGGACGGCGGCGAGGTTAGCGGATGAAAACAAAATCGCCAAAGCCAAAGAAATTCTTTCTTCGTGCCGCCGCCCGGTCATCGTTGCGGGCTTGGGCTTGGAACCTGATAAACCGTATCCGCAACTCCGCCCGCTTGCCGAAAAACTTCACGCGCCGCTAATTGACCTGCCGAAGAGCAAAGGCGCATTGCCTGCCGATCATCCTTTGTTTGCCGGCACGTTGGGTCTCACGATGAACGATCCCGCGTATGAAATTCTCGACGCGTCCGATTGCATCATCGCAATTGGTTTTGATGTGGTTGAACTCGTCAAACCGTGGAAGCAACCACAGCCGATGATCTGGGTTTCCAATTGGGAGAACGACGATCCGCGCATTGACACGGCGTGTGAGTTGGTCGGCGATCTCAACGCATTGCTGGATGCTTTGCTCGACTCCTCCGTCCGCGTGGATGAGGCGTGGGGTGAGAGACAAATATCCACGTGGAGAGAAGCGCATCATCCGCAGGGGAGGCTTGATTCGGCTCCGAATAGAATTTTCCCAGCGGACGTCTTATCCTCCATTCGTGGACATACTCCGCCCGAAGTGATCGTCACCACCGATGTGGGCTCGCATAAAATTTTCACGTCGCTGAATTGGAAGGCTCTGCGACCGAATACATTTTTCGTCTCGAACGGACTCTCGGTGATGGGATTCGGAGTCGCCGCCGCGTTAGCCGCCGCGCGCGTGACGCGCGAGCCAACAGTGTGCGTCACCGGCGACGCGGGCTTGGCGATGGTGTTGGGCGAACTCGCGCTGGCTGTGGAACTCGACCTGCCGTTGATCGTGGTCGTGATGAACGACTCCGCGCTCGACCTGATCCGCTTCGCGCAAACGAAACGGGACTTGCAGGTCTTCGGCACCGAGTTCGTCAACCCGAATTACGAATTCATCGCGCGCGGATATGGTTTTGCGTACGCGCGCGTGACGAATAGAGATGAATGTGATGTTGCCATACAAACCGCCGTCGCCTCGCGCAAACCCGCGCTGTTAGAAATGATGATAGACCCGAAAGGGTATAGATAAAACCTTCCGTCATTGCGAGGAGGGGCGAAGCCCCGACGAAGCCGCGAAGCGTCCGTCACCGCGTTGGGGATTGCTTCGTGGCGCGAGGCGCCACTCGCAATGACGGGGTGTGACATTTTATGAATCGAGCATCCATGCCCAACCCCTCCCACCTCCTCGCCGTTGACATTGGCGGCACATTCACCGATATTGTATTATTCGATACCGAATCGAATCACATTGCCGTTGGCAAAGTGTTGACCACGTATCCCGATCCATCGCAGGCTGTGTTGAGCGGAGTGACTCAGTTATTGAAAGATCACAACATTGATCCTGCTTCAGTTCGACAAGTCATTCACGGGACGACTCTCGTCACCAACACGCTCATCGAACGCAAGGGCGCGCGCACGGCGTTGATCGCCACCGAAGGATTCCGCGACGCGCTCGAGATCGGCAACGAGGGACGTTATGATATTTATGATCTAGGCTTGGTCAAACCGCCGCCGCTGGTGGAACGTCGTCTACGCTTCGGCATCCATGAACGGATGGCGGCAAACGGCGAGGTGCTGCATCCGCTCGACGCGAACGCGGTGGCTGAGTTGTGCAAAAAGTTGAATGCGGAAGGAATCGAGTCGGTGGCGATTTGTCTGCTTCACGCGTTCACCAATCCGCGCCACGAACTCGACGTGTACGAAATTGTGCGCGATGAAATGCCGAACGCTTCGATCTCCATTTCGCATCAGGTCTCGCCTGCCATGCGCGAATATCAACGGACCTCCACAACGGTGGCGAATGCGTATGTGCAACCCGTCACCTCGAATTATCTCGAACGCATTCAATCGGGATTGGCGCAGGCGGGGTTGAACGCTCCACTCAATGTGATGCTCTCCAGCGGCGGCACAACAGACATCGAAACTGCCACGCGCTTTCCGATTCGCCTCGTCGAGTCGGGTCCATCGGGCGGCGCGCTGGCGGGCGTGTATTGGGGCAAACAAAATGGCTTCAACGACATCTTCGCTTTCGACATGGGCGGCACAACCGCGAAAGCCATCCTCACGCACAAATCCGAGTTGAGCATCACGTCGGTTTCTGAGGTGGCGCACGTGCATCGCTTCAAACGCGGCAGTGGACTTCCGCTCCTCGTGCCGATGATCGAGATGATCGAGATCGGCGCGGGCGGAGGGAGCGTGGCGCACGTGAATAATCTCGGCTTGCCTGCTGTCGGACCTGAAAGCGCCGGTTCGACTCCCGGTCCAGCCTGCTACGCCCGCGGAGGTTTGACTCCCACCGTGACGGATGCCGACCTGCTCATCGGCTACCTCAACGCGGATTATTTTGCGAACGGTTCGATCCGACTCGACTCCTCAGCCGCCGAGAAAGCCTTCGAGAGTTTGGCAAAGAGTCTCGACATTTCGACGACCAAAGCCGCGTGGGGGATTCATCAACTCGTGAACGAGAACATGGCGGCGGCGGCGCGCGTCCATGCGGCGGAGCGCGGCTTGGATATTCAAAAGTATGCGATGGTGACGACGGGCGGCGCGGGTCCCGTCCATGCGAGCGGGGTGGCGGAGCGGTTGAACGTCCGCACAGTGATCGTCCCTCCGATTGCGGGAGTCGGTTCAGCGTTCGGATTTTTGCTTGCGCCGATCTCGTTCGATTTCACGCGCAGTTATCTCACGCGCATTGACCAAGTGGACGCGAATCTGTTGATGAAAATTTTGCGCGACCTCGAAGCCGAGGGACGCGGTATTGTGATGAACGCAGGTGTCGCGGCGGAGGATATCCGCGTCACGCGCAGTGTGGATATGCGTTATCTTCGTCAGGGCTACGAGATCCGCGTGGAGTTCGAGGGGAATGAGATCAACGCGCAAACGTTGTCCATGCTCGAAAAACGATTTGAAGAAGAGTACATGCGTTTCTATGGCGTGTTGTGCGAGGGCGTTCCGATCCAGGCTGTGAATTGGCGCGTGGTGGTGTCGGGTCCCGCGTTGGAGATCGAAGGGCGGGCGCTGAAAGTGGGAGAAGAGTCGCAGAGGGCGAACCAGCCGTATGGGAGTCGGAACGTGGTTTTCAATCCCGATGATGGCGCGGCGTTGACTCCCGTCTATCGGCGCGAGTCGCTTTCATCGTCATTCAAAACAAATGGTCCCGCGATCATCGAAGAGGCAGAGTCCACCACGATCGTTCTGCCGAATTGGTCTGTGCGTGTGGATGTGAATGGTTGTTTGGTATTGACTCGGTAACGCGACATTTATGTCGCCAGTGATGCGCGAGATAAATCTCGCGTTACAGGTGCAAACATGATTGATTCAATTTTGCTCGAAGTGTTATGGAAGCGATTGCTTTCCATCGTCAACGAACAAGCGGCGGCGTTGATCCATTCGTCGTTCACCACGTTGGTGCGCGAGGCGGGCGATCTTTCGGCGGGCGTGTTCGACGCGCAAGGGCGCATGCTCGCGCAAGCGGTGACTGGCACGCCTGGGCACATCAACACGATGGCGAATTGCGTGCGCGATCACGTGGTGAAACAATTCCCAATTGAAACGCTTCAGCCTGGCGACACGATCATCACGAACGATCCGTGGGCGGCGTCGGGACATTTGTACGACCAGACGATTGTCTCGCCTGTGTTTTACAAAGGCAAAGGCATCGGCTGGTTTGCCAGCACGTGTCACGCGATGGACATCGGCGGTTTGACGATGGGCGGCGACGCGACGGAATTATTTGAAGAGGGATTATTCATCCCGTTGATGAAGTTGTTCAAAGCGGGCGAGCCCAACAAAGATCTGTTCGATATCATCCGCGCCAACGTGCGCGTGCCTGATGAAGTGATCGGCGATATTTACGCTCAGCAAGCGGGCAACATGGTGGGGAGCCGCAAGTTAATCGAGATGATGGATGAATATAAACTCGAATCGCTTGCCGAACTTTCGGAGTTGATTTTGGATCGCACCGAAAAAGGATTGCGCGACGCCATCGAAAAAATTCCGAACGGCGTCTATCAAAGCGCGGTGACCATTGACGGCTTCGACGATCCCGTGACGATCCATTGCAAGGTCACAGTCAACGACCGCGATATCGTCGTGGATTTCGACGGCACGTCGCCGCAGATTCGGCGCGGCATCAATGTGGTGATGAATTACACCCACGCGTATTCCACGTACACGTTGATGTGCGCGGTCGCGCCCGATATTCCCAATAACGAAGGCGCGTTCCGTCCGATTCGAGTCATCGCGCCCGAAGGTTGCATCCTCAATTGCCGACGACCCGCGCCCGTGAGCGCGCGTCATCTCATTGGGCATTTTGTGTCACAGCCGATTTTGCACGCGCTTTCGAATCCGATTCCCGATCACGTCATCGCCGATGGTTCAGCAGGTTTATGGAATACGATGTTCGAGGGCGAGTTGAAAGATTCGCACGACGTGTTCGCCTACATTTATTTTTCCGCAGGCGGCATGGGCGCGCGTCCGTATCGCGACGGGTTATCTGCCACCGCGTTCCCCAGCGGCATCACTGGCGTGCCCGCCGAGGTGATCGAGTCGGTCGCGCCGATCCGCATGCACAAGCGCGAACTGCTCGCCGACACCGGCGGCGCGGGAAAATTTCGCGGCGGCTTGGGGCAGGAAATGATCCTCGAAGTGCTGACCGGCAAACCCGCGACTCATTCGTGCATGTATGATCGCACGAAGTTTTCCGCGCGAGGTTTCCATGGCGGGCAGGATGGCACGCCCGGCGAAGTGATTCGTTCGGACGGCTATCGCCCGCACCCGAAGAGTCGTTACACCCTCCAGCCGGGTCAAACCGTGACGTTACGCCTGCCCGGCGGTGGCGGCTTTTATTCGCCCCTCGAGCGCGATCCCGCCTCCGTGCTGGAAGATGTGAAGCAGGGATACGTTTCTCTCGATGCCGCGCGAGAAAAATATGGCGTGGTGATCGAGGAGGGGAAGGTGGATGAGGAGAGGACGAAAGAGGAAAGATCGAAAATGAAATCGGTCGCGTAAGGGCGGACGGCCGTCCGCCCTTACATGCAAAAGAGGAAAATCTATGACCAACACAGCCGACATCGTCATCTGCGGGGCGGGGATCGCCGGCATCTCTGCCGCGTATCAACTCGCGGTGAAACATGACGCGAAAAACATCGTCATCGTTGACCCGTTGCCGCCGCTGACGCTCACCAGCGATAAATCGTCCGAGTCGTATCGTAACTGGTGGCCCGGTCCCGGTGACGACATGGTGCGGCTGATGAATCGCAGTATCGACATCATGGAGGAGTTGCACCGCGAGGCGCCGAGTCGCTTGGCGATGCACAGGCGTGGATATTTATACGCCACCGGCGACCCAAGCGGCGTCGAGGCAATGATCGCCAACGCGGAGGAGATCACAAGTCTGGGCGCGGGCGGCTTGCGCGTCTATCGCAATTCCAGCGATGACCCGAAATATATCCCAGTGAGCGAGCATGGCTTGTTCGATGCGCCCACAGGAGCGGATTTATTTCTCGATCAGTCGTTGATCCGCAAGTATTTTCCGTATGTGACTGAGAATGCTCTGGCAATAGTCCACGCGCGGAGGTGCGGATGGTTCGCGGCGCAACAGTTCGGCATGTACATGCTTGAGCAGGCAATCGCGCATGGCGTGCAACTCATCAAAGGGAAAGTGGAAAGTGTTCAGGTGGATGGCAATCGAATTACTTCGGTAAAAGTAGCAACGAACGATGGTGAGCAGATCATCTCCACTCGGAATTTTGTCATCGCGGCGGGACCGTTGCAGAGATTGGTTGGGGAAATGATCGGCGTGGACTTGCCCATCCTGTGCGAGCCGCATCTCAAGATGATGTTCAACGATTCGCAGCATGTTGTGCCGCGCGATATGGGCTTGTTCATCTGGAACGACCCGGTCACGTTGATGTGGTCAGACGAGGAACGCGCCGCGCTTGCCGAGGACGATGAGACGCGCTGGTTGACGGAGGAATTCCCAGCCGGCGTGCACAGCCGACCCGAAGGCGAGGGGAACATGGTTCTGTTGCAATGGGCGTATCACGATAAAGCGTTGGAAGAGCCGGTCTATCCAATTCCGCTCAACCCGCAATTGCCCGAGGTGGTGTTGCGCGGCATGGCGCGTGTGATCCCCGGCTTGTCGAAATATTTCAACTCGCTTCCCAAGCCGTTCATTGACGGAGGCTACTACGCCCGCACGCCAGAGAATCGTCCGCTGATCGGGCCGTTGCCAGTGGACGGCGCGTACATCCTCGGCGGCTTCGGCGGGTTCGGGATGCAAGTCGCATGTGGCGCGTCTGATTTGCTGGCGAAACACATCATTGGCGTTGAGTTGCCCAGTTATGCCCCCGCGTTTTTGTTCAGCCGTTACGATGATCTGCACTATCAAGAGTTGATGAAACAATGGGGCGCTTCAGGACAGATATGATTCAAAATTTAACCGCGAAGAACGCTAAGAGCGCGAAGAATTTAAAAGGTTTTCTTGGCGTACTTCGCGCGCTTAGCGGTTCGATAAATTGACTCAAAAGGAATTCACCATGAAACTACAAAACAAAATTGCCGTCATCACCGGTGGCGCGCAGGGAATCGGAGCCGCGATCAGCGCGCGATTTTCGGAAGAAGGCGCGAAGGTCGTCATAGCCGACCTCAACGAGGAAAAATCGAAGGCGCTTGCGAGTCGACTCAACGCATCGTACGTGTTATGCGACGTGTCGAACGCCGAGCAAGTGGATCATCTTTTCAAGAAAGTGATCGAGCAACACGGCAGGCTGGATATTCTCGTCAACAACGCCGCGCTTGTGCATCACCCCGATTCCAACAAAAATTTTCTCGAGTTGACTCAAGCCGCATGGACTCGCGCATTGGAGATCAATCTCACCGGCATGTTCCTATGTAGTCAACGCGCCGGGCGGATCTTCGTGAAGCAAAACCCCGAAGGAAAATCGGCGGGCGGCGCGATCATCAACATGAGTTCGGGCGGCGGGATGCGCGCGCATCGTCAACTCATGGCGTACGATACCACCAAGGGCGGAATCGAAGCCGCCACACGCGCCATGGCGGTGGATCTCGCTCCGTGGAAGATTCGCGTCAACGTGGTGGTGCCGGGCAACATCACCGTGGATAACGCCCTCGGCGGCGCGACCGGTCCCGAAGCCGCCGCGCGGACGATCCCGCTGAGCAAGCCCGGCTCACCGTCAGACATCGCCTCTGCCGTCGCTTTTCTTGCCTCCGATGATGCGGCGTACATCACCGGTCAACGCCTCGTGGTAGATGGCGGCATGGAAGCGCAACTCCGCTCGCCGGCAGTGGACGCGCAAATTGATGTGTCGGGCATCGCGAGCCGATTGGGTTAACCCGAAACGAATTCTCGAAACTCATTCAAAAAACGCGCCTTGTTGAATCGCTCGGCGCGTTTTTTTATTTCACGCGCGTCGAACGTTTGATTTATTTTTTCAAACTGCTGGATCGCCTCGATCAAACTCGCTTCGGTTTGTTCCGCAAAAAACAAACCTGTGACTCCCTCCTCAACCGTTTCCAACGCGCCGCCCGCGCCAAACGCAATGACGGGACATCCCGCCGCCTGCGCCTCCACGATGGCGATGCCGAAATCCTCCTCCGCCGCGCAGACGAACGCGCGCGCATTGCCCAACAACTCGGCAACTTTTTCATCCGACTGAAAACCCATCAACTTAATATTTGAATTAGCCATCGCTTTCAAGCGCGGCAGTTCGGGTCCGTCGCCGACGATGACGAGTGGAAGATTCAATTGGTTGAACGCCTGCACAAGCAAGTCGACTCGTTTGTGCGGGACGAGTCGCGTGACGGTGATGAAATAATCTTCACGCTTCAGGCTGGGACGAAACCGCGTCACCTCGACGGGCGGATGGATCACCTTCGCTTCAAGCTGGTACGCCTCCCGAATCCGCTGGCGGACAGTTTGCGAATTCGTCGCCATCGCATGGACGCGCGATGCGGCTCTTCTATCCCAAGCGCGGAAGGATTCCATATATCGGTCGAGTAGGAAATTGCGGCGCGTATGTTTGCCATTGATGTTGAGATTCGTCCATGCGTAACGCAAGGGCGTGTGTGTGTACGAAACGTGACGCACCCCATGATGATTCCGCGCGCCGTTCGCCACCGCGTAATTGAACGAAACGACGATATCGTAATTTCGCAAATCAATTCGCTCGACGGCGGCGGGCATGAGCGGAAGCAAGTAACGGTGATGCGTATGCGCGAACGGAAGCGAATCCAGCCACGATGTATTGATCTTCCTCTCCGCAATCGGCGAATTGACAAAAACTTTTCGGTTGTAGATCAGCGTGAAAATATCCGCGCGCGGATACGCCTCCAGCGCGGCAAACAACACCTTCTCCCCGCCGCCGATGGAGGGAAGCGTATCAAGAACGAATGCGATGCGCGGATTTGAGTTCATTGTGGTCTCGATACGTCCCGCGACGAGCATCGCGGGACTACTCGACCACCGGGAAAGTTAGAGTTCATTCAATGTTTTCCAAATTAAATCTGCTGTGATTTGCCACGAGAATTTCTTCGCGCGTTCCAATCCTTTTTCGGCGAGCGATACGCGCAAATGTTCATCGCTCAAACATTTCTCAATTGCCTGTGCGAGGCTATCAGCCTCCTCTAAACGGAAAATGATTCCAGCATCTCCGACCGTCTCAGGCAACGCGCCGCCATCCGAAACAATGACCGGAGTCCCGCATGCCATCGCCTCGAGCGCAGGTAAGCCGAAACCTTCATCGAAGGATGGAAGCACGAACAATTCTGCGTTGGCATACAAAGCGGGCAATTCCTTCTCTGAAACATAATTCAAAAAACGGATTCGCTCATCGTCAAAGAATCTTACCGAACGAAATACTCGTCCCGATTCTCCCACAACGACCAGCCACGTATCCGTGAACTTATCTTTGACCCGATGCCATGCCATCATCAACCCATCAAGATTCTTGCGCGGTTGAATCGAGCCGACGAACAAAATATACTTTTTGGGAAAAGTTTCGTCATTGCGAGGATGGCTCGCGCTGAGCGGAGTGACCCTGAGCTTGTCGAAGGGGAACGAAGACGAAGCGTAGCCCGACGAAGCAATCTCCATCACCGTGTCTGGGTTATCTTTCAAATTGGAGATTGCTTCGTCGTGGCGCGATGCGCCACTCCTCGCAATGACGGATGGATTGGGATAAAAAACAGAAGTATCCACTCCGTTCGGCGTGACGATCACATTCTCAACCCCAAATCGTTTCATCACCTTTTGCTTCACATACTCCGAAGGCGTGAAAATGACGCGGACTCGTTTGGCAAGCATTGGCAAGAACAGACGATACCAAGCCGAATAACTCCTCGTGAACCATTCGGGATGTTCAAGCGGACTCAGATCGTGAATAGTCAACGCCTGATTTTGAATCGCAAGAGGTCCCGAATTCGCGGGCGACCATAAGATAGAATCGCGCTTCAACTTCGTCGGCAGGATGAACTGCTCCCACGCATGCCCAAAGACTCCCTGAGTGCGAGTTCGCTCAACGCGATATCCGCTTTGGAAGCAACGTAAAATCTCGCGCCCGTATCGTTCATTCCCCGTTACGCGCCGCGCGAGGAACCGTCCGTTGACGACGATGTCACGCGGCATGATAGTCCGTTTGTGTGAGAAAGATAAACTCAGGCATGATGCGTCTAATTCATAATTATAATGAGCCATCCGAAAATGGATTCCGCCTCCCCATACCCCGCGTCACATTGGACAAAGAGACTTGCTCGAAGCGCGTTTTATCTAACGCTCATCCTTGCCCCCGTTCGCTTGCGAATGGTGTTGCAGTCGCGTCCTGTCGCCGCGATCTACAGCGACTACACCGATTTCCTCCTCTTTCTGCCCGACATCGCGTTGCTTGTTATGTTGATCGCGTGGGGATTCGCAAGGCGATTCAATCCCAAACCATTTCGACTCGGACCGCCGTTCGTGTGGATTCCGCTCGCGGGGCTGACCGCCTCTGCCCTGATTTCATCTGCCTCAAGCGTGGACGGCGCTCTCTCCCTTTATCATTCGGTCCGCTTGTGTTTGTTATTTCTTTTTTATCTCTTCATCGTCAATGAACAAATTTCGATTTTTAGCGTCGCGTTCGCCGTGGGACTGCAAGGCATGGTGCAGACGGCGGTTGCGATTCCACAAACCATTCTTCAACGCTCGTTGGGACTGCAAGCCATCGGCGAATATCTGCTCGACCCAGCCTGGTCCGGCGTGAGCATCGTTTCAGATGGGACAGTCCGCTTCCTCCGCGCCTATGGACTCTCGGATCATCCCAACATTTTGGGCGGATGCCTCGCCTTCAGCCTCCTCATCCTGTTGACCGTGTATCTGTGCGGCAACAGAAAAAATTCTCTAATTCTCGGCTCTGTTTTTGTTTTGATAAGCCTCGCGCTGTTGATGACTTTTTCCCGGTCCGCGTGGCTGGCTTTCGCGGCGGGATCAATCTTCATTGTCTGGTTTGAAGCGAAAGCGCGAGGTTGGGGATTCATCAAATCTCTTGCGTTGCTTTTCGTTTGCACAGCGATTGTTTTACTTCCATTCATCGCGCGGAATTCCAGTTACTTCGGCGCGCGCTTCAACGCGGGGAGTTCGTTCGAGACAGTTCGCTCTGAGCGCGGCGCAGTGCAGGAACGGTTGTTCCTCATCGAATCCGCCAATCATATTTTTTCCGAACACCCGTTGACCGGAGTCGGCATGTCCGCTTCGCCGCTCGCGCTTCGAGAGGAGATCCCCCAACTGCCCGAAACTTTCAATTACCAGCCGCCTCATTTCACCTTGCTGACTGTCGGTTTGGAAACCGGCATGTTCGGCGCGATCTTCTATTTTCTGCTGATGGTTCTGCCGTGGGTCGCATTTTCGCGTCGCGCAGACTTGCGCACAAATCCGCACATGATCGGCGCGATGGGATTGTTACTCGCAGTCACCATCGTCGGCTTCTTCGATTATTACACGTGGTTCTCCACCCCCGGCAGAATCTGGCAATGGCTGGCGTGGGGACTGGTTGTTACCGCAATCGACTCCCCTCTCCCAGCGGGAGAGGGGCTGGGGGTGAGGGAGAAATCATGACCTACCTCGACACCCTCTTCATCCCCGTCACCGTAATTTACTTTCTCGTCGTCACCACCCTCTTCATCTACGGCTTGAACTTTTTATACCTTTCCTATCACGCGTGGAAAAAACGCGACGCGCTCGCATCCAAACCTTTGCCGCTCAACATGGATTCGTTGCCGTTCGTCACAATTCAATTGCCGATCTACAACGAGTTGTACGTCGCCGAACGGTTGATCGAATCCGCCGCCGCGCTCGACTATCCGCGCGGCCGATTCGAAATCCAAGTGTTGGATGATTCCACAGACGAGACAGTTTCACTCGTCGCGCGAACCGTGGATCGAATCCAAGCGCGTGGGATTAACATCCAGCATCTGCATCGCGCGGATCGTCAGGGATTCAAAGCGGGCGCGTTGGCTGATGGATTGAAAACGGCGCAGGGCGAGTTCATCGCCATCTTCGACGCGGACTTTGTTCCCAATCCTGATTTCCTCAAAAAGATTCTTCCATACTTCGATGAAGA
>CAYWCN010000028.1:0-39944 GCA_964456775.1 uncultured Anaerolinea sp.
TTCCGCGCCCGCAAACTGTTGGCGGAGAAACTCCATGCACCTGACTGACGATCAACTCAACGAATATTTGGATAACGAAATTGCGGATCGCGCGCACATCGAATCGCATCTCGCTTCATGCGGAGAATGCGCGGCGCGTCTCACCTCACTTCAATCTTTATTCGCCGAATTGGATTCTCTCCCCGAAGCGACTCTCTCCACCAATCTCGCCGCACGCTTCTCTTCGCAGGGACAGCTGACTCCGCAACTCCCGCGCTGGCTCACGCTGACAGCGACTCTCCAAGCCGCCATCGCGTTGATCGCCCTCGTCGTCGCCGCGCCCTTCGTGATGAATCTCCTTCCCGCCATCGAAACTCCCTCGTTCACCGAAATATTTTTACGAATGCAATCTCAATGGATCACACTCTTCAACACAATTACTCATTACCAATTACCAAGCTTGCCTTCGTTACCACCACTACAAATCTCCACTGTGACTCTCTCCCTCACCCTCGCTTTTGCATCCCTGCTCTGGCTGGTGGGGAATGGGTTGCTGTTGAGGAAACAAATAAGATAACCATCGCGCTGAGCGGAGAGCCGAATGCAATTTGAGGCTCGTAGTCGAAGCGTCCTTCGACTGCACTTCGTTCCGCTCAGGCGAAAATTAGGAGAATCCATGACCGACATCATCCGCGTAACACTGCTCGTTGCCTTGCTCGCCGTTGCTTTTGCTTGTTACTTTCTCGTCGTCAGCGCGTTCTTCAACAAACGCGTCTTGAAAACGCTCAACGTGGCGAAACAACTTCCCGCGCGTTCCTTGGGCATCGGATTCGTCAACTTTCTTTTCTTCGGCACGATCACTGTTGTGTTGTTTGCCATTGCTGATAGCGTGGGGAACGGTGCGATCAAATTCATCGTAACGATCCCGTCGTTATTGCTGGCAACTATTCTGGTGATTCTCCTCAGCCTCGGACTTTCCTCGATGGTCAGCATCCTCGGCGAACGGATCTTCCCCGATCTTTCGTCGTGGCAAAAAGCATTTTGGGGAACGGTCATTCTCACCTTTGCGTCCGCCATTCCCTTTGTGGGATGGTTCCTGCTCTTCCCATTCGTCGCCCTCACAGGCTTCGGCGCGGTGATATTGGGATTCTTCCAACGCGATACGCCATAAACCTGACAGGTCTCCGAGAAACCAAGCCCGACTCGAATCTTTGTCCACGCAATCGCCTTGATTTAACTTGTTGTGCCGAAGACCTGTCAGGTTTTTCACACAAGACGCGTTCACCCCGCGTCTTTTTTCTTTTCCGTCATTGCGAGGGCGGTGTTCTTCTGCCCGAAACAATCTCTCCCAATGTTGGCGGGGATTGCTTCGCTCGCAATGACGGAATCTCCCTGCAACTTTTCCCCTCCCTCCCCTGTATCCCATACATCAACCAAAAGAAAGGACATTCCCCATGGCTGACATATCTGCCATCTTCTTCATCCTCTTGCTCCTCGGCATCGCGTATCCTGCGATGCTCGCCGCGTGGTGGCTGTTGTTCCCGAAACTCATCCAGCGCGCGCAGACCCGCGTCGAAAGGTCCCTTGGCGCGACCTTCTGGCTGGGACTTGTCGTCGTCATCGCGCTCATCATTCCCATCTTCATCTTGATGGCGTTGCCGATTGGTCCCGCCAAATCCCTCGCGTGGATTCTGCTCGGCGCGTCGTTGGCATTCTCGTCCATTGGCTCAGCAGGCATCGCCGCCCACCTCGGCGAACGGATGAACCAAACGGGTAATAACTATTCACCCTTCAATGCGTTCATCCGCGGAGCCGTGATCCTTGAACTCGCCGCCTTCTTCCCGCTCATCGGCTGGCTCTTTGTGTGGATTCCCCTCCTCATCACCTCCTTCGGCGCGACAGCGTTTGCGTTGCTGAATTGGATGCCGAGGGAGAAGAGCGTAAACAAGGAAACAGGTACACAGGTAAACACGTTGAAGGCAGAGAGTGTTTAGAAAGTCGGAAGTGGAAAGTAGATAAGTAGATAAGTAGACCATCTTCCACTTTCTACTTTCTACACCAACCAATCCTCTAATCCTCTAATTCTCCTTCCATCACTCCTCACGCCTCCACCCTCAATAACCACTTACCACTTACCACTTACCACTTACCACTTACCACTTACCAATTACCAATTACTAATTACTAATTACCCTATGATCTCCCGCCGCGACTTCCTCAAACTCTCCGCCCTCGTCACCGCCAGCGCCGCGCTTTCATCGTGCGCTCCCGTGTACCGACGACTGGCTGGCGGACTTCCCACCCTCCCGTGGACTCCGCTCGACGCGCAAGATTTCCTTGCGTTGAATCGACTCACCTTCGGTCCGCGTGTGGAGGAACGCGCTCGCTTCGCAGAGATCGGATTGCAAGCCTTCATCGAAGAACAACTCGATTTCAAATCGATTGATGACCTTGCCTGCAACCTGCAACTTTCAAACTTTAAAACATTAGACATGGACGCGAACGAGATCGAAGGCGTCACCAATCAACTCTTCGACGGCTACGACCGTGAACGACCCGCACGCGAATTACGTCAAGCAACTCTGCTTCGTCAAATTTACAGCAAGCGACAACTCTACGAAGTCATGGTCGAATTTTGGAGCGATCATTTCAACATCTTCATCGAGAAGGAGCCGCTGTTTTACCTCAAGCCCGTTGACGACCGCGAAGTGATTCGCAAACACGCGCTCGGCAACTTCCGCGATCTCGTGTGGGCGTCGGCGCATTCGCCCGCGATGCTCGTGTATCTCGATAATCACGTCAACGAGAAGAGTCATCCCAACGAAAATTATGCGCGCGAGCTCATGGAACTCCACACCCTCGGCGTGGACGGCGGCTACACTCAAAGCGATGTGATGGAACTCGCGCGTTGTCTCACGGGCTGGACGGTCAAAGAACATTTTTGGTTGGGCGAGTTCACTTTCAATAAGGACATCCATGATGAAGGGGCGAAAAAAGTTTTGGGTCTGGCGATCCAGCCGAACGGTCAGAGTGAAGCGGAGCAGGTCATCGAGCATCTCGCGTCGCATCCATCCACCGCGCGATTTATCGCAACGAAATTAACTCGTCGCTTCATCGCGGATGATCCTCCGCAAGAGATCGTCGAGAAAGCCGCGCAAACTTTTCTCGACACGCGCGGCGACATCAAATCTGTGTTGCGTGTGATTCTTCTCAACGGTCTCGCGCACGCGCAGCCAAAATACAAACGCCCCGCAAATTTCATCACGTCTGCGTTGCGGCTCACCAACACTGAAACCGATGGCGCACTCGATGATTATCTGATCCGCATGGGTCAACTGTATTTCAATTTGCCCACGCCCGATGGCTATCCCGATGTCAGCGCGCCGTGGCAAAGTAATCTCATGCCGCGCTGGCAATTCGCGTTCGAGTTGATGCGCAATGAGATCGGCGGCACGAAAAATAATTTGAATCATTTATTGGATGTCGGCTCAACGGGCATTCTCGCCGACGATGTGGATGCGCTCACCTCTCTGCTTTTAGGCGCTCCTCTAGAACGCCTCGAACGCGACGGGCTAATTGCCTCAGTCCATTCAGCGGACTCTACCCCTGAGGAGACTCTGCAAATCCTCGCCGCAGGCATCATCGCCTCCCCCGCGTTTCAGTGGCGATAGTCTTCGTCATTGCGAGCCCGACCCTGAGCGATAGCGAAGGGGAGTGGCGAAGCAATCTCCCTCACCGTGTTGGGGATTGCTTCGTCGGGTCTTCGACCCTCCTCGCAATGACGGAATATTTATGGAGTAAACATGCTACAAACCTTACCAACCCTTCAACAAAAATCCTGGATGCCGCGCCTCGCGTTCGCGCCTCACAAAGTTGCCCCGCGCGGCGACACCCTCGTGGTCATCTTCCTGCGCGGCGCCGCGGACATTCTCAACATGGTCGTGCCGCATGGCGAAGAGGCGTATTACTCGATGCGACCCACATTGGGAGTTGCGCGACCAGACGATAATGGAAAGAAGAAAGAGGAAAGAGTAATTGATCTCGATGGATTCTTTGGCTTTCATCCATCCATGAACACATTACTCGACGCGTGGAGTTCTCAACAACTCGCCATAATCCATGCGTGCGGCGCACCCGACGAATCGCGCAGTCACTTCAAAGCGATGGAACTCATGGAGCGCGGCGTGGACGATGAACGCGGTCCCGCCTCAGGTTGGATCGGACGTCACCTCGCCACGTTGGACACGGGTAACTCGTCACCTCTCCGCGCAGTGGGGATGGGGACTCGTCCGCAGCGGAGTCTGAGCGGGAGCGTCCCAGTCTCCGCGTTGCGTTCGATCGCGGATTTTCATCTCGGCGGCGACCCACGCGCCCTGCAACAAATGCGCGCCGCGTTGAACATCGTGTACGAAGATGATGTGCTTGGGCAGGACACGTTATCCATCATGGATACGCTAGAAACGCTCGACCCCAACAATTACTATTCACCATTTACCACGTACCCCGACTCCGAATTTGGTCTCGCGCTCAAACAAACTGCCATGCTCATCAAAGCGGAAGTGGGACTCGAAGTCTCTGCCATTGATGTGGGCGGCTGGGACACGCACTTCGCGCAAGGCTCGACGACTGGCATCATGCCGAATCTCATGAAAGATTTGGCAGACGGCATGGCGGCATTCCACGCCGATATGCAGGAACACATGAAAAATCTCACCGTCGTCACCATGTCTGAGTTTGGTCGCCGCGCCTCCGAGAATGGAAGCCTCGGCACCGATCATGGACACGGGAGCATGATGATGGTCATGGGCGGCAACGTGGACGGCGGCAAAGTCCACGGCGAGTGGCCCGGGCTGGAAGACGGTCAAATGATCGGACCAGGCGACCTCGCCGTCACGACCGATTATCGCGATGTGCTGTCCGAAGTCTTGCAGAAGCGGCTGAACAATCCCGCCACCGATCAGATATTCCCTGATTACGTGCCTGTGATGAGGAATTTGT
This sequence comes from uncultured Anaerolinea sp., assembly GCA_964456775.1. Taxonomy (GTDB): domain Bacteria; phylum Chloroflexota; class Anaerolineae; order Anaerolineales; family Villigracilaceae; genus Defluviilinea. The sequence continues at coordinate 4,978 of CAYWCN010000028.1, forward strand.
TGAAATGATAAATTGTGATATGTCATGCTGAGGAGCGGAGCGACGAAGCATCTATGACATGCCATGCCTGAGAACTTCGGAAGCGAGAGTTGCTCCATCAGACGCATTTGTTTTCATCGCCATTCTCGGCGGGCTAAAGCCCTGCCTCAGTTCATGGAAGTCCGCTCAAGCGGACTTTGTCCGCAAGCCCGAAGGGCTTCCATGTTCTGAGCAGGCGGCTTTAGCCCCGCGATATGAATTACAATCCATCGCACGATGGATTCGCAAAACAAGATCGTCTCCGCGTTCGACAAAACTCTCCTCGTTGGTCTGGGATGCGGCGTCCTCGTGCTGTGCGGCATCATCGCGTGGTTTGCGTACATCGTTCAAAACTTGCCCATCCCATCAACTGAATCCACTCAAACAGCAATTGCCAATTCACCAACCCAAACCCCCAATTCTCAAATTCTCCAATTCTCAACGCCGCTATCTCCTCCCACCGAAACTCTTGCTCCCACCTCCATCCCAAGCTTCAACGACTCTCCCCCAACAGGAAAAATCGTTTTCGCTTGCTACATCAAACAGATTGACCAGATCTGCCTGATGAACGCAGACGGTTCGGGGCGCGAACAACTGACTGAATTCACCGCGACTGCGTTCTATCCTTCACTCTCACCCGATGGGCAGACGATTTACTTTTCCTCCAAACGCAGCGGCGGATTTGAAATCTACTCCATCGGAATCAACGGCGACGGTTTGCAACGCCTCACGCGCGACATCGGCAGTCTCTACGCCCCCGAACTTTCACCCAGCGGAGGGTTGATCGTCTTCGCCAAATCGGGCGATGGACTCTGGGTGATGAAACCCGACGGCGACAACCCGCGTCCTCTCACGAACCGCGACGACATTGACCCCACCTGGTCGCCCGACGGTTCGATGATCGCTTTTGCCTCCTCTCGAAATGGCGCGCGTCAACTGTTCGTGATGAATGCCGATGGCTCGAACATTCAACAAGTAACAGACCTCAACAACATGGGCGGACGCAGTACCTGGTCACCCAATGGGACTCAACTCGCCTTCTATCGCGGTCCCGCAGGCGACCACAACATTTACATCATCAACATAGACGGCACAGGCTTGACGCAACTCACAAACGGCGGCGACAACCTCGGTCCCTCGTGGTCACCCGATGGCAACTGGATTGCCTTCACCTCCTTCCGCGACGGGGACAACGAAATCTACATCATCCACCCCGATGGCACAGGCTTGACGCGGCTCACGAACAACTCAATCTCAGATTGGCAACCGAGGTGGGGGAGGTAGGTCCGAGTTGCATCCGCACGATTTGCCAAGCAAATCGAACTGTGGATGCAACAAATTCAATCCATGTCATTCTGAGCGGAGCGAAGAATCTCTGACACAATCGCAGAGACCCTTCGCTGTCGCTCAGGGCGACATGCCAGACGCAATGATGTTGGTTCATGCTCTGCTCCTTTTGGGGAGGCAGTTGTATAATGCGGATACATAAGACATCAATAGAATGTCAGGAGATAAAGTTGCGCAATACTATTTTTTCTTTCTTGCCATTGATATTTGCTTTGACATCTTGCGTTCCAAGCTTTAACGTAACGCCGACGGAAATGCCTGTTGCTCATCCGACGACGATACCCATTTCAACTGTTACATTAACTTCAATACCATTGGTTATAGCATCCACTCCTATAAGAGAGTTTCCATCTTCAACCCCTGGACCCTACATCATGTCTGAGTTGTCTTCTCCTAATGGTGAATATATCGCATACTCATTTATTTACTCTGGGACCGAACAACAAACCATTGAAATTCAAGACAAGGAAGGTAGATCTCTTTGGCAAATCCCATTTCAGGGTGAGTTGCCTCATAGCGATCCACGTACAACTATAAGTATCCATCACTGGTCTGATGACAGTTCTCAATTATATTTCTGCTATTCCTGGTCCCCTGACGGGGGTGATATTTTTCTTCGATTTTCGTGTACTAGGTTACAGACGATTGACATTAAAACTGGAGAAATCCGATCTGTTGTACCAGGTGGTTATAAAGCATTTGGAATTTCAAACGATGGCTCTGAAATTGCCTATCTTCAATGCACAGATGAATCTTGTACGATCCATATTCAAAACCTATCAACAGGTTCTGAAAAAATAGCGTCAGCAATTGATGATCCGAATGATTACATTGCGATAGACGGTATATTTTGGTCGCCTAACGATAGCGGTCTCGTTTTTCATACACAAGATCAAGATTACATTATGCTACAAACGATTTATTTGGATATTTCAACAATGAAGATTAGACTGATAAAGAAATATCCCGTGCCTTACTCTCAAAATGAATGGGCGGCATTTGATGGGTGGGTTGATGACAATACACTTATTTTTGTAGAATCAGAAAATGCAATTGTCCAAGTTGTTCACTTAAACATAAGAAGCAACGAATCAACGGTGATAGGTACACCGACACCAAGATAGTAACCCAACAGTATGTGTGGCGATTGCTTTTGATTCTGTATTCATCTAAACACCCTCATCACGGTCCCCCCATATCCACCGTCCAATAGCCTCCCAAACTGCTGGTCCTTACAAACACATAACCCACGCCGATCTCGGTGACGCGCGAATTGAGGACATTGTCCCATTGAAGCGGATCGAGTTTCCATTGATTCATCGCGTCGCCTGGCAAGCCGAAGGCGAGAAGCTCGACATAATACGCGGACGTGTATCCCGCGTTGAGCAGGCGTTTGCCAGTCCACAACCCGTCTGAGCCGCGTTGCTTGAAGAAATCGTTGCACGCCATGTCGAGGCTGTGACCCTGCGCGGCGGCGGTGAGTTGCGGATTTACCGTCAACACGGCGCGACCCACATCCGCGCGTGCTTGGTTGATGCGGTCTATCAGTTGTTGGACATACTCCGCGTTCGTTGTGTAATAACAATTCGTCGTGCCGATCTGCACCGACGTTTCGCCGACGACGATCTTCACCCAGAATGTATTTTCGATTCCAATCGGCACAAGTTCGCCGCGCTCGTTCAGCAATTTGAAACTGCCGAGATATTGACCGTCAATGGACGGCGCGACGAGGTCAACGGAAACATCCACGTCTGATTTTGCGGCAGTCTCAGGGACGGGAACCGAATCGGGCGCGCTCATCCGCTCGCCTGAGGCGAAGGCAACGGTATACCCTTTCCAGTCGCATGTGCCAGAGTTTTGCAACTTCCACGTTTTGGTGAACGCTTCGCCCTTCTCGAAATTCGTGTTGTCGGGGATCGTCACATCTTCGACGAACGCCGCGCTGTCGCGGCAACTTGGCGTCGGCGTGGGAGCCGAGGGGTCGAGCGTCGCTGTCGCGGTGGGCGGAATCGGCGTCGGGACGGTGAGTCCCTGCTTGGTGGGCGGCAGGGTAGACGTCACGAAAAGAATCGGCGCATCCGTCGGCGCGCCCTCCGAGGAAACGGTCACGCAGGAGGTGAGGAGAATTAAGAGGAGTGGGAGAATTTTTTTGTACATATTATTTTTACATGTCACTCTGAGGGAGCGATAGCGACCGAAGAGTCTCTTGCTCGCGAGAGGAGATTCTTCGCTTCGCTCAGAATGACATGTGGCTAGAACATCATCATCTGTGATTTGGATTTTTCGAGCGGATCGCTGGCGATCTGCTCCTCGAACGTCTCGCGCGTCAATACTGGGACTTCAAGCATGGCGCGCAATAAGCGATATTTCACCAGCCGATAATTTTTCAGCCGCGCCGCGAGGGCGGGGTCGCGCCCCGCTTTGTACGCGATCAACGACGCGCGCCCGCCAGGGATGACGAGGATCGTCTGCTCGGGCGAATACGGCGTTTCAGCGATTGCCCTCCCAACCAGCGCGGAGGCAAGCACGTAAAACGCAAACTGGATCGAATCGTTTTCCTCCCACACATGATTTTTATCCGCGAGGCTGGTGGAATATCCCAGCCGTTTGCCGACGAGTTCAAGCATCGGGATGATCGTATCGCGTTCGTTGCGCCGCGCCGACGCAACATCCTCCGCGCGCAACTTCCACGACGCGCCGTCGCGCTCCGCGTATGAATCCAACACCGCGTAGATCATCGCTTTCGACGGCGTGAGCAAGCCCGTAAAGCGCGGATACAAGTCGTCTTCGATCTCGAGATAAATGCTGTTCGGATTCTTTTGCAAGAACGTGACGATGGCAACCTCCACGCGGTCTGCGAGCGAATCAACGGAGTGCGGACTTAAGTCCGCACCACTTTCGGTAAGCGGACTAAAGTCCGCGCTCCGATCCGCGCTCCATAAACCCGTCTCCACACTCTCGCCCGACGAATAATGAATAAACCGTTCATCCTCCGTCAACGCCGATTGGATCAACGCGTTCGTCGCGCGCATGGCTTCGTCGAATTCCTGCGTTTTGTTTTTCAACGCGTGCGCTTCCGCCAACGCGATCAACCCTGCCGCGTGGACGTGCAAATAACTCGCAGGTTCGCCGCGCTCGATGAGATGAGCATGGATCGCTTCACGCACAACAGCAACGTCGGGTTGATTGGCTTCGCGCTTCAAGTGCTTTCCGCGATTCCACAAAATTTGAATTGGGTCATGTTCGGTTCGCAACGCGACGCTTTTCAAATCGAATCCTGCCGCGCTTGCCGCCGTGAGCGCCGACGTGAGAAACGGCGGTTCAGACTCAGGCATGAATCCAAAGAACGGCGTGCCAAGCGGCAGCAACTCAAACAGATGCGAAAACGCGGCGTGCAAAGCCGTCGCATTCCAAGCCCAGTCATACCGCCTACGACGCAGCGCGATCTTATAAGGTTCCACCGCCTCGCGCCCCCACAGCCAACCCGCCCACAACGCGGAGAGAGTCCAAAACGCCTGATTGGGACGCGGCAGTGAACCGATCACCGCGGCAATCGGAATTTCTTTTTTGACTTCATGCGCCAACTCTTTGAGACGACCTTCGTAGATGCACACCCCGCCGCTTTCTGGGATTTTATTCGGCCACGCTTCAAACACGACGGGTGAGCCTGTTTCAGTCCAGAGACTTAATCCACGCTCCAGCATTTTCCACAAGTTGTGCTCGCGAAATTGACTCGGGATGTTAAGTTGTTTCGGTCGCGGGCGTGTCGGCGGATGATCCCACAATGTGTTGCCCGCGTCGCACGCGACGAGGATCAACGCGCTTAACGCGCGCTTGCGTTCGGGCGTCAGATTCAATCCGTCAATGCGGTTGATGACTGTCGTTAAAAAATACAACGGACGCGGCAGGTAATGCTGAATCGCTTCCTCCGCATAGACGCGGTCATCGTCGTCGAGTTTTGCCACGCGCTCGAACGCGCGCGAACGATGCAGACCATCAGTCGCGGCGAATTGTTTGGCGCGGTCAATATCTTGTTGAGTGACAACGCGCTCGCCCGAATCGTTACACTGCGGACAGGTGTAAAAGCGGGCGTGTGGCGCATCCGCTTCTTTGCGCCACAGAAAATATTCTGCTTGAACCTCACGACTGCATTTTTCACACGTCGTTTGATATAGCGATTGTAAATGCGCGCCGAGTCGCTCGTCACCTTTTTTGGTGGTTTCCAACTCAGCCAGCGCGGCTTTGAAATCCGATTCTGATGGGGGATTCGCCGCGATCTCCAGCAAGAATCGCGTGATGGGATTGTTCACCGTGACCAACACGCGATACCCTGCGCGCGCGGCTTCGAGCACGAGTCGAGGGGAGAATCCGAAGGGGTCGAGTAACCAGCTTCCCATAGCGGCATGAAGCGGAAGCCAGCGGGAGATCACTCCCTCCTCCAGCGGAGGAATGAATCGCGAAAGCGGACCCGCATCCGCTGGCTTCGTCCCTGGAATGTATGGTTCGGGTTCCATGCGTTAAGTATACATCCCCCGAGCAATAATGTCCCGCAGGTTTGATCGAAGACAGTGATGCCTTGCTAGAAACCTGCGGGACGGTTAATTGCCGTGAAAATTTCAAACAGCGGAACAGGTTGATACAACGTGGCGATGTGTTCGACGCGCGCGATGCGTTTGAGTTCGTTCTTGATCTCGGCGATGCCGCGCTCGTGATACGCGCCTGAATATTCGGGACCCGCGATTTTGCGCCCGATCTGATACAAAATATTTTCAGTCGGACCCGATACAACGAGTTGACCGTTCGGCTTGAGCAGACCCATCAGTTGCGAAAGCGTTTGGGGGAGGTCTTGCACGTGTTCAAGAACATCGAGCGCGTTGATGAGGTCGAATGATTGCGGCGGAAGATTCGAGATGGGAGTTTGATTCGCGTCGAGCGTTTGCACGTTCGCGGCGAGAGGGATGTGCTGTTTCACTTGTTCGAGCGGATGCAGATCAATGTCAATGGCGGTGACGTGTTTGCTTTGCTCCGCAAGAAACGGGAGCATCACACCGCTCCCGCAGCCGAAATCGAGAATGTTTTCATACGGCGCGGATTTTTTGATGTGATTCATCGCGATATGCAGGCGTTTCCAAAATAACCAGTTGATGAGCGGACTGCGATGCGAATAAGCCGAAAAGCCCGCTTCGTCGAGGCGACCCTTTTCGGAGTCGGCAAGCACGTGGCGAATGGCGGAACGGTAGCGCGTTTTGTAGGCGTTGAATTCGGTTGAGTTCATGTGAAAAGTCTGTCACCCTCATACGTGTTTTGTACGGCGTACTGCGCATTACGTAATACGCAGTACGCCGTATTTTTACTCCTCACTCTTTCCCGAAATAAAATCTTCCACCTTTTGTTTGGCGATCTCATCGCGGAATTGTTTGGGAGGCGTCTTGAAGAAATAGGAGGACGGCCCGATGATCGGACCCGCGAGTTCGCGGTCGAGCGCGAGTTTGGCGCAACGGACGGCGTCTATCATCACGCCCGCCGAGTTGGGACTGTCCCACACTTCGAGTTTCACTTCCACGTTGAGCGGCACGTTGCCAAAGGTTGTGCCTTCCATGCGGATGTAACACCACTTGCGATCGGTGAGCCACGGCACATGGTCGCTGGGACCGACATGCACGTCCTTCGGATCCATCTGATACGGAATCATGCTCGTCACCGCGTTGGTCTTGGAAATTTTCTTGCTCTCGAGTCGTTCGCGTTCGAGCATGTTGAGGAAGTCGGTGTTGCCGCCGAAGTTGAGTTGATAGGTGCGGTCGATCTTCACGCCGCGATCCACGAACAGCGTGGCGAGTTGACGGTGAAGGATCGTCGCGCCGACTTGCGACTTCACATCGTCGCCGAGGATCGGGAGTCCCGCATCCGCGAAACGCTTGCCCCAATATTCGGAAGAGGCGATGAAAACGGGAATCCCATTGACGAACGCGCATCCCGCTTCGAGGATTTGTTCCACATACCATTTCGTCGCCATCTCAGAGCCGACAGGCAGGAAGTTGATGACCACGTCCGTTTTTGTGTCGCGCAGAAGTTTGGCGATATTAGCGGTGGAGCCCGGCGCCTTTTGGATCATGCCGCTTAAGTATTTGCCCAAACCATCGTGGGTCATGCCGCGCACAACAGGCACGTTGAGTTTGGGAACGTCGGTAAATTTGTAGGTGTTGTTCGGCTCGGCGAAGATCGCTTCCGAGAGGTCTTTGCCCACTTTGGTCACGTTCACGTCAATGCCGAGGGTAAATTCGATATCTTTCACATGATAGTCGGCGAGTTGGGTGTGCATGATGCCGGGGATGACGTCGTCCTTTTTGGCGTTCTTGTAGAATTGCACTCCCTGCACGAGAGAAGAGGCGCAGTTTCCCACGCCGATGATCGCCACGCGTACTTTTTTGGGTGCCATGAAATAAAGTCTCCTTTTGAACTTGTGTGATTACAATGAAATGGTTATCTCGTTACACTGCCGCTGTTGTATAATTCGAGCAATGGCAACCAACGAGCGGATAGACCATTTGGAACGCCTGCTTGAAGTGGTGCGGGGTCTGACAACAGCGCCTGATATTGAAGCATTCCTGCAAACCGTCATCACCGAAGCCAGCGAAATGACCAACAGCGAATTCGCCTCCGTGCTTGAATACGAGGAGGTCGGCAAAGAACTGCGCTTCCTCTCGATGGCGTGGATCCATCGTGAAGCGTTGCGCCCGGTGGGTGTTCCTCTCGATGAGAGCGCGGCAGGCTGGGTATTTCGCAAAGGTCAACCGTTGATTATACAGGATACGAAGATAGACCAGCGGCATTTCAAAGTGCCGGACCGCGTCTCGCAATACGAAACCCGCTCGCTCGCCGCCGTTCCGTTGATCACGCATGGAGAGATCATCGGCGTGCTGGAGGCGATCAACAAAAAAGACAACGCGCATTATACCGACGAAGACCTGGCGATCCTTTCCACGCTGGGGGCGCTTGCCGCGCAAGCGATGCGGAACGACAGCCTGCGGCGACAGGTCAAAGCTGCCCGCATCGAAATGGCGGAACTCGAACGCCTCAAAACGGACTTTATCGCGATCACCTCTCACGAGCTTCGCACACCCCTCGGCCTCATTCTCGGTCACGCCACATTTTTGCGCGAACTGGCGGGCGAACAATACGGCGAGCAATTAGATATGATCGTTCGCAACGCCACGAAACTGAAAGAGATCATCGAAAACCTTGCGGATGTGGATAACTATCATAAGGGTTCCGCCCGCGTGAGGAACATTCAAGTGTCGCTGTCGAGGATCGTGGACGATGTTGCGCTCACGTTCCAAGACGAGGCGAGATCGCAGGGCGTTACGCTGTCCGTTGAAAAAGCGGACTCGCCGCTTTACATGGACGCGGACGGCGTAAAGATCAACATCGCGTTGAGCAACCTCGTGAAGAACGCCTTGCAATTCACAGACTCCGGCGGACGCGTCACCGTCCGCGCCGGGGAGGAATCGGGCTATCTCAAAGTTTCGGTCGAGGACACGGGGATCGGGATTCCCCCGCGCGACCTGTCACGCGTCTTCGAGCGCTTCTTCCAAGTGGAGACTCATCTTACGCGCCGCTATACGGGGATGGGGCTTGGTCTTGCCGTGGCAAAAGGGATGATCGAATTGCACGGCGGGCGCATCTGGGCGGAAAGCGAAGTGGGAAAAGGAAGCACATTTACGTTCCTGTTGCCGGAGCATCAACCCTCGCCGTCCGAGTCGAAGCCTCGACCCTTGATGGAATGAATTCGGATCCGCCGCGAGGCGGATTTTTCTTCCCTTCTGCGCGCTTCATTCCCTCTTATAATTGCTTGACCATGCCTCCGCAATTTCTCGTCTTTGGGAATCTCACGCGCGAATTTCTCCTGCCCGCCGAGGGACAGCCGCGCCTCGATGCGCCGGGCGGAAGTCTGCTGTACGCGGCGGCGGGGCTGAGGCTGTGGGAATCGGAAGTAGGTCTGGTTGGACGCGTGGGCGACGATTATCCGCGTGCGTGGCTGAACGAGTGCAAATCGCGCGGACTCGACACAAGCGGCATCAAACTGCTTCCACAAAAGTTGGATGTGCGCGAGTTCATCTCGTACAACGAACATTTCGAAACGAACGATGTGAATCCGATCACACAGTTCGCGCGGCGCGGCATGACGTTCCCGAAATCGCTCTTGGGGTATCAGTCGGCAGATGAGCGTGAAGCCGACGAGGCGAAGAAATTATTGGTCACGGATATTCCCGAAGACTATTTGTATGCGCGCGCGGCGTTGATCTGTCCCATGGATCTTTCGACACAGAACCAGTTGATCGCCGGTCTAAAACGCGGGAACGCGCATACATTTGTGATCGATCCCTCCTCTGGGGGTATGACCACAAAAGCGCGGCGCGAACTCCCCGCATACTTGAACGGTGTGACCGCGCTGGTCCTTTCGCAAGAGGAATTGCGAAATTTATTTTGGGGCGAGACGCACGATCTGTGGGAGATGGCAGAAGCCGTGGCAATGTATGGATGCGAATATGTAGTGGTGAAATGCGGCGCGCAGGGACAGTTGCTCTACATGGCTGGCACGAAACGCAAAGTGGAGATTCCCGCCTATCCCGCGCGCATCGCCGACCCGACCGGCGCGGGCTATGCGTTCGATGGCGGTTTTCTCGCGGGCTATTGCAAAAATTATGATCCGCTCGAAGGCGTATTTTATGGAAGTGTTTCCGCGTCGTTGAAGTTGGAGGGGAGCGGCGCGTTCTATCCGCTGGAGGTGTTGCCCGGGCTGGCGGAGGCGAGGTTGAATGTGGTGAGGGGGTTGGCGAGGGATGTTTGATCCGCGCTGAGCGGACACTGAGCGAGCGGAGCGAGACGAAGTGGAAGTCGAAGCGTGAGTAATTGGTAAATAGTAATTGGTGGTCGAGGTCAGAGAATTAGAGAATTGAGATTGGAGACTGGAGATTTGAAACTTGCTGAGAGAGTGATCGAGTTGGCGATTCAGATTCAACAAATCCCTGCGCCGACGTTTGAAGAGGGGAAGCGGGCAGAGTTTGTGCGCGAGTTGTTCGAGAGGGAGGGGTTGAGCGATGTGTTCGTTGATGAGGTGGGGAATGTGTTGGGGCGGTTTCAGGTCAAAGGTCTAAGGTCACAGGTCAAGCCGCTGGTCGTTTCCGCGCATTTGGATACGGTGTTTCCAATGGAAACGGAACTGTCTGTTCGGCGCGAGGCGGAGAAAGTGTTTGGTCCCGGGATCGGGGATAACTCGCTGGGTGTTGCGGCGTTGTTTGGGTTGTTGTGGGGGTTGCAACCCTCACCCCCAGCCCCTCTCCCAGAGGAAGAGGGGAGTCGCGACATCTGGTTTATCGCAAACGTTTGCGAGGAGGGACTTGGCGATTTACGCGGGATGAAAGCGGTTGTGGATCGTTTCGGCGCGGATGTGACTGGTTATCTCGTGCTCGAGGGGATGGCGTTGGGGTGTGTCTATCATCGCGGCACGGGTGTGAAGCGGTATCGCATCACGGCGAAAACAACGGGCGGACATTCATGGTCGGATTATGGGAGCCCTTCGGCGATCCATGAATTGTCGAAACTGGTGGTGGAATTGACTTCGATGAGGTTGCCCGAGTCGCCGCGCACGACGATGAACGTGGGGAAAATTTCTGGCGGCACTTCGATCAATGTGATCGCGTCGGAGGCTTCGCTTGAATTGGACTTGCGTTCGGAGGGGCAGGAGTCACTGGCGGAGTTGATCTCGAAGCTGGAGAAAAAAATTCAGATGGCGAGGCAGGCTGACGTCACGTTTGAGGCGGAGGTGATCGGGGCGCGTCCCGCCGGTGAAATCTCCGCAGAGCATCCGCTCATTCAACTTGCGCAGGAATGCATCCGTGAGCAGGGATTGGAACCCGCGCTCACATCAGGCTCGACCGACGCGAACATCCCGCTGAGCAAAGGCTATCCCGCGCTCGTGTTGGGAGTCACAACCGGCGGCGGGGCGCATACGACGAAGGAGTTTATCAATCTCAAACCAATTGAAAAAGGACTGGAGCAGTTGATACGTTTTGTGAAATCAATCTCCAATCTCTAGCCTCATCCCCCAATTCTCCAATTCTCTAATCCTCCATCATTCCCCAGTCTCTAATCTCCAGTCTCTAGTCCCCAATTACCAATTACTATTTACCGCTCACTCCCTCACCCACTCTTCAACCCCACCACCTCAAACACATCCAACGGCTGGGTCTTGCCTTTCACCGTCAGCGGCGCGAAGGGATTTGCTTCCACATCATCTTTCACGCGCTCGTATGCCTCTTTGCTGATGAGTATCTGATTCTTCGCCGAATTTTCCTGAATGCGTTTGGTCGTGTTCACGCTGTCGCCGAGCGATGTGAATTCGAGTCGCTTCTCGGTGCCGATCCAGCCGAGGACGGCTTCGCCATAATGAATGCCGACGCCGAAATCGAGATGCGCTTCTTGCGGAAGTTCGGCATGCAATTTCGCAATCGCCTCGCGGATCGCCAATGCAGATTTCACCGCCCGCAGCGTGTGATCGGGTTGCAGGATCGGCGCGTTGTACCATGCCATCACCGCGTCGCCGAGGAATTTATCCACTGTGCCTTCTTGCGCCAGCACTGCCTCCGCCGCCGCCGCGAGATATTGATTCAACACCGCCACCAATTCTTCCGGCGAATGTTTTTCGCTGTACGAGGTGAAGCCGCGCACGTCCGCAAATAACACGGTGATAAAAACTTTTTTGCCGCCCACTTGCAAACTGTTCGGGTCTATCTGGTCGAGAACAGCGGGCGACACCATGCGTTGCAACAGTCCGCGCTGTGCCTCGAGTTTTTTGCGTTCGGTCAAATCGTCCAACACGATCGCCACGCCTTGCGTTTTCTGTCCCGCGTCTTTCAACGGCGAGAGATTCAAACGCCAGTCCACGTTGCCGCCTTGCGCAAGGGTTTGGCTGAGTTCGAGTCCGATCACGGGTTTGTCACTTTTGCGCACCGACTCAAGATGCGGCATGATTCCGCTCGCAAAGACAGGGATCACTTCATCGATCTTTCTGCCGACGATCTCCGCGGATGCCTGCCCCAAAATGGACGCGGCGGCTCGATTACACAGGGTGATCTGGTCCTGCACGTCGGCAGTCAACACGCCTGAAACGATGGACGCGAACACGTCGTCCATGAGATTCTTGAGTTCGGTCACTTCGGCGAGCGTGCGCTTGAGCGATGAGAACAGCCGCGCGTTTTCAATGGCGACAGCGGCTTGGTTGGCGAACGCAATTAAAAGGTCGCGGTCTGCTTCGGAAAATATCCCCGTGCGGATGCGGTTGTCGGTGTATATGACGCCGGTCAGCTCGGTCTTCACCATGAGCGGCACACACAAAATGGAGCGCAGGTTGAAGGCGATCACGCTTTCCTGTCCGCTGAAGCGTTTGTCTTCGAGCGCGTTGGTGGTCAGCACGGCCTCGCCGGTGTCTATCACTTTTTGCACGATGGTGCGGCTGATGTGCGATTCGCTCTGGTTGATGGACTCCTGCTCCCAATTCCGCGCGATGCGGATGCCCATCTCGCCGCGTTCGTCGCGCAGCATGAGGAAGCCGCGTTCCGCCTCCGTGAGGCGGACGATGGTGTCCATCACGATCTGTAATACTTCATCTATTTCGAGTGTGGAGTTGACGATCTGCCCGATCCCCGCGAGGGCTTGCAAATGGCTGAACCGTTGTTCGTATGGGACGAGGACTTCGCTGATGCGGACGAGCGACCCCTCGAGATTCTTCAATCCCTCAATGGCTTCCGGCGCTTTGGCGGCATCCAGCGAACCTCGCAGGCTTGACGCTTGTTTCGTGACCGCCACTAGCTGGTCGTTGATCGAGATCGCTTTCGTCTTTGCCGTGGTTGCCATGAAGTGTCCTTTTTTGTTTGCTTGTCAGGGCGAGTATTTGCCTGTCCAAAAGTAACGGATGCGGGCGAGGAGCGCCTGATACCGAACTGCTCGCGCCGCGTGTTTTGCTCTTTTGGCGTCCGCAATTCTGGAAGTATAAAGGGATGTTTGGTGTTCGTCCAGAAGTACTTTTGCGTTGAGGGATATTCCAGGCAGGAGACCCACCAGTTTGTCGGCGCGTTCTATGGGTGTGGCATGGATCGGCAAAGGCGACTTCAATTGGCGCAGGGCAAAGTTCACGCTCTCGAACGATTTCTCGATCGAGGTGAGTTTTACCCAACGCTCCCAATTCAAAACCCAGCGCGGCGCTTCAAAACCGGGTCGCTCTATGGTTGAGCGCACAAATGTAGGCAAGCGCGTCGGCAGGGAATACCGCTGGCTGATGTAAATTGAAGCCGCGACGAATATCAAAAGTATCAGCATCAGGATCAGGCTGAGGGGCGGAAGAGGCGCGGTTGTTTGGGAAGAGGGTGAGTCAATGCCTTCCTCGAAGTCTGGTTCGCGCGAGGCGAAGCCGTCAATCTCTGCCAGTGGGGTGTTCCGCCCGAGAGAGGAATTAGTTCCTTCTGAATTGCGCAGCGCAAGCGGACGCTGAAGCGGCGCCTGATTGCCGGTCGGTTCGAACTCCACCCAGCCGATGCCGGGAAAATACACTTCGGGCCACGCGTGCGCGTTGATTTTCTTCACCGTATAGATGGTGGTATCGGGCAGGTCATTCTCTTCACCCGAAATATCTCTGCCGGTAGCCGCGCCTTCCGCAAACCCCACAGCCATGCGCGCGGGAATCCCAAGCGAGCGCAGCATCACGACCTCGAGGCTGGCGTAATACACACAATACGCTTTCTTGTATTTGAACAAGACCCATTCCAGCGGATCGGCGTTGAAGGGCGGCTCGGGAATCGAAGGGGCGTACTCGATATTTTCGCGCAGGTAGCGCGTCACTACATTTGCTTTGTCATACGGAGTTTCTGCGTCGGCTGTGATCTCAGCGGCGAGGGCGGTGATCTGCGGCGAAACATCGTTCGGGAGTTGCAGATAGCGATCCAATACCCACTGCGGATATTCAGCCCCCGCCGCTCGCAACTCTTCGACGTTCGGGTTGCTCAGCACAGACTGGACCCGGTACGACTCCCCGGGCAATAACCCCGGCGACGCCTTCCACGAAAGGATATCTTCATCTTCCACCGCCGGCGCATGGACGGATACCCCGGGGCGGCTGATCCAGATCGTTCGCGCGGGTTCAAATAACAACGTCACCGGTTGTTCGCCGACTTTGAATGTGAAATTCGCTCTGGGTTGTTCCTCGTCTACCAGCATCGGCGCGTCCGGTGAAAAATCCTCATTTTGCGTGCCGGTCGCGCTCCACTTCCCATTTGAAAAACGATCATAGACCCTGCCGCGCCAGTAAAAACGCGGAGGCTTCACATCAAAAGAAAGGTCCGGCGCTTCGACGGTGAACATCACCGATTCGGAGAGTGAGAAACCTAATCCAAGTTCCAGTTGCGAGCCATAGAACTCCGTGCCGGGCGCGCCGCCGGTCTGCGACTCGAGCGCGCTCACCGCGTTCTCGAAGCGGTTTGTAAAATCGGTCCACGGTTTGGTGATTCGGTTCCACGTCCTGCGCGCGGTTTCGATTTTTACGAACGAGGGCGGCGTGACCCATGCGAGGATAATGAGCAAGCCAGCCGCGATCGCCATGCCGCTGGAGAGATCAATGCTATTCTCAGGCGAAACGAAGACGTGTTTTTCTTTCCAGTGTTTTTGCTCGCGGAGAAAATTCATTCGACCGAGCAAGAGCAGAGCCAGCATCACAAAAAACGCGATCACCAAAATACGTCCGTGCAATACGTTGTCGTAGTTTTGGATGATGAGAACTCCAAACATGGACGGCACCGTGGCGGCGATGAAATTCTGATGTCTTGTGAGCTGGTATCCGGCGGAGGCGCTCAACACCCAGAACAGGATGGACATGACCGCGATGAAAAACAGAGGGTCGTCCACCGGGCGTCTTGCGAAAAACTCGGAGAGCGAGAACAGGATCCGCCCGCCGACGCTGATGAGTTTCTCGTCCGGCGCCACCGCGCCCTCGATGATCGAAGTCCACTCTAATGGAAGCAGGAGGAGCATATAGAAGAAGGAGAGCCAGCGCGCCCGTCGCTGAGGAATCGTGCTGTATCCCAAGGCTAAACCGATGACCGTTCCCATCAAAGTACAGCCGCGGACGATGCCAAGCGACGGCGTCCATTCGGTGGCGAACAACCGCTCGGCAAGGGTCTGCATTAAAAGGAAGAGCAAAAAGACCGAAGTCCAATCCCACCAGTGAATGGAAGGGGGGGTACGCAGTTTTCTCATTAGGGGGGTAGTGTACAATTAAGGAGGGTACACGTCAAATACTGTAGAGGGGTATTTGGAAAAATCGAACGAATGAAGGAGAAAGAGATGGATGTTCTGATTCAAAACGGCGTCAATTGGATCATCGCGATCCAATCGCTCGGCGGCTGGCTCGAAGCGCCGATGAAATTTTTTTCGTTCCTCGGCACGCAAGACTTTTTCTTTCTCGTCCTGCCGCTGGTGTACTGGAGCATCGACTCGCGCCTTGGTCTGCGCGTTGCCTTCACCCTGCTCGCCAGCGTAAGCCTCAATTATTTTTTCAAATTGTGGTTCGCGGGTCCGCGCCCGTATTGGGTCAGTGACAATGTGAAGGCGTTGTCTTCCGAAACATCGTTTGGGCTTCCGTCTGGTCACGCGCAGAACGCGGTGGCGGTGTGGGGCACGCTTGCCGCCGCGAATCGCAAACTCTGGCAGTGGGCGGCTGGCATCCTGATCTTCCTCATCGGATTTTCGCGCTTATATCTCGGCGTGCATTTCCTCCATGATGTGCTTACGGGATGGTTGATCGGAAGCGTGTTGCTTTGGGCATTCCTGCGATACTGGAATGGAGTTGCCTCATGGTTGAAAACTAAATCCGTGATGCAACAAGCGGCTCTGGCGTTCATCGTTTCGATCATGATGATCGCGCTTGGATTCGTCAGCGTGAATCGGCTGGATGGATATGTCTTTCCTGCCGCGTACGAAGCCAATGCGCTTCGCTCCTCCGACGTTCTGCCTGCTCCGGTTTCACTGGATGATATCTTCACCGCCGCAGGGACGTTTTTCGGCATGGCGGTCGGCGCGGCGTGGATCATGTCGAAGGGTGGGTATCAGGCTGACGGTCCGGGGGAGAAGCGGGCGTTACGATTCTTCGTCGGCTTGATCGGAGTCCTCATCCTATGGCGCGGTTTGGGCTTGGTCTTCCCGCAGGGGGAGGATTTTGTCGCGTATTTTCTGCGTTACATCCGCTATTTGCTGGTGGGCTTCTGGATCATCGCCGGCGCCCCATGGTTGTTTTTTCGTATCAAATTGGCAAATGCGCCCAAGATATAGGGCAATGCTTTGATATAATCCCAAATCTACTACTCAAATTTTTGGGAGATCAACTGTTTCAATGACCCTCGAACGCGGCGCGTTACTGCACAAAAGATATCGCATTGTAGAAATTCTCGGTCAGGGCGGCATGGGCTCGGTCTACCGCGCTGTGGATGAAAACCTCGGCGTGGATGTTGCCGTTAAAGAAAACCTGTTCACCACAGATGAATACGCGCGTCAGTTCCGCCTTGAAGCGGTGATCCTCGCGAACCTTCGTCATCCGAACCTCCCGCGCGTGACCGATCATTTCGTGATCGGCGATCAGGGACAGTATCTGGTGATGGATTACATCGAGGGGGAAGATTTGCGTCAGCGCATGGAGCGGCAGGGCAACATCACAGAAGATGAAGCGATCCTGCTCGGCGCGGCGATGTGCGACGCGTTGATGTATCTGCACACGCGCAAACCTCCGATCCTGCACCGCGATTTGAAACCGGGCAATGTGAAGATCACGCCGGATGGACATATCTTCCTCGTGGATTTTGGTTTGGCAAAAGTCCTGCACGGTAGTCAGGCGACGACCACCGGCGCGCGCGCGATGACGCCGGGCTATTCGCCTCCGGAGCAATACGGCACAGCGCGCACCGATCCGCGCACCGATATTTATTCGCTCGGCGCGACGTTGTACGCGGCGTTGAGCGGCATCATCCCGGAAGATGGTCTTGCCCGCGCGATGGACAACACGCAACTCACGCCGCTGCGCAAACGCAATGGAAAAGTTTCGCGAAGGTTGGCATCCGCGATCGAAAAAGCGATGGGCGTTGATCCCGCCGACCGCTTCCAACATGCCGATGATTTCAAGAACGCGTTGTTAGGCTCGAAATCAAAAACACAGCGACCAGCCGGCGATTATGTCATTTCACCGCCGCCAGCATCGGGCGATTCGCAACAGCAAAGCTCGTTCGAAAAAGAAATTTCCTCCTCCGCCGGTTTCAACCCGTCCGATCTTATGGGAGGCACCGAGGAAGAAGCCCCGGTATTCAAACCGCCGCGTAAAAAAGTTAGCCTCGCGCGTCGTTTGGTTACGGCGTTACTTTGGCTGTTATTGATCCTCGCCGTAGCGATCGTTGGCTTGGTACGCTTCGCGCCGCAATTGATCCCGCAGGGGATCATGAGTCAGTTGAACGCGCTTCAAATTCCGTTTCTCCTACCGGCAGCCACTTTTACGCCGGTCTCTCCCTCGGTAACGTCAGTTGTGACCGAACCTCCGGTTGCGACAGATCCAGCGACTGGGGCGACCGCGACAGTTACTCCAACTGTTCTGCCAACATCCACGATCAAGCCGGTCAACACGCCAACTCCGACCGTGAACGCGTTACCCAATGCCGGTCCAACCGCGCTCGGCGGGTCGCTCGGGCAGATCGCATTCGCATCCGACCGTTCAGGGAAACCGCAGATCTACATCGTCAACACCGATGGGACAGACCTGCATCCGATCACGAACATGAGCGAAGGCGCGTGCCAGCCGAACTGGTCGCCGGATGGAACGGTGTTGGTGTTTGTCTCGCCATGCCGCGCGCGCGCAGAGTTTTACGATGATTTCTATTCAAGTTCCAGCCTGTATTCGATCAACCCGGATGGGACGGAACAGCGTTCGTTGACCGTCGTCCCCGGTTCGGACTTCGACCCAGCCTGGTCGCCGGATGGGGAACAGATCGCCTTCTCATCAGAACGCGATGGTCAGAAAGAGATCTATCTTCTCACAGTCGATTCGGGCGCGGTCACCCGCTTGACCACTTCCGCGCTTGGCGTTGAAAATACACAGCCCTCATGGTCTCCCGATGGAACGAAGATCCTGTATACCGTAAAACGCCTGGACGCGTATCAAGTGTGGATGATGAGCGCGACCGGCAGGGATAACGTCCAGTTAGTGCGCAGCGGGCAAACGCTGTGGGACTATCTACCGTTCTGGTCAACTGATGGCACGACCATCCTTTTTAATCAGCGCAATCTCGGACCCGGCCGCCCGTGGTTGATGAGCATCCCATTTGCAGATTACGCCACGCGCGCGGCAGTCCGCTTGAATCTTCCCACGCCCATCGAAGATGTGGAATTTTCACCGGACGGATTGTGGATCGTCTTTGAAAGCACCAATGAAAATGGAAACCGCGATATTTATTATTCTTCCGTCACGGGCGGTAACCGCACCCGCCTCACCGACGACTCCGGTGTAGACTTCGACCCGGATTGGAGTTCTGCTCCAAAGCCGTAAGCCCAAAGCCTGTCATTGCAAGATGGCAGGCTTTTTCTTATACACTTCTTATTGACTTCCCTTTTTGCCTCGTTTATCATTATTCCATAAAGAGTAGCACTCTCAAATCGAGAGTGCTAATCGTGTAAAGCCATGATCGAACTCACCGAACGCCAAAAGACGTTACTTCTATTAATAATCCGCGATCACATCGAATCGGCTGAGCCGATTGGCTCGAAACGGCTGGTCGAGAATTATCGCCTCGATTATTCGCCCGCCACGATCCGTAACGAGATGGCGGCGCTGACAGAGATGGGATATTTGCGTCAGCCTCACACGTCCGCGGGACGCGTGCCGACCGAAGAGGGCTATCGCTACTTCGTCAGCCAGATGATGCCGAACGCCGAATTGCCCGAGGCGGTGCAACACACCATCTCGCATCAATTCCACCAATCGCGCGCCGACATGGATCAATGGATGATCCTCGCCGCCTCCATCCTCGCGCATCAATCGCAGGGCGTTTCGGTCATCACCGCGCCGCACGCCGAGCAATCGCGCTTCAAGCATGTCGAGTTAATTTCCACGCAGGGACGCCAAGTGCTGATGGTGCTTGTGCTTGTCGGAGGGGAAGTGAGTCAGCAGATCTTGACTTTGGCGGAACCCGTGACTCAGGAGCGACTCAGCCAGACCGCCACGCGTCTTAACGCCCTTCTGGCTGGTCTCGCCGTGGACAATATCTCTGCCCTTTCAACGCCTTCCGACCCGCTCGATCAGGATATCCTCACCCTCATCCGCCAGGATGTTCGCCGCACCTCTGAAAGCAGTTCGGGCGAAATTTACACCGACGGCTTGACCAACGTTTTATCCGAACCCGAATTTGCGGAATCGGATGAAGCACGGCGCGCATTGAAAATCTTTGAGGAGCGATCCACGTTACGCGACCTGCTCGCGCGCACAACGACCAACACCAACATCGGCGGCTTGCAAGTGTTGATCGGCGGCGAAGGCGAATGGGAAGAGTTGCGTCAATGCTCGATGGTCATTGCGCGATATGGAGTCCCTGGCATGGCAACAGGGACGCTAGGCGTGCTGGGTCCCATGCGCATGTCGTACACGAAGACGATTCCTACTGTGAGATATGTCGCGGGCTTGTTGAGCGATTTAGTGAATGACACCATTGCTGGTGAATAAGAGTCTATCTAAAACAGGAGCGCGGACTGAAGTCCGCACTCCGGAGTAAACGTAAAGAGAGTGAAAGCATGACGAATAAGAAGAACCACAAACACGAAACGCACGAGATCAAGATCGAAGCGGCGGAAATGCCCGAAGTGGAGAATCAGCCGCAAGGGGATGTCGACGCGTTGAAACGTCAACTCGAAGATGCGGAAGCCAAATTGGCGGAGAGCGTCGAAGGTTGGCAGCGCGCGCAGGCGGATTTCCAAAATTACAGAAAACGCATCGAACGTGATAACGAGATGATGTATGCCTCAATGAAAAGCGACATCGTCAAGAAAATGTTGCCCGTTCTCGATGATCTGGAACGCGCTCTGCAAAACCGTCCCGCCGACGATGCGTGGGCGAGCGGCATCGAATTGATCGCGCGTAAATTGCAAAACATTTTCGATGTGGAAGGCATCAAGCGCATCGAAGCGACAGGCGCGGAGTTCGATCCGAGATTCCACGAAGCAATCTCGCATGAGCATAACGAAGATTTTGAAAGTGGTCATGTGATCGAAGTGGTGCAGAATGGATACATGCTCGGCGAGCGCGTGATCCGTCCTGCGTTGGTGAGAGTGGCGCAGTAAAAACTTTTCGTCATTGCGAGGAGGCGTAGCCGACGAAGCAATCTCCGTCAACGTGTTGGAGATTGCTTCGGGCGGACGAACACCGCCCTCGCAATGACGGGTAATGATTATCAAAGGAGAAATTATTTCATGGCAAAAATTATCGGTATTGATCTTGGTACAACAAACTCCGTTGCGGCGGTGATGCAGGGAGGGGAGCCTGTCGTGATTCCGTCGGCAGAGGGCGAGCGACTCGTTCCGTCTGTGGTGGCGGTGAATAAAAATGGCGAGCGGTTGGTCGGGCGCGTGGCTCGTAATCAAGCGATCACGAATCCGCAGAACACGATCTTTTCAGTGAAGCGTTTTATGGGACGCAAGGCTGACGACCCCGAAGTGGAACGGACGCGGAAGCGCGTGCCGTATGCAGTGAACGGCGCGGACAATGGCGACGTGCGCGTGCAACTCGGCGAGAAAGAATATTCGGCTCCTGAAGTTTCGGCGATGATCCTCGGCAAGATCAAGCGCGATGCAGAGGCATATCTCGGCGAGACGATCACGCAGGCGGTCATCACTGTCCCCGCGTATTTCAACGATGCGCAACGCAACGCCACCAAAGACGCGGGCAAGATCGCGGGACTTGAAGTGTTGCGTATCATCAACGAGCCGACGGCTTCGTCGCTGGCGTATGGGCTTGATAAAAAGAAAAATGAAATTATCGCGGTCTACGATCTCGGCGGCGGTACGTTCGACATTTCGATCCTTGACGTGGGCGACGGCGTGTTCCAAGTCCGCGCGACGAGCGGCGACACGTTCCTCGGCGGCGACGATTTCGACCTGCGCATCATGGATCATCTCATCGAGCAGTTCAAAAAAGACAGCGGCATTGACTTGCACAACGACCGTCAGGCATTGCAGAGATTGAAAGAAGCATCCGAAAAAGCGAAGATCGAACTTTCGACCACGATGCAGACCGAGATCAACTTGCCGTATCTGACCGCCGACGCGACGGGACCGAAACATTTGGTGATGACCCTCACCCGCGCCAAACTCGAACAACTGACAGCCGATCTGGTGGACCGTACGATTGCCCCGCTCAAACAAGCCTTGTCCGATGCGGGATTGCAAGCGAGTCAAGTGAATGAGGTGGTCATGGTCGGCGGCATGACTCGTATGCCCGCCGTGCAAGAACGAGTCCGCGCCTTCTTCGGCAAGGAACCGCATAAAGGCGTGAACCCCGATGAAGTAGTTGCAGTTGGCGCGGCGATTCAGGCGGGCGTGCTGGGCGGCGAAGTGAAAGATATTTTGTTGTTGGATGTCGCTCCGCTCTCGCTCGCTATCGAGACGTTGGGCGGAGTCGCCACAACTCAAATTGAACGCAACACGACAATTCCGACTCGCAAGAGTCAGGTGTTCTCGACTGCGACCGACAGCCAGACACAAGTTGAGATTCACGTTCTGCAAGGCGAGCGCCCGATGGCGGCGGATAACAAGTCGCTGGGCAAATTTATCCTCGATGGGATTCCTCCTGCGCCGCGCGGCGTTCCGCAGATCGAAGTGACCTTCGATGTGGACGCGAATGGCATCCTCAAGGTCAGCGCGCAAGATAAGGCGACGGGACGTTCACAGCACATCACGATCACGGCTTCGTCGGGTTTGTCCGACGCGGAAGTGGAGCAGATGAAGAAAGACGCGGAATCTCACGCGGAAGAAGATCGCAAACGCAAAGACTTGATCGAAGCGCGCAACCATGCGGATAACACTGTCTACGCGGCAGAGAAGGCGTTGCGTGAGTTCGGCGAGAAAGTCCCTGCTGAGGTCAAAACTGAAATTGAAACGAACGTCGCCGCGGTGAAGAAAGCCGCAGAAGGCGAAGATGTGTCGGCGATCAAATCTGCCACAGACGCGCTAGGGCAAGTGATTCAAAAGATTGGCGCCAGCGTCTACGAGCAGAATCAGGCCGCGGGTGGGGGAGAGGCGGGCTCTTCATCCAGTGAGAATCCTAACGAGAATCCTGATGTGGTTGAGGGTGAAGTCAAAGAATAAAATGACCCGTCATTGCGAGCCACGAAGTGGCGAAGCAATCTCCCTCAAAGTGTTGGGGATTGCTTCGTCGGCTTCGCCTCCTCGCAATGACGAAAAATTTTTATGAGCAACGATTATTACGAAACCCTGGGCGTGGGACGGAGCGCGAGCGATGACGAGATCAAAGGCGCGTTCCGTAAACTCGCGCGTCAATATCATCCCGATGTAAATAAAGAGCCGAACGCCGAGGAGAAGTTCAAAGAGATCAACGAGGCGTACGGCGTGCTTTCGGATTCGGATAAGCGCGCGCGTTACGATCGCTTCGGCAAGGCGGGGCTGGGCAACTCGGGCGGCTTCCACGATTACACGTCGGACTTCGGCGATATTTTTGAGGACTTGTTCCGCGGATTCGGATTCTCGACAGGCGGCGGACGTTCGCGTCGGTCGCCGAGGCGCGGGCGTGATCTGCAAATGCAGATTACGTTGACGTTCGAAGAGTCGGTGTTCGGCGTCGAGAAAGAGATCGAGTTCCAGCGCGAAGAGACTTGTTCGCATTGCAACGGCAACGGCGCGGAACCTGGCACGTCGCCTGTGAAGTGCGCCACGTGTAACGGTCAAGGCGAAGTGCGGACTGTGCGCCAAACATTTTTAGGTCAGATGGTTCAATCGTCCACTTGCCCAACCTGCAACGGACGCGGTGAGACGATTGCCTCTCCGTGCAAGACGTGTCGCGGAAGCGGGTTGGAGCGCAAGAAAGTAAAGAAGAAGGTGCAAATCCCTGCGGGCGTGGATGTGGGCACGCAGATCCGTTTGTCGGGAGAGGGTGGTCCTGGCGAGAACGGCGGTCCGAACGGAAGTTTGTATCTGATGCTGGATGTGAAGCCGCATAAATTTTTCAAACGCCGCGAGAACGATATTTTATTGAATCTCGATATCAACGTGGCGCAGGCTGTCTTGGGCGCGGAAATTGAAGTGCCGACGATTGACGGCGAAGAGAAGTTGAAAATCCCTGCTGGGACGCAACCCGGCAAAGTATTTCACTTGCGGAATAAAGGCGTGCCTCACGTGCGCCGAAGCGGTCGCGGCGACCAGTTGGTGCTGGTCAATGTGGCGGTGCCGACCAAGTTGACGAAAGAGCAACGCGAGTTGTTCGAGAAGCTGGCTGAGAGTTTGGGGACGACGGTCAAGCCGCAGGAAAAGGGATTCTTGGATTGGTTGAATGAGGCGTTGGGGGGATGATTCAAAGAGAGAATTGGGAGGATTGGAGAATTGAGGTTAGAGACTGGAGACTAGAGATTGGTAATTAGTAAATGGTAATTGGTAATTGGCGAGCGGATGAGGAGTCTGCTCGTTTTTGTTTTACTGGTTTACAATTTGCAACAATCTTTGATTGACTTACTGCCAAACGATAGTAATATTTGCTGGAGAGGATTGGATGCAATGGAGAGACATATAACGACAAAAGGGCAACTCGTCATTCCTGTGGAATTGCGGCGCAAATATGGGATTACGCCGAAAACGCGCATTGTCATTTTGGATAATGGTGATGGGATTGTTCTCTGTCCAATGACCAAAGAATATATCAACAAATTGAAAGGTTCGCTAAAAGGTTCAGATGCGCTGGAAGTCTTGATAGAGGAACGGCGTAAAGATAGAGAACGGGAAGATGCAAAATTTCTTCGTGATTCAAGGCAATGATGCGATACCTCTTTCGTATTTGGGGCATGTTCCCTCTGTGGGTTCACACCCTCGCGGCGCGGATGTTGCGTCCGCGGTTTCGGGTGGGGGTTGCCGCGCTGGTGTTCGATGAGCAGGGCAGGGTTTTGTTATTCAAACACACCTATCGAAAGTTTGCGTGGGGGATTCCTGTCGGCGGATTGGAATATGGCGAGCAACCCGAAGAGGGAGTGATCCGCGAATTTTATGAGGAGTCTGGGTTGACGATCAACGTGGAGCGGTTATTGTTTGCCGACAGTTCCAAGTTGTTTCGGCATGTGACATTGATGTACCTGTGCAAGATCGTCGGCGGGGAATTTCGGGAAAGTTATGAAGTCTCTGAGATGAAGTATTTCGACGTGGAAGACTTGCCGCGTATGATCTTCGATGAGAAAGATTTGATTCATTCTGTTCACAAGGATTTGTTTCAACATGAATTGGCTTGAAGTTTCGATGACGGTGGACGGCGAGCTCGCCGAATCGGTGGCGGATGTGTTTGCGCGCTTCGCTCCCAACGGCGTGATGACCGAGCAAGGTGTGAAGTACAACGATGACGAAGACGCCGGCACGCCGACGGGACCGATCACCGTCCGCGCGTATTTGGAAGTGAACGACGGACTCGAAGAGACGCGGCAGAAACTCGAAGAGTCGCTTTTTTATTTGGGGATGATCCAGCCTTTGCCGACTCCTTCTTATAAACAGATAGCGGATCAAAATTGGATGGAGGCATGGAAGCAACATTACAAGCCGATCCGCATCGGTGAGCGACTCCTCATCCTGCCCGCGTGGATGGAATCGCCGGAACCGAATCGCGTAGCCATTAAGATAGACCCGGGCATGGCGTTCGGAACGGGGACACATCCGACGACGCAGTTGTGTTTAGACCTGTTAGGTCTTAAAGACCTAACAGGTCTCCGCGTGATTGACGTTGGCTGCGGCTCCGGCATCCTCTCCATCGCTGCGATAAAACTTGGCGCGGAAAAAGTTTTGGGCGTGGATATTGATTCCGAATCCATCGTCAACTCGCGCGAGAATGCGGATGTCAACGAAGTGGGGGAGGAGTTGATCCTCGGCGTGGGTTCGGTGGCGGAGATTCTCGAAGGCAAATACCCGTTCAAGTCCGCGTGGTTGGTGGTGGCGAATATCCTTGCGCCGGTCATTGTCCGTCTCTTCGACGCGGGGCTGGCGGATCTGGTCGAGGCTGGCGGTTCGATCATCCTGAGCGGAATCTTGAAAGAACAGGAAGAAAATGTTGCGCGGGCGGGGCAGGCAAAACGTCTGAAATTGAACGAGCGGCGTCAGATGGGCGATTGGGTCGCGCTGACGATGAGTCGCGATTGAGTCCCCACGAAGTACCATCCGAATCCGTGTTTCCAATGATAAAATACGCCCAACTTTTTCTCAAAGGAGAGTGTGAAATGAAGAACGGTCGTCGAATTTTATTTGCAATAACCGTCCTTGCGGTTGCGGCGCTGGCGTGCGCCCTGCCCGGCGGGTTGGGCGGGGGGAACTCGAACGTGATCTTGAGCGACGATTTCTCGTCGCAATCGTGGGGCACCGCCACCGACCAGGATAGCTCGGTGGCATACGCGAACGATGCGTTGCAGTTCCTTGTCTTCCGCACCAATTATTTTGTGTGGAGCACGCCCAACGACGAGGATTACTCGAACATCCATGTTGAAGTAACAGCCCTCAACAACAGCACGGATACCACGACGGCGTTCGGCGTCATCTGCCACATGCAGGTCACCGACGTTTCGTACTATTTCGCGGCAACGCCTGCCGGTCAATACGCCATCGGCAAATCGCAGTTGGCGGGTGATGATATCTTCCTCACCAACAACGATCAGTGGGCAAATTCCGATCAGATCCCGGTCAATCAATCGTCGTATCGCGTGGGCGCCGATTGCGCCAGCAACGGCACGCTGACCTTTTACGTCAACGGCACGCAGATCGCCAGCGCGGTGGATACCTCCTACACCGCCGGCAACGTCGCGTTGTTCGTGTGGAGCGGTGAGCAAGAATCTGGCGCGAACATTTCGTTCGACGATTTCCAAGTGAGCGCGCTCCCATAAAATTTTGAGATCGAAACATGACCCGCACTCGAAAGAGCGCGGGTTTTTTAATTTCATCCGCAAACAAACTGTGCTATGATTCAAACACGATGGATCGCCGCCGACTTATCCAATACCTGCTTTTGAATGTGTTCATCTCTGCTTGCGTGACCGGCGCGATTCTGTTCTGGTATGACCGCAATTACCGACAAGCGGCTCTTTCCCCGGTTCAACCTGCTCCAGTTTCTTCCAGCGACTCTACCCCCCAGCCGACTCTCAGCCCCAACGTGGACATTCCCGTCGAGATCGTCAGCATCGTCGGTGCAGGGACGTTGACCGCTGAATCGGTTGTCGTTCGCAATGCGGGGAGTGAGCCGTTGAGTTTGGCAGGCTGGCAATTGCAAGATTCGGATAAAAATATTTTTGTCTTTCCGAACCTCACGCTGAATAGCAGTGGCGCGGTGCAAGTCCACACGATTGCTGGAACGAACACGGTCATTGATTTATACTGGGGCGAGACCGAACCCGTCTGGCAATCGGGCGAGGAAGCGCAGTTGTTAGACCCAAGTGGAAATGTTAGAGCGGTGTATCAAGTGCCGTAAGAGGTGAATCATGAGACAAGTTATCGTTTACACAGGCGAAGATGGTTATTTCGTGGCGGAATGTCCAAGCCTGCCTGGATGTATCAGTCAGGGCGAGACACGCGAAGAAGCGATTGCAAACATCAAAGAGGCAATTGCAGGTTATATTGCCGCGCTCGAAGAAGATCACTTGCCCGTTCCCGATGAAAATTTTGATGCGATGGTCGTTGCGGTATGAGTGGCTTACCGCGTATTTCGGGCAGGGAATGCGCGAAAGCCCTCAAAGAAATCGGCTTTTACCTGAAACGACAGGAAGGAAGCCACATGATCCTTCGGCGCGACGAACCCTTTGGGCAAGTTGTTGTTCCAGATCATAAGGAATTAGATCGCGGAACCCTGCGCGCAATTATTCGCCAATCAGGGTTAAGTGTGGACGAGTTTGTGAAGTTGTTGTAAATATACCCTCGGTGGTTGAGCGCAAGCAGTCGAAACCATCGTATAAGTAGAAAAATTTTGTGTGAGCCGTGTATCAAGTGCCGTAAGTATCGGAAAGAAGTATCAAATGAATAGTCAATCAACTGGTAAGAATAGCCAGATATCATTTACTCAGATTTACGCAAACCTATTTACCACTCAGAGAGCGAGGGCGTTATTATTTATTGGGTCTCTCGTCATTGCTTTAATCATTTCTGCTTTTGTTTCTGGTTTTGGAATCCATGCCCTTTCTGGCATCACTGCGAGTTTGTATTTGATTTACTTCCCTGCTCCTGTTGTAGGATTAATTTTCAAAATCCTCCCTGAACTTGGAGGGGGAACAGAGTCTGATGCGATGACCCTGTTTTTTATTATCACAATGGCTCTTTGGTTGGTATATCTAGGAATCATAATTACTGGGGTTGTTAGTAAAAATCTTTGGGTTTCCAAAATTCTTTTTTTGGTGTTTGCGGTCTTATTGATTCTAAATATTACGGGCTGTACTGTTGATTAATTCTTACACTTGCACATGGAAATGAAATGACCCAAGCCCTCTACCGAAAATACCGACCTCAAGAATGGGGTGCCGTGCTGGGACAAGACCACGTTGTCACCACGCTGAAGAATGCCATCGCGGCAGACCGCGTCGCGCATGCGTATCTCTTCGCGGGTTCACGTGGAACTGGCAAGACCACGCTCGCGCGTCTCTTGGCGAAGGCGGTCAACTGCACGAATCCCGACCCGACAAAACGTCCCGACAATGAGTGCGAGAATTGCAAAGCCGTCAACGAGAATCGTTTCCTCGACCTCATCGAAATTGACGCGGCGTCCAACACATCCGTTGACGATATCCGCGACTTGCGCGACAAGATCAATTTCTCGCCGTCGCAGGGTAAATACAAGATTTATATTATTGATGAGGTACATATGTTGTCAACGGCGGCGTTCAATGCGTTGCTCAAAACGCTCGAAGAGCCGCCGCCACATGCCATCTTTGTGTTAGCCACTACTGAGATTCACAAAATCCCTGCAACCGTTTTATCTCGATGTCAACGCCACGAGTTCCGCCGCGTGCCAGTGGATGAGATCGTCGCGAACCTCAAGCACATCATCCAAGCCGAGAACATCCAAGCCGACGATGACGCGCTCATTCAGATCGCTCGCCAGTCTGCGGGCGGGATGCGCGACGCGCAGTCACTGCTCGATCAACTTTCGTCCACGGGAGAAAGAATCACGCTCGCGCTCGCGCAACAAGTGCTCGGCACTGCCACGAGTCAGTCGGTGCTGGATGTGCTGAACGCGGTCAACGATCACGACCCCGCGCATGGGCTTGAGTCCATTCACAAGGCGCTCGATGCGGGAGCCGATCCGCGCTCGCTGGCGCGTCAGGTTGTCGAGTATCTGCGCGGGCTGATGCTCATTCAAATGGGCAACGCGAATCAAGTCGAAGCCACGGCGGATGTCAAGAAGCAGATGCAGGCGCACGCGAAATCTTTTTCAACCAGCGATGTTCTTCGCATGATGAAAGCGTTCAATAACGCGGCAGTGGATTTGCGCGGCGGCTGGCAACCGTCGTTGAGTCTGGAACTCGCCCTAGCGGAAGTTCTTGACGCCCCGACTGAATCGCCACAAATCGCCGCACCGCGTCAGACGAAGCCTCAGCCTGTATCGGCTCCCCAAACGGCGACCCAGCCTCAAGTCGAGAAAGACGCGCTCCCGAGAGAGCATCGGGACAATGTGAGCGGAGACGAAGCGTCGCATCCAGCAGAGAAATCCGCGATCAACGTCGGTGATGTCATCAAGGCGTGGAAGCACATGTCTGCGTCGCTTCCGAAAGCACAGGCGAATTTGTCCGCGTTGATGAACTCGGTGCGTATGATTGACGTGCACGGCTCGACGTTGATCTTGGGTTTGGCGAGCGACGTGCTGGTTTCAAAAATTGACAAGCCCGACCAGATCGAGGCGATCCAAAAGTTGATCAAGGACGAGTTTGGCGCGGACGTGAGCGTGCGTTGTGTGGTGACGAATGCGAAAGGCAAGATCCCCGCGAACGTGGCGCAGGATGGTATGGTGGCGACCGCCATCCAACACGGCGGCGAGATCGTGGATACGCAGGATTAGTTTTAGACGGTGGTCGAGTAGCCCTGAGCGTTCGTTGCGAAGGGCGTATCGAGACCACACGGCGTACTACGTATTGAGTGTTGCGTAATTTGTAATTGGTAATTGAGGTTAATGATGTCGACTCAAAAGAAAGACGAAAGAGGAAAGAAGTCACAGACTCCAAAATTGAAAATCAGTGAAATTCAAGATTTGCAATTGAAGGTGATTGGGCATACAAATCAAAATAGATTAGTTGGTAAGAAAGTAGAAAAACTATTGCGTCAAAACAGTCACTTATGGCGTGCTGTCTTCATGCCGAGCAATCAACTTGACCCATTAAATGACATGGAAGATGGAGACTGGCCAGCGGATACACTATATATGCTTGTGCGAGAGGGTAGGGAATCTGAACTAGAGCAGTTAGTGAATGAACAATTTGATGCTGATGAGATAAATTGGATAGGTAGTGACAGAACACTAGAATTACTCGGTTATTGGAAGAAGGATGAAGTTTATAATCCTAAATTGATATTATCAGCTTGGTGGGATTGATTTTCGGAAGAAATAATATTTATAGGAGTTTTTTATGGCTAAAGGATTCAACAAAGGACCACAAATGGGGCAAGCTGGCATGATGCAACAACTGCAACGTATGCAGAAACAAATGGAAGAAGCGCAGGCGAAGCTTGCCGTGGAAACTGTCACTGCCACGGCGGGCGGCGGCGCGATCAAGGTCGTGATGACAGGCGATCAAGTCTGCAAGTCGGTTGAGATCTCCCCCGATTTCATGAAAGATGCTGACGCTGAAATGTTGCAGGATATGGTCTTGTCTGCTGTGAATATGGCGCTCGATCAGTCGCGTGAACTTCAACAAAAGTTGATGGGTCCGCTGGCGGGTGGGCTTCCTTTCTAACTTTCATGTCGTTGCGAGGAGGAGCGAAGCGACGACGAAGCAACCCCCTCTAATGAGGAGATTGCTTCGGGCAAAGAGCAAGAGCGCCCTCGCAACGACATAATAAAAATATGCTTCTACCAGAGTCAATTCAATCCCTCATCAACGCCCTCGAACGCCTCCCAGGCATCGGACCGAAATCCGCTTCGCGGCTGGCGTTCTACTTCCTCCGCGCTACTGACGATGTCTCGGACGATCTTGCGCTTGCGTTGGCGAATCTCAAAAAGAACACGGCGTTCTGTCAGGAATGTTTCAACATCACCGAGGCGGGACGCGAACGCTGTGAAATCTGCGAGTCGCTCAAACGCGATTCATCCGTCATTTGTGTTGTGGAAGAAGCGTTGGATGTCCTAGCCCTCGAACGCACCGCAGGTTTCAACGGGAAGTATCACGTCTTGCAAGGAGTGTTATCTCCCATCGAAGGCATCGGTCCCGACGACTTGAAGATCAAGCAATTGCTGGCGCGCTTCGCTGGTGGGGGAGTGAAGGAGATCATCCTTGCCACGAATCCCAGCATGGAAGGCGACGCGACCGCGTTGTATCTGCAAAATCAATTGCGGCAATTCGGCGTGCATGTCACACGCTTGGCTAGAGGTCTCCCCATGGGCGGTGACTTGGAATACGCCGATCAAAACACGTTGCTCCGAGCGTTATCTGGTAGACAAGAGATGTAATTGATAACCACTCCCGAAATACATCGGGACGTGTGAGACACGGAGACACAGAGAATTAAAAACTCCGTGCTTCCGTGACTCGGTCTCAGTGGTAAAGATTTTGAGACTCTCACAAGAAGTCTTTATGAAAATCGCTCGTGGTGAGCGTTTTTTATTTCATCAATGTTTGCAAAACTTCTTCCAATGTTGGAGTCTCAGTCGCATCTTTGAATCCCGCCATGCGACGATAAACCTCCGCCGCCGCTACGTGGAATCCATTGGGCAAACCCGCCTCTTCAAAAGTGGACGCGATCTCGCGCATCTCGCCTTCGAACCTCCATGCCTTGGCTGTGACGCGGGTCGCTCGGCGATTTGCCTGTTCTGAAAAACTGGGATCGTCCGCATCCCATTGTTTGTAAAGTTCATCGCGCACGTCAAGCGATTCGGCGGTTGCGAGAATTGCAGTCAGCAGGGCGGTTGTCCCTTTCGAGTAAGCCGCATAGCACATCTTGAGCGCGGATGCCTTTCCGATTTCATCGCCGATGATTCTCGTTTCGAGCGGTCCGTTTGAAAAGCAATCGGCAATTACTTTTGCATCTTTCCCGGATAAATAGAGCACGGTCTCTTTTGGTGTCCACGCAGGTCCGCCGATGATGCCTCCGTCAATGAATTGGATGCCATTGGCAGATAATAACTCGCCGATTCTTTTTGCGCGTTGTGAGGAAATCGCATTGGCGTCGAGATAAAAACCCTTGAAGCCACAGTCAAGCACCGACTTCGCAACATCCTCCGCCGCGTGTGGCGGGCAGACGCTGAAGATGATCTCGCTTGTTTCGCAAAGTTGATTCAACGATTCAACTTCTATCAGATTATGTTCTTCCGTGCGGCGGCGAGTCTTGTCACTGCGGTTTTCTGAAACCCAATACACTCCATGTCCGCTATTGACGGCGGACGCGGCGATGGAAACTCCCATGTCGCCTGGGTGCAGGATGCCGATTTTTGTCATGGTTGCTCCTTGTGTTTCCAGTATAGCATTTCGCGCAAGGTACAATACTCGCATGAAGATCGCCATCCTCACTTATGGCTCGCGCGGAGACGTTCAGCCGTTTCTTCCATTGGCTGTCAAATTAATTTCACGGGGACATTCAGTCAAACTTGCCGCACCGAGTCGCTTCAAGTATCTTGTCGAAGAGTATGGCATAGAATTCGTCGCTCTGCCGGGCGATCCCAGCGCCGCCATATTGCGTATCAACGATGCGCGAAACAATATTT
This sequence comes from uncultured Anaerolinea sp., assembly GCA_964456775.1. Taxonomy (GTDB): domain Bacteria; phylum Chloroflexota; class Anaerolineae; order Anaerolineales; family Villigracilaceae; genus Defluviilinea. The sequence goes on from CAYWCN010000028.1 coordinate 37,559, forward strand.
TCAAAATGTTGCGCGAGGGATTTGCTCACGCGCTCGAAGTCGGCGCAGATGTGTTCCAGCAAAGCGCCGAGGCGTGCAAAGATGCCGACCTCATCATCCACGCTTTTTCGCACGCGGTTGACGGTCACACTCGCGCGCGCGAAATGCGTGTCCCCGATGTCCACGTGCAAACCTTTCCGATGTTCGCGCCAACGGGCGATTATCCAAGCGTTGTGTTGCCTGACCTGAAACTCCGCGCGTTGAATTATTTCACACACTTTGCAGGGATAAAAATTATCTGGTGGTTGTCTCTTTTTGGGTTTCGACAGATCAGCCGCCGCGCGGGACTCCCCAAACGGAAACTTTATTTCCCCTTTGACAAAACATCGCCCTTCGATAAACTCAGGACAGCGCTTCGCCCTCCGACCTTGATGCTGTGCGCGTGGAGTCCCAGCCTTATCCCCCCTTCAAATGAATGGTCGGCGAATGTCCATGTGACGGGATATTTCTTTTTTGACGAAGCCGAATCGTTTCAGCCTTCAACTGAACTCCAAAAATTTCTTGATGCGGGCGACCCTCCCGTTTGTGTTTCATTCGGCAGTATGGTCAATCGGGATGCGGAAAAGATTGACCGTATCATTCGAGACTCTCTGGCGAAAACAAGTCAACGCGGGATTGTCTTGTCGGGGTGGGGAGGGGCTCACCAAAATTCATCCAGCAATCTACTCTACCTCGACTCCGCTCCGCACGATTGGCTTTTGCCGCGTTGCAAAATGCTCATCCACCATGGCGGCGCAGGGACGGTTGCCGCCAGTTTGCGAGCGGGTATTCCACAAGTCGTCGTCCCGTTCATGACCGACCAACCGTTTTGGGCGCGAAGAGTCCACGCGGTGGGCGCTGCGCCTAAACCAATTTTGGTGAAGCGCCTCTCTGTTGAGCGATTGACTCAAGCGATCGTCGAAGCGAGTGGGGATAACATTCGTCAATGTGCGCGCGCGCTTGGTCAGTCAATTAATAAAGAAGATGGGGTGATGAGCGCAGTAGAATTGATCGAGTCACATGCGCGAAACTACAAAGAGAAGGCAATCAACCAAGACAATCAATGAACATCACTATCCTCACCTACGGCTCGCGCGGCGATGTTCAGCCTTTTCTCCCTCTTTCACTTGGGTTGATGGCTCGTGGGCACACAATCAAACTAGCCGCACCGAATCGCTTCAAGAATCTCGTTGAGGGGCATGGCATTTTGTTTGTCCCTTTGGCAGGCGATCCCGAAGATTTGAGTCGCCGCTTGAACAATGTCGGCTTTAATCCAGTCAAGCAAATGCGCGAGATGATGGATCATGCCATCGCTATCGGCGCGGATGTTGTGCGTCAAGTTGACGAAGCTTGCCGCGATGCCGATCTCATTATCCATACTTTTGCACACGCAGTTGGCGCACATACCATTGCCCGCGAAAAAAACATCCCTGATGTTCACATCCAAACTTTTCCGATGTTCACGCCAACAGGTGATTATCCCAACGTCGCCATGCCCGATCTGAAGTTCCGCACGTTGAATTACTTTTCGCATTACGCCTCCAACCGAATCTCAAAGTGGACTGCCAAATTTGGATATGAACAAGTCCGCCGCCGCGCAGGGTTGCCCAAGCGGAAACTTTTTTTCCCGTTCGACAACGATCCGCCACGCCCTCCGACGTTGATCCTGTGCGCGTGGAGTCCCAGCGTTTTATCCCCTTCAAGAGAATGGAAGGCAAATGTCCATGTGACGGGATATTTCTTTTTTAGCGAGACTGAATCGTATCAACCGCCTGCTGAATTAAGAGACTTTCTCAGCGCGGGTGAGCCGCCTATTTGTATTTCTTTCGGCAGTATGGTGAACCGCGATGTAAAACGGATCGATGAGGTTATCCGTGAATCGTTGAAGCAAACGCATCATCGCGGAATTATTCTTTCTGGATGGGGAGGCATAGGTCAATCTTCAACGAAGGATTTGTTGTGTCTTGAATCCGCTCCACATGATTGGTTACTGCCGCGTTGTACGACGGTCATTCATCACGGTGGGGCGGGGACAACTTCCGCTGGTTTGCGAGCTGGGATTCCAAACATCGTCGTGCCATTCACTGCCGATCAGCCGTTTTGGGGCAGACGCGTCCATGCGATTGGGACGGGACCAAAACCCATACTCGTAAAGAATCTCACGGTTGAGCGATTGGCGCGGGCGATTGTCGAGGCTTCGAGTCCAGCCGCAGGTGAGCGCGCCCAGCTAGCCCGTCGAAAGATTCGAGGCGAGGATGGGGTAAGTCGGGCGGTGGAGTTGATCGAATCGCATGTTCGGGATTGGAATGAAAGGGCAATTTTTTAAGGTTAATTTGTCTGACGACTATTGACAAGAATGTGAAAAATC
>CAYWCN010000029.1:0-34997 GCA_964456775.1 uncultured Anaerolinea sp.
CATAGCCGGGATGCCGCTCGTCGAGTTCGCGCATCAACGCGTCGCGCTCGGTCTTGGCAAGGATGGACGCGCACGCGATGCTCAGGCAATGCGCGTCGCCTCTCACGAGGCTGGTTTGTGAAATATCTAATTGGGGGAGTTCGAGTCGAAAATCGGTCAACAAATATTGCGGCGTGATCGAAAACTGATGCAGCGCGCGGATGGCGGCTAACCGCGTGGCTCGCACAATTCCCTGCGAATCGATTTCCTCCGCGCCGGCGAATCCCACGCTCCATGCCAACGCCATCTCTTTGATCGCCGGCGCAAGCGAGTCGCGCTGAAGCGGCGTCAACTGCTTGGAATCGCGGACCAAGCTCAACGTCCGAGAAAGAAGCGGTTTGTCGTCATGCGGCAGGATCACCGCGCCCACCGCGACCGGTCCAGCCAATGCGCCGCGCCCGGCTTCATCCAAGCCAGCCACGTGGAGCAATCCGCTGTCCCACAGATCCGATTCGAATTTGAGATTTGGTTTAACGCGTTTCATATTTGCCGCGCCATGCGTTGATGCGGATATGAAAAATGTCGCCGATCATGCGCAATGCGTCGCGCATCGCGTTCACTTTGGTTTCGGGATGATAATACCAATCAATGGGAATCTCGCGCACGCGATACCCGAGGCGGCGGGCGATGAAAAGTAATTCAACATCGAACGACCAGTAGCGCATTCGTTGCAAAGGGAAGATCGCCTTCACCACATCGGCGTGAAAACATTTGAAACCGCATTGCGTGTCGTTCAAGCCGGGCAACGCGAGGAGTTGAATGATGTAATTGATTCCGCGCCCGCCGAAGTGACGATAGCGCGGCTCGTTGTAACGCGTCGAGCCTTCCACCTCGCGCGACGCGATGGCGATATCGAGATCGGTCAACGCGGGCGGAATGAATTTGAGAATTTCATCCACCGGCATCGAAAGGTCGGCGTCGCACATGAAGCGATACTCGCCACGCGCCTCGAGCATCCCGCGTTTCACCGCCGCGCCTTTGCCGCGTTCGGTTTGGATCACGTGAAAATTTTCATGCGCCTGTGCAAACAATTGCGCCACTTCATACGTGCGGTCGGCGCTTCCATTTTCCACCACGATCACTTCGGACGAAAATTTTTGTTTCTCGACGAATCGAAAAACCTGCTCCAATGTATCGGGCAGGCGGCTTTCTTCGTTGTATGCGGGGATGACGATGGATAAAAAAATGGACAAGAAAAACTCAAGACATGCCGAAGAGTATGTATCCGAACACCGCCAGGATGCAGATGAGCGCGATTCCCAGCGCGGCAAGAAAAATGATTTGGATGAAGGTCATGCCCAGGATGCGGCGGGATGCCCGCTTCTTTTCCGACGGGGAGGCTGGTTCGCCGCTCTTCTGCATCAACTCGCGTGCGGCCGATTCGTCCCCTGCCAGCGCAAAATCGAAATCGTTCGGGTTCAAAGGCTTTACTTCGTCTGACGCGTTGAAGATGGCGCGCGCCCGCGAGACATTCTGCGCTGCGGGTTGCGGTTGCGGCGGAGGCGGCTGTGAAGGACGAGGCGTTATTGCAGGCGCCGGGCTCGGAGCAGACGCGGGTTTGACGCGCGCCGGTCGCGGGCTGGTGATGCGATCCACAAGATCCAGCACAGAATCGGCCCGCAAGGTCGGCGCGCCGGAAGTCAATCCCGTCACGAACGTGCGGATCCCGTCGCTCATCACCACTTTGACGGCGGGCTGGGATGATTCGATGTACAGCCCTGGCTCCGCCGCGATGAGAACCGGTTCCACAGGCACGGGCAATTTGACTCCCTGCCGTTCGATGAAAGAGGTCAAAGCGCGCGCCATGGTTGCCGTTTTTTGAATTAAATTTTCGCGCGCAGGCTTGAACTGATTCCCCGATTCCATGTTCCATTGATCGCCTTTTGCCTCGTAGCGGCCGCGCAAATACGTGATGTTGATGGCGAACACCCCGCCAGACCCGACGAGGATCATGGGAATCAGAATCCCGCTTTGCCCAAGCGCCTGGTTGCGGATGAGGGTGTATCCCTTTTCGAGGTTGCGCTCGAAATAGTTGACGATGAGTTGTTGCGCCTTCAATTCGGCGGGCCAATTGAACCCGAATTGAAACATGCCCTGAACGCGCTGGGAGAATCCCAACTCGCCTTTCTCATCCACCAAGGGGGTTTGATCTATGATCTTCATGAGCGTTTAGAAAACAGGCGCGGGTTCCAATTCATCGCGCTCGACGCCGTCGCGCGTCGCGACGAATTCTTTGCCGTCCCGTTTTACCACCTGCAACGGCTTTCCCGATTCGAAGGTGCTTGCCAAAAGCTCCCTGCGCGAGCCGGTGACGAACTTCTTCCCTTGCTTGAGCCGTTCCAGCAAGTCTTTGCGTTCGATGAGCACGCGGTCTGAAAACGAAGACCCGCGCCGCTCGAACGCGCGCACCATCACGATCTGTCCGTTCTTATATCGCACCGCTTCGACCACACCGTCAATTTTTTTCGCCATAAATTATCAACTCCGTGCGTATTGTAGCATTAAACAATCATTCAAAAAAAGACCCGACAGGTCGCTTCGCGAAAACCTGTCAGGTCTAAAACAAGTCGGGGCGACAGGATTCGAACCTGCGACCCCTTGCTCCCAAAGCAAGTGCGCTACCGGACTGCGCCACGCCCCGATTGACGGAGTGAGTATAATGCGTCGGATGAAAACCCGTCAAGCGAAGAATAAGCGCTCAACATCATCTCGATCAACTTTGAAAAATTTGCGGGGATTAACGAAGATTAGCGGATTCGTCCTTCTCATGCTTCTTACAGCCTGTTCGCCGTCCACTCCTCCCGCGCCGACTTCAACGCCTTTTCCGCCAACCCAAACGCGGACGCCCGTTCCCACCTTTGCCATCCCAACCGGAACGCCGACCGTTACTCCGCTGGCTTGCCTCTCACAACCCGGCACGGTCGAGTCGGGGAGTCTCGCATCTACAAAGCCTCCGCAGGCATTTATCATCTACCTGCCGCCATGTTATGCCGAAAAAACAGACCAGCGTTATCCCGTCCTCTACCTCCTGCATGGACAAACCTATACCGACGATCAATGGATCCGCCTCGGCGCGGTGGATGCTATTAATGAACTGCTTCTCAACGGCGAGATCATGCCGTTCATTATTGTTTTCCCAGACGATCATTACTGGAACACCCCGGCAGGGACAACTTTCGGCGCGCGCCTCGTGGATGACTTGATTCCATACATTGACCAAACGTACCGCACGCTTCCCGATCCGCGCTTTCGCGCTATTGGCGGCATGTCGCGCGGAGCAGGCTGGGCGCTGCAACTTGGACTGACCCGCCCCGACCTCTTCAGCATCATCGGCTTACACTCGCTGGCAGTCTTTCAACGCGATGCCTCCAAAGTGGATGATTGGATTCAAGACATCCCCCCCGCCTCTCGTCCCAGCATCTTCATGGACATTGGTGAAAGCGATCAAGAACTTATCTCGGCAAAAGCGGTCGAAAATCTATTCACCCAATTCGATATTCATCACGAATGGCATCTCTACAGCGGCGCACACACCGAGGAATACTGGTCGGCGCACGTGGAAGAATATATCCGCTGGTATGCAAGCCAATGGAACAATCCCTCCAAATAATTCGTTTTAGTCTTATAATGGAAACGGTAAAATTGGCATGCTGTTGGAACACTATGCGGTACTGGTGAATGTCATATTAGGGATAATAGCGATATTATGCAAAGAAAATACTTTTTTCGCATTTTAATAATGGTATCTTTGCTGGCTATCGTACTGGCTGGCAATGTTTCCTTTTCTGAGGCGCTTCCTGCAAGTAAGTACAACTCTTATCAAACAACACCCGATCACTTAAACTTAATAATACTTGTAAAGGCAAGTAAAGCAAGCAATGATCCCATCAACATGCTCGAAGGTAACCCTAAGACTAAATTGCAGGTGATTCAAGACGCGATTGAGTCCGTTTTTGCTACTTATAGTTTTCCGCCAAATGTAAGCGTGGGTATTATGGCTTATGGCCACAAATTAGTAAGGGATTTTGATAAATCATGCAAAGCAGATAACTTCGAGGAAATAATATCTGTTCAGCCATTTTCCCGGAGTTTTGATCTTCTTCCTTTTATGTCAATTTCTGGCATAGGGGACGCTCCAACGACAGTTGCATTGGCGGAAGCGGCTGAAAGATTTCCAAAAGATTCGCCTAATGATCTTAATGCTATCTTGCTTATAGCGGATGGTACCGACTCTTGCGGTCAAAACCCGGATGAAGAGGCGAAGATTCTGGCAGAAAGACAACATATCAGTATTTACACGATCGGCTTAAGCACTAACAACAATACCGACGCCGAATTATCTGCGATTGCAGACCAAGCGAATGGTACATACCAACAAGTGCCAAATTTTCTTAGTGCGAGTCAACGAGCAACTGACGAATTGTCCGGGCTTATTATTAATGATTTAGATAATCTCCTTTCACGAATTTCTACACCTGTAACGACTCTTCCTCCGACCAGTACCGGAACAATACCTTCTACAACACCAATTAGTACAACACTCGAAGTTACCGAAACTTTATCTCCTCCTACAGAGACTGTTTTGCTTGTTCCTACTTCTTCTAGCACACCAACAAATGGCCAAATACCCAATTTTGCAATATTGGTAATTTCTATACTTGGTATATCTATAGTGAGTGTATTTGGGTTCGTAATGTGGAGATCACAGCGATTAAAAAATGCGATTATTGGGAAAATAAGACCCACTCGAGATACAGGGAAGATATTAACTCTAAATAAAGAAATAGAAACCCTTCAGTCTCAACGTGATGAATTGAAGACTCATTTAGAAGAACTGCAAAACACAAAGTCGAGTGGCGAAAATAAATATGCTAAAACAGACCAGTTGCCAAGGATAATCAATGGGACCCCAAAAGTAACTTTTTTGGATGAGAAGTTAAGTAATTTTATGCAGGATGTATACAAAACTTATTCATCACTCGGAGAAGGAGGGTACATACAATTAGAATTGTTGAGAAAGCATCTCTCGAATAAATCTTTTCAAAATGAATTTAATGATTTGTTGACTCGGGTAAGGCGAGAATATCCAAGTAAAGTTTGGATTGATAAAGATTCCCGCGGTCGAACAATTGTGAAGATAAACATGTAGCAATTTCAGCGAGGGAGGTTTCCTTGAGGCTACTATATAATCATGTTCTAAAAAAAACATCACCAAAGGATTGTGACCTTATTATCGATATATTGAAAGGTCGCGTAGCGGTCGCTCCTACATTGCCGAATGAAAAGCCTCGCAGCAATACATCGCTTTCTGATACTGTTTTCAGATTCTTTACCACTTCTCGCGTAATCGAGAAATGGTTACAAGATAGCGAAGAACTCATTCGTAAGATGTCGCGCAAAAAAATAGCCTTGAATCTCTGGATGATCTTGGGCGGTTATGGTTCCGGAAAATCACATATAAAAGAATATTTATTAAATCAATCTGCTAAGTATAGCAATATACAATCTTTAGAGCTTAAGATTGCATCTTTGTTGTCTACTGAGTTAAACGAAATATCTGTAATCGACAATGCTTACGCGTTAATCTTAATTCAGGCCAGAGAACATCTGGATGCTTTGTTTGCAAAATTAAGTTCTAGGCCCGGCGTTAGATCAATTTTTGGACCAACCAATGTAGTCAAAGAGAATTTAAGAAAACACATCAGCAACGATGATTTTATTGATGTTTTTTGTAAATATGGAGAAAGCATCAGCAATGATCGAGGGGACTTCAAACCATTACAAGAAATATTGATCGCGCAAAGTAGTGAAGTCTTTTTACCGCTGATGAAGTTGTACAAAGAGCATTTAGGAATTAATGGTGTTTGTATATTTATTGACGAGTTTGAAGATGTGAAGCTCTTAGATGACGAGAGGCGAATAAGATTTATAGAATCTATACGAGCGCTATACGATACGCTGGCTAATGCGCGTCGCGATCCGGATTTACCCTCGTTCAACGTAACAATTTTGTGTGCGCTTTCGTATTGGGATGAGATAAAGGGCGACACGCGTTCTCAAGCGTTAGAGACACGAACAACGCGTTTAGAAATTCCTCAACTTACAGAAGACGAAATTATTTCACTAGCAGAAAAGTTGTACGCACTTTATAAGAAGGCGGGTAGGTTGAAAGGTGAAATAGGGCAGATCTCGATTGATTTCACCGCGATACCCAAATACTTGGCGGATATTGCTGCGCTTAAAGAACCTCTTACGCCTCGTTTTGTAATTTCGACTTTAATGGATACAGTAGAAAACCCTGGCAAATACTTACTTTATATGCTTAAGGATTCTTCCGATAATAAGAGTTAAATTGACAATCAACGAAAAAATTGGAGGATATATGATATATGCGATTCTGACCTTAGTATTGTTTACGCCGGGCTTGATAGTACATGTTTTTTTTGGCGGTTGGCACTTTTCGATTTTGTTTTGGTTGCTTGCCGCTTTATATCTTTTTTTGCAGATTGCAAGGAAGTGGAAGCTTGTGCTGCATCGTGATTTGTTGCGTCAATTGCTTTTGTTTCAAGGAGGGGCTCTTGGTGTAGGATTACCCATAATTCTTACTAGGCAGGCTAATGCTGTCACTACATCTAGCCTTTTCTTTAATTTCAGTTTGATCATGTTCTTAATTAGTATGATTGTTGATTTGATTTATCTTGCTGTTATCAACGAAGATAGATTCATTTATATTCCTATATCTGTTGTTTTAACAACGATCGTTGTGATTTACTATATTTATGGATTAATGGGATTGATTTTTTTTATTCTAACTCGATAAGAATCGAGGCTTTTATTGACCTTGTATAGTCGATGCCGTTACAAGTAAATATACAATCTGTTCTTAATTACAAGAGAGTATTATGAACATCCTCGTCACCGGCGGAGCGGGCTACATTGGCTCAGCCACAGCAGAAGCATTGGTTAACGCGGGACATTCCGTCACAGTCTATGATTCGCTCGTCACCGGTCATCGCGCGGCGGTGCCGGCTGGCGCGAACTTTGTAGAGGCTGATCTGGCGGACAGCCACACGCTGGCTGAAACGTTCACGAAAAATAAATTCGACGCGGTCATGCACTTTGCGGCATTTATCGAAGCGGGCGAAAGCATGAAAGACCCCGGGCGTTTTTATCAAAACAATTTTACGAACGCGCTCGCGCTGGCAGAGACAGCCGTACGGTCGGGAGTGAAGCGGTTCGTGTTATCGTCCACAGCGGCAGTGTTCAAATCCAGTGAAGAGCCGCTCAACGAAGACTCGCCGCTCGGTCCAACAAATGTGTATGGGCATACCAAACTCATGGTCGAACAGGTGCTCGATTGGTATCGTGAAATTCACGGCTTGCATTTCGCCGCGCTTCGCTACTTCAACGCGTGCGGCGCGTTACCCAATCGCGGCGAGGCGCACAAGCCCGAGTCGCACCTCATCCCGCTGGTGTTGCGGGTTGCGCTTGGGCAAAGCGACGCAATCAAAATTTTCGGCGCGGATTATCCAACGCCCGATGGCACATGCATCCGCGATTATGTTCACATCGCCGACCTCGCCGACGCGCACATCCTCGCCTTAGGCGGACTCTCCGAACGCGACCGCCTGATCTACAATCTGGGAAGCGGACACGGCTACTCGGTGCGCGACGTGATCGACACCGCGCGTCAGGTCACGGGACAGTTGATTCAGTCCATCGAGCATCCCCGCCGCCCCGGCGACTCTGCGCGGCTGGTCGCCTCGTCCGAAAAAATAAAACGCGAACTCGGTTGGAAACCTCAGCACGATGACTTGCGCGAGATCATCTCCAGCGCCTGGGACTGGCACAAGTCGCACCCGCGAGGGTATGAGGGATAAGCAGTATCAGCAAAATACATTCTAAAGTTATCTCATCCCTTAATTGCTGGGAATTGTGCAGCCCGCCATAGAGTCTCGTTTCCCTGTAATATCCAGTTTCAGAGTCGGTTCATACCAATACATGAGGTACGTGTTATCTTCGAGAAGAGGAAACTTGGTTCCAAAATATGTGTTGAAGATGATCCGAAAAGTATTCACAGGGGTTATGGATGAATACAAGTCGCTGGTGTTTTGATGATCGGGCAGGAAAACGGCGTACAGATTGCTGGTTCTTTCCCAAACACATCCGGGCGCATCCGCATCCCATTTGAACAGCGCGGCGGGACCATGGTCGCCCATGAGAATGATGATTGGCGGTGTTGCGGATTTTTCAAGGATGGTATCAATAACCCGGGTGATTTCCATGCTAATGAATTGGACTTGCTCTCGATAACCATTCAGGTATTCCTCCAAGCCGCCTTGATATCCGGCTCCCTCTGCGAGAGTAAACGGCTGTTTAGGCTGGCGGATGTCGCCATTTTGAGAAAAAGCGAATGGAGGGTGCGGGGTTAAAATATGAGCATAGACGATTTTTGGGCTTGCAATACTTGTCGGAATATTCTTTAGCGTATCAAGCTGATATCTCATGCGCTGGCGATGGACTTTGTAGGTGTAGAGAGGAATGTCCAAATCAAAAATGTTCGAGAGCGGCTCGAGCGGACTATCCGCGAGTAACAGCGTTTCAAAATTGTTTAAAGGCAGGAAGTCGGACAAATAAACATCCGAGTTTTTAATCTCTGCATAATACACTGCTTGCTCGAAACTTACCGTTGTGTAACCAGCCTTATCTAGCAGGTTGAAGACGCGGTTGTTCTGGATCGGTTCGTATAAATAGTGTGAATATTCGTAGGATGAATCCCAGGTCGGCAGATAATCCAAATTCCAAAGCGATGCCATGGTATAAGGCGTTTGAACGTAATTGCTGTGGCTGTCGGTTGCCACATAAAACCCTCGTTCCTTCAACCGGTCAATGAACTCTGAATTATCATATTGATAAATGTTCAGAAGGACATCTTGACGCGCATAACCGTCCAGGATGATGACGTAGATGTCCGGTGATGAAGCGCTCTGCAATTTAATGTCCTGGGTAAGCGGTGCGAAGGAAGCAGGTGTTGGCTTGATCTTCGTTCTCACTACTTGATACATACCCTCCCTCAGTCTCACGACCTGGAAGATGACCAATACGATAGATACAAGATTGAAGTAGGCGGTTATCCGGGCAGGATTGTGAATTGATCCCCATATTTTGTTTCCCGCAACAAAGATATACAGCAATCCTAACACCAGGATGAGGAAAATTCCCAAAGCGTCTGCCTGATCGGGATAAGTAATCTTGAGAAAACGAAATAAGGATCGATAAGCGACGAAGGCGATAGGGATCAGTACTATAATGAAATTTGTGCGGTTCCAGTCTCGGGTAAAGTGTTGAACGATATAGATAGTTATAGTTGCCACCAAGAGCGAGAGGAAGAGCGCGCGCAGACTTTGCCCTATGGCGATCTGGGTCGTTGAAATCGCAACGCGATCCAGTAGGATAGCCATAATCAGAAAAAGAGGAGCCGGAACAAAACGTTTCATATAAAGCCTTTTACCTTTTGACATGCGACTTACTTATAACATGCTAATGATATGCAGCGCTATGGAGAACGACGCGCGGCGCAAGCAGGGAGGTACTTTACAAATTCGACCTTTTTAGTTATAATTGTGAAAAATATCACAATACAGGAGCGTGATTTGAACACTCAAAAACTCCCCCACGTGGTCATCCTCGGCGCAGGGTTCGGCGGGCTGACCGCCGCTAAGAAGTTGAAGAACGCGCCTGTCCGCATCACTCTGATTGACCGGAACAACTATCACCTCTTCCAGCCGTTGCTGTATCAGGTGGCGATTGCCGCGCTTGTGCCGTCGCAAGTTGCTTTCCCCGTGCGGACGATCTTCCGCGACCAGAAAAATCTGACCTTCCAGATGGGCGAAGTGAACGAGATCAACCTCGATGAAAAATTTGTGAAATTAGATGGCTCGGTCATTGCGTACGATCATCTCATCGTCGCCGCGGGCGGACGGATGAACTTCTTCGGCATCGAATCGGTGGAACGGAATGCACTCTACATCAAGAACATTGAAAGCGCGATCCGCACGCGGAATCATTTATTGTCCATGTTCGAACGCGCCAGCCACGAAGCGGATGCCGAAAAACGCCGCGCCATGCTCACGTTCGCCATCGTCGGCGGCGGACCCACAGGCGTGGAAGTCGCAGGCGCGCTGGCAGAGTTGATCTCACACGTGATGAGGAAGGAATATCCCGAACTCGATGTGCGCGAGGCGCGTGTGGTGTTGCTGGAAGCGGGCGGCGCGTTGATCGCAAGTTACCCCGATGAGTTGCGGAAGGCGACGCTCCGTTTGTTGCAAAAGAAAAATGTGGAAGTGATCTTCAATGCAAGATTAACTGATTTCAACGGGCGACGAATTTCGCTTGCCGATGGAACAGACATTGAAACGAACACATTGATCTGGACGGCGGGCGTGCAGACTGCTGAAGTGGTCGAGTCGCTCGACGCGGCGCGGGCAGGTTCAGGTCGGGTGAGAACCGAGGCGACGCTGCAGTTGTTGAATCATCCCGAAGTGTACGTCATCGGCGACGCGGCATATCTCGAAGATGAAAATCATCAACCGCTGCCGATGCTTTCGACGGTGGCGATCCAACAAGGGAAAGTTGCCGCGGATAATATTCGGCGCGCGATTCAAGGGCAAGCGCAACGTCCGTTTCGTTATAAGGACCCGGGTCTGCTCGCCACTATCGGGCGGAACGCGGCGGTCGCGCGGATTTGGGGACTCTCGTTCAGCGGGTTCATCGCGTGGGTGATCTGGGTGGGCTTGCACATTTATCGCATCATCGGTTTTCGCAACCGACTCGTGGTGATGATCAACTGGGCGTGGGATTATTTCTTTTACGATAATCAGGTGAGGTTGATCACGAGGTATTGATTCTGTTGTTGTTGCAGTGCAACTGCGACAACAACGTGTGATCACGAAGGAAATATCTCCGGGAAGCGAATGGCGGCAAGCATGAGGCACATAGCAAACCCGTTGTTGAGGAAGTGTAAGATGATGCCGGGCCACAACGAATTGGAACGGTGATACACGTATCCCAACACCGCGCCCAGCACGAACGTCGGGATGAACGAAACAGGATCGAGATGCGAGGCGGCGAAGATTCCAGAACTCAGCAAGAGCGCGGCGATCCAACCGTAGCGTTGTCGAAATCCTTGAAATAAAAATCCCCTGAAGAAGGTCTCCTCCACAAGCGGAGCAATGATCACGCCGGTGAGAACCAACCAAATGGGCGAATCGAGTTCGGAGAGCGCTTTCATCACCTCCGCGCCCTGAGTATCCATTCCAAGAAGCGTCAACAGAACGTTGTGCGCGATGACGATGCCATACGCGACGATCAACAATCCGCAACCTAATCCCATCGTGAGCGAATCGAATTTGACAAAGCCGAGAAGCCCGGGGCGGATGCGCTTCCATGCGAAAATGATCAGCACAGGCAGGAGATAGATCATCTCGGCAAACATGATCCCCGCGCCGCGCGCAAATTGTTTCACTTCTTCTTGAAACAGAAACGTGACCACGAGCATGCCGACACTGATCAATATCAACAGGACGACGCCGAGCCACGTATCAAGAATCGACCAAGGGACTTCCCGCGCTTCACCTCGGACTTGGACTTGATCCTCTTCCATCAGCCTTCTCCCAATTCTCTATAAACAACCCATTGACCTTTGCGGTCATCTACGTTTTTCATCGCGCGGTCATAGTAAATATCGAAGATTTGCGGTTCATCCCGCAGTTCAGCTGCGGGATGAACCGCAACACGCACACGAAAATAAAACCTGCCCACATTCAACGATCCGCGATTGGACGCAACTTCTGCATGTTCGGGTTGCATGTTGCGAGCCATCTTTCCGCGCCGTTTGAAGTCCGTCCACGCGGAGAGCATTTCGGTCACGCGATACGTTTTTTCCTCCCAGATAAATCCGTTCGGGCAGGTGGGACTCTTCTCCAGCGCGGGAGGTGTATCGAAGATGGGTTCGATAGATTGGTCGAGGAAGTGGAGAGGGGTGAAATCCATTTCACTTCTCATCGGCAAGATGGAAGCGATGCAGGAAGCGGTGGAAGATCGGCGCGGCAAGCACGCCGACCGAGGCGAGCAGGACGACCCCCGAATACAACGCATAGAACGAGGCAAAAAGTTTCCCCGCATTCGTTCTGACCGGGTTGACGGGACCCATGCCGCCGAGGATCATGGATGCGTTGAGCAGGGAATCGATCCATGAAAGGTTTTCAAAAAAGTGGTAACCAAATATCCCAATGACCAGCGAAACGGCAAGCAATGTTAGCCCGATTAATCCGTTGCGCATGAGACGGCTGGCGAATACTTTTCGGCTGGCAAGCGGCTGGTGACGATGCTCGTACATATCTTTTCTACTGATCTATGCCCTGACTGAGATGCTTCGCGGAGTTTATCCTGAATTAGTTGAAGGACTCAGAATGACATAGCGTAAGATGATTTATACCGTTATGCGGATTTTCTCACAAGAGTCCATTTGGTATCAATCAACAACATCGTTACGCCAGAAAGAACGGATCAAGAAAAAGTTGAGGATCAGCGCGGTGAAGATCATGGCAGGGATGAGGATGATCGGCATCAACCAGCGTTCGCTCCACTTGTTGATCTGCGCGGTGTTCGGGTCGGCGGGATCATACAATATCGAAACTTCTTCGCCCACATCATAGGCGGGAGGGTACGAAGCGTTGCCGCCCTCAAAAGAATAAGCCTGCCCGTTCGCTTTGAATTCGATGACGGGCGAGTACACACAGCAACCGCCGTCGCTGTCACTGCTTTCTTCGAGACGGGTCACGATACCTGTTACTGTTTTGCCGTTTTGTTCCAATTGCCAACTGACATATCCCACGTACGCGCCCCACAAACAAAATCCACCCAGGAACAAATTAGCAAAGACGATCCAACAACCGAGTTGCAGGCGGTTGGCAACGCCGCCAGCCTTCTCCACGACATTCATTGCCTTGTCCACATTCTTTTCGTAGTTGTCCATGATGAGTCTCCGTGAGATTATGTTCGTCCCGCACGATTTGCTTGGCAAATCGTGCGGGACGAACGTGAGATGCGTAATTCTACAAGCGAAATAGATTATCCGCGTTGGGCGATTGGTACCAGTTCGGGCTTGGCGATGCGGATGTAATCGTCCAGTTTCATAAAGATGGAGCGGTCCAAGCGACCGGCGTTGAACACAACCTCGTCATTCTGCTGGATGAGCGGATCAGCCAACACTTGAAGCTGATCGCTGAACGAAAACGGCGGAATCGCCCCGATGACGCATCCCGTCAACTCTTCAGCCTTTTCGCGCGACGCGAACGCGACACTATCCGCGTTGAAGTGGCGCTTGACTCCGTCGAAGTCAATGCGGCAGTTGCCGGGGACGTTGGCGAGGCAGTAGATATTTTCCTTGCGAGTCAACCTCACCTGCAACGTCATGGACTTGATGGATTGTTCGATGCGGTTGCCGCGAATCTTGGCAATGAGTTCTGTCCGCCCTTCGGGTTCGTGTTCGATCACGCGATAGGTCGCGCCTTGGGCATCAAGTAACGCGCAGAGTTGTTGGTGGATGTCTGTCATAGAATATTGCAGCGAAGTGACTGTCACCTTGAAGGTGACAGTCACTTTTTACTTCATCGCATACACCGCATAGCCGCGCGGGGGAGCGTAAAACTGGGCGCGGCCGTCGCGATCGGTGGATTGGTTGATGGGGCGAGCCATGTCGCTTTTGGACCACCAAGCCACAGGTCCGAATGAAGCGTTCGTCCATTTGGTAGTGACGAGGCGCCCGTTCCAATTGTCGCCGCGATTGTTCAGCACGTAGACCAGTCCGGGCTGATCGCCATATCCCACGCGCTGCATGATGTAGAGGTTGTCGTCCACGTATAAGATCTCGGTGTCGCCGCCCGCGTATTTTTCGTGCGCGTCCACGAGTGCGACGATGCCGTTGGGCGTGTCGCCGAGCGCGAGATTCAAATTGAAATAATCATGCCAGAACACGCAGGGATAGCCCTCGTGCGTGAGGATGTAACTGTACGCGAGCAGTTTGTCGTTGATGATGGGACGCCCCTCGTCGCGCAGGTCGTGATTTTCAACGAACGAGACCGCGTTCTGCTCCTCGCGCCGAACGACCGTATCCCACGTGGTGAGATTCTTCAAACTGAAACCATACGAGTCGCACATCGCCTTGAGCACTTCGCGCTGAGGAAAATCGAACGCCTCCACAGGATTCGTGTTGGAGAAGTTGGCAAGGTCTACCCAATTTTCGATGGCGTGCGCGTTATCCCAAAATTCCGCCACGCCATATGGCACAAACTGTTGCCCGTTACGCTGATAACGATATTCCTGGATCGCGGTGATCGTATCTGCGCCGTAGCCTTTCACAAAGTCATATCGAAAGCCATCGAAGCCAACATCCTCGATCAGCCAGCGCGCCAACTTGAGCAGTTCGGCATACACATACGGATTGCGATGCGCGAGATCGGGCATGTCGCCGAAGGTCATGTTGTCCCAACTTTCGTACATGCACGGATGAAAACATTCCCAATTGCGCGGAAATTTTCCGCTCTTCGGATGGAACAACGTCCAACGCATTTGATTGATAAGCGGATTCAACTCCTGCGCGTCTGCGCCGCTGTTGTGATTGAACACCATGTCCGCGATCACGCTGACCTTGTGGCTGTGTGCGGCTTGGATGAGGGATTCCAACTCCGCGCGCGGACCGAACCACGTAGGTATCGTTCCCTTTTGGTCGAACTCGCCGAGGTCGTAATAATCGTACGGGTCGTAGCCCATCGAAGGTCCCGCCAAATTCGCGGCTTTGTGCGCGGGCGGAAGCCACAACGCAGTGAATCCCACTTTCGCTAGCGCAGGAATTTGCTCGCGGATCGCGTTCCACCATTGGAATTCTTTGTTCTCGGCACGCGGACAGTCCCAGTAGAAGGCTTGCATCATCACGCCCATAATGAATTGCTCCTGAAATAGAATTGAAAGTATTGTACCCCGAGAAAAGATTTATCCTGCGAAGCCCGGTAAGAAAAAAACCTTTGCTTTCTTCGCGCTCCTAGCGGTTCATCTCTCCATTTTTTAACCGCGGAGCCCGCTAAGGTCGCTAAGAAAATCTTTAAAAAACCTTCGCGCACTTTGCGCTCTTAGCGGTTAATTTCTCCATGTGATCTCGACTGTTCACTGATTACTACTCACTGCTTCACTTCTTTTTCCACTCAGGCTCATAAAACGGAAGTTTCACCACTTTCGCAGGTGCGTGTTGACGATGATGCTCCACCGTGATTTCCATTCTCACATCCGTGCCGACTTCATAGTATGGCTTTTGCAAATGCGCCAAAGCGATGTATTTCTTCAACAGCGGCGACCACGTTGACGTGGAAGCGTAACCAACCTGCACGCTTCCGACCAAAATCGGCAAACTTCCACGAACAGCCATGCCAGGGATTTGGGGCGGCAAGCCGACTTGCTTAAAGATATTTTCCATTCCGACCCAATCCACTTCCAAGCCGATCATTTTCCACAACGAGCCTTCGCGCTTTTCTTTTTCCAACGCGCGGCGACCAACGAAGTAGCCTTTTTTATCAAGGGCTACTGTCCAATCGAGACCCAATTCAAACGGAGATGATTTTTGCGACTCGATCCACGCGTGAGTTGTGGAGGTGTAATCTACATCCAGCATGAAGAGACCCGCTTCCACACGCGCCATATCCATGGCAAGGATGCCGACGGGCGTAATGCCGTAGTCCGCGCCTGCTGACATGAGTGTGTCCCAAATTTTTATCGCATCTTTTGCAGACATCCAAATTTCATAACCCAAGTCACCTGTATAACCAGTTCTCGAAATGGTGACTTCGATTCCGTTGATTCTATTTTTCATCAAGCGGAAATATTTCAATTCGTCAACAGACGTTTCAACGACTTTGTTCAAAACTTTGCGAGTGTTGGGACCTTGAAAACTCAGCGCGGCGACCTCATCCGTCACTTCGGTGATGTCCACTTCCATGCCAACTGCGTTCATGGATAACCAGCGTAAGTTTGGCTCGGCGGCTGTCAAGCGGAATGTTGTTTCATCCAGCCGTGAGACTGTGCCATCGTCAATCATCTTGCCTTCTTCGTCACACCAACCCGTGTAAGCGACTTGTCCCACCTTCATTTTGTGGATGTCTCTCGTGGTGACGCGATGCAGTAATGCCGCCGCGTCTTTGCCTTTGATGATGTATTTAATTAATGGCGAAACGTCAATCAACGCCGCTGAATTACGAATCGCCCAGTATTCTCTATCAAGCACATGCTCGTATGAACCTGCGGCAAAATATCCCGCCCACTTGCGCCAGTTCTGCGGCTGGCACAACGCGGACGTCCGTTCATGAAATGGGGTGGTTTTGAGATTGAACATGGATGCTCTCCATCAGGATATTTACAGCGTTCCTTGTTTTCTGCCCAGCCAGGAGTGATACAACCAGACCACGCCAGCGATGATCATGGCGCCGAAAATGGTAATGGCTTCGTGTCTCTTGAAGTCCTGGAAGATCGCTTCGATCAGATGACCGATGAACTTGCCTGCCAGACCGAAGGTCAATGCCCAGAGAGCGGAACTAAGGAAATCAAAGAGCGCAAACCGTTTTGGATCGAATCCCGACATGCCTATCACAAATGGCAGAACCGTCCGCAGTCCGTAAATGAATCGGACTCCCAAAGAAAGCAGATCCATGTTTCGCCCAAGCAGTGAACGGGCTTTTTCGATACGAGGCTTCCATGCGGGTCTATGCTCAAGGAATTGACTACCCTTCGCGCGTCCCATCCAAAAGAAAAATTGGTCGGAGCCGAAAGAAACAACACAGCCGCAAAGGATCACCAGCGGCAGGTTCAGATACCCTCGATGAGCCATGAACGCGCCCAGCACAAGGACGGTCTCGCCTTCCAACAGCAACCCCACGATCAGCGCGGGATATCCAAATTGAGAAACGACGGTTGCGAGATTGGGCATGGGTTTTTCTTCAACTCCAGTATTGTACATTGCATATAATTTGGCGGCAAACTCGAATTTTTTCTCGCGGTTTGAGATTTGCTATACTCGTCTTGAGAAGCAACAATGTTTTCGGATCCTGAAACCCGGCACGACCTCCCTTTCGCCGACCGCTTGCGTTCGTTCCAATCGCGCTGGGACGTGATCTCGGTCCGTCTTGTGGCAGTTCTTACGGCGGCGATGGGATTCATCAACGCGCTTTCAGCCACGATGCCCGCCATGAGAGAAAGGCTGAGGGTACTGGAGCAATTCTCCCCGTTGGAGGTGACGCGCGGAAGCCGTCTCGCGACGGTGTTGGCTGGGTTCGCCCTCCTCTTACTTTCCAGCAACCTGTGGCGGAGGAAACAAGTCGCCTGGCTGTTGACGATCGCTGTGTTGATCGCTTCCGCATTCAGCCATCTGCTCAAAGGGTTGGATTACGAAGAAGCGACGATCGCGATCCTGCTCGCGGTCTTCATTTTTTCTCTCCGTTTCCACTTTCATGCTCGGTCCGATGCTCCCTCGATCCAACAGGGAGTCCGCGTGTTGATCTCGGCGACCCTCTTCACGCTTGCGTATGGAACGTTGGGTTTCTATTTGCTCGACAAACACTTCAAAGTACATTTTGAATTGATCCCCGCATTGACTCAAACACTGGCGATGTTCGCGGAATTCGCCAACCCCGGCGTGGAGCCTGTCACGCGCTTCGGGCGTTACTTTGCGGATTCAATTTACATCATCGCGGTTGCAACGCTTGGCTATGGTTTTTTTCTGCTTGTTCGCCCGGTGCTGATCCGCCAGCCTGCCACAGCGGAGGAACGCAAACGCGCGCGGCAAATTGTCGCAGCGCATGGGCGCGCCTCGCTGGCGCGCATGGCGCTCTTCGACGATAAATCCTATTTCTTCAGCGCCAACGGCACGCTGATCGCGTACGCGGTCAAAGGGCGGGTTGCGCTTGCGCTGGGCGACCCGATCGGCGCGGAGGAAGATGCGAGGGCGTCCATCCTGGAATTTAAAATTTTTTGCGCGGGCAACGATTGGGACCCGTGTTTTTATCAAACGCATCCAGAGTATCTGTCCATGTATAAAGAAACAGGATTCAAATTTTTCAGTATCGGCGAGGAAGCCATCGTTGATCTCTCCGTGTTCACTCTGGAGGGCAAGGCAGGCAAGGAATTTCGCAATGTGGCGAACCGCCTCGGCAAACTCGGTCATCATGTGGAAGTTTTCGAGCCGCCATTAAACGACCAACTGCTCAGCGAGTTGAAAGCCGTGAGCGATGAATGGCTGTTCATGATGCGCGGCAGTGAGATGCGTTTCTCGCTGGGCTGGTTCGACGATGATTATGTGCGGAACGGTGGGGTCGCGGTGGCGCGGGTGACGGATGGTCACATCAGCGCGTTCGCTAATATCGTGCCGGAATATCAACACAACGAAGTGTCGCTCGACCTGATGCGCCGCAAACATCAGATCGAAAACGGCACGATGGATCTGCTGTTTGCTTCGTTGTTCGATTGGGCGAAGAAAAAAGGATATGCAACATTCAGTCTGGGACTCAGCGGGCTTTCGGGGATCGGAGAAAAGTCGGACGACCCCGCTGTGGAAAAAGTCCTGCGCCTCCTCTCGGACAATTTGAGCCGCTTCTACAACTTCAAGGGACTCCACGCCTTCAAGGAAAAATTCCATCCCATGTGGGAGCCGCGTTATTTGGTGTACTCGGAATCGGCGAATTTACCCGCTGTTGCCGCCGCGCTCATCCGCGCCCATAGCGGGGATAACTTTCTGTGGGGATATTTGAAGAGATAGGGAAGGTAAAGACTGCGGCTGGCGCAATGCGGACATCCGTTCGTGGGTGGGGGTGAGATTGGACGCTTATGAATTAGCTTTTCGACTGTTGAATTCCATTTCCATTAAGATCATCAGAATACGCGACAGCGCTATGAGAGGAAAGTAGGCTATCAAAGCGCCAATTGCAGCGTTTATGATCACAATCCCAGCGGTAACCAAATAAATCAGTAACGAATTGGGATTATCGTAGAAGTAACTTCGGGCAATGTTGAACGGAGTTGAGAAATTCGCCAGATTGTAGATAATTATCAAACCAATCATTACGTTTGCGGCTAACCCAATTTGCTTAACGGTTTTTATTACATCCAACGGCTCATAAAACGCAGGCGGATTTTCGTCATCAATCACTTTCAACTCGATTTCTGAAAAATCGAATTTTTCAGAAGAGTCCTCTTCGTTGTGCTCAAAGGTGGGCTGACCTTGTTGTGGAATTTCAATACCGCGATGTTTCAAGATTTCTTCGATCACTTGAAATGCAGTGTCTGACCATTCAGCCCGGTCGTTTACCTGCCATATTTCCAATAATTCATCAGTCTCTTTCAAACTCATGCGGCTGTAGATTTGTTCACGGAGGCTGTCGTTCATGACTCACCTTCTTGCTTGCTGGTTTCTCTGTAATTAATATCGGTCTCTACGATCATGTAAAGCCCAAGAGAAACCCCTTTTAAGAAAAGGAAATATACAATGCCCTAACAAAGATATTGATCAGTTCCATCAGCAAACCGAAACTGTAAGATGGGTTTCTCTTCAACATTTCAAGAAATCCTAAAAACTGTCCAGATTGCGGTCCGTAGGCATTGTAGTAACTTCGCTCTTGAACGTAAGCTCCGATAACGTAGAAGATACTGATAATTAATGCTATCCAAGCTAAATACTTTGCCCATACAGCAATGTTCAATATTCTTTTGTGCTTTGGTGAAAAGAACTCTTTTTGTTCACTCATCATTTCATCCTTCAAGAATGGTTCGAATACTCCGCCGGCGCAAAGAAGACGATCACCCTTAACTCTTCCTCAATCGAATGGAAGCGATGCTCCACGTTCTTCGCCACATACACAATTGACCCGGCTTGCACGGCGCGGTCTTCGTCTGCGACTTTGATTTTCGCCTTGCCGCTGACCACGTAATACACTTCATCCTCCGTGTGCGGACTTTGCGGGTCTGTGCCGCCTGCGGGAAGAACATAAACTCCCATACTCAAATCGGGAACGTTGAGAAACTCGAGGTAGAGTTTGTTCGAGTCTTTTTGTTGTCGAGCAAGTTGGGCGAGTTCGAAGGCTTGCATACATTTCTCCGACGATGGTTATTCGTCCATCGTCCGCATTACCGAATAGAGCTCAGAAAATCTTTGAGTAACTGGTCGTCCCAGTATTCCGCGATGCCCTGCGCCATGAAAATGACGGGACCATTGTTGCCGTCGAAGATCGTGATCCATTGACGCATGACCAGCCCTTGACTGCTTCCCTCGCTCACGGTCACCGTGACGGTATCGCCGCGGACGACGGTTTCGAACGAATCCACCACTTGCATGGATGTGCCCGGTTGCTGGCTTTGTTGTTCGGCGGCTTGGCGCAGTCCCTGCTCGATCTCTTCGCGGTTCGCATTCGTTACGCGGCTGTATTGCATGAGCATGATCATCGGTCCGCTGGATTGTTCCGGCATGAGCATGACCGCGTCGTAAATGACCAGAGGCATTCCCGTCGCTCGATAGCCGGGCGGCACATCGAAATCGGCGATCTTGTCTTGCATTTGGGCGACGGCGGTCGGGTCGCCGCTTGCCATGCTTCCCACGCGTTTGCCGAATTCGCGCAACCCAAAGAATCCGACGGCCACCATGCACAAACAGATGCTTCCGACTACGGCAAGACCGATCAATATTTTCTTTGATTCTTTCATGGCATATCTCCTTTTGGATCATCCGACGTGTTAGACCTGCGCGCGCTGTAGAGTTCGGCGAGGATTGCCTCGGCGTGAGAAAGGTTGACGAAGTCTGCGGGCAGGCTGAGGCGCGTGAGAATCGAGGCGAGGATATGTCGCGCTAGCGTGGCGCTATTTCCCAACGTCGCGCGGCGGGAGAGAAATTCCTCGATGACGTGCAGTTCCGGTTCCGAGACGCGTTCGACCGGGAAACCCTCCGGCAAATAAGTCTGTTCGCCGGGGATCAGTAGCGAAGCAGGACGCGCCGGGGATATATCGTCCAAACCTTTTACCGAGCGGTCGTGGACGACGAGCGTGCCGGCGGCAAGATCACCCACGCGCCGCGAATCGGAGTTGATGAACATTGTCACCACGCCGATGCCGTATGCGAAAGGCATAAAGTCGATCATGCGCACGAGGTTGCGGATGATCACCTCGGTCGGCGCGACGGGCGTTCCGTCCACGCGGATGACGCGCAAGCCGACCTGTCGTTTGCCGAGGGTCTGACCGTTCCATAAAATTTCAAAAAAAATGTAATAGCCCCAAAACAATAGAAAACTGACGATGCCCGCGATGGCGATCAACCAACTGATCACCGTCTCGCTGGCGATTTCGGAGATGAGGCGTGCGATCAAGATCGCCGACCCAAAAAGAATGATCTGCAACAGGATGATGATCGTCGTGTCTATCAACGCGGCGAGGAAGCGCGAGCCGATGCCTGCGATGTCGTAATCGAAGGTGACATTTTCGGGAGTGTCAATTTTGAGCAGGTTATCCGAGTTGGTCATGTGTATAATTGCCGTATCCTATGAATGTAGATGAATTTTACCAGTCTCGCAAACGCGAATGGGAGTCGTTGAGCGGCTTGCTCGAACTCGCCCAGAAGAATGCCAAGCGCCTCAGTCCCGCAGACGTGGAGCGGCTCGCCAGTCTCTATCGCGCCGCCAGTTCAGACCTCGCGCTCGCCAAGCGCGACTTTCCGCGTCACCGCATTACGCAGTTCCTTAATCAACTCGTCGCGCGCACTCACGCGATCCTGTATCAAGGCGAACCGTTGGCGTGGAAGAACATCGTTGCGTTCGCCACAAAAGGGTTCCCGCGTTTATTCCGCGAGACGTTCGTGTTCACGTTCATCGCTTTTCTTTTATTCATCCTGCCGGCTTTGTTCGTTGGGTTTGTGGTGGCGTCCTCGCCCGATACCGCGCTGTGGCTGTTGCCCGAAGACGTGCATCAATTGATCCCCATCGTCGAAAATAAAGAATTGTGGATCAATATTTCCATTGATGAGAGACCGTACACTTCTTCGTTCATCATGCAGAACAATATCCGCGTGTCGTTCCTCGCCTTTGCCAGCGGGGTCAGCGGCGGACTGCTCACCCTGTGGATTCTCGTCCAAAACGGATTGATCCTCGGCGGCTTGCTCGGGCTGACGACGTATTACGGCATCGGATTCGAACTCGCCACCTTTGTGATCGGACACGGCGTCATCGAGTTGAGCGTCATCTTCATGGCGGGCGGTTCAGGTCTGATGTTGGGCTGGGCACTGCTTCACCCCGGCTTAATGCGCCGCCGCGACGCGCTTGCCATCGCCGCGCGCAAAGCGATTCAATTACTCATGGGCGCCGTGCCGTGGTTGGTCGTTGCGGGAATCATCGAAGGATTCATTTCACCCAACGAAAACATTCCCCCGCTCGTCAAATGGAGCGTGGGGATTCTCTCTGGCGTGGTGATGTATTCCTATCTATTCTTTGCCGGGCGGGAAAAACAAAAAGCGTGGAAGTTCAAATAAATTATTCCACTAATCTTCGCCAATCCGCGCTATAAATCACCCTACACCATGTCATGCTGAGCGATAGCGAAGCATCTCTGGTACACTCATAGGGACCTTTCGGGACGCGGGACGTCCCTCAGGGCGACATATCAGCAGTTTCAAGATTTCAAAGTTTGTGATGCGGGATGTTTGCAGATCAACAATAAGTTTAGCAATCCCTGCGCTTCGTCTTCGCTCTTTGCAAATCATCTTCGTCCTGAGCGGAGTGAGGAGCGCAAGTTGCGACGAATGAAGACGAAGGACGCTCCGCTCAGCGCGGAAAATCTTACAACATCGTCCGTCCCTTTAATTCCAAATAACGGTTGATCACCGCCAGCGACAGTTGATTGGCTGGCACATCCAGCGTGAGCACGCCGCGTTTGCGGAGAGTGTCCAGCACGAGTCGGCGTTCATCCAGCACGTGCGCCGCGCTCGCGCGTTGATAGACAGACAACGTATCCGTTGGCACCTGTCCCGCCGCGGCATGGACATCCGGGTCGCTGATGGTCACCACCAACGGCAGACTCGTGCGCGCCAACAATGAAACTTGCGCCACGAGCGAATCCAAACTTGCGCCACTGCTCAAGTCGGTGAAGATCACCACCAACGCGCGCCGTCGTTGCTTCACCGCCAGATACGTGAGCGCCTTGCGATAGTTCGGTTCCACCTGTTGCGCGTCCACCGCGTACAACACTTCCAACATCCGATAGAACTGGCCGCGTCCCTGCTTGGGCGCGAGATAATGACTCACATCGTCGGCGAAACTCATCACGCCCACGCGGTCGCCTTTGCCGGTGGCAACGTAACCCAAAAACAAAACCGCATTCACCGCGTAATCCAACTTGGCGATGTCTGCCACAGGCGACTGCATCATGCGTCCCGTGTCGAGAACCGCAAACACGGTCTGGCTTCGTTCCGTTTGGTATTGCAACGTCACCGGGCGATGACGTCTCGCGGTCGCCTTCCAATTGATGCGGCGATATTCATCGTCGGGCAAATATTCGCGCAGGCGTTCGAACTCCGTCCCTTCGCCGAACATGCGCGTGTGCCGCAAACCCATCTCTTGTAAACGGTTCTTGCGCAACATCAGGTCATACTTCCGCACATCCATCAAATTCGGATACACCTTCACCGACTCAGCCCTCTTCAACACGCCCTGCCGATCCACCAACCCCAACGGACCGCGCCAGCGCATGGTGATATTCCCGAATTTGTAATCGCCGCGCCGCAACGGTTGTAGATGATAGACCTGACTCCACGCGCCCAGTGGCGGGACGCTCCCTGTCATCACGCGCGTCTCGATCTGGAATGCCTCCGGCGCTTCATCGCGGACCTTGAAACTGGTGCCGCGGCGCGAGCGATTCCTCACGCTGACAGTGACCGGGTTCTGCACGCCCAATGAAAGTTTATTTTCGTGCAATCGTTCGATGTCGAATCGTGAAATGTTTCCCGCCATGCGCCAATCGAAAATGAACAGGAACAAGACAAGCAACGCGTACACCCAGCCGACCCATTCGAATCCGCGCACGAACACGCCCAACGCGATCAGCGGGGCGGCGAACAGTAAAACGAGGATACCGCGTGTGGAGGGGAGCATAAGTAGCTTGACATGTCATGCTGAGCGTAGCGAAGCATCTCCTCCACAACTAGGGAGACCCTTCGCTAGCGCTCAGGGTGACACAATTGAATTACCTCGGCACTTCCACCTGCGCAAGAATGCGGCTGATGACCGCGTCCGCGTCCAGCCCTTCGATCTCGGCTTCTGGCTTCAACAACACGCGATGACGGAACACCGGCGGCACGACAAATTTCACATCGTCGGGCGTGACGAAATCGCGTCCCTGCATGGCGGCGAATGTTTTTGCGGAAGCCAGCACGTGAGTAGCGGCTCGCGCGCTTGCGCCCAGCAGGAGGTCCGGTGAGCGGCGGCTGGCGGCGTTGAGGTTGGCGATGTAGGTGAGAATCCCCTCTTCCACCGTCACGCTTTGGATCGCCTTCCGAATCTCGACCACCTGCGCGGCGTTGATCACTTTTTGAATGCCCGAACTTTCGAGGTTGTGCGCGTCGAAGCCTTGATGGTTGCGGCGCAGAATTTCCACTTCGACCGCCGGCGGCGAATACGGCACAAGCACTTTGAACATGAAGCGATCCAGTTGCGCCTCAGGGAGCGGATACGTGCCTTCGTACTCGATGGGGTTCTGCGTGGCGATGACCATGAACGGCGCATCGAGCACGTGACGCTCACCCTCGAGGTTGACCTGCTTTTCTTCCATCGCTTCAAGCAACGCGGATTGCGTTTTTGCCGGCGCGCGATTGATCTCATCGGCGAGGAGCAATTGCGTGAAGATGGGTCCTTTCTTGAGATAGAAACGCGAGGTGTTCATGTCGAACACGCTGGTGCCGAGAATGTCGGAGGGCATCAGATCGGGCGTGAATTGCACGCGTGTGAATTGCGCCTGCACCATGAACGACAACGTCTTTGCCATGAGAGTCTTTGCGGTGCCGGGCACGCCCTCGAGTAAGACGTGTCCGTTGCTGAACAACGCAACAACTAAAAGTTCAAACGAGTCCTCCAGCCCGACGAGCGCCTTACCCGCCTCGGTTTTGATCGCTTCAAATGTTTGTTTGAGTTCAGTGATCTGCATGTGGTTTCTCCGAATCAAAAAGTTTGTTGAACTGTATGTCACTCTGAGCGATAGCGAAGGGTCTCTTACGTCGTGACAGAGATTCTTCGCTCCGCTCAGAATGACATGGCGTTGTGTAAGTTACTCATTCATCCATCGCGCGGCTTCGGCGGAGAGTTTCAATAACTCCGCTTCATTGACATTGGGTTGCGTAAGCCGTGTTAACAACCGCAATAATTTTTCTTTGTCTATTGCCGAATTATAGCCAGCCAGCGCTTCCACATAGTCTTCATCGCGCATGGCGGGGTCGAGACGATACCGTTGACCGAAATGCCGCTTCAAGCGGTTGTGATATTGCCGCGCCACTTCTTTGATGTGTCCAGCTTTGCGATTTAAGTTGGCGATCGCGGTGACGTGTTCCATGGGTCCGCGGCGTTTGAGTTCGTGCTTGAGCGGAATGTGCCGCCCGAACTGCCGTCCCTGCGCGATGAGCGCGATGAAAACGGCAAAGACCGTGAACAAGATCGCGTGTCCGCCGGGGGTTTGTTGCAGCCACTGCGAAAGCCCGACCACGCCCTCCGAGCGGAAGCCGTGATGCCATTCATCGAACAAGACGGTCCCTTTTTTACCGGCAAACGTCAGCAGGTTCAAGACCAATGTTGCGGTTGACTCGTTTTTCAATTCGAGGTTGGTAAAAATTTTCGGCGCAGTAGAAAGGATGATCCGCCCCGCGCCTTGCCGGTAGGTGAGAATGATCGGCTTCCCTTTTGCGGTGATAAGCGGAGTGTAGTCTGTGCGGGTGGAATCGAGTCCGATGTTCGTTACGAGCTTGATCTTTGACTCAAGCACCGGCGACTTCAGAATTGGCAGAGCGGCAGAAATCGTATCGGCTTGTTCGGGGAGAAAAACAAAACCGAAATCGAAGTGAGCCGCCGCTTCGTTCGTGACGGTGTTTGTTCCAGCAAGGATGAGCGTGCCGCCCCGCTCCACCCATTGATCGAGCAGTTTCCACTCGCTGTCGGTGATCGAGTAGATCGGCTGGATGATGAAGATGACGTCTATATCGGAATCGGGATCGAACGACAGCGTGAACGCGTCTGCGGTGGGATAGCCCAGCCGATTCAACCAAAGGTCTAATGCCCGCGTGCCGTTCGGCGCGGAGGAAGTGCTGAGATAGGGAAGATCGTTTTCATCCGTTCCCTGCATCGCCGCCACCGAGGTGACAAGCACGAGCATGATCAGAATTCCGATCCCAAGCCACGTATCGCGCGAGAGTTTCACGATCCCTTCTCCTTTAACTCTTCGACGCGTTTGCTGTAATGCTTGAACGTTTCTTCCTCCAGCGCGTGATGCCCATACCAGACGTTATCGAACACTTCGATCACGTCTCCCAGCGGTTTCGAGAGTTCGGGCGAATCGGCGACGCCTCTCAAATATTCGCGGTTGGTCTTCGAGCGGTCATAGCGCATGATGCCGCGCTCGTCGAGGATCAGCAGTGTGGAAAGATACAAGTAGCGCACCGCCGCGCGGTAATCGCCGCTGCGCGAAAGTTGCTGGGCTCTCGCCAGCGCGGCTTCGGAGGTGAGCGGTTCATCCTCGCCGGTCTGTTTTAACTGCGCCTCGTTCATGAAATCGGAAAATAAAGTGCGGGCGATGAAAATAAAAACCGCCGCCAGAAGGATCGCCATGATCACCGATACCAGATCCGAACTGGCGACATCGAACGTGAAGCCGAGGACTTCGTTCAACCAGCGGTTGATCTCGGCGAGGATTCGGTTAACCCAGTCGAAGGCGGGGTTGGGCGCGGCTTCTGCCCATTGAAATTCAGGTCGCGCAAGAATTTCGGCGAGCGGGGTCAGGTCGGCGGGGGAGAAGGCTCCAGTGAGCGCGCTCCGCCTCGAGTCCAGAAGAGAAGCGAGGGTGTCGTCTAATCTCTCCAGGTCGGGCGGATTTTCCCTCATCAATTCGACAAGATATCCCTGATCGACCGGGATGCGCCCCCCGTCCACTTCCACTTCGGTGACCGCTTCCCACCGCGATGCGAGTTGGTCCAGTTTTTCAAGAGTTTCCGCCTGTGATCCTTTATCGAGCCGCGCCACGATCGCGCGCGACTCTTGCACCAATCCCCAATATTGTTTTTCGGTGAGTTGAGCGGCTTGCGCAGACGCTTGTTGAATCTGATAGCCGCAGAAAGCAAGCCATAGAAAGAGCAGGGCGAATTTGCGCGGCGTATTCATCGCTGGCTAGAGACCGCCGCTCATGAGGGCAAAAGGAAAGATAAAAAAGAAGTAACAGCCGAAAAGCACGAAAGCGATCAGGGAGAGCAGGGCGAACCGTCCGATATCGATGCCGGCGAAAAGACGCGAAGTGTCTGTGCTGGCAATTTCAGGCAGGGCAGGCGACGGTTCGGTCTGGTTTTCATTGAGCGATGAAAGTTGCAGGGCGAGGTCAAGCCCTTCACTGCGGGCGCGCAAGTCAAAGTAAACGACGGTCATCATGGTCAATTGCAGAGGACTGTATAACAAACCCAATGACATCGTGAGCAGGTTGGAGACGATCGTATCCACCATGGTTTGCATTTCATAACCCATGTCGGGTATGGAGGAGAGCGCGATCCGCAGGATGGCGCTGAGCAGGAATACGGGTCCCGTAACGATCAGTTGACCGAGCAGGGACAGCACGAGCGTGTACCCGATCAGCCACCAGAAGCGGCTGCGTCCCAGATCCCATGCGCGGCGGATGCTTTGTGTTATCCCGCGTTTTTCCAATATGATAATGGGAGCAACGAGCGGGGTGACGATCCACCCCAGGAAGAAGAGAATGCCGGGCCCGCTGAACCAGCCAACAATGGGGACAATTGACCAGATCAAGACAAGGAACAGCAGGAGTGTGCACAGCACAATTGTCCAAATCAACTTCCAGACCGAGCCGGAGATGCCGCGGTAGGAATCGAGGATGCCGATGGGCTTGTCCATGTAGTTGTTCGCCACGGCGCGCGTGATGGCGGCGGTGGCGAATCCGCTCACGAGGATGAAGTTCGCGATTAAAAATACAACGGAACTGATGATGGTGGCTATGCCTAACCCCATGACCATCGTGGGGTCTGTGTTTTGCAGAGAATTTGGACCCATCAAGGTGGTGGTATACAGGACGCTGAAGACCATCTGAATGATCACCATCGGGATGTAAGGGATGGCGAAGATCCCGACAAAGGTGAGGAAGTTCTGCCGATACAAGCGGATGGCTTTATCGAGAATTTCTCCGAGCGTCATCGGTCGAATTACATGGGGTGTCTCATTCATGTGTTCTCCGCAGGGACAAACTTTCGTTCATTATATAGGACAATGATTGAATTGTCTGTAAGCCTTCGACTGTCTCTAAATGACGCCAAACACGATGATACGGATACATGGGTATAATTCGCCGCTGTGAAAAAAATACTTCCATATTTACATCCGTTCCTCTTTGCGCTCTACCCCATCTTTGAACTGCGGAATTTCAACATCGCCTACGTGGATTCGGCGTCGCTTGTGCGGCCCGTCCTGCTGTCGCTGGTTTTCACGGCGTTGATCTGGATTCTGTTACGCTTGTTCACGCGCGAATGGCAAAAGTCGGGCATCGTCACCACGCTGATCGTGATTGCTTTCTTTTCGTACGGGCATGTCTATTTAGAGATTCAATCCGCGTTCGGCGAGACGATTCGCCACCGTTATCTTTTGTTCATCTTTGGCGCGTCTTTTGTGCTGGCGGTTTGGTTCATTTTTTGGCGGATGAAAAGTCCCCAAACATTCGTCATCTTTCTCACGGCGGCGAGCGCGTTCCTCACCGTCTTTTCGGTGGCGCGTTCGGTTCAGCACGATCTCGCGGTCTATCAATCGGCGCGGGAGGCGCGGTCGGCGATGGAATCCGCTCGCGAGGCGGCGGGCAGTTCCACCGTCGGAGAAAGACCCGATATTTACATCATCCTGCTCGACGCCCACACCAGCGCCTTCGCGTTGGAAAAATATTTCGACTACGACGAATCCGCGTTCACTAAAAAATTGGAGGGGCTCGGATTCTATGTTGCGCAATGCGCGCAGAGCAATTATCCAGCCACAAAACTTTCTGTGACTTCGACCTTTTATGCGGATTACCATCGGGAGGATACGCTCTTCCCGCTCTATTCGAGTCTCGTCGTCGAGACGCTTCGTTCGCAGGGCTATCTGGTCGTCACCTTTGAGAATCGCTCAAACGGACATTTTTCCTTCGCGGAAGACGAACGGCTCTCGCGCAATCAACTGCTCGCCGGCAAAGTGGACCTGACGGGCGGCTTGAGCGAATTTGAGTTTGAGTTATTGGAGACCTCGCTGGCGCGTCTCGCGTTCGACATTCCCACGTTGATCCCCGGCTTCGATCTGGCGCAGCAAAGAGAGACGCAATTCTACGAACATTATCAGCAGACGTATTTCATTTTGAATGAGTTGAAGCGTTTGCCCGAGGAGATTCGGGGACCTAAACTCGTCTTTGCTCACTTCCTCGTGCCGCATCCGCCGTTCATTTTTTCGTCGGATGGAAAATTCGATTGGAACGATAATGAGGTGGACGGATATTTATCGAACGTGGAATTCATTGACTCGCAGATCACCGGTGTTGTGCAAGAGATCATCGCCAAGTCGAAGATTCCCCCGGTCATCATCCTCATGGGCGACCACGGTCCCTCCGGTGTGCCGAGCAAGGATAACCCGCAGTTGCGGATGTCTATTTTGAACGCGTATTATGTGAACGATGATGCAAAAAAGGATCTATATCCCACCATCACGCCGGTCAATTCGTTCCGCGTGGTGTTCAATCATTATTTCGGAACGGATTATCCGTTGTTGGATGATATCGCCTACCACGCCGGGCGGTTTGCCGATTTCACGCCGGAGAACGCGGTGAAGAATGAATGTGTGCCAACGCCATGATCAAAACGTAGGGGCGGGGTTACCCCGCCCCTGCGTTTCTGTTCGCACCGGGTTTTTCAACGAGCCGAGACCTTCGATCTCAATTTCCACCACATCGTTATTTTTCAATATATCCACGCCGGAAGGTGTGCCGGTGAAGATCAAATCGCCGGGTTCCAAAGTCATCACGGAGGAAATGTACGCGACCAGCGTGCCCACGTTGAAGACCATGTCGCGCGTGGACGCCATTTGCCGCATCTGCCCGTTGACGCGGCAGGTGATAACCGAATCGGACGGGTCGAAGTCGGTATCGATCCATGGCCCGAACGGGCAGAAGGTGTCGAAGCCTTTGGCGCGCGTCCACTGGTTATCCGATTTTTGCAGATCGCGCGCGGTCACGTCGTTGCCGATGGTGTAACCCAGAATATGCTTCTTCGCCTCCTCGGCGGTGATGTGACGTCCGCGCTTGCCGATGACGGCGACCAATTCCGCTTCGTGTTCGATCTGATTCGACTGCGGCGGCAGGAGGATCGTCTCGCCGTTGGGGATCACCGACGAGGGCGGCTTCATGAAGAGGAGCGGGACCTTCGGCACTTCGTTGCCCAACTCTTTGGCGTGTTCCACGTAGTTGCGGCCCACGCACACGATCTTGCCCGGCTCGCACGGTTGGATCAGCCGCACGTCGGAAAGAGGCGTGAGGGCTTCCTGCCGGCGGTAGCGTCCGTAGATATTCCCGCTGATCTCGCCAACCTTGTCGTCGAGCAGCCATCCGTATTTTGGTTTTTTGCCGTCTTGTGTTTCATATCGAACGATGCGCATGTTTCCTCCAGGCGCAAGTGTAACATGATGTATAATTTCGATCATCCCGGGCGCTTAGCTCAGTTAGTCGCGAAGCACCCTGTGGGTTAAGAGCGCTTCTTTGATACAGAAGCCAAACAGCAGAATAGCCCGACCCGGGCGCTTAGCTCAGTTGGTTAGAGCACTTCTTTTACACAGAAGGGGTCGGGGGTTCGAGTCCCTCAGCGCCCACAAAAAGCCTCACGCACCGTGAGGCTTTTTTATAACGAAGTTTTGGGGTTCGAGTGCTTCGCGATCAGCGCCCACTAGAAGACCTCCGAGTTCTTTAAGAACTCGGAGGTCTTGTTTATAAAGCAGATGTTACAGCCCGCGAGATTTTGACGGGCGAAAAGTTACAAACAGAAAGGAAAGAAAAACACCCCAAAAATTAACACACTGGAAAGGTAGGTATTAATTGTATTGCATTCCAGTCCTTTCTTGATTCAGCAGACGCCATAGTTCATATAATGTCCGGCGTAAGATAGGCACACCAGAAAGGCAACACCGTTGAGCATTCGATTCAAAGTTATTCTTCCGTATCTCATCCTCACGCTGCTCGTAGCGGTTACCGGCGTTTACGTGGTCACCAAATTGGTGGCGAACACGTTGAATGAACGTTTGGTCAACCAACTGCTCGAGGCGGGACGAGTCGTATCCGATGAATTGGTGCGGCAGGAGATCAAGCACGTGGAGACCGCGCGCATCGTCGCCTATACTTCCGGGCTTGCCGAAGCGATGATCGCCGACGACAAGCAGGCGGTTGCGTCTCTGGCTGTGCCGGTGGCAGACGGCTTGGGGGTCGAAAACCTTGTGCTGATCGACACCAACGGTCAGGAAGTCCTTCACCTCCTCCGAAACGCGGATGGGAACCTTGTACAAGTCCAACAGTATACCGGCGCGCCCGAGTCGGCGATCGTTCAATCCCTCCTTTCGCTGGGAGATGCGGAGAGTCCACCCCGGCGGAGTCTGGGAACCAATCTGGTGGATGGACGCTACTATTACTATACCGCGTTGCCGATTCCGCTGAACAACCGGTTCGCCGGTGTTGTGTTGATCGGCACTTCGTTCGATACGATCCTGCCCAAGTTGAAGAGCACGTCGCTTGCCGACATTACCATCTATGCCAACGAGGGACAGGCTATCGCCACTACAATGAGAGGAAGCACAGAGGAGCCTGAGGCTCTTTCCGAGCTTTCTGTTTCAGAGCAGGCTTTTCAAGACATCGTCCGCGCGGATGGTCTCGTACGGGGCGAAAATTTCTTATTGGATGGACGCTGGTATAGCCTCGTGCAAAGTCCGCTCGAGGTGGGAGGCGACCGGCTGGGCGCGTACGCGGTCGTCTTGCCGCTGAACTATGTCATCCAATCCAGCTCGGTCAGCCGCAACACGTACGTGCTTCTGTTTGGACTTGCGATGGTGGGGGTGATCCTGATCGGTTATTTCATCTCGCGGCTCATCATCAATCCACTACATTCACTTGTCACCACGTCACGGGCAATTGCCGGGGGAGAACTGGAACGGCGTACCGGCATCCAAAGTTCGGATGAGATCGGATTCCTCGCAAGCACGTTCGATGAGATGACAGACCGCCTCCACCAGCGGACGCTGGAACTGGAGCGAGCCAATCTGGTTTTGGAGCAGATGGATCGCGCCAAGGTGAAGTTCATCCAAATTTCCGCGCATGAACTCCGCACGCCTCTCACACTGATCTTGGGATACGCCCAGCTTTTGAAGATGAAAGCCAATGAAGACCCCGAATTAACAGCCTATATCGAAAACATCGTGAGCGGCACGCGGGGGATGACCGAGATCGTGAATGACATGCTCGACGTTTCGCGGATAGACAACCAAGCCTTGAATCTAAGTCCCACCACGCTGTACCTCACGACGGTCGT
Organism: uncultured Anaerolinea sp.; assembly: GCA_964456775.1. Taxonomy (GTDB): domain Bacteria; phylum Chloroflexota; class Anaerolineae; order Anaerolineales; family Villigracilaceae; genus Defluviilinea. The sequence goes on from CAYWCN010000029.1 coordinate 32,942, forward strand.
TGACAGCGTGCTATCGAAAGTAAAACCGGTTTGCGAAGAGAGACAGATCCATGTCTGCGCCGAGGACTTGAAAACGCTCCCGCCCATCTCTGCCGATCCTGATCTCCTGCAAAAAGTTTTCTATCACATCGTTACCAATGCCGTTAAGTACACGCCCGATGGCGGGAAGATACAACTCAGTGGTCGCGTCGTCCATGAATCGGACAGCAAACCGCAAATTGAAATAGCCACCCACGACACCGGCATCGGGATAGACCCGCAATATCAGGAACTCATTTTCCAAAAGTTCTATCAAACGGGCGAGGTTTTACTGCACTCCTCTGGAAAAACGAAATTCAAAGGTGGAGGTCCCGGCTTGGGACTGGCTATCGCCAAGGGAATCATTGAAGCGCATCATGGACGTCTATGGGTGGAAAGTCCGGGGCATGACGAGATCAATAACCCCGGCAGCACATTCTACGTGCGCCTGCCGCTGTCTCAGAATGGGAACGGGCATAATTGAAATCGCTATTCAATCAACGCCGCGATCTGATCTATCTTTTCCTGCTGGTGCCGCTCGGCATTGTATTGATGCTGGTTTCAGGTCAGTTAGCCATACGCTTGATGTCGAACTGGAGCGTGCGCGCGGATATTTCATCGCATGTGGATACCGGTCAATATTTCGAGTCCAATGTTTTCCCGAACTTGGTCGCGCCGGTTCGATCCGATATTCTCACGCCGATGGGCTGGGCGAATTCATTCCTGAATCCGCAGACGTCAAATTCAGAGACCTCTGTAGTTCCGCTCGTCGTATTGAATCCCAGCGCCACGCCCACAAACACTCCGGTAGTTTCGCCGACAGCCTCTCCAACTTCCGCTCCACCCACAGTGACAGCGACTCCATCGCCTTCGCCCTCCCCTTCCCCTTCCGCTTCTCCTCCGCCCACAAGTGTGACGCCGACCAAGAAGCCGAAAGATCCGCCGGATGACCCGCCTACTCCGACTGCGACAGCCAGCCCGACTCTCCCGCCGGTCACTTCGACGATCGACCCGGCGGTGACGCAACTCGCAGGGACGCCTTCCGGGTTGAATGAAGGAGACCCCGATGGAAATACCGCCACGGGAAGTAATTTCCCCGATGGTTCGTATTTTGTCATCGATCAAAGTTCGAATCCGATCATCGTCAACGCGACGCCGGACGGCGCGTATGATCTGGTCTACTATGAAGATGAAAACCCGAATGGAAGCGGCGTGATCTCAATGGATCAGGTGATCGTCGGCATTTCGAACGATCCCACCGGGAGCACGTACTATCAAGTATTCAATTGGGGTGATGGAATTCCCGATACGAATTCCAATGTGGATACGACCGTGCTGGGTCTGCCCGCCGCGGAAGTTGATAACCAGACGATTCAAACGAGCGACTTGTATCAAGACCCAGCCGCAACGCCCCCGCCATCGAATTCACAAGTCGGCATCTTGATTGATGTTGACCAGGCAGACAGTCATCCGCCGCCGGGCAGTTACCAATATTTGGTGATCATCGCGCCGCCGCCTTCAAACCCGAACAACGCGGGAGATGACGGACAGGTGGACTCGGTCGAAGTCACCGAGGTTTCATCGCCGGCGCCTCCCTGACGTACCCCGCCGAGAACGCCGAACGTGTCAGCGCCCACAAAGAAAAACTTCCGATGTTTTCAAAACATCGGAAGTTTTGTTATTTATGGCGTAGGTGAAACGGGAGGAGCCTCGCCCGGTTTTGGTCCTCCATGCGAGCCGCCTAAGCCAAACCCGCCCGGTCCGCCGAGGAAGCCTTTCTCAAGACCTTCGAGCAGCCAGTCCGCGTGTTCCTGCGTGATCGTGCCGTCTTCCAGCGCTTGAGCGATCCGTTCGCGCAGTTCGGTCTCATGTACGGCTTGAATTGCGGCATGCACATCTTCGATGTCCACGCCGGCTTTGTCCGCCAAGTCTTCCAGCGTTTGCCCGTTTTGCAGCGCGGCAGTCACTTCGTCGGTGGTCATGTTGAGGACTTTTGCCGCGGCTTCCAACGCGGCTCCGCTTAGACCGCGCCCACCGG